>JAMPEB010000020.1 GCA_023665475.1 Lachnoclostridium sp.
TAAAATCAGGATGAGATAGGGTTAATTTTGTAATTTTATTCTTTGGTGCTGTAAGGACTAAATATAAATTGCGCAGAAGCGGTGTATTATGCTATACTTATTTTATAAGAGTAAAAAGAGCGGTACAGAACGGACGAAAAAATAGGAGAGGGGGAATGCGAGGGGCATTCATAGGGTCTTGAATAAAAGGAAGTTTGAGAAATACCAAAGTTAGTCGCACTTAGAAAAGCAATCGTAACATGGAGGAAAAGATTGAAAATTAAAAATTTTCAATCTCGGAATTTGTGACGCCGTGCGTCCCAAAGTTCCTGCTGATTAAAATGCCGCTTGCGCGGCGGAATGAGAGGAAAGATGAGCAGATTAAGCATTCATACAAAAAACAAGGCGCAGATTACCATGGAGTCCTTGTATTCCGATCTGGAGAGACGGATTGCGGCAAGCCCGCCGGGGCTGTGTTCCGTTGATTTGGTATGTTCCTTTGTAAAGATGTGTCTGGCGCAGTCCTGCGGCAAATGCGTTCCTTGCCGAGTAGGTCTTGACCAGATTGTAAGGCTTTTGGAGGATGTTCTGAACGGAAAAGCAGACATGGAAACTCTGGATGTTATCAAATTGACGGCGGAAAGCATTTATCAGTCTGCGGACTGTGCCATTGGTTTTGAAGCGGCAGGAATGGTGCTTCGGTGTCTGGAGGGCTGCAGTGAGGATTTCATATCCCATGTCAGAGCCCATCACTGTACCTGTAACAGCAGTCAGCCGGTTCCCTGCGCAACGCTCTGTCCCGCAGGCGTGGATGTACCGGGTTATATCGCATTGGTGGCGGAGAAGCGGTATGCGGATGCCGTGCGTTTGATCCGCAAGGACAATCCCCTGCCTGTGACCTGTGCCCTGATTTGTGAGCATCCCTGTGAAAACAGATGTAAGCGCACCATGATTGACGCTCCGGTGAACATCAGGGGATTAAAGAGGGTAGCGGTGGATATGGCGGGAGATGTGCCGATTCCCGAATGTGCGCCCCAGACAGGTAAGCGTGTGGCGGTAATCGGCGGCGGTCCCGGAGGCTTAAGCGCTGCTTATTACCTTTCCCTGATGGGACATAAGGTAGTGATTTACGAGCAGAGGAAGCAGTTGGGAGGGATGCTGCGCTATGGAATCCCCAATTACCGTCTTCCCAGAAAGCGTCTGGATGCGGAGATTAATGCCATTCTTTCCGCAGGCATTGAAGTAAAGACGCAAATCAGCGTAGGAGAAGACATCTCCATTACGGATTTGAAAAAAGATTATGATGCTCTTTACATAGCAATCGGCGCCCACACGGACAAAAAAATCGGTTTGGAGGGCGAGGATGCCGAAGGAGTGATTTCTGCGGTTGAGATGCTCAGAAGCATCGGCGACGGTGTGATGCCTGATTATTCCGGTAAGAAGGTAGTGGTCATCGGCGGCGGAAATGTGGCAATGGATGTGGCGCGTTCCTCTGTAAGACTGGGAGCCGAGAAGGTAAGTATTGTATATAGAAGGCGTAAAGCGGATATGACCGCCCTCAGGGAAGAGGTGGACGGAGCCGAGGCGGAGGGCTGTGAAGTTGTGGAATTAAAAGCTCCCGTGCGGATTGAAACGGATGAAAACAATCATGTGAAGGCGCTGGTGGTACAGCCCCAGATGATCAGCAGTGTTTCCCACGGAAGACCTTCTCCCAAGAATGCCGATCTGCCGGAGGAGAAAATCGAATGCGATTTGATTCTGGTAGCCATCGGACAGGGAATCGTGTCAAAGCCTTTTGAAGAATTCGGCATCAGCGTGAAGAGAGGCGCTATTGATGCGTTGAACAGCAGTGAAATCATGAATCTGCCGGGTATTTTTGCGGGAGGCGATTGCGTGACAGGACCTGCCACCGTTATCAGAGCCATTGCCGCAGGAAAGGTGGCGGCAGCCAATATTGACGAATATCTGGGCTTCCATCATGAGATTGTCAGCGGAGTTGATATTCCGGAGCCCGCTTATACGAATAAAGCTCCCTGCGGCAGAGTGGAGCTTGCCTTTAGGAATTCCGGCGACAGAAAGAAGGATTTTGAGCCCATTGAGTTGTCCATGACTTGCGAGGAGGCATGTCAGGAGGCCGGAAGATGTTTACGCTGCGATCACTTTGGATACGGTTCATTTAGAGGAGGGCGAAAAGAGAAATGGTAAATTTGTGTATCAATGATATCAATATTTCCGTAGAGGAAGGAACTACAATTTTAGAAGCTGCCAAATCCGCCGGAATCAATATCCCCACATTATGCTATCTGAAGGATATCAATGAAATCGGCGCCTGCAGGGTATGCGTGGTAGAAGTGGAAGGCATGGACAGATGTGTGACGGCCTGCAACAGCGTAGTGGAAGAGGGCATGCGCGTTCATACTCACAGCCATAAGGCAAGACTGGTGCGGAAGACCAATGTGAAACTGATTTTGTCCCAGCATAATTTCCAGTGCGCTACCTGTGTGCGCAGCGGTAATTGCAGCCTGCAGACCATAGCAAACGATTTGAACATTACCGATATGCCCTATGAGGTGCACCCGGAAGAGACGCCGGTCAACAAAAAATTCCCTCTGGTACGGGATTCTTCAAAATGTATTAAATGTATGAGATGCGTACAGGTGTGCGATAAGGTTCAGGGAATGGATATCTGGGATGTGGTAAATACCGGGGCAAGAACCACGGTCAATGTATGCAACGGTCAAAAGATTGAGGATGTGGATTGTACTCTGTGCGGACAGTGTATCGTAAACTGCCCCGTAGGCGCTCTTCGGGAGAGAGATGATGTGGGCCGGGTATTGGATGCGGTGGAAGATCCGGAGAAGATTACCATTGTGCAGATTGCTCCGGCGGTGCGTACCGCATGGGGAGAAGATTTCGGACTTCCCAGAGAGATTGCGACGCAGGAGAAATTGGTGGGTTGTCTGAGAAAAATAGGATTTGACTATATTTTTGATACCAACTTCTCCGCAGATTTGACCATTATGGAGGAAGGCAATGAATTTTTGGGAAGGCTTTCCGAAATCAGGGAGAAAAAGCTTCCCATGTTTACTTCCTGCTGTCCCGGCTGGGTGAATTTCCTGCATACCCAATATCCGCAGTATGTGAGCAGGCTGTCCAGCGCGAAGTCTCCCCAGCAGATGTTCGGAGCCATTGCAAAATCTTATTATGCACAGATTCTGGGAGTGGATCCTTCCAAGCTGTTTGTGGTTTCCCTGATGCCCTGTGTTTCCAAAAAGAGGGAAGTCACCCTCGGGGGCATGGACAGCGCGGGAACGGGACGCGATGTGGATGAAGTGCTGACGACAAGGGAAGTGGCAAGGCTTTTGAAAGCATATTATGTGAGACCGGAAAATGTGCCGGAGGATGATTTTGATAAGCCCCTTGGGGTACATACCGGCGCAGGAGTTATTTTCGGCGCAACGGGCGGCGTGATGGAAGCTGCGCTCAGAACGGCATATTTTGTGGTGACCGGCAAGAATCCGGATCCCGATTTCTTCCGCTATGTACGGGGAACGGACGGTATCAGGGAAGCCACCGTGGATATGAACGGAAATGAGATTAAGATTGCCGTAGTAAGCGGTCTTGTGAACGCAAGGAAGCTTATGGAAAGGATTGACAAGGGCGAGGCGGTCTATGACTTTGTTGAGGTCATGGCATGTCCCGGCGGTTGTGTAAACGGCGGCGGTCAGCCGATTCATGACGGCGGCGCGGATGTGCCGGCGAGAACGGGAGTCCTCTATGACTTGGACCAGAAGAATCCCTTGCGGTTCTCCCATGAAAACCCTGAGATTGTGGAATGCTATAAGAGTTTTCTGGAAAAACCCCTGTCCCACAAAGCCCATGAACTACTTCATGTAGAGTATGGACAATAAGACCTGCAGGCTGCCGTAGGAATACCGATACGGCAGCCTTTTCTTTTTGCGGGGTGAAAAATCTTGACAAATCGGGTGGCAATGATAGAATGAAAAGTACAAATAATAGGGAAACCGGACAGGAGAAAATGGATGATCAGCTTTGTGATACCCTGCTATAATTCGGAGAAGACCATTGAAAAAGTGGTGGACGAGATTAAAGATACCATAAAGGATGAGGCGTTTGAGATTATTTTGGTAAACGACGCATCGCCGGACAATACCTTTGAGGTCATCCGTAAACTATGTAACGATAATAAGAATATGGTGGGAGTGAATCTGAGCGAAAATTTCGGTCAGCATGCGGCGCTGATGGCAGGATTTCATCAAGTGAGCGGTGATATTATTGTGTGTTTAGACGATGACGGTCAGACACCGGCAAATGAAGCCCTTAAGCTTATTGACGCAGTGAAACAGGGACATGATGTGGCATATGCCCATTATGAGAATAAAAAGCATTCCGGTTTCAGGAATTTTGGCAGTAAAATCAATGATCTGATGGCGGTAGTTTTGTTGGACAAGCCCAAGAAACTGCAGATTTCCAGTTATTTTGCGGCAAAGCGCTTTATCGTTGAGGAAATGAAGAAATATGAAAATCCCTATCCCTATGTAATGGGACTGGTGCTCAGGACTACAAAGGATATTATTAATATTGAGGTTACTCATAGAGAACGGGAAGTGGGACAGTCAGGATATACTTTCAGTAAGCTTGTGAAGCTGTGGATGAACGGATTCACGGCATTCAGTGTGAAACCCCTGCGTATTGCCACCGCCTGCGGTTTCTTTTCGGCAGTGGCGGGTTTTATCTACGGCATTGTCACCATCGTGCGCAAGCTGCTGGGACTCAATTATGTCATGGGCTTCAGCGCCTTGATGGCGGCGCTCTTGTTTATAGGGGGACTGAATCTGATTATGCTGGGCCTGATAGGGGAGTATATCGGAAGAATTTATATTTCCCTGAATAAGTCGCCTCAGTTTGTTGTGAGGGAAATCATACGGGCAGAGTAAAAGGCGCATCCGATTGGGGATTACTCCGGCTTTTTGTGGCACTGCCCGTTTAAGGCACAGTTCGCACAGCCACAGCCGCAGGAGGACTTGCCTTTTTTCTTATCCTTTATCATTTTGACGATAATAAGGGATACGATTGCTATGAGCAGGGCGCTGACGATAATGTTCCCCGCATTTGAAGTAAGCCAAGATAACATGTGTTATTTCCTTTCTGTTATGTTTATTATGAAATAGTAGTAAGCGAAAGTTAATTAAGGGCATAGAGTTAGCGTTCGCTAACTATAATGTTATTATAATAACAGGAAGCCGGTCAGTCAAGTGTTTTTTGTGGAAATCATGAAAAAGGGATGCGGATAAATATTGACAGTTTCAGGGAAAAAATATATCATGTAAGAAGTAAATCGGTATCATTAAAAAGTAGAAACGAGGGATAGTATGGCGCTGAGTAAGAAGCCCACAAAGGGTATGAAGGATATTTTGCCGGAAGAAATGAGAATCAGGGATTATGTAATCGGCGTGATTAAGGAGACTTACGGTAAATTCGGCTTTACCTCCATTGAGACTCCCTGTGTGGAAAACATTGCAAATTTAAGCAGCAGGCAGGGCGGAGAGAATGAGAAGCTGATTTTTAAGATATTAAAGAGAGGGGACAAGCTGAATGTGGCGGAAGCCCTTTCGGAAGAAGATGTGGTGGACAGTGGCCTGCGTTATGATTTAACGGTGCCTCTGGTACGGTTTTATTCCAATCATGCGGCAGAGCTCCCCACTCCCTTCAAGGCGTTGCAGATGGGTAATGTGTGGCGTGCGGATAATCCCCAGAGGGGAAGATACCGCCAATTTATGCAGTGTGACATAGATATCTTGGGCGAGGCTTCCAATCTGGCTGAGATTGAACTGATTCTCGCCACCACCACAACCTTGACCAAGTTGGGATTTTCGGGTTTTCAGATTCGGTTAAATGACAGGCGTATTTTAAAGGGAATGGCAGCTTACGCAGGGTTTGCGGAATCGGACTATGACAGTGTGTTTATTACTTTGGATAAGATGGACAAGATTGGCTTGGAAGGAGTGAAGTCCGAGCTTTTGGCGGGCGGCTTTGGCAAGGAGCAGTGCGACAAATATCTGGAACTGTTTAGTGAGGTGGAGAAGGCAGACAATGGAATTTCTTATCTGACGGAGGAGCTTTCCGGGTATCTGGACAGCGGGGTGATGGCATCCTTTGCGGAAATTATGGAAAGTGTGAGCGCCACCAAAGAGAACAGCTTCGAGTTAGTGTTTGACCCTACGCTGGTGAGAGGGATGTCCTATTATACCGGAACGATTTTTGAGATTGCAATGCCGGAATTCGGCGGAAGCTGCGGAGGCGGAGGGCGTTATGATGAGATGGTAGGGCGCTTTACCGGAAATAATGTTCCGGCATGCGGTTTTTCCATCGGTTTTGAGCGCATTGTGCTGTTGTTGATGGAAAGGGGATTTCAAATTCCCGAAAGCCCCAGAAGGATTGCCTATTTGATAGAAAAAGGCGTTGCAGGGGAAGAATTGTGCAGGGTTATCGCCAAAGCGCAGGAAGCCCGAAAAGACGGCAGTCAGGTGTTGGTGGTGCGCATGAATAAAAATAAGAAATTCCAGAAGGAGCAGCTTTTAAAGGAAGGTTATGAGAGCTTTGAGGAGTTTTACAGGGAGCCGCTTAAGAACGGGAAAGAAGAATAACAGAATCGAGGGTTTGGGAAAATGGCAGAGTCAATGAAGGGTTTAAAGAGAACACACCGCTGCGGGGAGTTATCCTCCGCGAATATCGGAGAGACCGTCACGGTGATGGGCTGGGTGCAGAAGCAGAGAAACAAGGGCGGCATTATTTTTGTGGATTTGCGGGACCGGGCAGGCATTTTGCAGATTATTTTTGAGGAGAGCGACTGTGGGACGGAAAATTTTGAAAAGGCTGCCAGACTGAGAAGCGAATTTGTGGCGGCAGTCGTAGGTAAAGTGGAGAAGCGTGAGGCGGCGGCAAATGAAAACCTGGCAACGGGAGAAATCGAGGTCCGCGCTACACAGGTGCGTATCCTGTCCGAGGCGGAGACCCCTCCCTTCCCTGTGGAAGCGGATTCCAAGACCAAGGAAGAGCTTCGGTTGAAATATCGTTATCTGGATTTGCGCAGGCCGGATTTGCAGAAGAATTTAATGCTGAGGAGCGCGATTACTACATCCATCAGGGCTTTTATGAGCGGCGAGGGCTTTTTGGAGATGGAGACTCCCATTTTAACAAAATCCACACCGGAGGGCGCAAGGGATTATCTGGTGCCCAGCCGCGTGCATCCGGGGACTTTTTATGCGCTGCCCCAATCCCCTCAGTTGTTTAAGCAGCTTTTAATGTGTTCCGGTTATGACCGTTACTTTCAACTGGCAAAATGTTTCCGGGACGAGGATTTGAGAGCGGACAGGCAGCCGGAATTTACCCAGATGGATATGGAAATGTCCTTTGTGGATGTGGACGATGTGATTGACATGACGGAGCGTATGGTACAAAAGGTCTGCAGGGAAGCGGTGGGGCTGGAGGTGAAGCTTCCCATGCCCCGCATGACATGGAAGGAAGCCATGGACCGTTTTGGCTCGGATAAACCGGACACCCGCTTTGGAATGGAGCTTACCGATGTATCCGAAACCGTGGCGGACTGCGGATTTGCGGTATTTACTTCGGCTTTGGAGACAGGCGGCAGCGTAAGGGGAATCAATGTCAAAGGGCAGGCGGAAATGCCCCGGAAGAAAATCGACGCCCTGATTGAATTTGCCAAGGGCTACGGGGCAAAAGGATTGGCTTATTTATCCGTACAGCCGGACGGTTCCTATAAATCTTCTTTTGCGAAGTTTATGACGGAAGAGAAATTAAAGGCACTGGTGGAGGTTATGAAGGGGGAGCCGGGAGATTTACTGTTTTTCGCGGCGGATAAATTGAAAATTGTATGGTCGGTTTTGGGGGCGCTGCGCTGTGAATTGGCAAAGCAGCTTCAACTGATTGATAATTCCGCGTTCCACTTTTTGTGGATAACCGAGTTTCCTCTGCTTGAGTGGAGCGAGGAGGAGGACCGTTTTGTGGCAATGCACCATCCTTTTACCATGCTGATGGAGGAGGATTTGGATCTGCTTGATACAAAACCCGGAGAAGTGCGCGCCAAGGCATATGATATTGTGTTAAACGGTATTGAGCTGGGCGGCGGCAGTGTGAGAATTTTCCAGAATGACATACAGGAGAAGATGTTTGAGGTGCTGGGCTTTACAAGGGAGCAGGCGTATGAGCGCTTTGGATTTCTGTTAAATGCCTTTAAGTATGGTGTTCCGCCCCATGCAGGACTGGCAATCGGATTGGACCGTTTTGTGATGCTGCTTGCCGGAGCCGACAATATTCGTGAGGTGATTGCGTTCCCCAAGGTAAAGGATGCCTCCTGTCTGATGACGGATGCGCCAAATGTGGTGGACGGGATTCAACTGGAAGAGCTGGGTATCCGGATTGCCCGGACGGAGGAAGAAAAAGAAGCAGAATAAGGACAGGGGCAGGAAAATGCAGGCGAGAGGTTATCTTCTCAATGTGGCTGGCTTGGATGCCATGGAGGAAGCGGTTCTTAAAAAAATAGATGGGGAACGGTTAAAAAAGATGGAGTCAATCGTCCTGCCGGAGAAGAGAAGAGCATGCGCCGGAGCCGGGCTTTTGATACAATGGTCATTGTATACAATGTATACAATGTATACAATGCGTGCTATGCCCACGCTCCCCCCTCAACTTGTTGAGGGTGCCCGGCTTGCCGGAGATGCTCAGCTTGCAGAGGGGATAGTGGAGGAGTTGTCCCTTGCACGGCTGGTAGAGGAATTGCCCGCGCCGCTTTCTCCTTCTTATATTTACGGAAAAAGGGGAAAACCTTATTTTAGGGATATTCCCCTGTTTTTTAATTTATCCCACTCCGGTGATTATGTGATATGTGTGGTGTCAAAGCATGAGACGGGAGTGGACATTCAGAAGCAAAAGCCTGTCAGGGTACGGCAAATCAGCAATCGTTTTTTCCATGAGAGAGAGAGGGAATGGTTAGCCGGACTTTCCGAAAAAGAGAGAACGGAGGCTTTTTTCCGGCTTTGGACCCGCAAGGAAGCTTACGGAAAGATGACGGGAGAAGGAATTGCGGATGCCGCCGGCAGGGATTTCAGCGATTTGGACGCCCGGTGGCTGAAAGGAACTTTCTGGGCGGAATACAGTCTGTCCGAAGGCAGTCTGTCCGGTGGTTATAAAATAGCCTGCTGTGTGCGGGACGAGGAAAAATGCTGCGATTATGAAAAAATTAATGATTTATCTTAAGGATTATAAAAAAGAATCGGTGTTGGCGCCGCTGTTTAAGCTGCTGGAGGCTTTCTTTGAGCTTTTGGTTCCTTTGGTGATGACAAATATTATTGATATCGGCATTGCCAATAAGGACATGGGCTATATTGCGAAAATGGGACTGTGCCTTTTTGCTTTGGGAGTGGTGGGGCTTGTATCCTCCGTCACGGCGCAGTTTTTTGCGGCAAAGGCGGCGGTGGGCTTTTCCACGAAGCTGCGACAGGCGCTGTTTGATCATATTCAGTCTTTGAATTTCACCAATATCGACAAAGCGGGGACTTCTACCATGATTACCCGTATGACCAGCGACATCAATCAGGTGCAGTCCGGAGTCAATATGGTGCTGAGATTGTTTCTCCGTTCGCCGATTATTGTGTTTGGCGCTATGATTATGGCTTTTACCATTGATGTAAAGAGCGCTCTTGTATTCGTGGTGGCGATTCCCCTGCTTGGCGTTGTGGTTTTCGGAATTATGCTTTGGACCATGCCTCTGTACAGAAATGTGCAGAACAGGCTGGACAGGGTGCTGGGCATCACAAGGGAAAACCTCACCGGAGTCAGGGTAATTCGGGCTTTTCATCAGGAAGAGCAGGAGGAAACACGGTTTCGGGAAAATACGGACGCTTTGGCGGCAGCACAGGTATATGTAGGAAAAATCAGCGCCTGCATGAATCCGATAACATATGTTATTGTAAACGGAGCCATTATCGCGCTGATTTACATAGGCGGGATTCAGGTAAATATAGGAATTTTAACGCAGGGCGAAGTAGTCGCCATTATCAATTATATGTCCCAGATTCTGGTGGAACTGGTGAAGCTGGCAAATCTGATTATTCTGCTGACTAAGGCTCTCGCCAGCGCGGGACGCGTGTCGGCGGTGTTTGACATTGTAGGCGGGGAAAGCAATTTTAGGGGAGCGGTATCTAAAGAAGAGATTTGCGCCGGAGAATTGGAATTTCATAGGAGTGAAGCTGAGAATGGGATTTCCCGGACGGATGCCCCCTATCTGGTCTTTGACCATGTGGGGCTCACTTATGAAGGAGCGGGGGCGGAAACCCTTCATGACATAAATTTTACGGTAAACCGCGGGGAAACCATCGGTATCATCGGAGGAACCGGTTCCGGGAAAACCTCTCTGGTAAATCTGATTCCCGGTTTTTATCCTGTGACGGAGGGCGGCATTTATCTGGAGGGAACAAATATCGGGCAGATGCCCATGGAGGAGCTGAGACGGCGAATCGGCGTGGTGCCGCAAAAAGCAGTGCTTTTTAAGGGAACCGTCCGGGGCAATCTTCTGTGGGGGAAGGAAGACGCCTCGGAGGAAGAGCTGTGGCGCGCCATTGAGATTGCCCAGGCCAGGGAAGTCGTGGAAAGCAAGGACAAAAAGCTGGACGCCGAGATTGCCCAGAACGGTAAAAATCTTTCCGGCGGACAGAGACAGAGGCTGACTATCGCCCGGGCGCTTGTGCGAAAGCCGGAAATCCTGATTTTGGATGACAGCGCATCGGCTTTGGACTACGCCACGGATGCAAAACTGCGAAAAGCTTTGCGGGATTTGGGGACGGATGATAAAGGAAACCCGATCACTACTTTTATCGTGTCTCAGAGGGCATCCACCATACGGCAGGCGGACAAGATTATTGTGCTGGACGATGGGGAGATGGCAGGGGCAGGCACCCATGAAGAGCTTCTGTCAAATTGTACGGTATATCAGGAAATTTATTATTCCCAATATCCGAAGCAGGAGAAGGAGAAATGAACGGCTTGTGATAACATTTTATGTTTGAATTTGTTGTTGGAAGTATAAAGTATGGCACAACAATGACATAACATGAGGAACTAAAGCAATATGCCAAAACTGCATTGTATGTCATTGCAGCAGGCTGCTCCCGCACGGAAGATGATATGGGAAATCATGAAAATTACAGGTTATTGGAAAGGCATGGTCATTAGCATGGGTAAAAATCAAACTCCACAAACAAAACCCGCACAAAAGGAAACCATACGAAAGGTTTTGCATTATATCAAAAAATACCGCATCAGTGTGGTATTGTCCGTTTTGCTGGCGGCGCTTACGGTGGCGCTTACTTTGTATATTCCTATTCTGACCGGCAATGCGGTGGATTTGCTGCTTGGCAGGGGAAGGGTGGACATGGAGCAGATAACTGCCATTATATTAAAAATAGCAGTTGTTATGTTAATTACGGCAGCGGCGCAGTGGGTGATGAATACCTGTAACAATTATATTACTTATCATGTGATTAAGGATATCAGGGAAGAGGCGTTTGCCAAGCTGGAAACACTTCCTTTAAAATATCTAGATGCCCATGCCTATGGGGATATCGTAAGCCGTATTATTGCGGATGTGGATACTTTCGCGGATGGTCTGCTGATGGGGTTCACTCAGCTTTTTACCGGTGTACTGACCATTTTCGGCACATTGGGCTTTATGTTTCTGACCAATATTCCCATTACACTGGTGGTAGTGTGTATCACCCCGGTATCGTTTTTGGTTGCCAAATTTATTGCTACCAGAACCCATGCCATGTTTCAGGAGCAGACCGTGACAAGGGGAGAGCAGACTTCGCTGATTGAGGAAGTCATAGACAATCAGAAGCTGGTGAAGACTTTTTCCAGAGAAGCAGCGGTGAGAGAGCAGTTTGCCGAAATTAACGGCAGATTGCAGAAATGTTCCCTGAAAGCGATTTTTTTCTCCTCTATCACTAATCCCGCAACCCGCTTTGTCAACAGTCTGGTGTATGCGGGAGTGGGAATCTGTGGCGCGTTCTTTGCCATTACCCGGGGATTCAGCGTAGGACAGTTGTCTGTTTTCTTGAGTTATGCAAACCAATATACAAAACCCTTCAATGAAATATCAGGTGTTATTACTGAACTGCAGAACGCCTTAGTGTGCGCATCCCGCATTTTTGAGCTGATTGAGGAAGAGGCTCAGACGCCGGACAGCGAAGGGGCAAAGGTACTTGCCGACGCGAGAGGAAATGTAAGCCTGAATCATGTATATTTCCAATATGTTCCGGAGCGGAAGCTGATAGAAGATTTTAATTTACAGGTAAAACCGGGGCAGCGGGTGGCAATCGTGGGACCTACGGGTTGTGGAAAGACTACGATTATCAATCTGTTGATGCGGTTTTATGATGTGAATGGGGGCAGTATCTGCGTGGACGGCACGGACATCAGGGAGATTACCAGAGGAAGCCTGCGCACCAGCTATGGAATGGTATTGCAGGACACTTGGCTTCGCAGCGGCACCATACGGGATAATATCCGCATGGGCAGGCCGGAGGCTTCCGAGGAGGAGGTCATTCAGGCAGCGAAGGCATCCCATGCCCACAGCTTTATCAAACGCCTTCCACAGGGCTATGACACCATGATTACGGAGGACGGCGGAAGCCTTTCCCAAGGGCAGAAGCAGCTTTTGTGCATTGCCAGAGTGATGCTGTGCCTGCCGCCCATGCTGATATTGGACGAAGCCACCTCATCCATTGATACCCGCACGGAGATTCGGATTCAGAAAGCTTTTGCCAAGATGATGGAGGGCAGGACCAGCTTTATTGTGGCGCACCGCCTGTCAACCATTCAGGAAGCGGATGTGATTCTGGTGATGAAGGATGGAAATATCATTGAGCAGGGCAACCATGAGAGTTTGCTGGCGAAGGGCGGATTTTATGCGAATTTGTATAATAGTCAATTCGCGATTTAATTTTTGTAAAAGTGATGCTAAAATAAGTAAAAAGTATTGCACATATGCGTATATTCTGCTACAATAAATCCAAAGCATACATTCTTTGAATCTCAGGCGGCGCAGCCGTTCCAGACAGGGAGTTCTCCCATGCATTTCAACGAAATCTGTGCTTTTATTCCAAAACATCTTATAAGGCATGGATTCCGTGAACGCTAGGGCTGTTTTTCCTTTCGGTTTCCATGGGAAGGAGGAAATTTGAAACAGCAGGAGAAAAGGCGGCAGGCGGAAGAACTGCCGGAGAAAAGCCTGCTCCCGCAGGCAAACCGAAAGTACCGGGACACGGTGTTCCGGATGTTGTTTGGCGACAAAAATAATCTATTGGGGCTGTACAATGCGGTTAGCGGAAGTAGCTGCGAAGATCCGGGGGAGCTTAAAATCGTGACTCTGGAGAATGCCGTCTATATGGGGCATAAAAATGATCTGGCATTTCTGGCGGAGCTGCAGCTTCATATGTATGAGCACCAGACCACCATAAACTTCAACATGCCGTTCCGGTTCCTGCAGTATGTGTCGGAGGAATACGCAAGGCTTGCAGCAGGGGAAAACATCTACGGAAGCAGGCGGATTCCCTTGCCAGCCCCGCACTTTGTTGTATTCTACAACGGGGTGAGCCCTTTTCCGGAAAGAAAGGTCATGAGGTTTTCAGATGCCTTTCCAAAGGATATGCAAGGTTCTCTAAAAAAGGCTGCCTTCCCGAAGAATGCGGAATGCCCTCTGGGAAAGGCTGATTCCCCAAAGGATGCCGGATTCCCTGCGGGAGAGGGCGGACCGCAGATGGAGCTTATCGTGCAGGTCTTAAATATCAACAAGGGGTACAATGAGGAATTAAAGAAGAAGTGCCTGCCCTTAAAGGAATATATGCAGTATGTGGACAGGGTGAGGGAATACACTGCCGTCATGCCCTTAGGGCAGGCGGTGGACCGTGCAGTGGATGAGTGCATAAGGGAAGGAATCCTAAAAGATTTTCTTCTGGCGAACAAGGCGGAGGTGAAAAATATGAGCATTTATGAATTTGACGAAGAAGCATACGAAAGAGCCATACGCACTGAGGAGTATGAGAGGGGCATGGAGGACGGTATAGAAAAAGGAATGGAAAAAGGCATCGAAAAGGGAATCATGCAGGAAATCATAGAAATGGGGCTTGACTATGGTCTTTCAGAGCATGACATTCTGGAGAGGCTGTAGGTAAAGCTGAAAGTATCCCTGCAGAAAGCACAGGAATACTTTGCGGATTTCAGGCGGCAGATGGTATAGTATATAATGTAAAAGCACGATAAAAGATTTGGGAGCCGACAGTATGAAACATTTTGAAGAAGTGTGCCACATGACCAGAATGAGCGATATAAAGTATATAATTTCCTTCTTCGCAATCTGTCTTGCCCTGTCTTCCTGCGCATGGACGGGCGGCGCCGGAACACAGAGCACAGAGGCGGAAATTGATGGAATCAATATTTCGCAGGAGATGGAAGAGTACATAAATCAATTTGTTTCTTTGTATACAAGTGATGCTATGGATTCCGGTGAGGACGCGGGAGAAGCGTTCCCTGCATTGATTATCGAGGAAAGCGACTATCCGGCGGACAGCGACAACGGAGCGCTGTTGGTGAAATACAGCGACCGTGACGGGAAGCTGCTCAGATATCAGCTTTGTCTGTATGGGGAAACGGGCAATACCATTATTGATTACTATTTTTGCGAGCATTTTGTCTGGATTCACAAGCAGGACAATCATTACAGCAGCGCTGTTTTGAAGGCAGGCTATTATGATATTCTCTATAGCGAGGACGAGGGCTATATTCTCATGGGGGAGGATGTTTATGTCCTTCATGATGACAAGACAGTGGAAAAGCTGGAGAAGGCAGATAAAACAGGAAAGACAGAAAAAACAGATGCGATAGAAGAGGCAGAAAATGGACTGTCTGGCATTCCGCTTCCAGAGGAATTGGAGCAAAAAACGGGAGAGTCCAAAGAGTCCAACAAGGCAGGACAGTCCAACAAGGCAGGACAGTCCAAAGAGGCAGGACAGTCCAATGGTTCAGCCGAGAATGCCACATCCCAGACACGCCCGGCAAAAGCTTACGGGCGCGAAGCGGATCTTTACATGCGTTGCGGCGAATATGGGCTGGCGGCAGAAGCTTTGTGGGACGGTGCAGAGGTAACAGAGGATAACGAGCTGGCGGAGCGATTTGCTTCTCTTAAAAAGAATCTGATATTAGCAAAGACGAAACGGTATAGAAACAAGCAGTTCTTACAGGAGATGAGTTGGCAGTATGCGTATGATGCGCATGGAAATGAGATAAAAAACCTGTATTATTCCCAGAAGGGGCGGATGCAGAGCGGCTGGGAGAGAGAATATGGAGAGAATGGGGAATTGACAAAATGCATCTGCTATCAGGATGGCGAAGTGCGATATCAGGAAGAGTATGGGTATGATGAAAATGGCAGAACCCTCTGGTTCACCCACCGCTATAATGACAAACTGGCGGAATATCACGAAGAGTATGACTACCGGAAAGAGTATGACTATGACGAAAACGGCAGCCAGACAGAATACAGGCATTATGACAAAGAAGGGGAAATGCTTTATCGGCGTACTTATGAGTATGACGGCGGCATGCTGGTAAAGTCGATAATCTATGATAAATATGGAAAAAAAGAAGAGTATCAGTATGGCTCCTTCGGCAATGTTGTGAAGGATACAAGGTATGGAGCAGATGGGGAAATCGACCGCTGGGAGGAGTGGCAGTATAATGACAAGGGGAAGGTGACAAAGTATGTAAGCTATGATGCGGACGGACAGGCGGAAACCCATAAGGAATATGAATATCAATATGATGCTGCGGGAAATGAAATCCTATATGCCGAATTTGCAATTTATGATGGAGACAGACAGATAGTAATGTGTTTTGAGGATGCATACGACAATGAGGGAAGATTGGTAAGGAGCGTAGAATATAAGGGGGAAGACATATTGAGCCGGACGGAAATCCGTTATGCGCATGATAGTGCTTATCATCATAAAGAAACCACTTATTTTTATCAGGATGGCAGGATGGATTATTGGACGGAAAGAACATATGACCAAAGGGGTTATACGCTCGAATATGCAACCTACCATAGCGATGGCAGTCTGGCATACCTGCGTGAGACCGAGTATGACGAAAATGGGGTTAGGCGTAAAAATACTATGTATGACGGAGATGGAAGCATAATCGAGTGGTATGAATATAACGAAGCCGGTCATGCCACTAAGGAATTATTGTATGATGCGGACAAAAATTTGTTAAAGTGGAACGAATATCAGTATGACCCATATGGGAATTGCGTGCATATTGATTGTTTTAATGAAGACGAAAATGTGGTCAAACAGGAGGATAAAACCTATGATGCATTGGGGAATCTGACCGGCCATACACTCCGCACGGCTGACGAAGAAGTTGTTTATACCCATATAAACGCGTATCGGCTTATGGGGACATGGCAGCGGTCATCAAAAAAAGAATGAAAAACCTGTTGTCACAAATACATACCCTCCCGCATAGGATAAAGAAAGAGTGTGGGAGGTATTTTTATGCCTTTGATTGCATTGGACGCAGGGCATGGAGGCGCCAACCCGGGAGCCGTTTACAACGGGCGGCAGGAAAAGGATGATGTTCTTTCGTTAACTTTGGCTATAGGTAATATTTTGGAGAGAAACGGCGTGGATGTCTATTATACCAGAACAACGGATATTTACGAGGCTCCTTCTGCGAAAGCGCAGGAGGCAAATGAAGTGGGAGCGGATTATTTTGTGTCCATTCACCGCAATTCCAGCCCTTTTCCCAATCAATATACGGGAGTGGAGTCCCTTGTCTATAACAGATACGGAAATGCCGCCAGAATGGCATATAACATCAATGACAGGCTGGAGCAGGTGGGTTTTGTGAATCAGGGAGTCAATGAGAGGGATAATCTTGCGGTATTGAACCGGACGCAGATGCCTGCAGTGCTGGTGGAAGTAGGATTTATTAATACGGATGCGGACAATATTCTGTTTGATGAACAGTTTGATGCCATTGCACAGGCGATTGCGGACGGCATTTTGCAGACTTTGTGGACGGAATGAGAGGAAAGATGGATTTTTTTGACTTTTTGACGGCGGTGGGCGGTCTTGCATTGTTTTTGTATGGAATGAACCTTATGGGGGAAGGACTGCAGGGGTTTCAAGGCGGAAAGCTGGAGCATATCTTAAAAAAATCCGCTTCCGATCCGTTAAAAGCCCTGCTGGTGGGCGCGGGAGTAACGGCGCTCATGCAGTCATCTTCCGCGGTGACGGTTCTGACAGTGGGATTCACCGGTTCGGGAATCATGACATTGGAGCAGGCGACAGGCGTCATTATGGGGGCAAATGTGGGAACAACTGTCACGGCATGGATGCTGGGATTTGCGGGAATCGACAGTTCTTCTTTCTTTGTGCGGATGTTAAAACCGGCTTCTTTTGCTCCTGTTTTGGCAATTGTGGGCGTGGTAATGCAGATGGGCGCCAGCAGGGACAGACAAAAAAGAATTTCGACTGTTTTGGTGGGATTCGCACTGCTGATGTTTGGAATGGATACTATGAGCGGAGCGGTAAAGCCCCTTATGAATCAAAAATATTTTATGGATATGCTGACCGGTTTATCACTGCATCCTATATCGGGAATGCTTGCCGGAACCGTATTTACCGCCGTCATTCAGTCATCCTCCGCATCCATAGGCATTCTGCAGGTTCTATGCATGACGGGGAAAATAAGCTATGGCGCGGCAATTCCTGTGATTATGGGGCAGAATATCGGCACCTGCGCCACTGCACTGCTTTCGGGAATCGGAGCATCCCGGAATGCAAAGCGCGTGACGCTGATACATTTATATTTTAATGTAATAGGTACAGCGTTCCTTATGACGGCATTTTTGGTTATCAGCCGGCTATGTCCGCCGCATCTGCTTCAAAATGCCGCAACCCCCTTTGGCATTGCGGCAATACATAGTTTATTTAATATCACATCTGTTATTTTATTGCTGCCGTGTTCCGGGCTGCTGGTGAAGCTGGCATATTTGACAGTTCCGCAAAAAACTAGGGGTTTGTTTCCTGTTCCGCCGTCACTTCGCTAATTCCGGATTCTTCCGGGGAAGTCTCCTGCGCTTCTTCCGGGGGCGTCGGCAGGGTCATCAATACTTTGGAAATGCGGTTCTGGTCGATGCCTTTCACCTGTAGGAGAATGCCGCTTTCCAGAGAGACTTCTTCTCCGTCCTCCGGAAGATGGTTCAGGCATTCGATGATGATGCCGCCGATGGAATCATAATCTTCGCTGTCCAGATTGGTTCCGAGGGCATCATTGATGTCATCCAGTTTCATACTGCCTTCCACCAGATAAGTGCGCTCATCCACCGCCTGAATAAATTCCTCTTCGTCCTGATCGTATTCGTCGCGGATTTCACCCACAATCTCCTCTAATAAATCCTCGAGGGTAATCATTCCTACGGCAGCGCCGTATTCGTTTAAGACAAAGGCTACATTAGTGGTTTTTTCACGCATTTCATACATCAGATCCGCAATTTTCTTATACTCATAAGTGTAGTGGGCATCCCGCAGGATATCTTTGATATGGAAAGAACCGGGATCTTTTGTCAGAATAAAATCCTTGATATTGATAAGGCCTACAATATTATCCTTGTCTTCCTGATAGACGGGAAGACGGGTATACATGGATTCGCTGAACACGCCGAGAACCTGCTCGTAGGTGTCTTCCAGCCCTACGGTTACCATATTGATGCGGGGAATCATGATATCCTTTGCCAGAGCATCGGAAAAATCAAACACATTGTAAATCATCTCCCGCTCTTCGGATTCGATGACGCCGTCTTCGTGGCTGACATCTACATAGGTGCGCAGTTCCGTTTCCGTCATGGTAGAGGCTTTTTTGTTGGGATCCACCCGCAGAAGAAATAAAATAACACCCGACATTTTATCTACCAAAAAGATTGCGGGGGTCAAAAGATGCATCAGTCCATAAATAATTCCGCTGTATAAAAGAGCCAGCTTTTCAGAGGAAAGCATTGCGAGGGTTTTGGGGACGATTTCACCGAACAGAAGCACTACCAGAGTCAAAATACCTGTGGCAATGCCCACGGCAAGATTAATCCGCATTGCCAGAGTCGTGGCAAGAGCGGAAGCAGAAAGGTTTACGATATTGTTCCCGATAAGTATGGCACTCAGCATTTTGCTGTAGTTTTCCAATATCTTATTGACAGTGGCGGCCCGTTTGCTGCCATCTTCCTCCAGAGCGCGCATACGCACCCTGTTACAGGTGGTAAGGGCGGTTTCCGCGGAAGAAAAGAAACCGGATAAGAAAACCAATACGATTAAGGAAATAAATTGTATGACACCTGGGGTATCCAAAAAAGTTCACTCCTTCTGTAAAAAATATTATTAAGATGAATATACAATAGATAGGAATAGTTGTCAAGTTTTACGGATGTGGGGAATATATTATTGTGAAGAGAATGAAGATTTCCGGGTTTCAGTCGTAGCGGAGCTGCAATATGGGAATGAATTTAAAAATAAGAAAGAGAGGAATATGATTTGGAAAAATATCAGGAAAAAAAGGTACCGCTGCTTTTCTTTTTAAAAAGTCTTTTATTTTCATACATAGTGACTGCCGTGTTGTTAATGCTGCTTGCCCTGCTGCTTTATAAGGCCGGCATCGGGGCGGGCATTGTGTCCGTCGCTATTATTGCCATCTATGTGATATCCACCTTTTTGGCGGGTTTTCTGGCGGGAAAGAAGATGCAAAACCGGAAATTTCTGTGGGGACTTGTGATGGGAGTTTTATATTTTCTGGTGCTGGCGGTGATGTCTTTTGCGATAAACCGCTCCGTGGGAGAGTTGGGAAATTCTTTTTTTACGACCATGGTACTGTGCATCGGGGGCGGAATGCTGGGGGGTATGGTAAGCTGAACAAGTTCAGCTCAGAAAAATTTTATCAGAATTTTGGAAAAAACCCTTTTACAAATGGAGAGTTTATGTTATACTACACTTAATTGTTCCGTCGTAAGGCGGATGAGACCACTAAGGAGGCTATTTGTAATGAAACATATTAAAACTTTGACTACCAGAGATTTGAAGGAATCCATGAAAAAGGGCGGCTGCGGCGAGTGCCAGACATCTTGTCAGTCCGCTTGCAAGACTTCATGTACAGTAGGGAACCAGAGTTGCGAAAAGATGAAATAATCAAACAGCATGAGACTAAGGTGAGCAGCGATTCCGGTCGCTGCTTGTTTGTGTGAAAGGATTGAACCGTGATACACCGATACAAGAACAATGGATATCATATTGTCATGGATGTAAACAGCGGAGCCGTCCATATAACGGATGCCATCGTGTATGACATCATACCTCTGATAGAGCCCCTTGTGACGGAAGGAATTAAGGATAGCGATATCATTAAGGCGGCGGTCTTAAATATGGAAAAGCTTCCTTATCCGCAGGAAGAAATAGAGGAAGCCGTGGAGGAAGTGCTTGCGCTGGAAAAAGCAGGACAGCTTTTTGCTCCGGATATTTATGAAAACTATATTTTTGACTTTAAAAACAGACAGACCGTGGTGAAGGCTCTCTGTCTGCATATTGCACATGACTGTAATCTTGCCTGTGAGTATTGCTTTGCGGGAAAGGGAGAGTACCACGGAGAGCGTGCATTCATGAGCTTTGAAGTGGGTAAAAAGGCATTGGATTTTTTGGTGGCTAATTCCGGCAGCCGTGTGAATCTGGAGGTTGACTTCTTTGGAGGAGAACCTTTGATGAACTTTCAGGTGGTAAAGCGGCTGGTAGAGTACGGAAGGAGTCTGGAAGCGCCTCATAATAAGAAATTTCGGTTTACCCTTACCACTAACGGGGTATTGCTGAACGATGAGATTTTGGAATTTGCCAACAAAGAGATGGCAAATATTGTTTTAAGCATAGACGGCAGGAAGGAAGTCCATGATAAGATGAGACCCTTCCGGGGCGGACAGGGCAGTTATGACCTGATTGTTCCCAAGTTTAAGAAAGTGGCTGAGAGCAGGGAACAGACCAATTATTATGTGAGAGGCACATTTACCCATTATAATACGGATTTTTCGCAGGATGTGCTGCATCTGGCAGATTTAGGATTTCAGCAGATATCCGTGGAACCGGTAGTGGCGCCGTCCTCGGAACCTTATGCGATTACGGAGGAGGACATCCCTAAGCTGAAAGAGGAATATGACAGACTGGCAGTGGAGATGTTAAAAAGAAATAAAGAAGGGAAGGGTTTTCATTTCTTCCATTTTATGATAGACTTGCAGGGTGGTCCCTGTGTGGCGAAGCGGCTTTCGGGATGCGGCTCCGGCACGGAATATCTTGCCGTAACACCGTGGGGGGATTTATACCCCTGCCATCAGTTTGTGGGAAACGAGGCGTTTCTTATGGGCAATGTGGAGGAAGGCATTCTCAGGGAAGATATCCGGGACGAGTTTAAATGCTGTAATGTGTACGCCAAGGAAAAATGCAAAAAATGTTTTGCCAAATTTTATTGCAGCGGCGGCTGTGCGGCAAACTCTTATAATTTCCACGGAAATATCAACGATGCTTATGATATAGGCTGCGAATTGCAAAGAAAAAGAATAGAATGTGCCATTATGCTGAAAGCGGCGCAGGCGGAGGAAGAGCAAGAATCCTAAAGAAAATAAAAGCCTGCGGCGAAAGGGTGAATTATAAGAATAAAATCGTAAGAATAGGAAACAAAAAGACAGAAAGGACAAAAAATCATGAAAAAGAGCAAGGCGGTTATTATTTTGCTGTGTATGCTGCTGGTTCTGGCAGGCGTATCCTATGTGGATATCTACGGTACGGATGCGGAGGGCACTGCAAGCGCATCGGACATTAGCTTAGGACTTGATCTGGCGGGAGGAGTCAGCATCACCTATCAGGCGGTGGGAGAAGAAACTCCTGACCAGACGGATATGAGCGATACCATTGCAAAGCTTCAGAAGCGTGTGGAGAATTACAATAAAGAAGCAATTGTGTATCAGGAAGGCGCCAACAGAATTAATATTGAAATTCCCGGCGTCAGCAATGCCAACGCTATTTTGCAGGAATTGGGAAGACCCGGCGCGCTGTACTTTATTTCGGAGACAGGTCCCGACGGCAGCAAAAACTATTCCTCACAGATAGTGCAGGGAGCGGACGGAACGACAGGATATACTTATGTGCTCAACAAATCCATTGATGTTCTTCTTGAGGATGGCTCCATCGCTCTGGTAGGTACGGATGTGGCGGAAGCCCGTGCGGGTTCTACACAGGACAGGCTCGGAAACAGTGTGTATGCGGTGGATTTGACCATGACCGAGGAAGGCCGGGAAAAATTTGCAACGGCTACCAGAAATGCTTATGAGAAGGGCGAGACCCTTGCTATTTATTATGACGGAAATTTTGTGAGCGTACCCAGTGTAAACGGCGTTTTCACGGACGGAAGCGCCCAGATTTCCCCTATGGAAAGTTTTGAGGCTGCGGAGAATCTGGCTTCCACCATCCGTATCGGCGGTCTTAAGCTGGAATTGGAGGAACTGCATTCCAAGGTGGTGGGCGCACAGCTTGGGGAGGAAGCCATTGAGACCAGCTTAAAGGCAGGAGTCATTGGTTTTGCCATTGTAGCGGTGTTTATGATTGCGGTGTATCTGCTGCCGGGCTTTGTATCTGTGCTGGCATTATGCCTGTATGTGGCATTGATCGTGCTTTTGTTAAACGGTTTTGATATGACATTGACCCTTTCCGGTGTGGCAGGCATCATTCTTTCCATCGGAATGGCGGTGGACGCCAATGTGATTATTTTTGCCCGTATCCGTGAGGAACTGGCGGCAGGAAGAACTGTGCGGGAAGCGATAAAAACAGGATTTGACAAGGCATTGTCCGCAATTATCGACGGAAATGTGACCACCCTTATCGCCGCTGTGGTGCTGCTCTTCTTAGGACCCGGAACCATCAAGGGATTTGCCCAGACTCTGGCGCTAGGCATCGTACTGTCCATGTTTACCGCGCTGGTTGTGACAAGGTGGCTTTTAAATGCATTCTATGCTTTGGGGTTAAAGAATGAAAAATGGTACGGCATCGGCAGGAAGGAAAAGAGAATCGTAGATTTTCTGTCCAAGAGGGCAATTTTCTTCGGCGCATCCATTGCCGTGATTGTGGCAGGATTTGTGGTAATGGGAGTCAACGCTTCCAGGGGAAACGATATTTTGAACTATAGTCTGGAGTTTAAGGGCGGCACTGCTACCACGGTGAACTTTAATGAGGCAAAGACATTGGAGGAGCTTACAGCACAGGTGGTACCCCTGATTGAGGAGCTTACAGGCAGCGCGGTGCAGGTACAGACCGTGCAGGATTCCAATGAAGCAATTTTTAAGACCAATGCATTAAATGTGGAACAAAGAGAACAGATGGAACAGATGCTGGTTGACAACTTTGGCGTGGAGAAAGCGTTGATTACCTCGGAAACCATCAGTTCCACTATCAGTGGGGAAATGAAGTCGGATACCGTTCTTGCGGTGGTTATCGCGATTATCTGTATGTTACTTTATATCCGCATCCGATTCAGCGATTTCCGGTTTGGCGCAGGCAGCATTATCGCGCTGTTCCATGATGTGCTGGTAGTGCTTGCTTTCTATGCGGCGGCAAGGGTGTCCGTGGGCAATACCTTTATTGCCTGCATGTTGACCATTGTGGGTTATTCCATCAATGCGACCATTGTTATCTTTGACCGTATCCGCGAAAATATGGCGGTGATGAGCAGGAAAGAGGATTTGAAGGATGTAGTAAACAAGAGTATTCAGCAGACCTTGTCCAGAAGCATCTTCACCTCGCTGACCACCTTTGTCATGGTGGCGGCGCTGTATGTTTTCGGTGTAACCAGTATTCGTGACTTTGCCCTTCCTTTAATGGTAGGTATTGTGTGCGGCGCATATTCCTCCGTATGTCTGGCAGGGGCGCTGTGGTATGTATTTCGGATGAAATTCCCGCCCAAGAAGGCAAAAGCGTAAAACGGAATGAAGATTTTCTTCCAACTTTGCATTGGTTCATGGATTGTAAAAATAGGCATAAAAAGAAAGTCCCCCGCATAATGTTTAAATATGGACAAATATTGCGGGGGGCTTTTTATGTTGTTAGAAGAGTTGGAATGGAAGCTGGGAGGCAGAATCAAATCCGTGCTGATTGTACTGTTGGTAATGCTGCTTATGTGGTATGCCGGCGGCAGCGCATACGGCGCATATGCCGACGGTGCATATACCGTGGGCCATCCATGGAAGCAGTATCTTACCTGTTATATCAAGTGCTGGGAAATGCTATGCCTTCTCTGAATACTTCTCCTCACAATACTTGCAGCGGTAAACTCCTCTTTCCTCGTCTGCAAGGGTAAAGACATGGGGTAGCCCCTGTTCAATGGAAGTAATGCATCTGGGATTATGGCATTTGATGACATTCTTGATCTGCTTGGGGAGCACCAATTCCTTTTTTTCCACAATTTCGCCGTTTTTGATGACATTTACGGTAATGTTGTGGTCGATAAAAGCAAGTACATCCAAATCCAGAGTATCGATATCGCATTCCACTTTTAAAATATCTTTCTTCTCCATTTTATTGCTGCGGGCGTTTTTGATAATCGCCACGGTGCAGTCCTCCCTATCCAATCGGAGATGCTCATAGAGGGAAAGACTTTTCCCGGCTTTGATATGGTCTAAGACAAATCCCTCTTCGATTTTTCCTACATTTAACATATTTCCTCCGTTTCCGCACTGTGCAGGAGACTGTTCAGCTTTGCCGGACTCTGCACGAGGCAAAAGATTAACTAAAGAATAACACTTGTTATTTATTTTTGATATACGATTTGTCCGGTCTGCCGGATGACTTATATAGAAATCTGCAGCAAAGTCAGTATCAACGCCATTCTCACATACACACCGTATTGTGCCTGCTTAAAATAAGCGGCTCTCGGGTCTTCGTCCACTTCCACGGAAATTTCGTTTACTCTGGGAAGGGGGTGTAGCACCAGCATATTCTCTCCGGCAAGCTCCATTTTTGCCAAGTCCAGAATATAGAAGTCTTTTAAGCGGACATAATCTTCCTCGTTGAAGAAACGCTCTTTCTGAACACGGGTCATATAGAGAAGGTCAAGCTTGGGCATGACATTTTCCAGACGGACGACCTCTTCATAGGGTATCTTTTTTTCTTTCAGCATATCCGTAATGTAATCGGGAACCCGCAGCTCCTCGGGGGAGATGAAGATGAAGCGGATGCCTTCATAGCGCACCAATGCATGAATGAGCGAGTGTACGGTGCGCCCGAACTTTAAATCGCCGCACAGACCGATGGTAAAATCATTGAGCCGTCCCTTCAGGCTTCTGATGGTAAGTAAATCTGTCAAGGTCTGGGTGGGATGCTGATGCCCTCCGTCTCCGGCATTGATGACGGGAATGGAAGATTTTTCTGCGGCAACCATAGGAGCGCCCTCCTTGGGATGCCTCATGGCACAGATATCCGCATAACAGGAAATAATGCGGATGGTATCGGATACGCTTTCTCCCTTTGCGGCGGAGGAGGAGCCTGCATCGGAGAAACCGATGACGCTTCCGCCGAGTCTGGTCATGGCGGATTCAAAGCTTAGACGGGTACGGGTGCTTGGCTCATAGAAGCAGGCCGCCAGAATCCTGCCGTCACAGGCGTGAGCATATTTTTGCGGGTTATTTTCAATATCGTTGGCAAGGTCAAAGAGCTTGTCCAATTCTTCGGTGGTAAAATCAAGCGGACTCATTAAATGTCTCATATTTTCCTCATTTCTACGCGACAAACTTTATTCAGGTGATATCCATAAAAATATCGAAGGGAAACCCCTTCGACATTTTTATGATTTATAGGATAACAAATCCTCCACACCCTTCCGTTTCGGAGCGGCGGGAGTTTCAGCGGGATATCCGATGGGAATTAATGCAACAAGTTCCCTTTCCTCGGGAATCTCCAAGAGCCCTGCAGCCTCCGCCACATCAAAGATGCCCATAATGACGGTGCCGAGTCCCTGTTCATAAGCGGCAAGGCAAAAGGCTTCGCTGGCAACACCGGCATCGAACATCTGCCAGGAATCTCCCTTGACGGTTGAATAGGAGCCGTCCCGCTCAAAACCGCTGCGTCCTTTTACAATGGTGACAGCGATTACCATAGGTGCATTTGCGATAATTTTGCCGTTACCGGGAAACGCACTGGTGCATTGAGCCAATTTTGCCTTGGTCTCACCTTCCACTGCAATGTAACGGGTAATCTGAGTATTCTTCCAACTGGGAGCAAAAGCGGCAGTCCGGATAATATCGGCAAGCAGTTCATGGGATACGGGCTGTTCCGTGAATTGACGGATGCTTCTGCGCCCGGTGATACATTCTTTAGCAATCATGTTATTACCTCCTTGCACACATTTTTATTATCTTACCATTTTCGGCAGTCGGTTGCAAGAGATATTCAAAAGATATTCAAAACAATGTACCCGAACGCCTATTTACGGGTTTCCGAAGTTGTGATAAAATGAAACAAAACAGAGGTAAAAACAAATGAGTGCCAATTTATCGGAGCAATTTCCAAAGGGCTGTGTGGAGGTGCGCAATTCTCCAAAAATAGAAGCAAAATTTATTTTCGTGTCAATTTTGGGAGTCGTCATAGGGGAGATGGTTCTGGTCTTTTTGGGACTGATGTGTATGGATGACAGTGTGGAGTGGACGGGGGAATTGATCTTCTATGTGTCATTGGCTGTGGTGCTGCCTGTAGTTATTGTTGCGGAAGGAATCGCAGGGGCAAGGATAGTGTCCCGGGAACGCATTTATTTTGATAAGGAAACGATTTTGCTGAATCTGAAATTCCGTAAACCTAAGACGGTTAAATGGAGCCTGCTGGGAGGTATGGTCAAAACGGGCAGCGTGGGATTTACCCTTGTTGACAGGGAAGGAAAGAAAGTAGTCTCGGCGGATATTACCATGATAAATTACAACGCTTTTTATGATATGGCAATCCGTCAATGTAAAGACTATAAGAGGGAACAGCAAAAGGAGAAAACGGGAACTTTTTCGGCAAATACGGGCAGACTCTGCATGGATCCGGGTCTGATTCTTCTGGCGGTTTTGTTTGCTATGGGGATTTCCGCGTTTATCATGTCGGGAATTGTGGAGATGTCCCGGCGCTCTGTGGCGGTAGCGCTTTTTGAACAAAGTCTTTCCATGGGAAAAGTATGCCTGATTATGGCGGTTCTGCCGGCAGTGGCTCTTCTTGTCTTACTGCCTTTGCAGACAAGGAGGTATTGGAAATATTCCGATCACGGGCTGGAACTGTGCTATGTGTTTCGGAAGCCTGTGCAGTTAAGCTGGGCACAGATCAGACGGATTGAGGTGGGAGTCATAAAGACGGAACGGGGAGAAAGCTATGATTTTATTCTTTATACCGCTTTCGGACAATATTCCTCCGGAAATCTGCTGACAAAGGGCAATCGGGATTTTAAGCTGCAAGTGGAGCGGATGGCGGAACTGTATGGATTTGAAATCGTGAGAAGCTGACCGCAAAGCGAACCGCATGCTTGCATCGGGGTTGGTGGCTTGCATAAAGTGAGGATATCGATTATAATATATTTACCTACAAATATTTCACACAAGGGAGGAAAAAATGGGCGAAGTAGCTTTTATAGAAAGAAAGAGGTGGGTGTTTTTGGGTCTGCCCTTTACTTTTACCAAGTATACAATCAAAGATGATGTCATCACTATTTCCGCAGGACTGTTAAAGACGGTGGAGAACGACTGCTATATGTATAAGGTGCAGGATGTGGAGCATTCCGCAACCCTTTTTGAAAAAATGTTCAAATTGGGCACCGTTACCTGTTATACCGGTGATACCACCCACCCGAAACTGATGCTTCTTCACATTAAAAATTCTAAGGTGATTAAAGAGTTTATTTTAAAGGAATCCGAAGCGGCAAGATTAAAGAGGCGTACCGTAAATATGCTGGATATCGGCTCGGGAGAAATCAGTGATGTGGATGATGTGTGATTTAAGAAACCGTCCTTTTTGGGCGGTTTCTTCGCCGGAGCAGATATTCAAATAACAGCCCTGCGCCGAACCAGTTAGGGGCATAATCCAGACGAATAATGCGCTTGATATGAAAGCGGCTGCGGCGGTAGTCCCAAGGGCAGAGCCTGAGCCTGTTTAACAAAGAGCCGACGGTATATTCTGCGGAGAAAATCAGCGCCATATAAGTAAATCCCCGGAACCATGCGGGCTTTTTCTTTAACAGTGTCATGATGGGGGATAGGAATGCTATGCTTCCATAGATGGGAAACATCCAGAGGGAGGTAGTTCCTTTTAATTTGAAGTCTCTGCGCCGCAGAGCGGCGAGAGCCGTAAAAATGATTTCCATGCACCATCCGGCGATACCACAAAATATAAAGTTTTGTTTTAATTTTTTGAGAAAATTCATTCTTATACCCCTGCATACAACAGGAACCGCTTCGCAAACCCTGTTGGATTAAGCCGTACACCAAATTGTGGAATTGTGTGAGTAAGGATAGTATGGGTCTTTTGGCATGGAATTAAACATTTTCAGGCAGTTTTTTAAGCGTTTTCATTTTTTTGAGCAGCCGGAGGCGGCATGGAGGTTAGTGTGAATTACAGACAGGCAATGGAATATGTGGAGTCTTTGAGCGCCCATGGCATTGTGCCGGGGCTTGACAGTATAAAAGAATTGTGCAGACGATTGGGAAATCCCCAGAATGAGCTGAAATTCGTGCATATTGCGGGAACCAACGGCAAAGGTTCCGTCCTGGCTTATATCTCGACCGTGCTGAAATGTGCGGGATACAAGGTGGGAAGATATTTTTCTCCGGTTATTTTTGAGTATCGGGAGAAGATTCAGGTAAACGAGAAGCCCATTTCCAAAGCGGCGCTCTGCGAGGGATTGGAAAACATCAAGCTTATCTGTGAAGAGATGGCGGCGGAAGGTCTTGCCGCTCCCACGCTTTTTGAGGTGGAAACGGCGCTGGCATTCTGGTATTTTCAAAAAAAAGGCTGCGATATTGTGGTTTTAGAGACGGGAATGGGAGGCGCAGAGGACGCTACCAATCTGATTACCACAACAATAACATCTGTTATTTCATCTGTGGGAATGGATCATATGAAATTTCTGGGCAATACCTTGGACAAGATTGCGGCGCAGAAAGCCGGAATCATCAAAGAAGGATGCCGGGTAGTTGTCATGAAACAGCAGCCCATAGTTATGGATGTGGTAGAAAGAGCAGCGCAGGAAAAGCATTGTCCGCTGATTATAGCGGAAGGGACAAAGGCTTCCCGCATCCGCTCCGGCATCGAGAGGCAGAAGTTTGACTATGACGGCATGAAAAATCTGGAGATTGCGCTGGCAGGGCAGTTTCAGATTGACAATGCCATATTGGCGGTGGAGGCGGTGCGTTCTCTGAATGACAGAGGCTTTGCGGTGAAGGAAGAGGATTTGCGCAGAGGGCTTAAGGAAACCAAGTGGCGGGGGCGTTTTGAAGTTATCGGGAAAAAGCCCCTTTTTATTGTGGATGGCGCCCACAACGAGGATGCGGCGCAAAAACTTGCGGATTCCATAGAATTCTATTTTACAAATAAGAGAATTATTTATATAATGGGAGTATTGAAGGACAAGGAGTATGAAAAAATCATAAACCTGACCCATGAATATGCGGACCAGATTATTACGGTGACGCCGCCGGATAATGCGCGGGCGCTGCCTGCTTATGAGCTGGCAAAAGAGATTGCTTTGGTGCATCCCGATGTGACGGCGGTGGATAGTCTGGAAGAAGCGGTGGAGATGAGTATGCTGTTGGCAGGCAGTGAGGATGTCATATTGGCATTTGGTTCCCTTTCTTATTTGGGAAAACTGATTGCGATTGCAGAGCATGCTTCATAGAGGAAGGATTCTTGTGCAAAGGACGGCTACGCATCCCTGACGAGGTCTGACATCAGTTATTTCTAAAAGCAGTCGTAGCGTGGAGGTTGGCCATGGTAGACCATGAAAAGATAAAAGAGGGCGTGAGGCTTTTATTGGAGGGAATCGGTGAAGACATAAACAGGGAAGGCCTGAAAGAAACGCCGGACCGGATTGCCAGAATGTATGAGGAAATTTATGGCGGAATGGAAGAAGATGCAGCGGAGCATTTGTCCAAAGTATTTTCCGTCCGGCATAACGAGATGGTTTTAGAGAAAGACATTGTATTTTATTCCACCTGTGAGCACCATCTGATGCCTTTTTACGGAAAAGCCCATGTGGCATATATTCCGAACGGCAAGGTGGTGGGACTGAGCAAGATTGCCAGAACGGTAGAGACTTATGCCAAGAGACTTCAGATACAGGAGCAGATGACGGGGCAGATTGCTGACGCCATTATGGAGCATCTGGCGCCTCAGGGTGTTATGGTAATACTGGAAGCGGAACATATGTGCATGACCATGAGGGGTATAAAAAAGCCCGGAAGCAAGACCGTCAGTGTTGCAGTCAGAGGGGCCTTTCAGGAAGATGCAAAATTGCAGGAACAGTTCTATAAAATGTTGAAGCTTTGAGATTCCTGCCCGTATTGTCATAAGGCGAACAAATTTTGCCCGGCGGACAGCGGTTTACCTTATGGACAATCAGGCTGTGTGCCTTTTGGGATAAAAGGAATGAGTGGAACAAGGAAAAGTGTGAAGAGAATTTCTAAGTCTGCAAAGTACGCAGACATAAGAAATTCTATAGCTTCATACCGAAGAACGCAAAGAGCGCGTTCTTCACGGAACCGGATAGGTTCCGTGGGATTGTTTGTGCCGCTGAGGCGGCATGTTTGAAAGTGGGAAACATGGATAGAATAGATAAAATATTAAAACACGATTTATTTTTATATCATTTAAGAAAAAATCAGGAGGCAGAAGCAGACAGATGTTTCTGCCGTCATGATATGGCGCATTTTTTGGATGTGGCAAGAATCGGAGAAATCCTTCGTCTGGAAGAAGAACAGGAGCTGGAAAGAGAATGGATTTATGCCGCGGCGCTTTTGCATGATTTGGGAAAACATATACAATATGAGGACGGAACTCCCCATGAAATGGCAGGGGCGGAAATTGCACCTGTTATTTTAAAGGACTGTGATTTTTCGGAGGAAGAAAGCCGTAGAATTGTGGAAGCGATTCGTGGGCATCGGGATGAAAAGTCGGCGGGTGAGCGGAACCTTAAGGGAATATTGTATCGGGCGGACAAAGCCAGCCGAGCTTGTTTTGCCTGTACCGAGGAGAAAAACTGTAATTGGAAGGCAGGAAAGAAAAACCTGAAAATAAAATTATAAAAAATGCAGGATATTGCCAATCGGCTATTTGTTTCTGAGCGAAAACAAATAGCCTTGATGGCACCTCTTCGCGACAAGTCGCTCAGAAATGGGGATTAGTGTGAAAATCGGCAATCGGGAGTTTGACACAAAGGAGCATACTTATATCATGGGCATTCTGAATGTAACGCCGGATTCTTTTTCGGACGGGGGCAGATGGAATGACAGGGACAGGGCCCTTTATCATGTGGAAACCATGCTGGAGGAAGGCGCGGATATAGTGGATGTGGGCGGAGAATCCACCAGACCGGGTGCGGATTTTGTTTCGGAAGAAGAGGAGATTTCCAGAGTTTTGCCTGTGATTGAGGCCATTCGGGCACGCTTTGACATTCCTGTCTCTTTGGATACCTACAAGAGCGGGGTAGCATCGGCGGGAATCCGTGGGGGAGTTGATCTGATTAATGATATCTGGGGATTAAAATATGACGGGAAGATGGCGTCAGTGATTGCGGAAAGCGGTCTGCCCTGCTGTCTTATGCATAACAGAAAGCAGGCAGACTATGGGAATGTCATGCAGGATGTGCTGGCGGATTTGACCGATACCGTAAAGATTGCGGAGCGGGCACAGATTGCAAGGGAAAAAATCATTCTGGACCCCGGCATCGGTTTCGGCAAAACCTATGAGAATAATCTGGAAATTCTGAATGCGCTGGAAAGTCTGAAAGCCCTCGATTTTCCGATTTTATTGGGATGCAGCCGGAAATCCGTGATTGGCAGGACTTTACATCTTCCGCCTGCAGAATGTCTGGAAGGAACTCTGGCAGTTTCCGTGATCGGGGTGATGAAGGGCTGTAGTTTTGTGCGTGTGCATGATGTCAAAGAAAATGTCCGGGCTATCCGCATGGCAGAGGCGGTTCTAAAAGCGGAAGTGTCATAAGAGAGGAGCCAAATTGGAAAATACATTCAATCATCAGGTAACGAAAGATAAAATCAAAATAGAAGAGTTGGAAATATTCGCTCATCACGGTGTATATCCTGAGGAGCAGGAGAAAGGACAGCTTTTTTATGTCAATGCCACACTATATGGGGATACTTTTCCGGCAGGTGTCACGGATGAGTTGGAGTTTTCCACGGATTACGGCAAGGTTTGTCGTTTTATTACCGGATGGATGCAGAGCCATACTTATAAACTGCTGGAAGCCGTGGCGGAGGAGCTGGCGAAAGCGATGTTGTGCGAATTTCCCTTGATAGAGGAGGTTGCGTTGGAAATCCGTAAGCCCAAGGCGCCCATCGGGCTTCCCTTTGGCTCCGTCTCGGTTCAGATACACAGGGGCTGGCACAGGGTTTACTTGTCCGTAGGTTCCAATATGGGGGACAGGGAAGCCTTTATCAGAAACGCGCTGGAAACATTAAACGCTAAATCACATACAAAAATATGCAAAACATCAGAATTTTTAATTACAAAACCCTACGGCGGTGTGGAACAGGAGGATTTTTTAAACGGAGCAGTCGAGATAAAAACGCTGCTTTCGCCTAAAAATCTGCTTGCGGCGCTGCATGAGCTGGAGCAGACGGCGGGGCGGGAACGGACGCTGCGCTGGGGTCCCAGAACGCTGGATTTGGATATTCTTTTTTATGATAAGCTGGTGTACGAGGACGACGAACTGGTGATTCCACATATTGATTTGCAAAACCGCTATTTTGTGTTAAAGCCCCTCAGTGAGATTGCCCCCAATTACCGTCATCCTCTGACCGGACAGACCGTGAGCCGGATGTTAGAGGCGTTAGATAACGATTGAGAAAACCGGCGCAAAGTCCGGTGAAAAGCCCGGTGATGATACCGCTTAAGATTAAAAAGGGCAGATAGGCAGCCACTCCCAAGGTGGAAGTCAGAAGCAGGGCGACTCCGATTTGCCCCAGATTGTGGAAAATGGCTCCGAAAATGCTTGTAAGAAACAGAAAATGTCCTCGGAGGGCGCGGTTTGCAAGTCCCATGGCAAGCAGGCATAAAAGGCCTCCCGCCAAGCTGTAGAGGAAGCTCATAGCCTGCCCAAAGAAAAGGGAAGACAGCACAATCCGCACAAGAAGCACCAAGAGGGCGTCCCGGTCCGAATAATTGCTTATGACAACCAGGGTTATGATATTGGCGATTCCCAGTTTGATGCCGGGAATGGGCACAAGGGGAGGAATGGCGCTTTCTATGGCAAAGACCGCCAGAGACAGGGTGGAAAATAGGCCTAGGACGGTCAGGCGTTTTAAGGGGAAAGAATTCATAAGGTTCACCTTTCTTATAGAGGAATCTATCAATAAGTAATCATATCGGGGGTGTTATCGCCTATTTCCCGTATCTGAATTACCAGTTTGTTGGGCAGACAGGTAATGGGCAGAAGGGAAGAGCGGATGTAACCCTGATGCATACAGAGTTTGTCGGGACAACTGGCATTGCTGATGCAGATGCCGCCGTCTTTCACTGTAATTTCATTGAAACAGGTATTTTCCCCTGTGACGGTAAAAGAAAAAGGCTCTTTTGCCGCATTTAAAGGAATACTTTGCAGTAAATGCCCGTTTTGGTAAATATCCGCAACGGTTTCTTTCGGGAAAACGGGGCGGAAAATCCATAAAATGCAGACAAAAGCCAGCAGAAGAATAGCAAGCGACATTAAAATAGCAACTGTTATGTATTTGCGTTCTCCCTGTAATTTTCCGAACTTCATCTGTAGGCTGAATCCTCCGTTTCCGATAATTTTTGACAAATTTTCTTGGTTTGGTGCAAGAACAACGCGTCCTTTATCAGAAGTAAAGAGAACGCTTCTGATAAGTGATATTATAACATAGAAAAGGTTTATATAGTAGCATCCGGCAGTGGGAATTTAACAAATTTCTTGATTGGATTATCGGCTTAATGTATATTATATTTATGAGCGGATTGCGGAATTTGAAGAAATGCATAGAGGTGACGGCATATGACAAGACCTTTCTTTTGGCTGTTTTTCATCTGTTTTGTACTATCCTTGACCGGGTGCGGCAGGACAAGTCCAAGATATTACACAGACACAGATACTGCCATGGGAACGGTAATTATCCAACAGATTTATGCAAAAGAAGATCTCACGGATGAAGTTCTGGCATGCATCCGAAAGCTGGAAATAGAATCGCTTTCCAGAAGAGTCGAAGGTTCAGAGATTTTTGACATTAACGGGGAAGCGGGAAAAGAAGCGGAAATCCCTCTTACTCCCGGAATGGAGGCGATTTTGTCAAAATGTCTGGAGATATCTAAAGATTCGGAGGGCGCCTTTGATATTACCATAGGAGAAGTGGTTGGACTCTGGGATATCGATTCATGGGCGGGCATGACCACGGATAATCCGGATTCTTCGTTCCGGCTTCCGGCTCAGGCCGAATTATCCGAAGATCTTGCCTTGGCAGGATATGAAAAGCTGACCTTGGGGAATCATGGAATCCGTGTGCCGGAGGGAATGGCTCTGGATTTAGGGGCTGTGGGAAAAGGCATTGCCTTAGATGAAATCCTTGCCCTGCTGCAGGAAAGGAAAGTAACGGGAGCAGTCATTTCCGTGGGAGGAAGCATTTTGACCTATGGGGAAAAACCGGATAAAAGTCCATGGAAGATTGGCGTTGCAGACCCTGAGAACCAAGGAGGCAGTATTGGTGTCTTAACCCTCACGGGACAGTGGTGCGTTTCCACTTCCGGAGATTATGAGAGATATGTGGAGGCAGACGGCGTCCGGTATCATCATCTGATTGACCCGGCAACCGGATATCCTGCACAAAGCGGCATCCGCAGCGTCACGATTCTGACAAAGAACGGTTTTTTAAGCGACGCTCTGTCCACCGCATGTTTTGTTCTGGGAGAAGAAAAAGGCATGGAGCTGGCGGAACGGTATGGCGTGGAGGCGCTTTTTGTGAGAGCGGACGGCAGCATTTCCATGACCGAAGGGATGCAGATATATTTTCGTTTGTCGAAACCGGAAAAATGAGGTATAATGATTCTGCCGGCGCAGAATGCAAGTCAGCTTGCGCTGCCTTGCCCTCACAAAGCATGGGAACGCTTTGTGAGGCATTATACGGAGCCATGGCTTGAAAATCAAATGTCTGCTGCGCAGCCGCTTGATTTTCGGCGCACATGGTATAATGATTCTGCCGGCGCAGAATGCAAGTCAGCTTGCGCTGCCTTGCCCTCACAAAGCATGGGAACGCTTTGTGAGGCATTATACGAAAAGCCACTGCTTGAAAAGTAAATGCCCCTGCGGGGCGCTTCCTTTTCTGCGCTTGTGGTATAATGATTCTGCTGGCGCAGAATGCAAGTCAGCTTGCTCTGCCTTATGACTCGCAGAATCATGGCAACAAAAAGGAGTTATCCATGGAAGAAAATTCTTATATGCATCTCGATCAGAAAATTATAGACAAGGTGGAAGAGAAGATGCCGCCGGAGGAGGAGCTGCAGGAGCTTGCAGACTTCTTTAAGGTATTTGGGGATGTCACCCGGTTAAAAATCTTAAACGCCCTTTTGTGTTCGGAAATGTGTGTTTATGATATCGCAAATCTGTTGGGAATCTCCCAATCCGCCATATCCCATCAGCTCCGTGTGTTGAAGCAGATGGGACTTGTGAAAAACCGAAGGGAAGGAAAGACCATTTTTTATGCACCGGCGGACGCTCATATCGTCACCATCTTAAGTCAGGGGCTTGACCATATCGAGGAGTGAGCTATTTTGCCTCCTCTTCACCCATTACCTGAGCCCCGTAAAACACTTCCGCATAATCGCTGCCCAGATAGGTGTGGTACAGAGAGGTTTCGTCTGAGAAATCCTGAAAATAGGCATAGCGTGATGTCATATTGATATGAGTAAAATTGCCCACTGCCACCACCTTTTTGTCGGAGCCGTCCGTGCGCATGCAGATTAACTGGGGATCCCGGCCGTTTTTCTGGTAATACACATAGCCGGAACCCACATTAAAGCAATCGGCGCGGTCATTGGTCAGAACTTCAACAACTCCCTGAGACATGGAATAGCGGCATATCCTGTAATCATTTCCCATATCCATATAGTACACATAATCCCCATCTATGACAGGATAGCACAAATTGCCCTCCCACACCACAGAGGATCTGTCCGTTGTGGTATTTAAGGAATAGAGATAGTGGTCGTTCTGGGTGCCGCTGTAATAAATCGTGCCGTTTGCCACACAGGCAGGGCTGATATTGTAGTCCGCCAAATCCACCCGGTTCGATTTATCCGTGTTCATTTTGTAAAAAACGGGATTTTGGCTTCCTGCCGTCAGCAGATACAGTTGATCATCCACCAACTGTCCGGTGACAACGGTGTCCCTTGTGAGAGAGGTAATATCTTTACCTTTTAAGTTGCAGCGGTTGAAAGAGCGGGGAACCCGCACGCTTCCCATGCCCGCTTCGCCTGTGGACGCCATCTGGAAATAATACAGATACTCGCCCCCTGCCAGAATATTGCGGACTGAGGTATTGCTTAACTTTTTAAGCTCTCCCTCATCCGGATTCATGACATAGAGATTGTTCAGGTCATAGGCGTTAGCAAAATAGACTACTCCGTTATGTTCACAAAAATAACCACCGTTATTTAAATTCCCCGCAGTGTTTCCTACGGTTCCGGGGGGATTTGGGGTCACGCGCTCCCAAAAAGCGGAGAGTACGCCGACGCCGCCTAAAATCAACAGAACAATCACTATAATCACAATTGCCCATATGGTTGTCTTGAAATTTTTACTTTTCATTTTCTATCATAGCCTTCCTTCCCAAAAAGATATTGGCAAAAGCCTGCCTCATGTATTTATTAATATACTATAAGTATACATTGCTTTTTGCTTGCTATCAAGGACATTTTGTTATAAGATATTTTTGGGGATTACTATGATATTCGCAGAAACGGAGAAAAATATGGATTTGTTGGAGTTAAGGAATCAATTGGACGGCATAGATGCGCAGATTGTCAGTCTGTATGAGCAGAGAATGGAAGTCTGCAGGCAGGTGGCGGAGTTTAAGCTGCAAAACGGCAAGAAGGTGCTGGACAGGCAGAGGGAAAAGGAAAAGATAGAAAAAGTGAAAGATTTGACGCACAATGAGTTTAACCGTCAGGGGGCGGCGGAACTGTTTGAGCAGATTATGTCCATGAGCCGGAAGTTACAGTACCGGATGCTGGAGGAATGCGGAGGGCAGAGCAGGCTTCCCTTTATCGGAGTGGAGAATCTTGATACGAAACAGGCAAGAGTGGTGTTTCAGGGTGCCGAGGGGGCTTATTCGCAGGCGGCGATGCTGCAATATTTCGGTGATGGGATCAGCGGCTTTCATGTGGATACTTTCAGGGAGGCCATGAGCGCCATTGATGAGGGCAGCGCGGATTTTGCGGTACTTCCCATTGAAAATTCTACGGCTGGGATTGTAAATGAGATTTACGACCTTTTGGTGGAATTTGAGAATTATATTGTAGGCGAACAGATTATTAAAATAGAGCATTGCCTGTTAGGGGTGCCGGGAGCGGCGGAGGAGGATATCAAAACAGTGTATTCCCATCCCCAATCCCTGATGCAGAGCGCAAGATATCTGGCGGAACACGACTGGCAGCAGATTAGTATGCAGAATAACGCTTTTGCAGCCAAGAAAGTGGCGGAAGAAAAGGACAAAAGTCAGGCAGCCATTGCCGGCGAGCAGGCGGGCAGGATTTATGGGCTGGAAGTATTGAAAAAGGGCGTGAATCATTCCGACACCAACTCCACCCGGTTTATTATCGTGACCAACCAGAAGGTTTTCAGGACGGATGCAAAAAAGGTGAGCATATGCTTTGAGGTTGCCCATGAGAGCGGCTCTTTGTATCGCATGTTGTCCCATTTTATTTATAATAACCTGAACATGACCAAGATTGAGAGCCGTCCCATAGAGAACCGGAACTGGGAGTATCGGTTTTTTGTGGATTTTGAGGGAAATCTGGCGGACAGCGCTGTGAAAAACGCTCTGAGGGGACTCAGAGAGGAAGCGCGCAACATGAAAATTTTGGGAAACTACTAAACGGAATGAAGATTTTCTAAGGTTGGAAAGTACCCAACCCATAGCGCTGAAGCGCATGGAAAATCTAAGTCATTCCGGGAAGAATCCGCAAGCGGATTCTTCCGAATTGGTGCAGATTCATGGATTGCTTGTGCCGCCGCTGGCAGCATGGCGGGAAGCGTGAAAAGTTTACGGATAGATATGAGGTATCGGATATGCGGGAAAAGGAATTAATGGTATACAGGAATCTGGAAGAAGGCGAGCTTTTTTATAACATGGCATGGCTCATGGACCATTACAATGAGGCGGGCGGCTCGGTGGAGGAAATGAAAGGGCTTTTTTATCATTGCATCCATGAGTTGATTGAGGTAGCGGGAACCTATGGTTTTCACGGAAATCTCTGGCACTGTTATCTGGCTAATCTTTTGGTCAATAATGAAAACAGTTACAGCTGCGGCTGTGAGATACGGGGAGAAATCGAGGGTTCCATTAATGCGGCGGCGCTCCACGATATTGTGATTTTCAAAGAATTTTACGACTATGATTTTAAGCCTATGATGAAAAAACTGAAGGCGCCGGAATATGCCATTTTGGAAGCATATGAAAGCAGCAGACAGGAGAGCAAGGTATACAATACCCGCATCTGCGCAAGAATCTGCGAATTGGCGGAAAAATTCTGCAAAGACCAGACTCCGGAGGAGATGAAAGCTACCCTCACCGAGTTTTATCGGGAATACGGTGTGGGAAAGTTCGGTTTGCACAAGTCTTTTCGCATTTTTCGCGATGAGGAGGGAATGCAGATTAAGCCGATTCTGAACATTGCCCATGTGCATCTTGACGATTTAGTGGGCTATGAGATTCCCAAGAAAAAGCTGATAGACAACACGGAAGCCTTTGTAAGCGGCAGAAAGGCAAACAACTGTCTTCTGTTCGGGGATGCCGGCACAGGCAAATCCTCCTGCATTAAGGCAATCGCCAATGAATATTATGACAGAGGGCTTCGCATTATCGAGATATATAAGCATCAGTTTCAGGATTTAAACGAGGTCATCAGTCAGATTAAAAACCGTAATTACAAATTTATTATTTATATGGACGACCTGAGTTTTGAAGAATTTGAGATTGAATATAAGTATCTGAAAGCCGTCATTGAGGGCGGACTGGAAAGAAAGCCGGAAAATGTGCTGATTTACGCTACCTCCAACCGGCGGCACCTGATTCGCGAGAACTACAGCGATAAGGAGGAAATCCGAGAGGATATGCATACCAGCGACACTGTGCAGGAGAAGCTTTCTTTGGTGTCGCGTTTTGGCGTGACCATCTATTTCGGCGCACCGGACAAAAAGCAGTTCCGGAATATCGTAAAAACTTTGGCGGAGCGCCATCAGGTCGGCATACCGGAGGATAAGCTTCTTGCAGAAGCCAATAAGTGGGAATTAAGCCATGGCGGATTGTCCGGCAGAAGCGCCCAGCAGTTTATAGATTATTTGTTAGGAGGAGTTTCATGAGCAGCAAGACCTTTGCGGCAATCGATGTGGGAAGTTTTGAATTGTCCATGAAAATTTTTGAATTTTCGGGGAAAAATCATATGCGGGAAGTGGACTGTCTCAGGCAGAGCATTGCCCTTGGCAGTGATACCTATGCAACCGGCAAAATCAGCAATGAAAAGATGGATGAGTTGTGCCGGGTTTTAACGGAATTTTCTTCCGTGATGAAGTCCTATAAGGTGGAGTCATACCGCGCGTACGGCACCAGCGCCGTCAGGGAGACGGAAAATTCCCTGATTGTCAGGGATAAGATTGCACAGCATACCGGCATCAAGGTAGATATTTTAAGCAATTCGGAGCAGCGTTTTCTGGATTATAAATCCGTGGCGTTCAAGGTAGACGCCTTCCGTCAGATGATAGAGGACACTGCGGCGATTGTGGATATCGGGGGAGGCAGCATCCAGATTTCCCTGTTTGAAAACGATACGCTGGTGTCCACCCAGAATCTTCGTCTGGGGGTGTTGCGCATTCAGGAATTGTTAAATCACTTAAATGCCAGACAGACCCAGATTGAAAACCTCATAGACGAGATGGCGTCCGCACAGCTTTCCACCTATAAAAAGCTGTATTTAAAGGGAAAAGAGATTAAAAACATCATTGTGGTGGACGATTATTTATCCCTCTGGATGGTGAAGAGGTTTAAGGGAAACGATAACCATGCCATCATAAATGAGGAAGAATTTGAAAAAATGCTGGAGATGCTGCGGCAAGGCAGCTTGTCCCAGCTTGCTCTCGACATGGATATGCCGGAGGAGAAGATTCCCCTGTTGTTTATCAGTGCGGTTTTAATGAGAAGAATTGCGTTGATGATGGGCGCTTCCCGTATCTGGGCGCCGGGCGTTACCCTTTGTGACGGAATCGCCTATGAATATGCCGAGAAAAATAAAATGCTTAAGGGTGAGCATGATTTTGAGAAGGATATCATAGCCTGCGCCATGAACATCAGTAAGCGGTATATGGGAAGCAAGAGGCGGGCGGAGACTCTTGGGAAGATTACAGCCACCATCTTTGACAATATGAAAAAGGTGCATGGTCTGGGAAAGCGGGAACGCCTGTATCTGCAGATTGCGGCAATCCTTCATGACTGCGGAAAATATATCAGTCAGACCAATATTGGGGAGACTTCTTATAATATTATCATGGCTACGGAAATTATAGGGCTTTCCCACTTGGAGAGAGAAATTGTTGCCAGCATAGTGAGATTTAACCACAGTAAATTTGAATACTATAGTCAGGAGCATGAAGGCAGTCTGGACAGAGATTCTTACTTGATCGTGGCAAAGCTGACTGCCATTTTGCGGCTGGCAAACAGCCTTGACCGCAGCCACAAACAGAAGATGAAAGAAGTCAAGGCGTCCCTTAAGGATAATGAATTGATTTTAACCGTGAATACGCTGGAGGATATTACGCTGGAAAGAGGTTTTTATGAAAACAGCAAGGATTTTTTTACGGAAGTATTCAGCGTGAAACCGGTGTTAAAGCAAAAGAAAAGTTTTTGAGGAGATGGAGACTACTATGGGAAATGTTGATTTGAAAAGTCCGGCGCTTTATACCAACAGGGAATTAAGCTGGGTGCAGTTCGACCAGAGGGTGCTAAACGAGGCAAGGGATAAAAACAATCCCCTTTTTGAGCGTCTGAAATTTTTAAGCATCACTGCGTCCAATCTGGATGAATTTTTTATGATTCGGGTAGCATCTTTGAAGGACATGGTAAATGCGGGATATGAAAAGCCTGATATTGCCGGAATGACCCCTTCCGTACAGCTTGACCAATTAGACAAGGCGATTCATGATCTGGTGGATATGCAATATTCCACTTACAATCGCTCCCTGTTGCCCCTGCTGGAAAAAAGCGGTCTTCATGTGATTCGGTATCATGAGGAGCTGTCCGAGGAAGAGGCAGCCTATATTGACAGCTATTTTGAGGATAATGTATATCCGGTCCTGACCCCTCTGGCGGTGGATTCTTCCAGACCTTTTCCGCTGATTCGCAACAAGACCCTGAATATAGGAGCCATGGTCACCAAAAAAGAAGGAAAGGGTGAATTGGAATTTGCTACGGTACAGGTGCCGGGGGTTTTGGAACGCATTGTGCAGCTGCCCTCGGAAGGAAAAGCCAAAAAAGTCATTTTTTTGGAGGAAATTATTGAGCGCAACATTCATAAACTGTTCTTGAATTATGATATTGTGTGCGCTCATCCCTACCGTATCATGAGAAATGCCGATTTGACCATTGAAGAGGACGAGGCGGCCGATTTGCTCAAGGAAATTGAAAAACTGTTGAAGAAGCGCCAATGGGGGGAAGCAATCCGTCTGGAGGTGGAGGAGGGCATGGACAAACGCCTGCTCAAATTCCTGAAAATAGAGCTTCAGGTAGGTATTTCCCAGATATATTCCATAGACGGTCCTTTAGATCTGACCGTGTTAATGAAAATGTATGCCTTGGACGGTTTCCAGCATTTAAAGACTCCGAAATACGAACCCCAGCCGGTGCCGGAGCTTCCGGCAGGCTGCGATATTTTTGAAGAGATACGGAAAGATGATATTCTGTTGCATCATCCCTATCAGACCTTTGGCCCTGTGGTAGAGTTTATCCGCCAGGCGGCAAAGGACCCTGAGGTGCTTGCCATTAAACAGACCTTATACCGTGTCAGCGGCAATTCCCCTATTATTGCGGCGCTTGCACAGGCGGCCGAAAACGGCAAACAGGTAACGGTGCTGGTGGAGTTGAAAGCCCGCTTTGACGAGGAGAACAATATCGGCTGGGCAAAGATGTTGGAGAAAGCGGGATGTCATGTTCTGTACGGACTGGTGGGCTTAAAAACCCACTGTAAGATAACGCTGGTAGTGCGCAGGGAGGAGGACGGCATACGCCGGTATGTGCATTTGGGAACCGGCAATTATAATGACGCCACGGCAAAGCTTTATACGGATGTAGGACTTCTTACCTGTCTGGAAACCATAGGGGAGGATGCGACGGCAGTGTTTAATATGCTGTCCGGTTATTCGGAACCCCTGTTTTGGAATAAACTTTCGCTGGCTCCCCTGTGGCTGAAGGATAGGTTCCTTTATCTGATTGACAGGGAGAAAAAATACGCCCTGGAGGGCAGACCGGCGCGCATTATCGCCAAGATGAATTCTCTCTGTGACAGGGACATTATAGCGGCTCTTTATGAAGCCAGCGCGGCCGGAGTGAAAATCGATCTGATTGTCAGGGGTATCTGCTGTTTAAAGGTGGGAATCCCCGGAGTCAGTGAGAATATCACGGTTCGCTCCATTGTGGGGAATTTTTTGGAGCACAGCAGAATCTTTTATTTCCAGAATAATGATCATTATGAGATATACTGCGGCAGCGCTGACTGGATGCCCAGAAATCTGGAGCGCCGGGTGGAAATTATGTTCCCCATCGTAAAGGAAAAACTGCGGGAAGAACTGCTCCACATTTTAGAGAATCAATTAAAAGATACTGTGAAAGCATCGATGCTGCAGCCGGACGGAACTTATGATAGAGTGGACAGAAGAGGAAAAAGAAGTTTTAACTCTCAAGATGCGTTTTGCAGGGAAGCTACCGATAAGATAAAGGCATTGGAAGAAAGGGTGAAGGGGAGCAGGCGCTTTGTACCCGAGACCAATGCGGAAGCATAATGCCGTTTACGCGGCGGAATGAGAGGAAATATGAGGATTATTCTGGCTTCGGCTTCGCCCAGAAGGAGGGAGCTGTTAGAACAAATAGGACTTCATTTTGAAGTCAGGGTCAGTGATGTGGAGGAAAAGGTGTGCGTTCATGCGCCGGAACTCTTGGTTCAGGAGCTGTCAAGGCAGAAGGCGGAGGCGGTTTTTGAGGAGCTGTCAACAGAAAAAACATCAGAGGATTTTTTGGTTATCGGCGCGGATACGGTAGTGGCATATGAAGGCAGGATATTGGGAAAGCCTGAGGATGCCGAAGATGCGGTACAAATGCTTCAGCTTTTGCAGGGGCATACCCATGAGGTTTACACGGGAGTGACGCTGTTATATCAGGGCAGCAACAAAGAAAGAGACAAAAAGACCTTCCATGAGGTGACAAAGGTACATTTCTATCCTATGAGCAGGAAAGAGATTGACGCTTATGTGGAGACGGGAGAGCCCCTTGACAAGGCGGGAGCCTATGGGATTCAGGGGATTTTTGCAAGGTATGTCAAAGGAATCGAAGGAGACTATAATAATGTGGTAGGTCTGCCGGTAGGGAGACTGTATCAGGAAATAAAAGTTTGAAAGTAAACTTTCAAACTCTTTATTGGTAGCAGTATCGCAGGCAGAAGCCTGCGATACATGACAACAGGGTTTGCGAAGCGGTTCCTGTTGTATGCGGGGGTATAAGAACATGAAATTTAAGGAGGTCAGGACTATGCAGGAATATGACGATGCCGTACTGCAATGTTTTTTGGAAAATCAGTCCCGGCTCTTTCCCAAGCCTGTGGTGCACAGCCTTGAGGAAGCCGAGGATTTTTTGGAGGAGTGTATGGCGGTTGTGGTAAATTCCGCGGAGGAGGTCATGGAATTTTTTGAGGAGGAAGGACTTGATCTGGAAGGCCTTGAGGGGGATGAGATTTTGGAAGCGGAAGAAGTGTTTGATATCGGAGATGGCAGATATCTGATTGTGGGTGTATAAGTTCACCACAGGATTTCCAACAGACCATCCTCGTCATTGGTCTTCTGTATTATGATATCCGCAGCCTGCTTCACTGCGGGGTCGGCATTTGCCATGGCGATGCCCACATGGGCTGCCTCGATCATGGAGATATCGTTCTGGGCGTCTCCGGCGGCATAGGTGTGTGTGCGCAGAATGGGCAGATAATCCGTCACGAAGCGCAGGGCGTTGCCCTTTCCGGCTTCTATGGGCAGTATTTCCATAAAGCGGCTGCCGGAAAAGACGATTTGAATTCTGTCCTTCAGTCCTTCGCAGGAAAGCAACTCGTCACGAAAGCGCTCCAGAACGGATTTATCCGTCAGGTGTATGGTCTGAAGCTTGATGCTTCCCACGGAAAGTGCGCCCGCTAAGTCATCCACACATTTGAGGGGCATATGGATGCGGCTTGTATAGTAGCGGAGCTCTTCGTTCATACCATAACATACGATTTCGGAAGCTGTGTATCCATGAATATGGATACCGGCTTCTTTTGCTTTCAGTACAATAAATGCCGCGTCACTGCCGCTTATCTGATATTCCAAAATGGGCTTCCTGCGGTCGCAGTCATAGACCAAAGCCCCGTTATAGGCACTGATGAGCATATTGGGATAGGCAATGCCCTCTGTTTCCCTGATTTCCAAAACACTGGGCAGAGGTCTGCCGGAACTTAAGATAAGCTGATGACCGGCAGCAGTCATGCGGTTTAAGGCGTCCCTCATGGCGGAACTTATGGTGCAGTCGTTCCTAAGAAGTGTGCCGTCCAAATCGCAAAACAATAAATTACAGGTGCTTTTTTTAAGATTTTCCCAGATTTCGTCGGGAACACAGAGCTTTCCGTAACCTGTGCCCAGATCCAAACCCGGCTTGTTACTGCCATGGAAATCGGAACCGCCGCTGATAAGCAGATGATATTTTCCGGCAAGAGCCCGGATTTGACGCTCTTCTGCGGCGTCATAAGTGCTATAGACTGCCTCAATGCCGATAAGTCCTGCCGCCTTTAAGCGGGCAACCAGAGTATCCAGTCTGTCGTCACTGAGATGATAGAGAATGGGGTGAGCCAGAACGGGAATTCCTCCCGCCTTTAAAATCAGCTCCACAGCCATTTCGGGAGAAACCTTCTCCCGTGGAATAAAATAAGGACAATGGTCGCCAATATATCGCTCAAATGCTTCTTTCATACTATTTATATAACCGTGATTTAACATATACTTGGCATAATGGGCACGGGTAATGACGGCATCGGGAAATTCTTCCATCAGTTTTTCATAGCTGATGTCCATACCCGTTTCCTTATGGAGCAGGTCGCACATTTTCCTGTTGCGGGTAGTGCGGGAATCTACAAATTCCTTTAAATAAGCGCAAAAGGAAGGATTTTTGTAATCAATGTCCAGCCCTACGATATGCACATCGCAGCCCTCATATTCCGTGGAAAATTCAATGCCGGGTATAACACCGGGAACGAAGTTCCCATTTTTCCTCAGACTTTCCGCATAGGTCAAAGCTTCCTCCAAGCCGTCCACGGTATCATGGTCTGTCAGGGCAAAGGCGCTCAAGCCTTTTTCCATGGCATAATCCACCAGTTGTTTTGGGGTAAAGCTGCCATCGGAACGGTTAGAGTGTACATGTAAGTCTACCATAATCAATCCTCATCTTCATCTCTGTTTGCAGTAAATACGGTGCGTTTTCTTGCCATTTCGTCACTTGCCAGATACTCGTCATAGGTGGTAATCTTGTCAATCAGAGTGCCGTCCGGCAAAATTTCCATAATACGGTTGGCGGTGGTTTCCACAAACTGATGGTCATGACAGGAGAATAACGCCACTCCGGGGAACTTGATCAGTCCGTTGTTTAACGCCGTAATGGATTCCATATCCAGATGGTTGGTCGGTTCGTCAAAAATCAGGCAGTTGGCGCCGCTTATCATCATCTTGGAAAGCAGACAGCGCACCTTTTCGCCTCCGGAAAGCACCTTTACTTTTTTGACGCCGTCCTCGCCGGCAAACAGCATACGCCCCAGAAAGCCCCTTACATAGGTTACATCCTTTACGGGGGAATAGCCGGTAAGCCAATCCGTGATGGTCAGGTCATTGTTAAACTCTGCGGTATTGTCTTTTGGAAAATAGGAAAGGGAAGTGGTAACGCCCCATTTATAGCTACCTTCATCCGGCTCCAGCTCCCCGCTTAAAATCTGAAACAGGGTAGTTTTTGCCAGCTCGTTTCCTCCCACAAAAGCAATTTTGTCATCATGTCCCACAATAAAAGAAATATCGTTCAGTACCTTTTCTCCGTTGACGGTTTTGGACAGATGCTCCACTGTCAGCACCTCGTTGCCGATTTCCCGTTCCGGACGGAAATCAATATAGGGATATTTTCTGCTGGAAGGTCTGATTTCTTCCAATTCGATTTTTTCAAGGGCGCGCTTTCTGGAAGTAGCCTGTTTGGATTTGGAAGCATTGGCGGAAAAGCGGGAAATAAACTCCTGCAGTTCCTTGATTTTCTCTTCTTTCTTTTTGTTGGCTTCCTTCATCTGTTTGATAAGGAGCTGGCTGGATTCGTACCAGAAATCATAGTTGCCGGCATAGAGCTGAATCTTGCCATAGTCGATATCCGCGGTATGGGTGCAGACCTTATTTAAGAAATAGCGGTCATGGGACACCACGATCACCGTATTTTCAAAATCAATGAGAAAGTCCTCCAGCCATGCAATAGCATCCAGATCCAGATGGTTGGTGGGCTCGTCCAAAAGCAGAATATCGGGATTGCCGAACAGAGCCTTGGCAAGCAGCACCTTTACCTTTAAACTGCCGTCCAAATCTTTCATCAGAGAATAATGAAAGGAAGTATCAATGCCCAGACCGTTTAACAGCATGGCGGCGTTACTCTCGGCTTCCCAGCCGTCCATTTCCGCAAACTCCGCTTCCAACTCACTTGCCCGGATGCCGTCCTCATCGGAGAAATCTTCCTTGGCGTAAATGGCGTCTTTTTCTTTCATAATCTGATAAAGCCGCTCATTTCCCATGATTACGGTGTCCATTACATTATAATCATCATACTTGAAATGATCCTGTTCCAACACGGAAAGCCTCTGTCCCGGAGTAATGACCACATCCCCAGTGGTAGTTTCCAACTGTCCGGAGAGGATTTTCAAAAATGTGGACTTTCCGGCGCCGTTAGCGCCAATCAGACCATAACAGTTCCCTTCCGTAAACTTGATGTTGACATCCTCAAATAAGGCTTTTTTACCGATTCGTAAAGTTACATTATTCGCACTGATCATAATTTACATAAACCTTTCTCTAGTTATTCATGACAATAGAATTTTCGCGAAACATGAATTCCGTTGTTATCCATACTTTTTCTATTTTACAGGAAATTACGGAAAATGCAAGCATTCACAAAAATATTGTAACAGTTTGCTCCATTCATGGAATATTATAAAATATTTTAAAGATTTTCTTAAGGGGCTTGAAGAATTAAAAAGATGGGAGTAAAGTCAAATAGGCGATGCGGAGGTTGATATGAGTACAGTAGCTGTGATTGTCATAAGTTTTATGATTTGCCTGATAGTGATATATTTATTTCTTTTGATGCCGAGAGTAAGTGCGAAACCTGACATGGCGATTTTCAAAAATTGTCTCTATGCCCATAGAGGATTGCACGATAACCATACAAATGCCCCGGAAAATTCCCTTTCGGCATTTCGCAGGGCGTTAAATGCGGGATTCGGAATAGAATTGGATGTACAGCTTACCAAGGACAGGATTCCCGTGATATTCCATGACTTTACTTTGGACAGGGTCTGCGGCGCAAAGGGAAAAGTCTGTGATTATACTTATGAGGAGTTACAGCAGTTCTCCTTGTGCGGTTCCGGGGAAAAGATTCCGAAACTGGCGGATGTATTGGATATGATTCAGGGAAAGGTGCCGCTGATTGTGGAACTGAAAATCGAGAGGAAGGATATTTCCCTCTGCCCCATTGCGGACGCCTTGCTCTCAGACTATAAGGGATTATACTGCATAGAATCTTTTAATCCGCTGGGGCTTAACTGGTACAGAAAAAACAGGGGCAGTATCGTGCGGGGACAGCTTTCGGACGCTTTTTTACGGACGGAGGCAGCAGGAAATACAAGCGGCGGCGTGCGGGTTTTGTATTATGCGTTGCAGAATCTGCTGGTCAATTTTTTAAGCAGACCGGATTTTATCTCTTATAATTGCAAATTCGGAAACAATCTGCCCTTAAAGCTCTGCAGAAAGCTTTTTCATGCCAAGGCGGCGGCATGGACGGTGAAAAACCAAGAGGAGCTTGAAAAGGTAAGACCGTATTTTGACATCTTTATTTTTGACAGTTTTCTGCCCGATAAAAATGACAGGTGAGAAAATAGTGCTTGCTATTCTGTAAACTACTTGCTATGATGGATTTACATGACAGTAGTATACTGCCAAATGAGAGGCGGAGAAATGGAGAATATTATGAACAAATGGGTGTACAAATTCAAAGAGGGTAATGCTGATATGCGAAACCTCTTAGGCGGAAAAGGGGCAAACTTAGCGGAGATGACCAACCTAGGGCTGCCGATTCCCCAAGGTTTTACGATTACCACGGAAGCTTGCACGGATTATTATAACAACAAAGAACAGATTTCGGATGAGATTAAGGAGCAGATTTTTCAAAATCTCAGCGATCTGGAAGAACTGATGGGCAAAAAATTCGGCGATACGCAGGATCCTTTGCTGGTATCCGTCCGTTCCGGCGCAAGGGCATCCATGCCCGGCATGATGGACACCATATTAAATCTGGGTCTGAATGATACCGCTGTGGAAGGATTTGCCGCAAAGACGGGGAATCCCAGATTTGCTTACGATTCCTACAGAAGGTTCATTCAAATGTACTCCGATGTCGTTATGGAAGTACCTAAGTCCTTTTTTGAGAAGATTATCGATGAAATGAAAGAGGCAAAGGGTGTAAAGTACGACACCGAGTTAAATGCAGAGGACTTAAAGGAGCTGGCACAGAGATTCAAAGAAGTTTACAAAGAGAAAATGAACGGTCAGGAATTTCCGCAGGATCCTAAGGATCAATTGATGGGCGCCGTAAAGGCAGTGTTCCGTTCCTGGGATAATGACCGTGCCATTGTATACAGGCGTATGAATGATATTCCCAGTGATTGGGGGACTGCGGTAAATGTGCAGTCCATGGTATTCGGTAACAAAGGAAATACTTCCGGCACAGGCGTGGCGTTTACCCGAAATCCCTCCACCGGGGAAAAGGGTATTTTCGGCGAATACCTTATTAACGCCCAAGGCGAAGATGTAGTGGCAGGCGTGCGTACGCCCCAGCCCATTTCCCAGCTTGAGAAAGATTTACCCGACTGCTACAAGCAGTTTATGGAATTGGCGGAAAAGCTGGAAGAGCATTACCGTGACATGCAGGATATGGAGTTTACCATAGAGGAGGGCAAATTGTATTTCCTCCAGACCAGAAACGGCAAGAGGACTGCTCCGGCAGCCATCAATATTGCCTGTGATCTGGTAGATGAAGGCAAAATTACGCCCAAGGAGGCAGTCTGCCGAATTGAGGCGAAATCCCTTGACCAACTGCTGCATCCTACTTTTGATACGGAGGCGCTTAAGGCAGGCGAAGTCATCGGCTCGGCGCTTCCCGCATCCCCGGGGGCTGCGGCAGGCAAAGTATACTTTACCGCAGAGGACGCCAAGGCTGCCGGTATCGGCGGCAGAGGAGAAAGGGTGATTCTGGTCCGTCTGGAGACTTCTCCTGAGGATATCGAAGGAATGCATGCTTCTCAGGGAATCCTCACCGTACGCGGCGGTATGACCTCCCACGCAGCCGTGGTTGCCAGAGGCATGGGCACCTGTTGCGTATCCGGCTGCGGCGATATTACGATTAACGAGGAAGCAAAGGTGTTTGAACTTGGCGGACAAACCTTCCGCGAGGGAGATTATATCTCGCTGGACGGAACCACAGGCAAAATTTATAAAGGAGATATCAAGACGGTGGAAGCCTCCGTCAGCGGCAATTTCGGTCGCATCATGGCATGGGCGGATGAGTTCCGTACCCTGAAGGTGCGCACCAATGCGGACACTCCGGCGGACACCATAAAGGCGGTGGAGCTTGGCGCGGAAGGCATCGGACTGTGCCGTACCGAGCATATGTTCTTTGGAGAGGACAGGATTCCCAAATTCCGCAGAATGATTCTTTCCGACACCGTAGAACAGAGAGAAGAAGCGCTTAAGGCGATCGGTGAGTTCCAAAAGGCGGATTTTAAGGCAATGTATGAAGTGCTGGAAGGAAAGCCCATGACCGTCCGTTATCTGGACCCGCCCCTGCATGAGTTTGTTCCCACGGAGGAAGAGGACATCAAGGCATTGGCGCAGGATATGGGCATGACCGTGGAAGAGGTCAAGAATAAGTGCGACGCCCTGCATGAGTTTAACCCTATGATGGGGCACAGGGGATGCCGTCTGGCAGTTACCTATCCCGAAATCGCAAAGATGCAGACCAGAGCCGTAATGGAGGCAGCCATTGAAGTAAAGGCTGAAAAAGGCTATGATATCGTACCCGAGATTATGATTCCCTTAGTGGGCGAAAAGAAAGAGTTAAAATATGTCAAAGAAGTAGTAGTGGAAGAGGCGGAAGCTGTCAAAAAGGAAAAGAATTCCGATATAAAATACCACATCGGAACCATGATCGAGATTCCCCGCGCCGCTCTTACCGCTGACGCCATTGCAGAGGAGGCGGAGTTCTTCTCCTTCGGCACCAATGACCTGACCCAGATGACCTTCGGATTCTCCCGCGACGATGCAGGAAAATTTTTGGATGCTTATTACAAAGTAAAGATTTATGAGTCCGACCCTTTTGCAAGACTGGATCAGACAGGCGTGGGACAGTTGGTGCGGATGGCAGTGGAAAGCGGCCGTAAAACCCGTCCGGACATTAAACTCGGAATCTGCGGCGAACATGGAGGAGACCCCTCCTCGATTGCGTTCTGCCACAAGCTGGGCTTAGACTATGTATCCTGCTCTCCCTTCAGAGTTCCCATAGCCCGACTCTCGGCGGCGCAGTCGGCTATTAATAATTGATGCCATAGGAATTTTGGTGTTCTTGCAGAACCAGATTTTCCTGAATGCAAATTTTAATTTTTCCTGAGCGGAAGAGAAGATAAGCAGTAATGAGAGCCTTGCTGGATACCCAGTGAGGCTCTTTTCCTCCTCCCCTCCCCTTTCCCCATCTTCCTCCTCCCCTCCACCCTAAAGCCTCGCCAGCTAGCGGTGCCAAGCCATTTTCCCATCCTCTTTCCTTTTCTCTTCAGATATTTTCTTCCTCCCCTCAA
>JAMPEB010000021.1 GCA_023665475.1 Lachnoclostridium sp.
TAAAATCAGGATGAGATAGGGTTAATTTTGTAATTTTATTCTTTGGTGCTGTAAGCGAGACTCCATTGTGGACAAATGAACAAGAATATGGTACAATAATCCGAAAGGAATGTAGCAAAATAAGGAGGGTATGTAAATGAGTTTTATGGATGAATTCAATTTCTGGCTGGAGGATGATTATTTCGACCAGGACACTAAGAACGAGCTGTTAGCTATCCGCAACAACGAAGGAGAAATTGAGGAACGATTTTACAAGGAATTGGAATTTGGCACCGGCGGTCTCCGCGGCATTATTGGCGCAGGCACCAACCGCATGAACATTTATACTGTCCGCAAAGCTACTCAGGGACTTGCCAATTTCATTTTGAAGCAGGGAACACAGGCAAAGGGTGTTGCCATCGCATATGACTCCCGCAATATGTCCCCGGAATTTTCCAACGAAGCTGCACTGTGCCTTGCAGCAAACGGCATTAAGGCTTACATATTTGAATCTTTAAGACCTACCCCGGAGCTTTCTTTTGCGCTGCGCACTCTGGGATGTACCGCAGGAATCGTTGTGACGGCAAGCCACAATCCTCCTGAGTACAACGGTTACAAGGTATATTGGGAGGATGGCGCGCAGGTGACTGCTCCCAAGGATAAGCAGATTATTGAAGAAGTACAGAGCATAAAGGATTACCATACGGTAAAAACTATGGATAAGGCTGCGGCGGAGGCAGCAGGGCTGTATCAGGTAATCGGTCAGGAAATCGATGACGCTTATATGGTAGAACTGAAAAAGCAGATTATCCATCCTGACATTATCAAGGAAATGGCGGATGATATTAAGATTGTATACACGCCTCTGTGCGGCACGGGAAATAAGCCGGTAAGGCGCATTCTGTCAGAGCTTGGCTTTAAGAATGTCTATGTAGTGCCTGAGCAGGAGAATCCCGACCCTAAGTTTACCACACTTGATTATCCGAACCCCGAAGACCCCAAGGCATTTACCTATGCGCTGCGCCTTGCCAAGGAGAAGGATGCGGATATTGTATTGGCAACAGACCCCGATGCAGACCGTCTCGGTGTTTATGCAAAGGACCAGAAGACCGGCGAGTATGTGGCATTTACCGGAAATATGTCCGGTATGCTGATTGCGGAATATATTTTGAGGGAGAGAGTGGCAACAGGCACAATGCCTGTCAATCCGGCATTGGTTACCACCATCGTTACCACCAATATGACCGTGCCCATTACGCAGTCTTACGGTGTAAAGCTGATTGAGGTGCTGACCGGATTTAAGTTTATCGGCGAACAGATTAAGCTGTTTGAGCAGACAGGAAGCAACAATTATGTGTTTGGTCTGGAAGAAAGCTATGGCTGTCTTGCCGGAACCCACGCAAGGGATAAGGATGCGGTAGTGGCTGTAATGTGTCTGTGCGAAGTGGCAGCATACTGCAAGAAACACGGTAAGACCCTGTGGGATATGATGATTGATTTGTATGAGAAATACGGCTACTTTAAGGAAACTCAGTATACCATTACCTTAAAGGGGATTGACGGTTCCAGACAGATTGCGGAGATTATGGATAAGCTGCGCAAGAATCCGCCCACCGCATTTGGCGACCAGAAGGTGCTGAAGTTCAGGGATTATGAAAATGATGTGGTAGTGGATATGGAGAGCGGCGAAAAGACCACCACGGGTCTGCCCAAGTCCAATGTGCTGTATTTTGAGCTTCCCGACAACTGCTGGTGCTGTGCCCGTCCTTCCGGAACAGAGCCCAAGATTAAGTTCTATATGGGAGTAAAAGGAAGCAGTTTGGAGGACGCGCAGGCAAGGGTAGAGCAGTTGACGGAGGCTGTGAAAGCTGTATTATAAAGATTTCTGTATGTAAAAGGTACACATTCGTGTATGGAAATGGCAGGGGGCTGTTGCATGATGCGGCGGTCCCTGCTTAGGTAATTCGGAAGGGAGACCCCATGGGACGCCGTAATCTTGCAAACCTGAAAAAAACCATATATTATCTGAAGAAAAACGGTCTGCGAAGCACATGGTATGCAGTGAGGGAGAAGCTTGAACAGGAAAAGGCGGCTCCTTATGTTTTTGAAGGCGTCTCCAAGGAAGAATGGAATAAGCAGCGTAACTGGGCCCAAAAGGAAAAAGCGCAGGGGCGAAAGCTTCCTGTTATCAGTATTATAGTGCCGGCGTACCGCACGCAGGAAGCTTATTTGCGACAGCTTTTGGATTCTCTGTTGCAGCAGAGCTATCCCCATTGGCAGTTGGTTCTGGCGGACGCAACGGAGGATGACAGCGTGGAAAGGATTGTGGCGGAATACAGGGATAGAGATTCCTGCAGGGATGGGGATTCCCGCATATGTTATGTGCATCTTAAGGAAAACGGGGGGATTTCCGCAAATTCCAATCAGGCGCTTGCCTATGTGACAGGAGAATTTACGGGGCTTTTGGATCATGATGATATACTGACGGAAGATGCTTTGTATGAAGTGGCGGCGAGGATTGTGACGGCAGCACAGGAGGGGACTCGTATCGGAATGCTTTATTCGGACGAGGATAAATGTGGAGATATAGAAAACGAGTATTTTGAACCAAATTACAAGGAAAAGTTTAATCTTGATTTGATTTTAGGAAATAATTACATCTGTCATTTTTTGGTAACAGAGAGTGCGCTGCTAAGGGAGTTGAAATTCCGGCAGGCGTATGACGGCGCCCAAGACTATGATTTGATTTTGCGCGCCGCAGAACGCTTGTTGCCTGAGGAGGAGCGGATAGTTTATATTCCCAAAGTTCTCTATCATTGGAGAAGCCATGCCTTATCCACGGCGGAAAATCCTTTCAGTAAAGAATATGCCTACCAAGCGGGGCTGAAAGCTGTGCAGGATTTTGCGGACAGGCAGGGCTGGGAGGCAAGGGCGGTTTCTTTGCAGCATCCGGGGTTTTACAGACTGGAGTATCAAAAGTCCCCTTTTGAACATAGGGCGGATTTGGCTGCCGTGGGCGGCAGGGTTTTGCACAGGGGAAAAATCGCAGGAGGAAGGTGGACGGAGGAAGGTATTCTGTTGTATGAAGGACTTCCGGCATTTCACAGCGGTTACCTCCACAGGGCGATGCTGTCTCAGGATGCGGATGCAGTGGATATCCGCTGTATACAGGTAAGGGAAGAGTGCAGGGAAATCTTTGAAAAAGAAACAGGTGTTATTTATAAAGAACTGCCGGACAAACAAATTTTTGACATATCTTTGCTGCCGGAAGGAACGGATATAAAAAATTTGAGCATCGCTTTGGGCAGGGCATTTCGGAAAGCGGGCTACCGTATTTTATATCTGCCGACGATGATTGTGGAAGTATGAACGGAATGAAGATTTTCTAAGGTTGGAAAGAACCCAACCTAAGAAAATCTAAGTCATTCCGAAATTTGTGTAGATTCATGAATTATTTGTGCCTGCTATGCAGATATGAAATGTAGTAATATAAAAGGCTATGGCCGAGCGCAGATCTATAGAGATAGCATGGATAGGGTGGAAATCAGAAATATGGATAAAATAACAATAGTTATTCCGAATTATAACGGGAAAAAATATCTGGAAGGATGTCTGCAGGAATTGGAGAAAGAGCGGGAATGTCCCGAAACTCCGGAATTTGAAATTCTTGTGGTGGATAACGGTTCTGCGGATGGCAGCGCGGAATCGGCGGCAGAGCGTTTTCCCGATGTTCGGATTGTTTTTTTGAAAGAAAATACCGGTTTTTGCCATGCAGTAAATGTGGGTATCCAAAAATCCCAAGCGCCCTATGTGATTTTACTAAATAACGACACAAAAGTTAAAGCAGGATTTATTAAAAATCTATATTTTGCTATTAAAGGGAGGCCTGGCATTTTTTCCGTCAGCGCAAAAATGTTGATGTGGGACAATCCGGAATTGATAGATGACGCCGGAGATTATTATTGTGCTTTAGGGTGGGCATACGGAAGAGGCAAGGGAAAACCTGCCTGCCGTTATGAGAAGCCCGCCGAAGTGTTTTCCGCCTGTGCCGGAGCGGCAATTTACCGGCGCAGTATTTTTGAGGAAATCGGTTTTTTTGACGAAAACCACTTTGCTTATCTGGAGGATTTGGATATCGGTTACCGTGCCCGTATCAAGGGTTATCGCAATTTTTATGAGCCGAAAGCCGAGGTGCTTCATTTCGGAAGCGCATCCACGGGTTCCCGCTATAATGAGCGAAAGACCGTGTTGGCGGCGTCAAACAGCGTTTATGTGATAGCAAAGAATATGCCTCTGCTTCAGATTTTATGTAATCTTCCTTTTTTAAGCGTCGGTTTTTTGGTAAAATTTTTATTTTTCTGTAAAAAAGGTATGGGCATCCTATATTTAAAGGGTCTGTGGAAAGGCTTCCGGCGTTCCGTAAGCCGGGAAGGCAGAAAATGCAAAGTACCTTTTTCTTCTAAAAATCTTAGGCATTATCTGCGGATTCAGGTGGAATTGTGGGCAAATTTATTTCAACTTAATTCTTAAGAATTTTTAAGAAATAGCTTCATACATTCTTAAGTTGAAATTTTAGAGAGTATATTGTAGAATGTTAGCAGATGTAGAAGTTTTTTTCAAAGTAAATACAACATATAGCGTGACTACCGGGTGGAATTTATGATTAAGGACAATCAGAAGGTATTCAACAGGCTGCTGGTGGTGATGGATGCGTTTCTCACCGGATTCTCCTTCATTCTGGCATATTATGTCAAATTTTATATATTGAATGACGGACCGGGCTCCGGAGTTCTGCCGGTGCAGGATTATTATGGACTTTTGGTATTTTTGATTCCCGCATACCTTCTGTTGTATTATCGCTGCAATGTATATACGCCAAAGCGTACGGTGCAGCGCAGACATGAAATTTATGGCATATTAAAGGCAAACACCATCGGCATTGCGGCGTTGATCATCATTCTGTACATGATTATTAAGGAAATCAACTATTCCCGTTCCGTTATGGCAATTTTTTATGTGCAGAATGTGATTCTGATGAGCTGTTCCCGAATGATCTTAAGGAAATTCTTAAGAAGTATACGCAGTAAGGGCTATAACTTAAAGCATATGCTTCTGGTAGGGTATTCCCGGGCCGCGGAAGAATATGTCAGCCGGATTTTGGAAAATCCCCAGTGGGGCTATGTGGTCTGCGGCATTTTGGACAATCATGTCCCGGCGGGCGTAACCTATAAGGGAGTCAAGGTTTTGGGAACCGTGGGCAATCTGGAATATATTCTTCCGGAGAACAAGCTGGACGAGATTGCCATTACCTTGTCATTGCGGGATTACGATATATTGGAACATATTGTGGATATCTGTGAAAAATCCGGCGTTCACACCAAATTTATCCCGGATTACAACAGCATGATACCCACCAAGCCTTATACGGAAGATTTGATGGGACTTCCGGTTATTAACATCCGCTATGTGCCCCTGACCAACACGGGGAATATTGTGATAAAGAGAACAATCGATGTCATAGGTTCGCTTTTTGGCATTATCGTTACCTCTCCGATTATGCTGATATCCGCGATACTGGTGAAATGCTCAAGTCCCGGACCGGTTATTTTTAAGCAGGAGAGAGTGGGGCTGCATAATAAATCTTTTGATATGTATAAATTTCGGACCATGGAGCAGCAGGCGCCGGCAAAGGAAAAACGCGCATGGACCGTAAGGGATGACCCAAGGGTCACCGGCATCGGCAAAATCCTGCGGCGGACCAGTCTGGATGAGCTTCCCCAACTGTTCAATATTTTAAAGGGAGATATGAGTCTTGTGGGCCCCAGACCGGAGCGCCCGCATTTTGTGGAGAAATTTAAAGAGGAAATTCCCCGTTATATGGTGAAGCATCAGGTGAGACCGGGGCTGACCGGCTGGGCACAGGTGAACGGACTGAGGGGCGATACTTCCATAAAAAAGCGTATTGAGTACGATATTTATTATATAGAGAATTGGACAATAGGCTTTGACCTGAAAATTATATTTCTAACCTTTTTTACAGGTTTTATTAATAAAAACGCATATTAGTAAAATGTGAAAGAACAAGGAGAAAAGTTATGGCAAACAATTCTAACCAAAGAAACACAAGACAAAAAAGGAAGGTCATTATCTTCAGTATAGAGATAGTGGTGCTTCTGGCTATGGTTGCGGTTTTGTATGTGGTAATGACAAAAACCAACTCAAAGGGTCCCAGCTATACCGTTGTGGAACCGCAAAATGTCACTTCGCCCGAAGTCCAGCAAAAAAAGGAAGAGGGCAACATGAAGATAGAGGAATATTGGAATATCGCTCTGTATGGGGTTGACGCAAAAAGGGACAGCCAGTTATACAAAGGCAGTAACAGCGACTCTATCATGATCTGCAGTATCAATAAAACAACGGGAGATATCAAGTTAGTCAGCGTTTACCGCGATACCTTGATGAACATAGGAAACGATCAATACTATAAATGCAACCGCGCTTATATGGAAGGCGGCTACGAACAGTCGTTAAAAATGCTGAACATGAATCTGGACATGGATATAACGGATTTTGTTACGGTGGGTTATAAAGGCTTAATGGAAGTGATTGACGGTCTGGGCGGCGTTTATATTGATGTGGATTTTGAGGAAATGGTACATCTGAACAACTATCAGAAAACCATTGTAACGGATGTTGACGGCATTGACAGTTATGTGGAGGTAAAGGAGCCGGGATATCAGCTTTTAAACGGCCTGCAGGCTGCCGCTTACTGCCGTATCCGTAAGACTAAGGGCGACGATTTCAAGCGTGCGGAGCGTCAGCGTGAAGTGATCAAGGCAATCGAAGAGCAGGCAAAGAAGGAAAAGAACCCTCAGGTTCTGATCAATATATTTAACAATGCGATTGATGATATTTTCACCAGTCTGGATCCCAAGGATATTATAGCTTTACTGCCTAAGATTGCAGATTACCGTATTGTGGAAGAAGGCGGATTCCCCGATGAAAGCATGAGAACCACCGGCACCATCGGGGCAAAGGGAAGCTGTGTTGTTCCTTTGGATTTGGAGGATAATGTGGTATGGCTGCATAAGTTCCTGTTTGAAGAACAAGACTATAGCGTAACCGCCAATGTTGCCGAATATAGCGAGGAAGTGGCTTCCTTGTCAGCGCCGTATATAAAATTAAAATGATGGATATTGATGTAATCATACCTATATATAAACCGGACAAAACGCTCTTTGTCCTGTTGGATAAACTGAAAAGCCAGACTTTGCCCATACACCGCATTATTCTTCTCAACACGGAAGAAAAATATTTTGAGCGGTTAACTTATGGAAACAGAGAGCTGGAACGCCATAAAAATCTGGATGTGTTCCATGTCTCAAAAAGGGAATTTGACCATGGGACCACCAGACGCCTGGGAGTGAAAAAGTCCGGGAGCGGGATTTTTGTAATGATGACGCAGGATGCAATGCCTAAGGATGACATGCTTCTTGAAAAGCTGATAAAGCATCTTGGGGAAACAAAGACCGGTCAGATTGCCGTGGCATACGCCAGACAGCTTCCGGCGGAAGGATGCAGTGTGTTGGAGCGTTTTACCAGAGAATTTAATTATCCGGCGAAATCCCTGTTGAAATCCGCGGAGAGCCTGCCGGAGATGGGCATCAAGACTTTTTTCTGCTCCAATGTGTGCGCGGCATATCGCAGGGATATTTATGAGGAATTAGGAGGATTTGTAAAGCATACCATTTTTAATGAAGATATGCTTTATGCGGCAAAAGCAGTGAAGGCGGGTTATGCGGTGGCTTATGAGGCTGAGGCGCAGGTAATTCATTCCCATAATTATACGAACGGACAGCAGTTTCGCCGCAATTTTGATTTGGGGGTATCTCAGGCGCAGCACCCGGAAGTATTTCAGGGCGTGTCGTCCGAATCGGAAGGGAAAAAGTTGGTCAAGGCAGCCGTCTCCTACCTAAAGAAAAATCATAAGGGCAGACAGTTGCCGTACTTTTATTCCCAATGCTTTTGCAAGTATCTGGGATATCTTTTGGGAAAGCATTACCGTATGCTCCCCGGAAGATTGATTTTAAAGCTGACCTCCAACAAAGAGTATTGGTTAAAGGATGCAGCTCCCGTAAAATAAATAAAAGGAAGGAAATCATATATGTGCGGTATTGTGGGATATATCGGCAATAAGCAGGCGGCGCCCATTATTCTGGACGGACTCTCGAAACTGGAGTATCGGGGCTATGACTCTGCGGGCATTGCCGTGTTTGACGGAGAGAGGATTATTACCAGCAAGGCTGTGGGAAGATTGAAGGTACTGGAGAATCTTACTCACGGTGGCGAGTCTATGAAGGGATTTTCCGGCATCGGACATACCCGATGGGCTACGCATGGCGCGCCCAGCGATTTAAACGCCCATCCCCATACGAACGGCAAGGGCAGTATTGCCGTGGTGCATAACGGCATTATTGAAAACTATATTCCCCTGCGGAAGAAAATGCGGGATAAAGGTTATGAATTTGTCTCTGAAACGGATACGGAGGTACTTGCCCATCTGCTTGACTATTATTACAGGGGCAATCCCATGGAAGCCGTTACAAAGGTGCTCCACAGAGTGGAAGGTTCCTATGCGCTGGGGATTATGTTTGCCGATTTTCCGGGAGAGATTTATGCGGCAAGAAAGGACAGCCCCCTGATTGTAGGTAAAAATGAAGACGGCTGCTTTATTGCTTCCGATGTGCCCGCTATTTTAAAGTATACGAGAACCGTGTACTATATGGATAATCAGGAGGTAGTAAGGCTTTCCGCAGACAATTTGCAGTTCTTTTCCGTGGACGAGGAAGAGGTCACCAAGGAGGCAGTCACCATTGATTGGGATGCAAATGCGGCGGAAAAGGCAGGCTATGAGCATTTCATGCTGAAAGAAATGTATGAGCAGCCCAAGACCGTTACGGATACTATTTCACCCCGCATCCAAAATAATGATATTGTAATTGAAGAACTGAACATGTCCGATGAGGAACTCCGAAAGATCCGTAAAATCCACATTGTGGCATGCGGCTCCGCTTATCATGCCGGAGTGACCGGCAAATATGTGATAGAAGATCTGGCGCGCATTCCCGTGGAGGTGGATGTGGCAAGCGAATTCCGCTACCGGAATCCGATTCTGGAGGAGGGCAGCATGGTCATCGTTATCAGCCAGTCCGGTGAGACCGCCGATACATTGGCGGCTCTTCGGGAATCCAAGGAGAGAGGCTTTAAAGTGCTGGGCATCGTCAATGTGGTGGGCAGTTCCATTGCAAGAGAAGCGGACAGCGTTATGTATACCTGGGCGGGACCTGAGATTGCAGTAGCGACCACCAAGGCGTACAGCGCACAGCTTGTGGCGTTGTATATGCTTGCCCTGAAGCTGGCAAAGGTGAGAAACACCGTTGATAAAGGACAGTATGAACATCTTTTGAACGATTTAGGGAGACTGCCTGACCAGATTGAGCTTTTGTTGGGACAGAAAGGGAAAATCCAGCATTTTGCCAACCGCTATGTAGGCGCCAGAGATATCTTCTTTATCGGAAGAGGCGTGGATTATGCGATTTCTCTGGAAGGTTCTCTCAAATTAAAAGAGATTTCCTATATCCATTCGGAAGCCTACGCCGCAGGAGAATTAAAGCACGGAACCATATCCCTGATTGAGGAGGGCACTCTGGTGGTAGCAGTGGCAACCCAGCCGGAACTGTTTCAAAAAACAATCAGCAATATTGTGGAAGTGAAGGCAAGGGGCGCTTTTGTCATGGCAGTGACCAACGAAGGCAATAAGGCAATAGAGAAAGCGGCGGATTATGTATTGTATATTCCGGAAACCCATTCCTGCTTTACCAATTCTCTGGCAATCGTTCCTTTGCAGCTATTTGCTTATTATGTGGCTGTGGGAAGGGGCTGTGATGTGGATAAACCGAGAAATCTGGCAAAATCCGTCACGGTAGAATAAAATCACACTTTGATTAGAATTTTATCACATTTTGGACACAATCGGGAGTTATACTAAAGTACATAAAGAGCAACACAAAGAGTGGAAGAAATAGCGAAAAGAGGTAATCATTATGTACGAAAATGAAATTTACGGCGGTTCCACAATGCAAAACAGTTCCGTGCAGCAATTTTCAACTGCGAATACGCAGTCTGCAAATACACAGTTTGCGAATTCGCAGTTTGCTCCGGCATCTCAATCTATGCCGGATAGGAATGCGGAACGAAAGGGAGGCGGATTTTTCCGCAAATTGATGTTAAGCATCAGCCTTGGACTTTTCTTCGGCATGTTTGCCGGAGTAGGTTTCTTTGCGGCGCAGCAGGGCATGCAGCTTGCCGAAAAGGAACAGGAAACGGTCGAGTTGAAGGAAGTAGAGACATTAAATAAGGATGATAACAAAAACTCCGATTTAAATTATGCTTCCGACGGTCAGGCATTACAGGTGTCACCCACTTATGTGGTGTCTTCGGATGTGTCGGATGTGGTGGAAGAAATAATGCCTGCCATGGTATCCATCATCAACAATTATACGGAGACATCTTCTTTCTGGGGCAGGAATTACAGTCAGGATTATGAGGCGAGCGGTTCGGGTATTATTGTAGGAAAAAATGAAACCGAGCTTTTGATGGTGTCCAACCATCATGTGGTCTCCGATGCCAATACTCTGAAGGTGACCTTTATTGACGGCGAGGAGGCGGAGGCATATATCAAGGGTACGGATAAAGACATGGATCTGGCGGTCATTGCCGTTCCTTTATCCGATTTGAGGGAAGAGACGCTGGATGCCATTCATATCGCTAAATTGGGAGACAGCGACAGCCTGAGGCTGGGCGAGCCGGTCATTGCCATAGGTAATGCCTTGGGTTACGGACAGTCCGTGACCAACGGAATTGTCAGCGCTTTGGACCGTGAGGTGAAATTTTCGGACGGTTCCAAGGGTACTTTTATCCAGACCAATGCGGCAATCAATCCCGGAAATTCCGGCGGTGCGCTGGTAAATATCAACGGTGAAGTGATAGGCATTAACTGCAGCAAATATATGGATGTGGAAGTGGAAGGTATGGGTTACGCCATTCCCATTACCACCGCCAATCCTGTGCTTGCGGACCTGATTGAGCGTCAGCAAAGGCAAAAGGTTGCAGATAAGGACAAAGGCTATCTGGGAATAGAATATGAAGAGATGAACAGCCAGTATTCCGCTATGTTTAACATCCCGCAGGGTATTTATGTGAAGTCCGTGGAGCGAAACAGCGCGGCGGATAAAGCCGGACTGAAGCAGGGCGACATCATTACCAAGATGGATAACGAATCCATTGTCACCAAGGAAGATTTACAGAAAAATATACAGTATTATGCTGTGGGAGACACTGTTGTTTTGACAGTTATGCGGCCCGAGGATGGAGAATATGTATCCCTTGAGATAGAAGCAGTATTGGGAAAGAGACCTTAAAAGATAATGTGAAATATATGCCGATACCCCAAAAACGGTTTAGAAAAGCTGTCTTTTGGGGTATTTGTATGTTGGGATAAGCAGAAATAAAGTTGCAACACAGGGTATTATTCGGTATAATAAAATGAAACATAAACAACACAGAAACGGAGAATTTTATGTCGGACGATTATAGAGAAGTAGAATCCATCAGTGATGAGAAGAGCGAAAGCACTGTGATTGACAGCGTAGACAGTCACAGCGCTCATGATGATAAAGATAATCATGATAATAGCGATTATGAGGATGTATGTTTTATCTGCCGCAGACCGGAAAGCAAGGCGGGTAAAATGTTTAAGCTGCCCAATAATATCTGCGTGTGCAACGACTGTATGCACAAGACTATGGAAACCGTGAATCAGTTCGATTATCAGGGGATGCTGAATAACCCCAACATCAGCTTTGTAAATCTGGCGGATTTGCAGGGAGAAGGGGGAATCCCCAACAAGCAGAAGCTGAAAAAGAAAAAGAAGAAAGAGGATGCGCTTCCTGCCCTGAATATTAAGGACATTCCTGCGCCTCACAAGATAAAGGCAAGCTTGGATGAATATGTGGTGGGGCAGGAATATGCCAAAAAAGTGATTTCCGTGGCAGTCTATAACCACTATAAGAGGGTGGCTACCGGCACCATGGATGAAATTGAGATTGAGAAATCCAATATCCTGATGATTGGACCTACCGGAAGCGGAAAAACCTATCTGGTGAAGACTCTGGCAAATCTTCTGGATGTACCCCTTGCCATTGCGGACGCTACCTCCCTCACGGAGGCAGGGTACATTGGCGACGATATCGAGAGCGTGGTGTCCAAGCTTTTGGCAGCGGCGGAAAACGATGTGGAGAAGGCGGAGCGCGGCATTATTTTTATTGATGAAATTGATAAAATTGCCAAGAAAAAGAATACAAGCAGCCGTGATGTCAGCGGCGAGAGCGTACAGCAGGGAATGTTAAAGCTGTTAGAAGGGGCGGAAGTCGAAGTTCCGGTGGGTGCTAACAGCAAAAATGCAATGGTTCCCCTGGCCACGGTGAACACCCGGAATATCCTGTTCATCTGCGGCGGGGCATTCCCGGATTTGGAAGATATTATTAAGGAGAGACTGAGCAAGACTGCATCCATCGGCTTTAATTCCGATTTAAAGGACAAATATGATAAGGATAAAAATATTCTGGAAAAGGTTACCGTGGAAGATATCAGGAAATTTGGCATGATTCCCGAATTTATCGGAAGACTGCCCATCATCTGCACCTTGCGGGGCTTAAACAAGGAAATGATGGTTCAAATTTTAAAGGAGCCCAAAAACGCTATTTTAAAACAATATCAGAAGTTGTTAGAGCTTGATGAAGTGAAGCTGGAATTTACGGAGGATGCCTTGGAAGCCATTGCGGACAAGGCAATGGAGCGTGATACCGGCGCCAGAGCCCTGCGCTCTATTATAGAGGATTTCATGCTGGACATCATGTATGAGATTCCCAAGGACGATAATATCGGCAGGGTTACCATTACAGGCGACTATATTCTGGGAAAGGGCGGTCCGATCATTGATATTCGGAGCAATTCCTAAAAATACAAAATAATTACACAAGCCCCTTGACAAATTCCATATACATGATATTATATTCATATGAACAGTCATTCATATGAACGCATACTCATATGATAAAAGTAAATATCAACTAAACGGAGGGTAATATCATGAAAAAAACTTACAAAATTGAAGTGGATTGTGCGGCATGCGCATTAAAGATGGAGGAGGCTGCCAAAAAGGTAGAAGGCGTTTTGGATGCTACCGTGAGTTTTATGACTCAGAAAATGAAGGTAGAATTTGCCGAGGGAAGCGAAGAAAAAAATGTTATGGATGCGGTAGTGAAAGCATGCAAAAAAGTAGAGTCTGACTGCGAAATATATGTATAGACGGTAGGCGGCATATGGAGGTATCGGTATGACGAAAAAGCAGAAAAAGACACTATACCGCATTATAATTGCGGCAGTTCTTATGATTATTTTGCATTTTGTGCCAATAGAAGGCTCTCTTCGCCTGATTCTATACCTGATTCCTTACATTGTTATCGGTTATGACATTTTGAGGAAGGCGGTACTGGGCATCTTCCACGGAGAAGTGTTTGACGAGAATTTTCTGATGGCGGTTGCTACCGTAGGCGCCATTTGTCTGGGAGAGTACACAGAGGGCGTGGCGGTTATGCTGTTTTACCAGATTGGGGAGCTGTTTCAGGCTGTGGCAGTGGGAAAAAGCCGTCAGAATATCAGCGCCCTGATGGATATTCGTCCGGATTATGCCAATATTGAAAATGAGCAGGGCGCTTTGGAACAGGTGGACCCCGATGATGTGGAAATCGGAACAATCATTATCGTGCAGCCCGGGGAAAAAGTACCCATTGACGGTGTGGTGACAGAGGGTAGTTCCACTTTAAATACAGCCGCTCTGACCGGAGAAAGCATTCCGAAAGATGTTGGCGTCGGAGAAGATATTATCAGCGGATGTGTGAACCTGAGTGGACTTTTAAAAATCCGTACCACAAAAGAATTTGGAGAATCCACAGTATCTAAGATTCTGGATTTAGTGGAAAATTCCAGCATGAAAAAGTCACGCTCGGAGAATTTTATCACGAAATTTGCCAGATATTATACTCCGGCAGTCTGCTATAGCGCACTTGCCCTTGCCCTGTTTCCACCCATCGTGAATCTTGTTATGCAAAATCCTGCGAATTGGGGCACTTGGATTATCAGGGCATTGACATTTTTAGTTATCAGTTGTCCCTGCGCGCTTGTGATTTCCATTCCCTTAAGCTTTTTCGGAGGAATCGGGGGAGCCTCTGCCTGCGGTATTCTGGTGAAGGGTTCCAGTTATCTGGAGGCTTTGGCAGAGACCAAATATGTGGTCTTTGACAAGACGGGGACTTTGACGAAGGGTGTATTTGAGGTTACCAAAATCCAGCCGGTACAGCAGCCGGGGGCTTCCTTGACAGAGAAAGAAATTTTGCGGTATGCCGCCTATGCGGAGAGTTACTCCGGGCATCCTATTAGCAAAAGCCTTAAGGAAGCATACAAAGAGCCCATAGATTATAACCGGGTCAGCGATGTGGAAGAAATCGGCGGTCACGGGGTGACGGCGCTTGTGGACGGCATGAAGGTGGCTGCCGGAAACGACAAACTGATGAAGCAGTTGGGGGTTCCTTATACGGAGAACACAGGTGTAGGCACTGTGGTGCATATAGCTGTGGAGGGCAGTTACGTGGGATATATTTTGATATCCGATGTGGAAAAGGAACAGTCCGGGGAAGCCATAGTGGCATTAAAGGCTTCCGGCGTGCGAAAGACGGTAATGCTTACCGGGGACAGCAAGCGTGTAGCGGATTATATGGCAGACAGGCTTGGACTTGACGAAGTGCACGGAGAACTGCTTCCGGCGGATAAAGTGGATAAGGTGGAATCACTTTTACAGGAAAAAGGCGCTAAAGAGAAGCTGGCTTTTGTGGGAGACGGAATCAACGATGCCCCCGTGCTTTCGCGGGCGGATATCGGTATTGCCATGGGAGCCTTGGGCTCCGACGCAGCCATTGAGGCGGCGGATATTGTGCTGATGGATGACAACCCTATGAAAATTGCCCTTGCCATGCGTATTTCCAGAAAATGCCTCCGCATTGTTTATGAGAACATTGTGTTTGCGCTGGGAATCAAGGCAGCCTGCCTGATTCTGGGAGCTCTTGGCATTGCCAATATGTGGATGGCAATTTTTGCGGATGTGGGAGTTATGGTATTGGCGGTACTCAACGCAATCCGCTGCCTGCGGGTGAAATCGCTTTCTTGAAGCATAGAGGAATTTTCATGAATTGTGACAAATTGATAACCAATATGACAGACCAGATAAAAGAGGCCCAATTAAAGCTGGGCTATGCAGAGGAGACAGTGAGGCTGTATTACCCGCTGTCTTCTTTGCGTAGGCTGCTGCGGGAAGACGACACAGACACTGTGGGTTCCCTTGCCGCAGATGCCGGGACAGTCCTTACCGCGCTGGAAACGGAGTTTAAAAATCAGGAGAACTGTCCTTTAGGAAAGCTTTCTTTCAAACTTCATAAAGACAGGGTGGAAATCAGCATCCCTCCTGCGGGAGTCAGATATGTTCATGAACAGGTGGAGGAGCCTGTTTTTTTAAGTGCGTTGATTGAACTGTTTCAGACAAAACATCATTGCGGGATAGAGGATGTGCGCAGGGTATTTGAAAGTTTTTCGCAGGATTATGTGTGTGAAAAGCTTTCACGGGAGGCGGCGGAGCATATGGGCTTTGATTATGTGCTCTATTTCACGGATGAGGCGGAGGACCGCTACTATTACTGTGTCAAGGAGGAGATGGGACATACCGTTTATCATCGGTTTACGAAGGAGGACTATGAAGAACTTGGAACGGAGGCAGAACCGGGAGCATAGACTAGTAAAAACTCCTTTGGAGATATTATGGACTGTAAGGACAAAATCCTTTCCAATGATTTTTATGATGTGATTACAGATTTTCCGATGATTGGCGGTACAGACTATGATTTTTGCTCTGTGGAGGTGGATAACACTTACAATCTGATTTATCTTAACAGCGCAGAGGTTGTCAGCCCTGAGGAAACTTTTTTTAACTATCCCAATATGCCAAAGCTCTATGGACTGATGCAGGATACGGTGATTGCGCCGGGATTTAACCCAAATAATCTGATTGCAAGCGGCATTACTCAGGTTCAGAGGGAACCCTTAAGCCTTACGGGAAAAGGGGTGGTGATGTGCTTTATTGACACGGGCATCGATTATACCAATGAAGTTTTCCGCTATGAGAACGGCGAAAGCCGTATTCTGTCTATCTGGGACCAGACTATTCAGGAGGGAAATCCCCCGGAAGGATTTCTTTATGGAACGGAATATACCAGAGAGGATATTAACCGCGCGTTAAGTGCGGAAGACCCTTATTCCATAGTGCCCTCCAGAGACGAAAACGGACATGGAACTTCCATGGCGGGAGTGGCAGCCGGAAGCAGATTGGGAGGAGGATATCTCTATCAAGGGGCAGCTCCGGACGCGGATTTGGTGATTGTCAAGTTAAAAGAGTGCAAGCCCTATCTGCGGGACTATTATCTGGTGCCCGAAGGCGTCCCTGCCTATCAGGAAAACGATATTATGCTGGCTGTGGAATATGCGGATTCCTTTGTCAGAGTATTCAGACGCCCTGTGGTTATCTGTCTGGGACTTGGCACCAACATGGGCGACCACAAGGGAAATTCCTTTTTATCACGATATCTGAACACCGTGGCAACCCGAAGAAGCCGGGGAGTGGTGGTCTGTGGCGGAAATGAAGGAAATGCTGCGCATCATTATCAGGGAGAGCTGCCCGTCGGCGCGGATGCTTCGGTGAGCAGTGAAGAGGTGGAAATCCGGGTGGACGCTCAGGCGAAAGGATTTTATACGGAATTGTGGGGCAATGCGCCGGATGTGTTTAATGTCAGCATCAGGTCTCCCGGAGGGGAAACCACGGCTCCTATTCGGCTGGGAGTGAATCAGAGCATCACATACAGCTTTATTTATGAGAGGACGAGAATTACCGTTGACGGCACTTTGGTAGAGGCCGCATCGGGAGAACAACTGCTCAGGTTCCGGGTTCAGGACCCCACGCCGGGCATCTGGACCTTTCGGGTGTTTTCTGTGGGTGAGATTCATCAGGGCGAATTTCATATGTGGCTGCCCATTACCAATTTTATGAATGCCAATATCTTTTTTTTGCGCCCCGATCCCTATACCACGCTGACGGAGCCCTCACTGGCGGAGGATGTGATTAGCGTGTCCACTTATAATGCGGAAAATAACAGCTTTTATACGGAATCCGGGAGAGGATTTCGCAGGCAGGGCATCGCCTGCCCCGATTTTGCGGCGCCGGGAGTGAATGTTTCCACTGTTTTCGGCAGAGCCACCGGCAGCAGCCTTGCAGCCTGTATTGCGGCGGGAGCCGTGGCTCAGTTTATGCAGTGGGCAGTGGTGGAATTAAATGACGGCAATGCGGAGAGCCGTGAAATCAGAAATTATTTTATCAGGGGAGCATCAAGAAGTTCAAACCTCACATACCCCAATAGAGAATTCGGCTACGGACGCCTAAACATTGTGGGAGCCTTTGACGCTCTGATAGGGCTGTAAAAAATCGCCATAACGGTTGTCAAGAATACGGGAGTGTGGTATAATATCCGCAAAGGGCAGAGTCAAGTAGCCAGAGAAACATCTGCCGAGCTTGCTCGAGCAGATGTTTCTCCGGCTATTTGATGAGCGAAGCGACCCCGAAAAAGCTTGCTTTTTCGGGGCTCTGCCCGAGACTTGCTGTAATCATGGTAATATACATATATGAAGTTATTTGGGGAAAGATGTCGAAAGGAAGGATATTGTGTTAAGAGGGAGCAGGAAATACCGTGCATTGGTGAGTGTGGGGATACTTGCCGGTGTCACCTGTCTGGTTTTGAGTCTGGAGTTGGCGGTCCGCGCAGAGGAGTACCATGCATGGGGGATAGTCATTGGTATTCTTGTTTTGCTGCTGAGCGTTTTCGGTATTGGTCAGACTCATAGCTGGGAGCTTTATCAGGAGAATCAAAGAATACTTACCGTGGTAAATTTAGGCGGAGAGTTAATTTTTGAATATGATACCCAGACAGGAAAGATAAATTGGCTGGGAGACAGCGAGCAGATTTTTCAGGCAAAAAAGCGGAAGCTTACCTTGGAAAAATTGATTCATCCGGAAGATTGGCCTTTTATGAGACAGCAGATGGAAGACTTAAAGAGGGATAAAGTGTATTCTATGCATATCAGAATTCTGGATGCGGAAGGGAAATATCGTTTCTGCAGCTGTCGTATGGCGGCAACAAAGAATGACAAGGGAAAAGTTGCACAAACCTTGGGAGTAATACAACCGATTGTCGCAGAAAAGTCCTAGGCAGTGTTTTTACTGCCATACGCTTTTCTGCGATTTTTACATCATTAGGAAATTGCGGCAGTAAAGTGATTCCGAAAAGCTGACGATATGATTATCAGATAGGCGTAACAGGCGGATTTTTGGAAGATATCAAGGAGGATAGATATGCAAGTAAAGAGTAAAAACATATCCCTGTATGCGGGTCAGGATGAGAGGGTTATGCGCCACAGGCAGGAGGCGGCGTCCGCAAAAAATCAAACAAACCAAAAAAATTCCAAAAGTATCATGGCGGCCGGTCTGAAGGATCCGGGTGACAGGATTCTGATGAAGAAACAGCAGGCGCAGAAAAAGGCGCTAAAAATTGTAGGCGATACCTTCAGCGCGGATAAAAAGCTGGATGCACAGGAGGACTCTGTCAGAGCTCAGGCAGAAGCGGACAGACAGCAGATGCAGGAATTAAAAGGTTATCTGGCGGATTTGGAAAATACTCCCACGGAGGAAATGGACGAAGAGATGAAGGCCGCCCATCAGACAGCGCTGTTGGAGTATCAGAAACAGTATGATTCATTGGAAGCTGAGGTTCAGGCATTGGATAAATCTTTGACCTCCATGCAGATCAACAGGCTGAAATCTTCTCCCATGCTGAAAGCGGAGGAGACTGCGGAAGATATTATGGAGGCCGCAAGCGAAGAGATTTTAGGAATGTTAATGGAAGAGGCCAAGGACCATATCGACGAGGAGCAGGAGAAGAGAGAAGAACAGGCGGAAAAGATTGCCGAGGAGAAGGAAAAGAAAGAAGAACAGATTGAAAAATCCAAAGAGAAGAACGAGGAGCTTGAGGAAGTCACAGAAGCAATCGGGGAAGTGGCAGCGGACAGTGAGGATGTGCAAAAGGAGCTGAACGACATTCTGGATAAGATGAAGCTTCTCAAAGAAGATTTAAAAGGTGCGAAGGTAGATGAAAAACTGTAACATCGGCATGGAAATGGGGTTTGAATGAAAAGTAAACTTACGGTTTATAAGATGGTAATCCATAAGAAATTTAGGTCTTGGCATGTTTTAGCCATACTGCTGTGTGTCTTATTATGTGCAGGCAGTGTGGGAACCACCGCTTTTGCGGAGTCAGCGGGTTCTGATTTTGACATTGAGGCAGTCCTTTTGCCCTCTGCAGGCAATACCTATGATATCAGTCTGACGGCGGATAATAGCGGCGGGGACTGGGAAGGTGTGGTGCGCCTTCAGGTTGAAAGATGGGGTTCTGTTGCTGCTTATGATACGGCGATTGCGCTGCCGCAGGGCAGTACCAAGCAATTTGTGGTGAAAGTGCCCAAACAAAGTGTGGACGCAGACGCCACAATCAGTGCGATATTTTTGGACAAGCGCTCCAAGGTAGTGGCGCAGACTGCGTTAAAGCAATTCCGGTGGAATGAAACGGAGGTTTTGTCCATGGGAATTTTAAGTGATGATTATTCGGCTCTCACCTATCTGGATATGGGGGGAGAAAAAATAGCCTACTATCAAAGCGGTCAGTATCCGATTAAGCTTGTGGAGCTGGGTCAGGACAATCTGGAAGCTTCTTTGGATTCTCTGGTATTTTTGGTGATTGACAATTATAATACCGGCATTTTGGCGCAGGAGACAGTGGATGCCATTGACCGTTGGGTAGAGGACGGCGGTGTGCTGATTATCGGGACGGGAAGCCGGGCAGACAAGGTTTTAAGCGGTCTTGGCAATCTGGGCATCACCTGTGACAAGATTTATGAGCCGGGAAAATATGAGTCGCCTGTCGATATAGAGTGGGACACGGCACAGATTGCGGTGGCGGAGCTTGTGGATGAATATTTTCAGTATAGTGTTACTTATGATAACTGTTTTATAACATCCAAAATAGATGGAGCCGTGGGAGTGTTTCCTTACTCCCTTTCGGATTTTGGGAAATTGGGTGGTGATGCGTATGCTTATGGTGTCACGCAGGAAGATTTTGTGAGGCGTCTTTTGGAAACCGCCAGCAGCAATGCTTCGGCAAGGTATGTGTCTCAGGATACCTACTATAATAATACCAATCAGTACATTTTCCGCGCCACATTGGAAACCCTTGGGAGTGAAGACAGCCGTTTGAATTTCGGAGTCCTGAAAGTCTTAGTGATTCTTTATGTGATTTTCGCGGGTCCGGTGCTTTATCTGATTCTGAAGATTGCCAAAAAAAGAGAACTGTATTGGGTGGCGGTGCCTGTGGCAGCGCTTGCCGGAATCCTTTTGATTGCCGTGGCGGGCAGGGGATTTGAGGTGAAGGATACCAGAGTATATTCGGTAACCACATCGGATCTTCTGCATCCGGACAACGCGCAAACTTATCTGCGCTGTTACGATGTCGGTTATAAGGAATGGGATTTGCGGCTGGCAAAAGGGTATGAGAGCATAGGTCCCGTAGCAGGCATGAGCAGTTATTCCAAAGGTGATAACGGCTATTATTACCATGTAAAAAAAGAAGGGGAGGAACTTATTTTTGGCGCAGACCCGGAACAAAGTTTTGAGGACTGCTATTTTCTGACAGGAAATGCAGCAGAGACCGGAAGCGGAAGTCTGGAACTGAGTGATTGTAGAATGTCGAATTCTCATGCTCTGAAAGGAACCGTGTCCAACCATACGGATAAGGATTTCGCTTATATTGCGGTTATTACTGATAACGAGTTGTTTGTTTATAAAGATCTCCCCGCAGGCAAAACCGAAAATCTGGAGAGTTTGAAAATGGTTTCTGTCACCAGAGGGGGTTCCGGCGTACATAGGACTTTTTACAATCAAGTTCTGGAGGAGGCTGCCCGTGACGGCAAGAAGGACTTGGATATCCTGACAGCTTTGGCAATGGGTATTTTTCAAGGATATCCGAAAGAAGATGACACCGTCACGGTGGTCATAGGAGTGACCGAAGATTGGGAGAAAACCGTGGATGGTAATTGTAGGGAGATATCATACGGATGTCTCTACCAGATGCAATAGGGGGGACATTATGCTGTATATTAATGATTTGGTTAAGAGATATGGCTCTTTTACAGCGGTGAATCATTTGACCCTGCATATTCCGGAGGGTGATTTGTTTGGTTTTATGGGACCCAACGGCGCAGGCAAGACCACTACGATTCGCATAGTCTGCGGTCTTTTGAAGGCAAGCGGCGGCTCCGTAAAAATCGGCAATACGCAGGCGCCCATGGGAAGTAAGGAGATGAAGCGGCAAATCGGATATGTGCCGGACTTCTTTGGGGTGTATGATAATTTAAAGGTGAGGGAGTATATGGACTTATACGGCTCCATGTACGGAATGTATTCCCGCGACATCGCAAAGCTTACGGACGATTTGCTGGAATTGGTTAATCTCTCGGACAAAAAGGAAGTTTATGTGGATACTTTATCCAGAGGAATGAAACAGCGTTTATGTGTGGCGAGGGCGCTGCTTCACAATCCCAAGCTTTTGATTTTGGATGAACCCAGCTCGGGTCTGGACCCGAGGGCGAGGGTGGAGATGAAGGAACTCCTGAAAAATCTTCACTCCATGGGAAAGACGATTGTTATCAGCTCCCACATTCTTTCGGAGCTTTCCGAAATGTGTAACAGTATCGGCATCATGAACCACGGACAGCTTATCATAGCGGGGCGGATTGAAGATTTGCTGGGACAGATTAAAGGAAGAAACCGTATTCACATCAATATTGCTTCCGGCATGGAATCCGCAGTGCGGATGATGCAGGAACAGGCAAATGTCAGGCTCGAGTCTGTCTTGGAAAATGAACTTGTCATCTCCTGTAACGGCACGGATGAGGAAGTAAACGCCCTGATAGGGAGAATGATACAAAACCGGATTATATTGACCGGATTTCACAGACAGGAAGGAAATCTGGAAAGTCTGTTTATGCAGTTGACAGGAGGTGACGCGCAATGAAACTGCGGTTAAACCCGATTGTAAAAAAGGATTTACAGGTGGCGGCGCGCAGTATGCGCATCAGTTGGGGATTATTTGCCTATGAGGCTTTGCTTGCAATGGCTTTTTTGTTGGCGATTTCACTGATTCAAAGCATACATGGTTACTTGGGCGCCGGCAATATTTATTCTTCTCTGATTTACCTGTTCCCCGTGCTTGCCGTTACACAGATAGGAATTGTATCTTTAGTGATGCCCATTCTTACGGCTTCTTCCATTTCGGGGGAGAGGGAGCGCCAGACGCTGGATTTGATGTTAACTACATGCATGTCCCCGTTTTCCATTGTGGTGGGAAAGGTGATATCGGCAGTGATACGAATTTTGTTTTTTGTAGTGGGAAGCCTGCCCATTATGGCATTGTCCTTTGTGGTGGGAGGCTTGGGATGGAGCAAGCTGTTTTATTTTGTGCTTGCCGTCATTTTACAGTCCGTACTTTCGGGAAGTATTGGGATTTTTTGTTCGGCGGTGTGCCGCAGATCCATATCGGCGGTGCTTTTGTCTTTTGTCTTTTATTTTATCATTTATTGTCTCACGGCGGTTCCACTGTTAATTCTGGCTATCTTCGGCGTGGATTTTGTGGGAGAAGCTTTGCTGCCCTTGCTTGTCAATCCGTTTCTGTTCTTTGAGGAGTTTTTTGCGCTGTTGATGACGGGAACTTCTCTTTTTGGGGGAAGCGGCTTTACTTTTGCAATCGATGATGTGGGAATCATCACCCGTCTTTTAACCTATGAACAAGTGTGGGTCTATGCATCGGCGGCGAGTATTCTGCTTTTATCTCTGGTGTTTATGCTTTTGGCGGCATGGAAGGTAAACCCTTTGAATGCTCCCGGAGTCAGAAGGACAAAAAAGGCAGGGTGACAAGGTCTGCCGAAACAGGAGAGGGGAAAGATTGAAAATTAAAAATTTTCAATCTCGGAATTTGTGACGCTGCGCGTCCCAAAGTTCCCACTGATTAAAATGCCGCTTGCGCGGCGGAATGAGGGGAAACCATGGAGCAAGAGTTCTTAAAAATCATAAGAGCCTGCCGGAACAGATTAAATATGGCAGGATTTTTGAAAAAACTGATATTTGCTCTGAGCGTTGGCATGGGAGTCGGGATTGTGTTTGAATTGGCGGCTTTTCTGACCCCTTTTTACTATGCGGATTTTTATGTGGCGCTTGCACTTATTTTAGCGGTATTTTCGGCGATTGTGGCAGCTTGTGTACGACAAAATACGATGGAACAGGCAGCTTTGGCTATAGATAGGTTCGGTTTTCAGGAACGGATCATCACTGCGTATGAAAATCTGGATAAGGCAGGCTCTCTGGTGGAATTACAAAGAGAGGACGCCATAAAGAGGCTTTTGGAAAACAGGGAAAAAGTTAAGATTTCCCTTTGGCGCTCCGGTCGGTTGTCCAAAAAGGAGCTGCTGGGATTTCCGGCGCTTTGTCTGATACTGCTGGGGCTGATGTTAGCGCCCTCCGCCATGAAGGATAGGGCAGAGGAGCTGCATGCGGTGGAGGAAATTGTAAAAGAGAAAGAGCAGGAGATAGAAGAGGTAAAAGATTCTTTGGAGCAGCTTTTGGCGGAGGAGTTGACATTGGAGGAACGGGCGGCTCTGCAGGAGATGATAGAGAGCTTACAGTCTTCCCTGTCGGAGTATGAACAGGCGGCGTCTGCGGAAATGTTGAGCGCCGCTGAGGAAAAGCTGGATTACAAATATGATAATATGAGCAGCCGTCTGTCCGAACTTGCGGACACTCTGCAAAACGGAGGGGCTTTCCCGGCGGATGCGGAGGCCATGCAGGCCATGGCGGACAAGCTGAAAGAAATGGGAGGGGAGCAGCTTGCCCAAAATCAGGATGCCGACTCTCAAAAGAACCGGAATAACAAAGACAGCCAAACTAACGGAAACAGCCAAAACGGCGGAGGCGGACAAGGAAGCGGAGACGGTCAGAGTGCGCAGGGCAGTCAGAAGAACCAAGAAGGACAAGGAAGAGGAGACAGTCAGAACGGTCAGGTTGGTCAGGAAAACGGAGACGGGCAAGGAGGCGGAGACGGCGAAGGTCAGAGCGGTCAGGTTGGTCAAAACAGTGGCGATGGCGAAGGTTCGGACAGCGGAAGGGGTACCGGAAGCAGTAATACGCAGCATGATTATGTCAGCGTTCCCAATGCCGTTGCGGACAGTGAAAATCTTACAGGAAGCGCTGTAGATCATGATAATTCCGATTATTTCCGGGCTCAGAACGGGCTTGCATGGGAAGGAACGCATATTTCTCCCGAGGCGGTGCTGGGAAGTTATGAACGCCACGCTTACGAGGGCATCGCCACAGGGCGCTATCCCAGCGGTATGGAGGATGTTATCAAGGAATATTTTGCAAGTTTTAATTAGAGATGCAGAAAGAGGAAAGGAAAGAGGAGAGTATGAGCGAACTGGATAAGAGCAGATTGAAAGATCCGGATTATATGGCGCAGAAAATGGCGGATTGTGAGGCGGAAATTCAAAAAGGGATTATCGGACAGCGTGAAATTATACGACAAGTCATGCTTGCCATGCTGACAGGGGGCAATGTGCTGTTGGAAGGTATGCCGGGACTGGGCAAGACCAGATTGGTCAGTACCGTTGCAAAAGTTTTTGATTTGTCTTTTAAAAGAATTCAGTTTACGCCGGATTTAATGCCCAGCGATGTAACGGGAACAAATATTATCATTAAGAATGAAGGAGGAAGTGCGTTCTCCTTTGAAAAAGGACCTATTTTCGCCAATCTGATTCTGGCGGACGAAATTAACCGCGCCACTCCCAAGACGCAGTCCGCATTGTTGGAGGCTATGCAGGAACATACGGTGACGGTGGGAAATGACAGTCATGCTCTTGCAGAGCCTTTCTTTGTGCTGGCAACCCAGAATCCCATTGAGAATGAGGGAACCTATCCCCTGCCGGAGGCGCAGTTGGACCGCTTTATGTTTAAAATTCTTGTGAATTTTCCTTCCAAGGAGGAATTGAAGGGAATTGTGGAACTTACGGAGAACAGTCGGGCTGCCGTCATTGAAAAGCAGATGGACGGCGAAGGGCTGCTTGCGGCAAGGGATTTGGTGAGTCAGATTCCCATTGCGGACGCGGTGATGGACTTTTTGCTGAATATTGTCATGGCGACCCATGAAGCAAATCCGTATATCAGGGAAGGTGCGAGTCCCAGAGCGGCTCAGGCTCTGATTCGCTCCTCAAGGGCGAAAGCATTTTTGGAGGGAAGGTTCAATGTTTCCTTCCAAGATGTGGAACAAATGGCATATCCGGTGCTCCGGCACCGCCTGATTCTCAGTTTTGACGCTATTAGCGAGGGAGTGGGGGAGGACGAGATCATTCGCCGGATTTTAACGGATAAAGCGTGAAGAGAATTTCTAAGCCCGCAGAGGACGCGGACTAAGAAATTCTAAAGCTTCACACCGAAGAACGCAAAACAGGCGTTCTTCCGGGAAGATTGAGCATTAAAATGCCGCTTGCGCGGCGGAATGAGAGGAAATATGATGCCGGATGCCGCGTTTTTTGAAAAGCTGTCAAGACTCAGGCTTGCCATGGGACACAGGGCTTCCATGAATCTCATGGGAAACCGCAAATCCATGCAAAAGGGTTCCTCCACGGAATTTTCCGATTTCAGAGAGTATATGCCGGGGGACGATATCCGCCGTATTGACTGGAACGCCTATGGCCGATTGGACAGATTTTATGTAAAAGAATATATGGAGGAAAAGGAAGCTGTCATTTCTATTTTGATTGATACCAGCGCCTCCATGGAATACGGGGAGAAGAAAAAGAGTGAGCTTTGTCTTACGCTTGCGGCGGCGCTTGGCTATCTGGGGATTTCCGATATGGATAGGGTAGTGCTCTATGATATGCGGAATATGCAGCAGCCTTTTGCAGCGGGGGGCAAAAGAAGAGCTCTTCCGTCGATGATACAGTGGCTGGAGCAGCGCAGTTTTGAAGGACAGGCGGATATCTGGGAGAGTGTCTGCAAACTGCCGCTGAAAGCTTCGGGAGTGACTATTTTGATCAGCGATTTCCTGCAGGAGGCATTTCTGGATGAGGAGCAGGAGACAATGAGGAAAATTCTTCGTTTTCTGGACTATAGAAAGCAGAAGGCGGTGGTTTTGCATGTGTTGGCAAAAGAGGAACTTTCCGTGGACATTACGGGCACCAGAAATCTTATTGACATGGAGGACAAAAGCACATTGCGGCTTACCTTGGATGCAGGAAGCATAGGGATATATGAAAGGGCGCTGAAAAGCTTTTTGGAAGGGATGAAAAGAAGCTGTGCAAAAGGGGGAGCCTTTTACGGACTTTGTGATACTGGGACGGATATTTATCAACTGATTTTTCAGGATTTAAGGATGCTATATGATATTTGAGAGCTTATGGCCGCTGTTTTTTCTGGCAGCGGTTCCCATTATTATAATTTTATATTTGTTAAAGCCCAAGGGCGTGGATTATCTGATATCCTCAAACCTTCTCTGGCAGAGGCTGTTGAAAAACCGGCAGTCCAAGACCTTTTTTGAGAAGTTTGTGCATAATATCCTGATGTATCTGCAGATTCTGATTATCCTTCTGATGGTCGTTGCGCTGATGTCCCCGTTTATCAGGAGGGAAAGCAGGGGCGGAGGCAGGAAAATACTGCTGATAGATGTAAGCGCAAGCATGCAGCACCAAGATGCATCGGGCAAAAGCCGCATAGAGGAAGCAGTGGAGCAGGCATGTGATTATGTGAGAACATCAGGTGATACACAGTTTTCCGTTGTGACGGCGGATGTTACAGGAGCAAAGCTTTTGGCGGTGGATATCAGCGATAAGGCAAGCCTGATGCAGACGCTGAGGGGTCTTACCTGTAGTGACGGCGGAGGGAATCTGACGCAGGCGCAGGGCGTGCTGGATGCGTTAGCGGGAGATACGCAGGAGAATGCCGCGGATTTGCTGGTATATACGGACGGGGACGGAGCGGCGGAATTTGAACTGCTGCGAAGCACCGGCGGAAAAGAAATTTATGTGGCGGGGGAACCGGTTTCCAACCTTGCCAATGAGTACACTGTCTTTACCGGACGCGGGGACGGCTTTTACGATATTATGGTAAGCGTAACCAATTACAGTGATGAGGAAGCCTCCTGTGATGTCAGTCTCTATGATGAGGAGCAGAAGCTGATTGCGCTTAAACAGTTGAAGCTTAAACCCTCTGAGAGCAGCGTGTGTTTTTTTGAACAGGTGGATTGGCAGGGACAGGCGATTGAGTCCCGCCTAAACGGAATTATTTTTGACAAGGGACAGAGAGACAGTTTAGAGAAGGATAATATTTCCTGGGCAGTCAAGGGTCGGGAAAACCGGATTCAGGGTCTGCTCGTGGGGGATGGCAATATCTTTTTGGAGAAAGCATATTTTGCCGTAACGGGGGAAAGCATCGCCAAGGCGGACACCGATGGGGCAGCCGCTCCGGCGGACTCCGCTTATAATGTGGTGATTTATGATGCGGGTCAGACGCCGAAAGCAGTACAGAATAACAGGCTGCTATTCGGAGACTGGGGGCACAATTCCATCGAAACTTTGCATAATGTAGTGCTGGATATGACGGATTGCGACTTAACCGCGGGATTGTCCGGCTTTACAATAGGAGTGAACAAAGCTTACTGCTTTGCGCTGCCGGAGGGAGCGGAGAGCTTTTTGGAATACGACGGGAAATGTGTGGGTTATTACAGGGAAGCGGACGGCAGAAAAGAAATTGTGGTGGGTTTTGACATACGGGAATCCGATTTTCCCCTAAGGGCGGAATTTCCGGTATTTTTAGCCAATGCCATGATTTATCTGTCAGACACATCGTGGCTTGCCTCCAATATTTATTATGCAGGGGAAGAGATTGCCCTGCAGCCCTGGGCGGAACCGGACAGGAGTACATTTGACGGCAGACCGGACAAGGCGGGCCTGTATCGGCTGGGAAATGAGGAGTATCAAGAAGCTTATGTGGTAAGATTCCGAACGGATACGGAATCGGATGGCAGAGCGGAAGCGGTTTCCGTCAGCGATTTGGACGAGCGGCAGATGCAAAAGGTTAAGCATACCTTGAGAAATATTTTCCTGTTGTTTGTTCTGGCGCTTTTGGTGATAGAGTGGATTATCTATGTGAAGCAGATGCGTTACCGAGGGAAATTTTACCTGATAGTAAGGGGCGCGGTGCTTATATGTATCCTGCTGGCGCTTTTTGGCTTACAGATTCATTTGGGCAGCAATAAGACGGCAACCATATTTGTGGTGGATTTGTCCAACAGCAATGAAGAGCATCTGGAGGATATGAAAGATTATCTGAGCGACACCATAAGGGCAATGCCCTCAGGAAATGTTTATGGAATTGTAACCTTTGGAAAGGATACGCTGATAGAACAGTTCCTGACGGCGGAGAACCGTTATGGGGGGCTTTTGACAACGCCGGAAAAATCCGCAACCAATTTTGAGGATGCCGTTTCAAAGGCTCTTACCATGATTCCGGAAAACTGTAACGGCAGGCTTGTGGTTCTTACGGACGGCAAAGAAACAAGAGGAGATATCCAGAATATGGCGCAGGCGTTGTCGGTAAGCAACACACAGTTTTTGACTCTGCTTTATGAAAGTGAAGAAAGTGCGGACGCCTATATTGAAAATGTGATTCTGCCCTCCTATCTGCACCCCGGAGATAAATATTCCGTTACAGTGCTGGTGGAAAGCAATTACGATACGGATGCGGTGCTGGAACTTTATAGCGGCAGCAGTCAGATAGGGGCTAACAGCGTGCATCTGAATAAGGGCGGCAACCGTTTTGTGTTCAGCTCACAGGTGGATGAAAATATGGCGGGCGGTTCCACGGAGAGTCTTCGGGTACAGGTGTATGCCAGGGGAGATATCTGTCCGGAAAATGATTTTTATAATGCATATTCCGTGGTGGAAACGCCCCCTAAGGTGCTGGTGATTTCGGGAAGCGGTGTTAACGCCTCGGGATTTGCCTCTGTGCTAAATGCCGCAGGCTGTGATTATAGCATAGTTTCCGCGCTTAACGCGCCGGATGACATTGATGCCATGCTGGACTATAAGAGCATTATTCTGGTGGATACCTATATTGATGATTTGCCTCAGGGATTTCTGAATCATCTGGAAAGCTATGTGAAGGATTATGGCTGCGGGTTTGTCTGCTGCGGAGGGGAAAACAGTTTTGCCTTGGGAGGCTACCGGGGTACGGTGCTGGAAACCGTGCTGCCGGTGGACATGATGCTTCGGAGTATGAATGAAAAACCTTCCATGGCAATGGTTATGGTGATTGACCATTCCGGCAGTATGAGCAGTGTGGCGGATAACAGCGGTGCCAGCAATCTGGACATTGCCATCCGCTCCGCCTGCGTTGCAGTGGATAATCTGCTGGATGAGGATTATGTGGGGATTCTGACTTTTGATGACAAATATGAGTGGCAGGTGGAGCTTGACCATGCAGGGAACAGAGGAGAAATCAAGAAGAAGATTGAAGAGATTAAGGAAGGAGGCGGAACCACCATTAAACCGTCCTTACAGGAAGCCTGCGATGTTCTGGCAAAGAGCGATGCATCCGTCAAGCATGTGGTGCTTCTGACGGACGGAATGGGAGAGACTTCAGATTATTCCGATGTGGTGAAAGCCTATACCGATAACGGTATCACATTATCTACCGTTGCAGTGGGAACCGGCTCGGATACACAGCTTTTGGAGCATTTGGCGGATCAATGCGGGGGCAGATACTATTATTCGGATATATCCAGCGATATTCCGAGAATTTTTGCCCAGGAAGTCTTTTTGGGAGGAGACAGTTATATCCAGAACGGAGCTTTTGCCTTACAGGTGCAGGGGAGCCATGAGCTGACAGGAAATCTTTTTACCGGGGGATGGCCGCTTCTTTACGGTTATATTTCCTCTACGCCAAAGACGGCGTCCAATCCGGTTATCAAGTCCGCAGAGAAGGGGGACCCCATTCTCACCGTATGGCAGTACGGGCTGGGCAGAACGGCAGCATGGAACAGTGATGTCACCGGAGAGTGGAGCGGCGCGTTTGCGGGACAGGATGATTATGTGCAGATGTGGAAGAGAATTGTGGATTATTCTGCGGGCAATGTCAGTATGGGGGAAGACAGCGTGGATGTGGTGTCCGTGGGAGAGAGGACGGAAGTGGTTTACCGCACGCAGGATTACGGCAGCGGGACTCAGATTCTGGTAACGGTTATTGACCCGGAGGGAAATGCCACGGAAGAAAAACTTCACGCAGCGGCGCCCGGAAAATATATGGCGGAACTTTCCACACCGCAGACGGGATTATATCACTTTAACATACGGCGGACGGAAGACGGCGAGATACAAAATTATATGACAACAGCTACTGCGGTGCAATTTTCCGATGAATACAAGTTTGATGTCAGCACGGCGGCTTATTTAAAATTTGCGGAACAGTACGGCAGGATGATTACAGAGGAAGATTCCGTCTGGACCCGCATCAATGCGAAAGCGAGGAGCAGCTATTCCCTGACAAACTGGCTGTTGGCGCTTGCAATCTGCCTGTTTCTGGCGGATGTGGCAATGAGGCGTTTTCAATATACTCCAAAATGGAGTCATGCGGGGAGCGGCGGGCGTAAAAAGCCTGAGAATCAGGCTGGGCCTAAGGTGCAGGAAGCTGTGGAAGAACAAAGCGCTCCGGCTCCTGAAAAGGAACCGGCTCCAACTACAAAGAAGGCGCCGAAAAAAGCCGGAAAACCTAAGAAGTCCAGAGAATCGGAACAGACCTTGGACACATCGGCTCTGCTAAAGAAAAAGGATGACAGGAATATCTGAGAGTCAGGCACACCCTGACGCAAAAGGCGTATCATATTATATGGAACGCAGCAGAAGAATTATCCGGATAAGCATAATAAGCCTTGTGGTCAACCTGATGTTGGTGGGCTGCAAGGCTTTTGTGGGTTTTCTGACAGGCTCTGTGGCAGTGGTCATGGACGCGGTCAATAATTTGAGCGACGCTCTGTCCAGCGTGATTACCATAGTGGGAACCGGACTGGCAAGCAAGGACCCCGACAAGAAACACCCTTACGGATACGGCAGGGTGGAGTATGTGGCGGCGGTCACCATAGGGGCGATTGTGCTGTGGGCGGGACTGACTTCCTTCAAGGAAGCCTTTCTTGCCATTCTTCATCCGGAGGCGTCGGTTTATCCTTATGTTTCGCTTCTGATTATTACGGCAGGCGTATTTGTGAAATTTTTTATGGGAAGATATGTCATTGCCCAAGGGAAAAAATATCATTCGCAGTCCCTTACGGCGTCCGGCAGGGAAGCCTTGTTTGACTGCGCGATTTCCCTGTCTACGCTGCTTGCTGCGGGCATCAGTCTTTTGTTCCGGATAAGCGTGGAAGGATGGTTTGGGGCGGTGATTGCCGCATTTATCGTAAAGGCGGGAGTCGAAGTTCTGGCGGAAAGTTTAAACGGAATTATCGGTTCCAGAGTGGAAAGAGAGTTGTCCGCAGAGTTAAAGCGGCGGATTTGCCGATATCCCCAAGTTTATGGAGCTTATGATTTGATTTTGCATAAATACGGACCGGAGCAGATCATGGGGGCTGTCCGCGTGGAGGTTCCGGAGGATCTGACCGCTGGACAACTGCATTATCTGTTTCGCAGCATTGCCGATGATGTGTACAAAGAGTACGGAATTATCCTGACCGTAGGGCTGTATGCCGCCAATACGGCGGATTTGCAGGCAGCGCAGATGAAAGATACGCTGTCGGAGCTGATCGGAGGTTATTCGGAAATTCTGCAGATGCACGGATTTTATGCGGATATGGAGCAAATGACAGTGAGCTTTGATCTGGTGATGGATTTTCATTCCGTTCAAAAGCTGCAGATTCGGGAAAAAATCTTACAGGATATGGGAAAACGATATCCCCAGTACCGGTTCAGCGCCGTACTGGAGCATGATTTTAGCGACTGAAAAGGGCAATTACTTGTAAATGTGAGTATTTGCTGGTATAATGATTCTGCTGTCTTATTATTATAAATATTTTTGGGAGGGTTGCTATGATAAACAGTTTTTATTCGGAAGAAGAGCTTGCGGGTTTGGGATTAAAGAGTTATGGCAAGGATGTGCTAATCAGCCGCAATGCTGTTTTATATCAGGCGGAGCTTCTGGAAGTAGGAAATCATGTCAGGATTGATGATTTTACCACTATCAGCGGCAGGGTGGTTCTGGGGGACTATATTCATATCGCACAGTTCTGCGGCTTGTATGGAGGAGAGAAGGGCATTTATATGGAAGATTTTTCAGGACTTTCTTCCAGATGTGTCATTTATGCCACTTCCAATGATTATTCCGGAAATTCCCTGACCAATCCCACGGTTCCCGCAAAATATAAAACTGCGGATAAAAATGCCGAAGTCCGTCTGGGCAGGCATGTAATAGTGGGCTGTATGTCATTGATTCTGCCGGGCGTGACCATAGGGGAAGGCAGTTCGGTGGGCGCCATGAGTCTGTGTATGAAATCTTTGGAGCCTTGGGGCGTCTATGCGGGAATTCCGGTAAAGCGAATCAAAGAACGCAGTAAAAAACTATTGGAGCTGGAAAAAAGTTTGTTGGAAGAACAGGGAGGAGAATAACCCATGGAATTTGTTATCGGACAGAGCGCCGAATTTTCCAAGACTGTCAGTGAGAGTGATGTGTATCAGTTTGCAGGCATTTGCGGAGACTTTAATCCTGTGCACATCAATGAGGTTTATGCGCAGAATAGTGTTTTTCAGAAAAGAATTGTCCACGGGGCGTTGATAAATGCCTTTGTTTCAACGGTTCTGGGAATGTATCTGCCGGGTGAGGGAACGATTTACCTGTCACAGGAAAGCCATTTTAAAAAGCCGGTCTATATCGGCGATACCGTAACCGCACGGGTGGAAATTACGGATATCAACGAAAAAAGGCGGGCGCATTTGCGGACGACGGTGAAAAATCAGGCAGATGAGCTGGTGCTGGAGGGCGTGGCGTATGTGAGTCTGCCTACGGCATAACTTAGAATTTCTTTACACACTTATATTCGTAGTGATATAATATATTCGGAAATCCAGCCGCTATGTGTCTGTCGTACGATGTGTTTCCGGATTTTCTTATTACCATATCCGGTGATATGATATAGATAATAGGAACAGACAGCGGCAGGTATAAGGAGGATATCAAATGCAGCAGTTAGCGATACATGGCGGCAAACCGGTTCGGGAGAAGCCGATTTATTATGGTAAACAGTGTATTGAGCAGGACGATGTGGATGCGGTGACGGCCACATTACTTAGCGATTATATTACCTGCGGTCCTAAGGTGACAGAGTTGGAGCAGGCGCTTTGTGAGGAAACCGGCGCAAAATATGCGGTGGTTGTGAGCAACGGTACGGCGGCTTTGCACTTGGCAGCCTTGGCGGCGGGATTTAAAGAAGGCGATGAAGTTATCGTCAGTTCCATTACCTTTGCGGCCTCGGCAAACTGTGTGCTTTACTGCGGCGCAAAACCGGTCTTTGCCGATATCAACCCGCAAACCTATAATATAGACCCGGCGTCCGTCCGTAAGCTGATTACCTCCAAAACCAAAGGGATTGTGGCGGTGGACTTTACCGGACAGGCTGTGGAATTGGATGAGATACGGAATATTTGCAGGGAGCACAATCTGATTTTGATAGAAGATGCGGCCCATGCCATAGGTACAAAATATAAAGGGCAGCCGGTGGGAAGCATTGCGGATATGACCTGTTTTAGTTTTCATCCGGTGAAAACCATTACCGGCGGCGAGGGCGGAGCCATCACTACCAATGATTATCAGCTTTATCATAAGCTGATGAGACTGCGCACCCATGGCATTACCCGGCATCAGGAAGAGATGGAACATCCCACCGATGCGAAGTGGTATAATGAACAGGTGGAGTTAGGATATAACTACCGAATGACGGACTTTCAAGCGGCTCTTTTGCTCAGCCAGCTTCGCAAACTGTCCCGGTTTTCGGCACGCCGGAAAGAACTGGTAGAAAAATACGATAAAGCGTTTTCCGAGATGCCGGAAATTGTGATACAGAAAGAAATCCCGGAGTCAGACACCACCAGGCATCTTTATATTCTGCGTCTGAAACCGGAATTATTAACCTGTGACAGGAGACAGTTTTTTGACGCCCTTTATGCCGAGAATGTTTGTCCACAGGTTCATTATATGCCGGTGTACTATCATTCTTATTATGAAAAATTGGGCTATCAGAGGGGGATTTGTCCGAATGCGGAAAAGTATTATGAGGAAGTCATGAGCATACCTCTTTATCCTTCCCTGACGGAGGAGGAGGCTCAGGATGTTATCAGTGCCGTGAAGAAAGTGGTACAGTATTACAGGAAAGAGATTTGACAGACAGGATAAATTGTTTGTGCTGCCAAAGGCGGCAAGGAGGATTTTTATGTACAGAGACAGAGCCGCAGGATGGCAGCATGCGAAATTATCGGGGCATTCCAATGAGGCGCTGGTGAAGAAGCTTCTGGATACCGATGAGGAATACAGCAGGGAATTCATGGAAAGGCTTGGTTTGTCCGGGGAGACGATAGCTTCAACATCCATCGGAGGACTGCACGAAACCAATGTCAGCAGTGTGCTGGGAAGGACCACCAAGTCAAAGACGGATTTAAAAATCCAATGTGCGGGCGGCAGAGAAATCCGTATTTCCATCAAAAAGAGTCTGGGCGGACAAGTATATCTGATTAAAGCCGGGGCTTTTATGGAAGTATTTGAAAAACAGTTTGAGAAAACAATACCTTCTGATGTTAAGAGAGCCATTGAATTGTTCTGGGCGGCTGCGGATGACGCTTTGACCATTATCGGGGAACATGGAGATACGGTATATAGTAAAGCTTATGATCTGCAAGTCAGGCATAAAAGCCTCAATGCCGATACCTTAAGAAAGTATGACGAATCTTTATATGGGGCGTTGTTGGGGTGGTTTGCCGATAACATTTATGAAATTACCAAGCTGTGCTTTTCCATGGGCGCCGCTTGGGACGAGGGGGAATGGTCGGATTATGTCTGGTATATCAACCTTCTGGGGGAATGTAATATAGATGAGATATTCTGCATTGAGGATATCTGTGAAGCCGCAGAGCGCGTAGCATGTGAGCAAATCTACTATGGCAGCAGCAACGGCGGAACCACAATACAACTGCCTTTCGGTTTTGTACAGTGGCACCAATCCTCGCTGCAATTTCATCATTCCTATGACAAAGTCAGCGGTTTTGTTCGGGGGTTGTAAGCGCCTGAAGCATTTTTCCGGCAATGGCAACGGAAAGCAGGGGCGGAACGGCATTTCCGATTTCCAGCCGCTTCATGCCATCGGAACCGAAAAACCCATAGTCGTCAGGGAAACTCTGTAGTCTGGCGCCTTCTCTGATGGACATTGCCCGAGAATCCCTTGGGTGGATACATCTTGATGAAGACGGACAGGCAAAATTTCTGGTGATAGTGGTAGAGGGCTTGTCCCACCATAATTTCGCATAAGTATTTCCGTATCCGCTTTTAGGGCGGATATCTTCCGGCAGATCATCCTTACATTGTCCGTCTGAAAGCGCCTGCATAATCTTGATTAAATGTGCTCCGTTTTTGGGCGCGCTATGTTCTGTTAATACGGTTGAGCCGTTATGCCTCACAAATGCCAGAAAATCGTTTTCTACAGCTTTTGCATAATGATTATCTGTCTGACCGCTTAAAAGCATCGGTAAATCGCCGATGGCGTCTCTTAAGGTCACATAGGGCAGCAGACCTTCTCCGTGCGTGGGCAGCGGATATTCATAAGGATTGCTGCCTAGGAATCCTACTAAGATGACTCTTTCCCGCTGCTGGGGAACACCATAATTTACAGCATTTAAAATTTTGTATTTTAACTGATACCCCAATTCTTGAAATTCCGCCTGAATGCTCCGAAACAGATTTCCTTTGTCCATGCTCAAAATTCCCGTGACATTTTCAAAAACAAATGCCCGGGGTTTTAGAATCTTCAATATTCTTTTATACTGCATAAATAAATTTGCCCTGTCATCCATCCGTCTTTTCCCAAGCGTGGAATACGACTGACAAGGCGGGCCTCCCACGACAATATCAATTTTATTACCGCCGACGGCTTCTCTGATGATTCCCTCCGTCAACTCATGAATATCGCAGTTTATCATATTTACATCGGGATAATTTAAGGTATATGCCTTGGAAATATCCGTCTCTATTTCATTAGCCATAATGATTTCAAACTCTTTTAACCGCGAAAATCCGTAACTGAGTCCGCCGACTCCGGCAAAAAGATCAACTATCTTGTATGTATTCACTTTTGGTACTCCTTAATGCAATTTTTTACGCAAATTCTTCCTGTCAGAGCGACTTGCTGTAATCAGGTATCCTGCGTAAATTCCAGATATAATGTAACAGCCCGCTTCAGTTGTGATTTGATACAAGAGGAAAGAACGGCATAGGCTTCAGTCTTTGCTAAAGCAGCAGTTGTATTATCCCCGATAGTGTCCGTTGCGGTCATTTTATTGATTCTCTTGCATCTGGAAATAACATCTGCGGCAGAACGCGTCGACATGCTTTTTTTATGCTGCAACCACTGTTTGAAAGCTGCGTAATCCATTGGCTCACTCTCCTCGTTAAAAGATGCTTTGATTATACTATGACGGTGACAGTTACGTCAATGATGGCTTTGGACTTGATACGACTAGCGTTACTAAAAGATAATTTGGTATAATTTAACCCAAATATCTTTTAAGACTTGAAAAATTAAAATATATTTGGTATGATAGAAGAAATTGAGGGAAAAACTAACCCAAATATCTTTTAATAAGGAGCCGCATGATGGAGATAGAGATTAAGCGGGATTATTATCTGGGACAGATGCTAAAGCGTAAAAATAATGGCTTAATAAAAATTGTGACCGGTATTCGTAGATGCGGAAAGTCCTATTTGCTGCGCACACTGTTCAAAAATGCTTTGCTTGCGGACGGAGTGCCAACCGACCATATTATAGAGATGGCGTTTGACTTGTTTGACAATATGGAATATCGCGACCCGAAGGTCTTTTATCCGTGGATAAAGGAGCAGCTTAAGGATGATGGGAAATATTATATCCTTTTGGACGAAGTTCAGATGCTTGGAGAATTTGTCAGTGTTCTGAACGGACTTGCGGATAAGAAGAACTGTGACCTATATGTATCCGGCAGCAACGCAAAATTCCTGTCTAAGGATATTGCTACAGAGTTTGGAGGTAGAGGAGACGAGATTCATATGTATCCGTTAAGTTTTTCGGAGTTCATGTCCGTGTATGATGGGAATCAGTATGACGGTTGGAATGAATATGTCTCATACGGCGGAATTCCATTAGTGGTCCTTGCGGATACGGAAGAGCAGAAGGTGGCATTACTCGATAATCTGCTTAAAGAAACCTACATTCGCGACATTATAAAGCGTAATAAAATCAGAAATGTCAGCGAAATGGAAGCATTGCTGAACATTCTTTCTTCAGCAATCGGTTCTCTCACAAATCCGAATAAACTGAAAAATACATTTAAGAGTGTTGGCCATTCCAGAATTACCGCAACTACCATCACAAAGTACATTGAATATTTGGAAGATGCATTTTTAGTGGAAGCGGCTAAGAGATACGATATTAAGGGAAAAGCTTATATAGAAACACCGCTTAAGTATTATTTCATGGACATGGGGCTTCGTAATGCGCGAATCAATTTCCGGCAGATGGAAGTGACGCATGCTATGGAAAATGTAATATACAATGAACTGCGCATGCGTGGCTATCATGTGGATGTGGGCAATCTGACAATCGTTGAAAGCGACAAGTCTGCGAAAGCGGTAAAGAAGCAGCTTGAAGTTGACTTTATATGCAGTAGAGGTTCAAAAAAGTATTACATTCAATCGGCATATCTTCTTGAAACAAAAGAAAAGGCAGCGCAAGAGTTACGACCGCTTTTGAAAATTCGGGATTCTTTTAAAAAAATCGTGATTACAGCAAATACACCGAGACCTTTTTATAATGAAGACGGGATATTGATGATGAGCGTTTATGATTTCCTGCTGAATGCAGAATCTTTGGAGATATAGATGAAAAGATATTTAAGTAAAAATTAACCGAAATATCTTTTAGAATATGCAGGAGTATACGAATGATAAATACAAGCAAATCAGACTCAAGGGAACAACGGGACGCCGAAGGTTACATTGCGAACGCTGCAGAAAAAATGTTTGGATGCCATTTTGAAAGAAATGCCCGGATAGTCCTTGCGGATGGTGTTCATATGGAACCGGATTTGTATTCGGAAGATGAAAAAATAATATGTGAGATATATTCACACATCGGAGTTTTGAAGGGTGGACAGAAACACAAAATAGCGCAGGATATTTTGAAAATGTTGTTACTGGAAAAGAGTAAGGCATTTTCCTACAGAAAGATTCTGATTGTTGTAGATGATAAAGTAAAAAACTATTTGAGGGGGCAATCCTTTATAGCCGAGAGTATACGGCAATTTGGCATAGAAGTCGAAAAGATTGACCTGTCGAAAGAATTAGCTGATAGTGTTTCAAAGGCACAAGGAAGGCAGATTATGAAAAATGTGGAATAATTAACAAAATATCAGATGTTTAAAAGGAAAGAGAGTGTAATATTATAAAATTTAGTTTGTTAAAAATGATAAGTTAATAATAATGGATGAATGAGAATGTCTTTTAATTCTCTATTTGAGATGGAGCAACGGGCAAAGCTGTAGCGTGACCTAGTGTACTTAAAAACCTTCTATGCTATAATAATATTGTTTTTGCAGACCATATCAAAGTAGAGAGAGGTATTTAAGTGGACAATCAAAGTATAATACACACGCGATGGAATTGCACCTATCATATAGTGTTCATTCCCAAGTACAGGCGAAAGGTCCTGTATGGGAAAACGAAAAAAGATTTGGTAGAAATAATCAAAAAATTGTGCGAGATGAAGTAGATACGACTGATAAATGGGAAAGTACTGCGGAACCAGAGGAGTACCCCGGAGGGGTTAAAAAGTAACTGCTTGCAATCCGCAAGCAAAACGGGTATACTATAGGCAGGAGGCGATTGATATGGCAAGAACATCAAATGTATTTGCGCGTGTGGAGCCTGAAATCAAGGAACAGGCAGAGCAGGTGCTTGGTCAGATGGGGATTTCGATGTCAAATGCAGTGGGGATGTTTTTAAGGCAGGTCGTGCTTCAGCGCGGCATACCGTTTGAGATGAAGCTGCCGCAGGAAGCGCCGGTTGTATACGGGGCTCTTACCAAAGAGCAGTTTGACAGGGAGATTGAAGAAGGGATGGCTGACATACGGGAAGGCAGGGTCCATCCGGCAGACGCTGTTGAAGCGGAGATGAAGAGGGACTTCGGCATATGAGCTGGGATGTTGTATATACAGCAGGCGCAAGGCGGGATTTGAAGGGGGCTGTACGCATATATCGCAGATGAACTGTGCGCGCCGGAAACGGCAGCCAGACAGGTCGGGAGAATCATGGAAGGGATACATTCTCTCAGTGAAATGCCGATGCGTTATCGCCTGTATGATGATGAGCCGTGGCACAGTCAGGGGATGAGGTTTTTCCCGGTGGACAATTACCTTGTTTTTTATCTGCCGGAGGAAATGGAAAATACTGTGTATATCGTTCGCATCATGTATGGCGGCAGGGATGTCCGCAGACAGCTAAAAGACACAAAAATGGAATACTGATTTTTGGAACCGCTCCGAAAGTGGCAAAGGGGTTCATTCGGCCCGATGCACAAAGGAAGACCGGATGAAAAAGACTGTGAGGCGGCTGCTGCATTTGCAAAGAAGATAGTAGGAAAGGAAGGAGTCTGAGCATGCAGGCAATTATGGAAACGCTCTTTGACATTGTATATCTGGCGCTGGTTATCACGGTCGGAATCAGGATGATGTGCAGAAGCCGCGGAGAAAAACAATATTTCCTGTTTGGGATGATGGCGTTCCTTCTTGGCACGGGTGACGCGTTCCATCTTCTTCCCCGTGCTTATGCTTTATGTACGACAGGGCTGGAAAATTATGTGGCGGCGCTTGGCATAGGCAAGCTGGTTACTTCTATTACCATGACTGTATTTTATGTATTGCTCTATTATATATGGCGGCTTCGTTATCAGGTGCAAAGCAGGAATGCACTGACTGACTGTATCTGTCTGTTGGCGGCGGCAAGGATTATCCTGTGCCTTTTTCCGCAAAACGGATGGACATCTGCGGATGCGCCGCTTGCATGGGGAATCTACAGAAATATTCCCTTTGTGCTGCTCGGACTGCTTATTATTGTCCTTTATTTCAAAAAGACATCCGAAACGAAAGACAAAGGATTCCGGTTTATGTGGCTGGCGATTGTGCTGAGTTTTGGATTTTATATTCCGGTAGTCCTTTTTGTGGACGCAGTTCCCATGATCGGAATGCTTATGATTCCCAAGACCTGCGCTTATGTGTGGATGGTGCTGATGGGATACTATGATATGAAAAAAGCACTTTATGGTATAGAAAAATAAAGAGAAGCTGCATTTTACCGTTCAAATTCGCATCTTACCTTTTTTCCGTTGATTTCTTTTGCAGCGTGATATATGTTGGATATATCAGCTAAAACGCGAAACGAAAGGAATGGAGTTAAAAATGGGAATTACTTTATTTGCGGTTTTTACGGTTATGGAAGTTGCGCTTACAGTGCTTAGCCTCACAAAATGCAGAAGCCTTTGGCACAGAAACAGATTATTTTTCTGTGCAGATGAGTTTGTACTCATGCTGCTTGTAATGCTTCTGCCTGTAACAGGACAGAAATGGAGATTCACAGGCTGTCTCATTATCCTCGGAATACGCCTTGCCATATCTTGTATTATATATCTTATAAAACAGCGCGGTAGTATCAAAAAAGAAAGAACAAAGACCAAAGCGATTGTCGGCACTGTTATGAGCATTATCATTATCGGTTTCTCACTTTTCCCTGCCTTTATTTTCACAGGTTATTCGGGACTTAAAACAAGCGGTCGGTACGAAGTAAAAGAAACGCAGGCAATACTGATCGACAACAGCAGACTTGAAACTTTTGAAAACGACGGTTCCAACCGTGAGATACCTATTCACTTCTACTACCCTGAAGGCGATACGGCGAACTGTCCTCTCATATTATTTGCGCACGGCTCATTCGGCTATTATCAGAGCAATGCTTCACTGTATGCGGAACTTGCAAGCAACGGCTATGTTGTGGCAAGCATAGACCACCCTTATTACGCCTTTTTTACAAAGGACACAGAGGGAAAAACAATTATAATTGACATGGAGTTTATGCAGACTGCTGTTGAGACGCAGAATAGCTCCGATTTTACTGAGAATGATTATAATGTTGTATGTGAATGGATGTCTGTCCGTACGGCTGATGAAAACTTTGTACTTGATACCATAAAAACCGCGAAAGACTTAAAGGCGCTTGATACGGCATGGTATGCGGAATCAGAGGATGTAAAGGCGGAAGTCCTCAGAGCGCTGGAAATGACAGATACAGAGAAAATCGGACTTACGGGACATTCTATCGGCGGCGCGGCAGCGGTACAGCTCGGCAGAGAGCGTGATGACATTACTGCGGTAGTCTGCATTGACGGCACGATGCTCGGCGAATATACATCGTATAACGGCGGAAAGCTCAGCTACAACCCCGAGCCTTACCCGATACCGATACTTTCGCTTGATAATGAAAGTCATTGGGAGTCTTATGCTGTTAATGAATCTGATGAAGAAACAGATTATGTAAAAAATGTAAACAAATATTTACTTGACAATGCTATCTGCGGCAGAGAAGTTCATTTTGACGGTACGGAGCATATGGATTTCACAGATTTGCCGCTTTTTGCTCCCGCATTAGCGAAAATGCTGGGAAAGGGCGATGTGGACTCATCCGAATTCATTCCCGAAATAAACAGTATCATTCTTGAATTTTTTAATTATTATCTGAAAGGAGAGGGCGAATTGAATATTGAGCCTTGGAATGCACAGACAGCAGAAAAGTAGGTATATTGTAAATGCTCATAAATATTTCTCAAATAGAAAAAGAAGAAAAGGAACGGCTGGAAATTTACTGCCATGAAGTAAGCAATGAAATAACGGAGATAGTCCGCTTTGTGAAATCCAGACAAGGACAGCTTACGGGTATTATCGAAGGCGCACAGTATGAAATTGCTGTTTCCGATGTGTTTTATATGGAAGGAGTAGACAACAAGGTATTCATTTACTGCGCAAAACAGGTATATGAAACACATCAGAAGCTGTACGAGCTGGAGGAAGCTTTAAAGGAAAAATATTTTTTGCGTGTATCAAAATCCGTGCTGCTGAATCTCATGAAGATCGAGTCGATAAAGCCCTCGCTGAACGGCAGATTTACGGCTGTTTTTCAAAACGGAGAACAAGTTATTGTTTCAAGAAAATATGTGCCTGAGCTGAAAAAAGCTCTGAAAGGTGGAAGCTTATGAGTCTTAAAGAAATATTTTACAGGTCGCTTATGATATATTTTATTCTTGTCACCTGTATTACAGCAGGAATCATGATCCTTGGTTCGTTTTTTGACCCTGACGCAAGATTCGGATATAGCGCATTTGCTTCGCCGTTTATTTTTGCGGCTCTGGGGGTGATTCCGAATTTGCTTATGTACTCTTCAAAAGAGTTATCAGACAAGCAGATAATTCTGCGTAAAATGATACAGTTTGCGGTTATAGAAGCAGAAGTATCAGGTGTCTGTATCATAAGTCCCATAATCCACACGGAAAAAGCCGAAGTTATCATAGGCGTAATGCTCAGTGTGCTTGTGATATTTATACTGGTTCATGTTATCCTTATTATGAATAGCTATTTTTCTGCAAAACAACTAACAAAAGAACTTATGCAGTTTCAGAAAAATATAAAGTAGTGCCATATCTGTTCAATAATCAGTGGCAGCCCCCAATTTTATATTAAGATTTTTATTAAGAATGGATGAAAACAAAATTTTCTGTTATTTCCTGATTAGGATACTGTAAAAAGCCGTGCCTGCCAAATAATTGGCGGTACGGCTTTTCGTATAAGATTTTCTTATTAAATATCCCCGAAAACAAAATTGTTATTGATAGCCGGAGCCAATATAATAAAATACAGAGAACCTTATAAAAATAAAAGCAATGCGAGGAGATAGGAAGATGAAAGTATTAGCTGTCAGTGCAAGTCCGCGTGACGGGGGAAATTCCGATGTCCTGTGCGACCAGTTTTTGAAAGGTGCTGCAGAGGCAGGGCATGAAACAGAGAAGATCAGTATCGGGCAGAAATGTATCCATCCCTGTATGGCCTGCTATGGATGCGGAAAGACAAAGGCCTGTGTCCAGAAGGATGACATGGGAGAAATCCTGGAGAAACTGATCGGAGCGGATGTCATCGCCCTTGCGACACCGGTATATTTTTATTCCATGAATGCCCAGATGAAAGCATTTATTGATCGGTGCCTGCCCAGATATCAGGAGATCAGGGATAAGGCGTTTTATTATATCGTCACGGCCGCCGATCCCCAGCACAGTGCGGCCGACGAGACCATTGCGGGGCTGCGGGGGTATTTAAGGTGTCTGCCCGGCGCACAGGAAAAGGGCATTATTTATGGAACCGGCACATGGGACAGAAATGATGTCTACAGGCATCCTGCCTTTGAAAAAGCATATGAAGCAGGAAAAAATATATAAGATCGACAAGGAGAAAATGTACTATGGCAATTACGGAAGCATCAAAAGCATATCATGAAAAAATGTTTCCGGGGTATCAGTCTAAGTTTTTGGAGACGGATCCGGAGTTTATCGAGCGGTTTGATAATTTTGCCTTTGATGAGGTGGTAAGTCAGGATGATCTGGATGACAGAACCCGGTTCATGGCGATTCTTGCCACATTGCTTGGGTGTCAGGGGACGGATGAGTTCCGCGCCATGGTTCCGGCAGCCCTGAATTTTGGTGTTACGCCTGTGGAGATAAAGGAGATTGTTTATCAGGCAGTGGCCTATTTGGGAATCGGGCGTGTATTCCCGTTTTTGAAGATCACTAATGAGGTGCTGGTTGAAAAAGGAATTAAACTGCCCCTGGAGCCACAGGCAACTACCATTACGGAAAACCGCCGGGAAGCGGGGACACAGGCACAGGTGGATATCTTTGGTGAAGGAATGAGGGACTTTTGGAAATCGGGACCGGAGGAGAGCCGCCATATCAATTATTGGCTTGCAGATAACTGTTTTGGGGATTATTACACAAGAACTGGACTTGATTACAGACAGAGGGAAATGATTACATTCTGTTTCCTTGCGGCGCAGGGCGGCTGTGAGCCGCAGCTTATTTCCCATGCGGCAGCGAATATGCGTATCGGCAACGATAAGGAATTCCTGATTAAAGTGATCTCCCAGTGCCTGCCCTATATCGGGTATCCCCGTTCCTTGAATGCGCTGCGCTGTGTGAATGAGGCGGCGAAAGGGCAGTGAAGCATGGCAGCTTTGTTCAGGCGGGAGCAATGGACAAAATAAGGCCTCTGTTTTGGATACTGTAAAAGAAAAGGAGGGTTTGAGTCATGCAGACCAGAATATTGGGAAAAGATTTAGGGGTTTCAGCAGTGGGATTAGGGTGTATGGGGTTGTCACATGCCTATGGTCCGGCAACAGAGAAAGGAGAGGCAGTCAGGCTGATTAGGCAGGCTTATGAAGATGGTTATACATTCTTTGATACGGCAGAATGTTATACCGGAAACTATGAGGACGGGAGCATTTCATACAATGAGGAAATCGTTGGGGAAGCTCTGCAGCCTATCCGCGACAAGGTGATGATCGCAACAAAGTGCGGGGTGCATCATTCATCGGAAGGATTGGTCATGGACAGCCGCCCGGATACAATCAGGGCATCCATTGAGGGGAGTCTGAAAAAGCTGCGAACAGACCATGTCGATTTATATTACCAGCATCGTATAGATCCCAAAGTCCCTGCGGAGGAAGTGGCAGGCGTGATGGCGGAACTGATGCGGGAAGGAAAGATCACCCATTGGGGAATTTCGGAAACGGATGAGGAGTATCTGAGGAAAGCCCATAGGGTATGTCCGGTGACCTGCATCCAGAACCGCTATTCCATGATGGCACGCTGGCATGAGAACCTGTTCCCGGTGCTGGAGGAATTGAATGTTGGCTATGTGGCGTTCAGCCCGCTTGCAAACGGTATCCTGTCAGATGCTTTTGGGAAAGGGGAGACCTTCGCGGAAGGGGATTTCCGTAATTTCATGCCGCAATACAGGGAAGAAGCCTATGATGCCAACGAAAAGCTCCTGAGTTTCATTAGGATTCTAGCGGAAGAAAAGAAAGCGACTCCTGCGCAAATCTCCCTTGCATGGATGATGTGCAAAAAGCCTTATATTGTACCAATACCGGGTTCCAGAAAGATAGAACGGGTCCGTGAGAATGCAGGGGCGGCAGAAATCCTGTTGACGGAAAATGAAATAGCGGAAATTGACAGGCAGCTTGATAAAATGGAGATGTCAGGGGTATTCGGTGGTTCCCCTGCCGCAAAAAAATAAGGCGGAAGATTTCGGCAGGGTGGCTGAGAACAGGGATTTTGACGGTATCCTGCAGGCAGGTATTTTGGATTATATAAAAGAAATGAAGTCCCAGAGAAAGGTGCATTATATCGGCTTTTCTTCCCACACGCCCTCTGTTGCGGAGGAAAAGGATTATTCCATCATAGGAGAGTTTACTCCTGCGGCGGCTCTGGGGAACTGCGTTTACTGTAACCATTGTCAGCCCTGTCCTGCGGGAATCGATGTAGGGCTGGTGAACAAATATTATGACCTGGCTCTGGCGGGGGATGTCCTTTCCACATGGTACAGAGCAGGAGAATGAAAGAGATTGCTGAATATTTTGGAAAATAATACATAGGTTTTGGAGAGATTCCAAGCTGTGTGCTGTTGGCAGAATGCCGATTTGTGAGGAATAAATTACAATATCAATATGCGTGCCGTGTCTGCCGATGAGCATTAGATACACAGAACACTTGCAGATTATGAAAGGAGAGGTTTACATTATGGAACGATATTTTGGAGAAAGTACCCCGAAACTGGGTTTTGGCCTGATGCGCCTGCCCAAGCTGCCTTCCGGAAAGATGGATATGGAACAGGTGAAACAGATGGTTGATCTGTTCATGGAGGCAGGACTGACTTACTTTGACACAGCATATGTGTATGATAACGGCGATTCTGAGCGGGCGGCGAAAGAGGCGCTTGTGGATCGTTATCCCCGTGAGAGTTTTACGCTGGCGACCAAGCTGTGTGCGTGGATGGGGGCGCATAATGAGGAGACGGCAAAGCAGCAGTTTTATACCAGCCTGGAGCGCACCGGGGCCGGGTACTTTGATTATTATCTGCTGCACGCTTTACAGGCGGGTAATTATAAGACCTATGATAAATACCATTTATGGGATTTTGTAAAGGAGCAGAAGGCAAAGGGGCTTATTAAACATTGGGGATTTTCTTTCCATGCGACACCGGATATCCTGGACGAGATTCTGACCGCCCATCCGGATGCCGAGTTTGTTCAACTGCAGCTCAACTATGCGGACTGGGAAAATCCGGATGTGACCGCACGGGAGAATTATGAAGTGGCAAGAAAACATGGCAAGTCTATTATTGTCATGGAGCCGGTCAAGGGCGGCGCTCTTGCGAATCCGCCCACGGCAGTGCAGGAAATCCTTAGGGAAGCTGACCCGAAAGCATCTTTCGCATCCTGGGCAATCCGCTATGCTGCATCATTGGAGGGTATCATTACCGTACTGTCCGGGATGTCCAATATCCCGCAGATGCAGGATAACCTTTCCTACATGAAGGAGTTCAAACCGCTGGATGCACAGGAGCAGGCTGCTGTCCGAAAAGCACAGGAAACCATCAGCGGTATCAAGTCGATTCCCTGCACAGCATGCCACTACTGCACGGCAGGCTGTCCGAAGAAGATAGCAATCCCTGAGATTTTTGCGGCAAGGAATAAGCAGTTAGTCTGGGGACAACTGGAAGAAGGCAGGCGGGATTATGCGCAGGCTGTCCGGGATGGAGGCAAAGCATCCGATTGTATTGCCTGTGGGCAGTGTGAACATGCCTGCCCGCAGCAGATTGATGTCATCAATCGGCTGAAAGAGTGTGCGGGAAATTTTGGCTCTTGATATTTGCAGAGGATAATAGAACAGCTTTGCAATAAGTAATATTTTGAGACAGGAGGAAAATAGAATGAGTAGAACATGGCTTATCACTGGCGTGTCCAGTGGATTTGGTTACGAGATGACAAAGCAGCTTCTGGAAAAAGGTGACTGGGTGATCGGCACTGTCCGGAACAAGGATAAGGTTCAGGAACTGATTCAAAAGTACCCGGAAACATTTGACTGTGAGATTCTGGATGTGACGGATATACCGGCACTAAAGAGGCTGGTAGAGTCCTGCTTTGAAAAATATGAACGGATTGATGTGGTGGTCAGCAATGCCGGCTATGGATTGTTCGGCTGTGCGGAAGAATTGTCAGATGAAGAGATAGACCATATTATTGCAACCAATCTGGTGGGTTCCATTCATCTGATCAAGTCATCCCTGCCCTATTTGAGAAAGCAGGGAGGCGGCAGGATCATCCAAATGTCCACTTACGGCGCACAGGTAGCGTTTGCCGCCAATTCCATGTACCATGCCACGAAGTTTGGCATTGAGGGATTCTGCGAGGCAGTAGCGCAGGAGGTTGCGCAGTTTAACATTGGCGTGACAATGGTGGAGCCGGGCGGGGCAAGAACGGAGTTCCGTTACGGAAGCGCAAAGGTTGCAAAGCTGATGCCGGAATATGAATCCTGCCACGGTTTCCTCAATATGCTGGATGCATCCAAGGGCCTTGCCCCTGGCGATCCTGTGCGTATGGCGGCCCGCATCATTGAGAGTGTGGATAAGGAACCTGCGCCCTTGCGCATGGTACTTGGTTCACAGGCGCTTTCCGCAACGCTTACAAGGCTGAAAGAGCGGGTGGCGGATTATGAGACACAGACTTTTCTTGCTGCATCCACAGACTTTCCGGCAGGAGAATAAGGGCAGTTTTTTGAAGGAAGTGAAAACAAATGGATGACAAAGAAAAAATAGAAGATTGTTACCGTCGGATGTACCGTGGAATGATTGATAAAGACCGCGGGCTGTTGTCGGAAGTTCTGGGCAGGTCCTTTGTGCTGGTGCATATGACAGGGATGCGGCAGCACAAAGAGGAATTTATTCGGGCAGTAGAAAATGGCACATTGAATTATTTTTCAGCGGACCACCAGCACATGGAGACGGAAATACAGGGAGACCGGGCGAAGCTGACAGGGCAGAGTGTCGTAAGTGCTGCGGTATTTGGCGGCGGAAGGAATACATGGCGGCTGCAGCTAAAAGTAACGCTGGTCAGGGACACCGGCACATGGCGTATCACGGAGGCAAAGGCTTCTGCTTATTAAAAAGCAGAAGAAAGAGATGTTCCAATTATTTTAAAATAAAATTAGCAGAAAAGGAGAAAACAGCTATGGCTAAGAATCTTATTATCTATTATTCCCGGAAGGGCGATAACTATTGGAACGGAGGCATCAAGAATATAGCAAAGGGGAATACGGAGACTGTTGCCGAATTTATCCAGAAGGCGGTTGGCGGGGATCTGTTTGAGGTGGATACCGTGAAGCCTTATGCGGCGGATTATTATACCTGCATTGACGAAGCAAAAAAGGAGCTGAACGCAGGCGCAAGGCCGGAACTGAAAAAATATCTGGACAGCATTGCAGAGTATGATAATGTGTTTGTCTGCGGACCCTGCTGGTGGGGGACTTTCCCGATGGCTGTCTTTACACAGCTTGAAAAGCTGGACTGGAACGGAAAGAAAGTCATGGCGGTCATGACACATGAGGGCAGCGGCCTTGGGAGCTGTGAGCGTGACCTGAAGAAGATCTGCTCCGGCGCATCTTTGGGAAAGGGCCTTGCAGTCCATGGCGCGGATGCATCCAAATCCGAAAGCATGGTGGCATCCTGGGCAAAAGGGAGTGTCTGATATGGTAGGGAGGATTATTGTGAAAAAATCGTTAGTTGTTATGATTTCTTTGATCCTGTTGTCTGCAATGACGGCCTGTGGCAGCAGTAATGGGAATACGGACAATCATCAAGCATCCGGTTCTCAGTCAGAAATAGTATCGGATGAGGTGGAAACTACTTCGATGGTGGATTCCGAAGAAAGACATGAAGAAACAGAAGCTTCTGCGGCAGTTTCCAATGCTGAAACGGAATCCGAAGAAAACGGTTCTGAACAGGCAGAAGGAAGCAATATTCTGATTGCATATTTTTCACGGGTTGGGAACATGGATTTTGATGAAAGTGTGGATGCTGTCACCTCGGCCAGTGTGAACATAGAAGGCGATGACATTTCCGGTAATGCTGGACTGCTTGCGCAGATGGCGCAGGAAGTGACAGGAGGTGATCTGTTCTTTATTGAGACTGTGGAGAAATATCCTGCAGCATACCGGGGAACTACTGATCAGGCAAAGGAAGAACAGAATAATGATGCCCGTCCGGAACTTGCTTCCCATGTGGAGGATATGGATGCTTATGATACAATTATCCTCA
>JAMPEB010000022.1 GCA_023665475.1 Lachnoclostridium sp.
TGATTCTGCTAACGCAGAATGCAAGTCAGCTTGCGCTGCCTTGCCCTCACAAAGCATAGAAGCGCTTTGTGAGGCATTATACCGGAATCCATGGCTTGAAAATCAAATGTCTGCTGCGCAGCCGCTTGATTTTCTGCGCTCATGGTACAATGATTCTGCTCGGAAATGGGGAGAGTGTTTGCCGTGGATAAAGCGCAATCAGTGATAAAGTTTATAAAAAAAGAAGCCGTATTGTGCATTTCCGGAGTGCTTGCTTTCTTATCGGCACTTGTGGTAAAGCCGGATAGAGAATACATAGGATACATCAATTTCCGGGTGCTGGGATTATTGTTTTCCCTGATGGCAGTGGTGGCGGGACTGAAGAGTCTGGGGGTGTTTGACCGGATTGCCCGGAAATTAACGGCAAAATGCAATAACATGCGTTCTTTAATACTGTTGCTGACGGGATTGTGCTTTTTTTCATCCATGTTCATTACAAATGATGTGGCGCTTATTACTTTTGTGCCATTGGCAATCAGCGCCCTTGTCATGGCGGGCGGGGAGAAGTATATTATCCATACTGTGATTTTACAGACCGTTGCCGCAAATATGGGCAGTATGCTTACGCCTATGGGCAATCCCCAGAATCTTTATCTGGCGGATTTTTATCAAATGACAATGGGAGAATTTTTCGGAACAACGGCGCCGATGTGTCTGGTCAGCGGACTGCTGCTTATGGTTCTGTGTCTGCCCATAAAACCGGTCAAGTATTTGTCGGCGGGAAAAAATTTGCCTACAGCAAAAGATTTGTCTGTGGAGGAAATCTCCCGTCGGGAGAAGCGGTCTTTGGATAAAGACAGGCAGGAATATGGAACCGATAAGAAACTTTTGTGCCTGTATGGGGCGTTGGGTATCCTTGCCGTTCTGGCTGTTTTTCAGGTGGTACACTATCTGATATTAACGGTGATTACAGTTGTTTTGGCACTTCTTTTTGACAGAAAGGTATTGAAACAGATAGATTGGCTTTTGCTGCTCACATTTGTCATGTTTTTTATCTTTGTGGGAAATGCGGCGAGAATAGAGGAAATCAGGACTTTTCTGGAAAATATTACGGCAGGCAGGGAACTTTTGGTGGGCGCGGCGGCAAGCCAGATGATCAGCAATGTGCCTGCCGCCGTGATGTTAAGCAATTTTACCGAAAGAGGAAGAGAACTTCTTTTGGGAGTGGATATCGGGGGATTGGGCACGCCCATTGCATCCCTTGCAAGTCTTATCAGTTACCGTCTGTATGCAGACAGTAAAGACAGTAAAAAAGGCAGATACATGGCGGAATTTCTGACGGTTAACTTCGGACTGCTGGGGGTTTTGCTGGTGTTCTGCCTGATTTTTTATGCGTGAGTAATATTTTAAAAATAGAGTAAAGGGGCGGTGTCCCTGTCAAAAGCAGAAACGCCTGCGGAAAGGAATTTAAAAATGTATGAATTAGTACAAATCAGTGAGAAATGTTATTATATTAACTGCCCGGCGAAGATAGGAATTTATGTTGCCGACAGCGGGAAGGTTTATCTGATTGACAGCGGAAACGACAAAGATGCAGGGAGAAAGGTCAGACAGATTCTGGAACAGAAAGGCTGGCGTCCGGCGGCAATCCTGAATACACACTCCAATGCGGATCATATCGGCGGAAACCGCTATCTGCAGGGGCAGACGGGATGCAAGGTATATTCCGGCGGCATAGAAGCGGCATTTACGAAATTTCCTGTGTTAGAGCCGTCATTTCTGTACGGAGGTTATCCTTGTAAGGATTTAAGGCATAAGTTTCTGATGGCGCAGGAGAGCGAAGTGACGGATTTTTCGGACGAAGATTTTCCAAAAGAGGTGGAAGTGATACCCTTGCCGGGACATTTTTTTGATATGGTAGGATTCCGCATTCCGGACGGGACAGTATTTCTTGCCGACTGCTTGAGCAGCAGGGAAACATTGGAGAAATACGCGGTTTCCTTTATCTATGATGTGGGAGAGTATCTAAAAACATTGGATAAGGTAGAAAATATGGAAGGGGCGGTGTTTGTGCCTGCCCATGCGGAAGTTTCCACAGATATCGGGGAACTTGTCCGTTATAACAGAAATAAGGTACATGAAGTGGAAGAACGGATTTTAGCTATCTGCGGGGAACCGCACTGCTTTGAGGAAATTTTGCGGGAAGTGTTTCAAGGGTATGGGCTTACCATGAATTTTGAGCAGTATGTGTTAGTGGGCAGTACGGTACGCTCGTATCTTTCGTGGCTGAAGGATAGCGGAAAACTGGGGATTGCATTTCAGGATAATATGCTATTGTGGCAGGCTGTGTAATGCCGGGTGGAGACCCTTTGCACCGGAGGCTGCCGTTTTTAAAGAAACTTGACGAAATATGGGGTTTATTATATGATAAAGCAGATAAAACCTATATTCGGCTTATCGTTATGCCGGGATGCGGCAGAAAGTGAAATGAGAAAGAAAGAAGGAAGAAGCAATGTCCATAAAAATCGGAAGAAATGATCCCTGTTGGTGCCAAAGCGGCAGGAAATACAAGGTATGCCATGAAGCCTTTGATGCCAAAATAGCAAAAATAGCTTATAGCGGGCACACCGTACCTTCCAGAGATATTATCAAAAATGCGGAACAGATAGAGAAAATCAAGGAGAGCTGTAAGATTAACATAGCCATTCTGGACTATTTGGAGACGGTGATAAAGGAAGGCATGAATACCGCGGAAATCGATAAAATTGTGTATGACATGACCACGGATATGGGGGGGATTCCCGCGCCCCTGCATTATGAGGGATACCCGTACAGCGTGTGTACTTCCTTGAACAGTCAGGTGTGCCATGGCTTCCCTTCCAAGGATGTAATTTTGAAAGAAGGAGATATTCTTAATGTGGACTGTTCCACTATTTTGAACGGTTATTTTTCGGATTCCTCCAGAATGTTCTGCATCGGGGAGGTCAGCCCCGAGAAAAAACGCCTGGTGGAGGTGACAAAGGAATGTGTGGAGCTGGGGCTTAAAGAGGTAAAGCCTTGGGGCTTTTTGGGCGATATGGGGCAGGCTGTCCATGACCATGCTTTCAAAAACGGTTATACGGTGGTGCGGGAAATAGGCGGACACGGCGTGGGACTTGAATTTCATGAAGACCCTTGGGTGAGCTACAACTCCAAGCGAGGGGAAGAGATGCTGCTGGTGCCGGGCATGATATTTACGATAGAACCCATGGTAAATATGGGGAAAGTAGAGATTTATACGGACAAAGAGAACCATTGGGAAGTATATACCAAGGACGGCATGCCCTCCGCACAGTGGGAAATCATGGTGCTGGTGACGGAGGATGGGAATGAGGTATTGTGTTGGTGATTTATAGGAAATGTTAAGCTTAGATTGAATATTTTGTTGCTTACAGGTAAAAAATAAGAGGATTTTGTAAAAAATTAGCAGATAAAGGAAAGCACATATCATGGCAGTTTGATATGTGCTTTCCTTTATTATGTCTCACACCAAATTGTTTGCAATAAAAATGGTGTAAAAATGGTTTCAACATAATAACATGCGATATTTAAACTCATAAAATATATTTACGGAAAAATTTTGTAAGTTTTTGTCCATAAATGGCATATATAAATGAGGGGGGTAAAAATTTTACGGCTTGTAAAGCAAGCGCAATTTAACAAGAAGACATAACATTAACACAAGAAAAGAGGAAAATCAAATGAAAAAATGGAAAAGAAAATGTGCAATGCTGCTTGTTATGATACTTTGCTTCGGCCCATTACAGACAATTGTTGTAAATGCAACTGAGGAAAAGGGTGAAGTGTTAGAAGAACAAAACACAGATATGCAAAGTGTTTCGGGAGGAGAGATTGAAGAAGTTCTGACAGAAGGAGATTCTGTAGATACTGTGGAGAATGAGGATGTCTCAAAGATATGGGATGGTGTTACGATGCAGGATACTTGGGAAGAAGACGACTATGTAATTATATTTTCCCTTAATGATTATTGGCAGGATGGCTATACTGCCAATGTTACGATAGAAAACAAAAGCGAAGAAGATATGGAAGAGTGGTCACTCAAATTCTTACTTGCAGATGACATTGCTAATATTTGGAATGCCTTTATAGAGCAGATAGATGAAGGAGCGCTGACTGTAAAAAATGTTGGATGGAACCAAGATATTCCGGCGGGCGGAAGCGTGACTTTTGGATTTAATGCATCATCTGCTTTTAATGGCTTTCCAGAGGCTTATACCCTTTTATGGTCCGGCAGTGAAAAAGTGAAAATTTCCGTGGAAGACTGTGCTATAGAGTATCTTGCGGACAGTGAGTGGGAGAACGGGTTCAGCAGTAGAATTTTAATTACAAATAATACCAATGATACCATTAAAGGCTGGAGATTGTCTTTTGATTTTGCAAGGGATATCAATAGTATTTGGTGCGCAGAAATTGAGGGTAAGGAGGAAGGGGGCTATACTATCAGAAATGCACGGTATAATGCGGATATCGCACCAGGTCAAACAATTTCCTTTGGATTGAAGGGAAGCGGTGGTATCTATTCAGAAGTTCCCTCTAACTTTTGCTTGTATTCCTGTGATTTAAGCAGTAGAAATACCGAAAATAATCAAACAGGCGGTAAGCCAAATGCAGGGACTTTAACGGAGGAAGATTTGGAAACAGATACAGACGGAGACGGACTGACAGATGCTTTTGAAACAATATTTGGATTGAACCCGGAGGATTCGGATACGGATGGAGACGGGCTTACGGATTATGAAGAAATCTATCTGACCCGTACAAGTCCTTTTCTGCCCGATACTGACGAAAATGGTATCAGCGATGCGGAAGAAGACTTGGATTTGGACGGACTGGAAAATCTTTGGGAAATTCAATATGGTACAAACCCGGCAGATAATGATACCGACGGGGATAATCTTTTAGATAATGAGGAAGTTAATACATATGGAACAGATCCTCTGCAAAAAGACACAGATGGAGACGGACTTTCCGACTATGATGATATTTTTCTTGGATTCAGTCCTTTGCTTGTCGATACTGACAATAATGGAATATCGGATAATGAGGAAAAAGTCAGTCAGACAATAGAACAGGAATTTAAAGAAGGGGAAGGAAAGGGGCTTATTAAAGTATGCATCTCAATGGATGCGTCAGGAAATCTGGAAAACAACTTATCAATTCTAAATATGGATCAGGTGGATTTTCTTTCCGGCGATGTAGTGGGATTGGTGGGCGTACCCATTGAAATAAACACCACAGCCGCTTTTGAAACGGCAGAATTGACTTTTTGGTATGATGAAACATCTTTAGGAGGTACAAAGGAAGAAGATCTATGCATTTTGTGGTATGATTTGGCAAATAACTGTTACCGGATGTTGGAAGATTGTGTGATAGATACAGAAAATAATAGAGTTTCCTATATAACAACTCATTTTTCGACCTATATGTTGATAGATTCCAAAGAGTGGATGAATGCCTGGAGGCAAAATCTGAGTTATGGAAGCAGTACAGAAGAACAGAAGCAGAATTTTGATATTTTGTTTGTGGTGGATATACGCTCGGAATTGCATGGAAATGCCGGTTCGCCCACCAAAAACACTGTTCTAAATTTGGTGAATGTGCTGCAGAAAGGTGATGAGGGCGCAGTGCTTTGCGTAAATGGAAATCTTTATTTATCCTCTTGGTTTACAGATGATAAAACTTTATTAAAGAATGATATTATGTGGATATATCAACATTATGGTCCTACTTACGCGAACTGTCAAGCGGATGTGTTAGAGCGAGCGGTCAATAAATTTGCAGACAGGTATACTGGCAGGGAGAAAGTCATAGTCCTTATCAGCGACGGAATAGCAACTTATCAACAGTCCACCTTGGATGCTTGCCTTGAACAAGGTATTAAAATTTACACGGTGGGGCTGTCAGAACATTTTGAAAATCTGTATGATTTGAACAGAGACTATCCGTTTTGCAGGCATTCCTTGGCCAAATTGGCGGAACTTACAGGCGGTCAGCACTATGCTGTAGCATATGGCGGTGAAGCAGATCTTAATTTTGCATATAGCGTGGGCACTGCTAATGCTTCCATTGATACCACGGATACAGACGGGGATGGTTTATATGACATTTATGAGACTGCCGGAATGATGTTGCCAAACGGTCGAATCATTTATACTGACCCTAATAAGGCGGATACAGATGGTGATGGTTTGACAGATTATGAAGAAACAGGTATAATATATAATATTGATAACAAATATATCAAATCTGACAAAACGGTAGATTCGTTGAAATATTTTAAAATGAAAAGTAATCCTGTTCTTGCGGATACAGACGGAGACGGTGTGACTGATGACATAGACCCCCATCCGTGGCTGAAAGAAGAGGAATGGGTCGCTGTGTTGGATAATTGTTATCCGGATATAGAATATCTGAAAATACAGGATACGGACGCAGGATTTACGGACGGCGGAAATCAGGATTGGTGGAAAGACAAGGCTCCCGAAAAAAGGATTAATGACCTGATTGGTATGTATGACTACAATAAATATTATAGATTGAGGAACTTGGGATGCGGTGTGATTGCCATGAGTGATATGGAACTGTATTTGACACAGCAGAACCCGGGATATCAGACACCCAACAACATAGGTCTTTATATGCCATATTCCGGAACTATGACTGTACCTTATGACACAGCTACAGGTATCATTCAGAGAACGGATTACAGGGAATATGTGGAGAAAAGATACCAAAATCAATATTGGATTCCGGATAACGAAATAGGTTATTCAACAGGGCTGATGCCTTTTGACATGATTTGGGGTATTGAAAGCTTTTTGAAAGTGAATGATAGTCCTTTTCATAATGTGGAGTGGGCACCATATTGTGTGTGGCGAAAGGCAGACCACAAAGAGGCTGTTTTGGAAAGAATAAGACTTATGCTGAAAAGCAATATACCTGTGGTGTTTAGTTATTATAATCCTATAAAACGGTTAGATTACTATTCATCATTGGAAGATGCAAAGGAAAAAGTGCATGCTATCCCACCAGGTATAAAAGGTCACTATATGACTATTATCGGGTTGTACAAATATTTAGAAGGCGACTCAGATTGCGGTTTGCATTATGAATATGTTTTGAAAGTAGTGACATGGGGGAAAATATATTATATCCGCTATGACCAATATGCGGATAATTTGAACTATTTTTCTAACATACTAAGCATACATTAAAGAAAGGAAGTCAACATGAAAAAAGGAATTCCTATTATCTTGATATGCCTGTTGTCAACCATACTTTCGGGCTGTGGCGGTACGCTTGGAAATATTCGATATAATCACAGAGCGGATGATGCCATATCCCGCGCCGTTTATAAAGCAGTTGGAGCAAAAGAGTTATATTATGAGGGGCAAAGAGAGGAAAATGTAAATATAGTACGCTATGATTATTATATAAACAAAGAAAAAGAAGGATTGGCGGAAGAAGTAATTGATGCGGTGAATGTAGTGTTGGAGCAGGAAAAAACAAAGAACAAGATAGCTATTCCGTTTATAGAAGAAATTCCGGGAGCAGGAGAACCGATGTTTATTATACGCAATTATATATATGCGGAGAGTTTTTCTGCTAATTATGAAAAATTGCAGTATTTATGGATTCTTGGAACTGATGTCGGAATGCAGGAGAGCATCTACAATGACCCGGAAACCTATAAAAACTTTCCTGACATCCGCTATCTGAGAGTCAGTCCCAAAATCCAGAAAGCCGCTGACGAAGCGGGGATTGACTGGTATGAGTATTGGCCGGATTTGGAGGCGGTGGAAGTGTACTCGTTGTGGGAAGACTAGGAAATTTGATCTTGTGAAGGCATAGATATTTTAGTATTGTAAATAACGGGTCTTCTATGGTATTATTTCATCATAGAAGGCCTGTTATTATGATAACAATTATGGTACTGAATGATTGCTATAGACCTGTATAAATACTTGCTGGGGAGATATTTATTACATTCGTTATGATCAGTATGCAGACAGTTTAAATTATTTTTCTAACATTCTAAGTATACATTAAGGGAAGGGAGCCAACATGAAAAGAAGAGTACCTATTATAATGGTATGTATATTGTCATTAATGCTTTTGGGCTGTGGCAGACCGGTTTCAAAATATAACCATAAGGCAGATGATGTGATATCTCATGCGGTTTATAAAGCTATAGGGGCGAAGGAATTATATTATCAAGGGAAAGACGAGGACAGGGTAGGTACTATAACATATTATGAATTTTATATTCATAAAGAAAAGGAAGGGGTGATAGAAGAAGCGGTGAGTGCCATTAATACGGTATTGGAACAGGAAAAAACAAGTCATAATATTAGTGTCCAATTTAAGGAGAGGATGGCGGGAGGATATGCTACAGGATGTGAAACGCTTTTTAGGCTAGGTAATTTTATGGATAATGATAGTTCGTCTGCTGTTTATGGGAAACTACAATATTTGTGTATTTTGGGAACCAACAGGGGAAATCAGGAGAGCATCTACAATGACCCGGAAACCTATAAAAACTTTCCTGACATCCGCTATCTGAGAGTCAGTCCCAAAATCCAGAAAGCCGCTGACGAAGCGGGGATTGACTGGTATGAGTATTGGCCGGATTTGGAGACAGTGGAAGTGTACTCGTTGTGGAAAGACTAGGAAATTTGGTCTTGCTGTGCGGTCTTGATTTTTGCCTGCATTATGAGCATGTTTTTGGGGTAGTAAATTGGGAAGGGGTATGTGATGAAAGTAGCCATTAAAAAGATAGCAAAGATAGTTATTAGAATCATAGCTTGTTGTGAGATAATTGTTATTTTGGGGTTATGTTGGTACATCATGCACCCATTAATAATAGGATTTTTTGCTCCTCGCAGCCTCAAAGCTGACGATACCATATCCCGCACTGTGTGCAAAGTTATGGATGCAAAAGAATTTTATTACCGGGGAAAAAGTGACAATGCGGCAGGGAATACAACCTATTATACATTTTATATCAACAAAGAAAAGAAAGGTTCGTTGGAGAAAGCTGTTGAGGCTATAAATGCGGTGATGGAGCAGAACATAACAAGTCATAAGATTAGCGTTTGTTTCTATAGGCAATTTATAAGGGGTGCATATGAACCACTATTTAGTGTATGCAATTACACGGATGATTATAGTTCTTCTGCCAATTATGAAAAGTTGCAAGCTTTATATATTTTGGGAACCCAACATAGCTCTCAGGAGAGCATCTACAACGACCCGGAAACCTATAAAAACTTTCCTGACATCCGCTATCTGAGAGTCAGTCCCAAAATCCAGAAAGCCGCTGACGAAGCGGGGATTGACTGGCATGAGTATTGGCCGGATTTGGAGGCGGTGGAAGTGTACTCATCAGGGGATTAGATTTTCGTTGTTAACATCCGTGTTTTGCGGTTTCGACAGTGTTTTTGCAAGGATGAAAGTATAGACCACCGTAATCACAGTCAAGATCAAACGGTGAATCACTTGTTTTTCCGCCGAGGTAAACCCAAAAGTCACGCTTGAAAAGCAAACCTCGCAATCGCCTAATTAATCCGGCTGTTTTTTTGCAAGCCATCCCCTAAAAATCCCGCCCTGAAAAACGGAAATAATGATAAAAAAGATATCCGCAAAAAGGATGAACACAAATGACGGTACCATGATGCGGGTATATTTTTTGCCGAAAAATTTCTTCCTGTTAATGGCGCCGCCCATCCTTATGATGTAGAAAAACACGCCCAGATTCAGAAAAATGAGGGCAGCCGCCTGTTCCGCAAAATTTGCAAGCGCATCCATCGGTAGGAAATTACCGTTCTGAATGCCATTTAGCAGGATATTCAGAAACAATATGGCAACCTGTATCACAAAGACGATCCGGGTAACATTCAGCATAACCCCGCCGCCGATTCCGATTCCGCCGCCCCATTCCAGATTACTCTTTGCACAGAAATTCCGAAAGACCCGCAGCAGCGGCTCGCTCTGCTTTCCCTCGATAAAGCCGTTGTTGGAAATGCTGTAAACATGCAGCCGGATGTTGTTTTCTTTGCAGAAAAGCTCCATCTCTTTCAGAAAGGAAAGCACATGGGACGGCACGCTGTCCACATATAGCGGAAGACAAAATACAACTGCATCCGCATCCGCCAGCTCATGCAGAATACGCTGATGGTCGCTTTGATTGCGTAGCTTTTCCGTCACTTTTTCCCCTTTCACGAAGAAACGCTGTAAGCCCAGAAAATAAGCGGACGCACAAAATCTTTTTTTCGGGCTGCAATTGATAAATATTGTTTTCATATGAAGTCCTCCAACTCGGAAAAATCATTCAGAAAAATCACTTCGGACTTTTCAAATCCGTTATTTATGGCATTCCTTTCCGCCATGTAGGTAAATGTTTCCTTTTCCTCTTCTGTAATATCACCATGCACAATTACTTTGAATAAATTATGTTTTCCGTAGCGCAGGGTATGATGCATCTGTTTTCCGCGGTAGGTACTCAGCGGCGTTGAAATGCCGATGCTTCTGTCAAGGACATTTTTCACCGCGGGACTGTATGTACCGTATAGATTTTCCGTAATGATGACAAACTCGTCCGCCTGTCCAATCACGCGGGCAGCCTGCTTCAAACTGTCTTTCATAAAACATTCCGCCGGATGCTTTGTCCAGCAGCCAAAGCACCCCTGACAGGGCGCATATTTCCCGTCCGCATAAATGACCTCATCACATTTCCCGCTTAGTATCTCATGATACTGTAGTGCCAAATCGTGTAAAATTACTTTCATACAAATACCATGCCTTTCTGTAATTTGCGAACTTTCCTGTGTGCTTTTGCATATTGCGCAGGCACGAACAATCTATGAATCCGTATAAATTCGGAAGAATCCGCTTGCGGATTCTTCCCGGAATGACTTAGATTTTCTTAGGCTGGGTACTTTCTGGCCTTAGAAAATCTTCATTCCGTTCACACTTCCCTGTGCTGCCCATACCGCGCCTTTATACGCCCGCTCCAACTGCGCGGCGACAAGTCCTTCGTCATACTCTAAGGAATTATTGGCAATGATGCTGGCATATCCATGAACAAACATCGCAAGCGTGACAAAGACCTCTTTTGTCTGCTTTAAATTCATTGCCATGGCTTCCTGCATTGCAGAAAGCACAGGCTTAAGTCCCTCCGAATTTATCATGTCAAGCAGGCTGTTTGCCGCGGCATGCCCCGATTGAAAAAGAAAGCGGAACAAATTAGGTTCTTCCACCGCAAAGCGGATATAATTTAATCCGATTCCGAGCATGACCGCGTCTTTTGCTTTCGGAAGATGCATCAGGTATTCTGTATGATAATCATCCGCTTTTTCGTAGGTCGCTCGTTTCAATTCCTCAATCGTTGCAAAATGGTACATGACAGGCTGTGTGGAACATCCCAGCTTTTTGGAAACCGTCCTTGCGTTGATAGTTTCCGCACCCGTGGCTCGGGCAACCTCAAAGGCAGCATCTATAACCATCTCTTTTGTGATTTTCGCTTTTGGCGGCATATTTGCTTCCTTTCCATAAATAATTAGTGTTATATAACATTAATTATAATTGATATATTCGATTTGTCAATCCCTTAGGATAAATTTACAGCAATTCTATAAACAGGGAAGCTTCCTGACTGTATGCGCCGTCGATTGAAGGGCGCGGGGAGAAGTATTATATTTCACGCCCGAAAAACGCACAACCGGCGTTTTTCATGCAGCTTTGTGCCGCCGGAGACTGTATGGGAATTAGTATATGGAAGTTTATGGATAAAAATGTCAGACAATCGATAACATTAGGTATATTTTTACAGAAAATTTTATATAAAAAGCTTTTCAAGAAGCCCAAAATCAAGTATGATAAAAAGTGCAATACAATGACTACAATAATAAGAATGAAAGAGGGCAAATGGATGGCATTTGGGCGAAAAAAAGCAGTACTTATGAGAGCTGTTTCAGAATTAAAGGCAGTTGACTACTCGGCGGAACCGGAATTAAACAGCATATATCAGAGGCTGCTTAAGGGGAGAAGGCAGTTTGCGGAGATTTTTGATAAGAATATACAGGCTGTCATGCAAATCAGCTCCCTGGACCTGACATTGCAGCATCAGACGGAGAAGATTATGGATATCTCCCGGAGTATAGAGATGGCGGCTTCATCTATTTTCGGAGCGGCCGCTTCGGGTGGATATGTAAGCGGAGTTTCCGGTAATCAGCATGAGGAATTGACCAATACCATTGTCAAGGTTGCCGAGGATACCGATGAGGTATATCGAAAAATTGAGGCCGGTCAGAATGAGTTGACCACTATCAAAGACTTGTCCAATCAGGCGTTAACTGTTTCAGGAGAAATGAAAAGCGATATGGAAGAGCTTTTTAATGTGATTAACCATATGAGTGATGTGGTTGCAGGCATTGACAGCATATCCATGCAGACCAACCTTTTGGCGTTAAATGCTTCCGTAGAAGCGGCGAGAGCCGGAGAAGTGGGGCGGGGATTTGCCGTGGTTGCGAAGGAAATCCGCGAGCTGGCGGAACAGACACAGGCGATGACCAAAAGTATGCGGGAGTTTGTGGAAAGTATGAAGGAGGCGTCCGGAAAAAGCTCAAGGAGTGCGGCACATACCATTGATGCCCTTGATTCCATGACGGATAAAATCAATAATGTGTGGGCATTAAATGACGAAAACCAGAAAGCTGTGTCCAATGTAAATGAATCTGTGGCTTCCATTGCCGCTGTCAGTGAGGAAATTAACAGCTCCATGACTGAAATGGAGAACCAGATCATAAGCAGCACCAATTTTATGCGGCAGGTGGGAAGCGATTTAAAACAGGCAGTGGAGCCTGTGGTGAAAATCGAAACGACCTTGGACGATACTGTGAAACAGATGGGAACCATGACCGAGGATGCCTTTTTCCGTCTGGAAAATGAGGAGTTTGCCCAATATATGAGCAGCGCCATTTCCGCGCATCACACATGGCTGGGCAATCTGAAAAAGATGGTGGGAGAGCGGAAAATTACTCCCCTGCAACTGGACTCTTCCAAATGCGGTTTTGGACATTTTTATTATGCTATGATACCGCCGATTCCGGCAGTCCGTCCTATCTGGGATGGGCTGGGCGCAAAACATAAAAAATTCCATCAATTCGGCGCATCGGTCATGAATGCCATAAATTGTGGGAACTATGCGGAAGCGGAGCGGATATACGCAGAAGCGGAGCAGTATTCCAAAGGGCTGATTGCCGATATGCAGCAGATATTGCAGCTTGCAGGCGACTGAATTACATAAAAAGTACACAAAAACCGACCTCCCAAAAGCCGGATGAAAAATCTGGCTTTTGGGAGGTCGGTTTTTGAAAAATCTCTTACCCTTATACGGCTTCATGGAAGGTTCTGCTGATAACATCGGCCTGCTGTTCGGGGGTCAGTTTGATAAAGTTTACGGCATAGCCGCTTACCCGGATGGTCAACTGGGGATAATTTTCGGGATGTTTCTGGGCATCTAAGAGAGTGTCCCTGTTTAATACATTGACATTCAAATGGTGTCCGCCCTTGGCTGCATAGCCGTCCAGAAGATTTACCAGATTGTTTACCTGTTGTGTAGAAGTAGTGTTCATAATCATATCCTCCATTTTATTTTATAATTGATAACTTGTTTAAATATAAAAACAGTAATCATTACTATTTTTATATTATTAATATATCATAGCGTATTCTTTTTGTCTATAGATTTATTCAAAATAATTGAAATATTTCTGCAAACTACCCAAGCCCTATTGACAAAAAGAAATTGTGGGAGGTATACTTGATAAGAAGTTAGCGGCTACTAACGAAGTGAGCCGCATTTATAAAAATCAATAGTTAGTTATTGCTAACCTATAAAAGAGCGGCAAAGGAGGGATTTTCCGTGGTCAGAATCACATTGGGCGTAGAAGGGATGGCATGCGGCATGTGCGAGGCACATATCAATGATGCCGTGAGAAACGCGTTTGCGGTCAAAAAGGTAACAAGCTCGCATACGAAGAAGCAGACAGTCATTATTGCAAATCAGGATATTCCGAAGCAGGAGCTGAGGGATGTAGTGGCGAAAGCCGGCTATGATGTCGTATCGGCAGATACTGAAGTTTATGAGAAAAAGGGGCTTTTGTCCGCATTCAAAAAGTAACACGGGGGTATAACCATGAAATTTTATGAATTCGGAGATAAACGGAATCCGGTAATTCTTTTACTGCCGGGAACCTGTTGTCATTGGAAGACAAACTTTGGGACAGTGATTCCGCTGTTGGAACAGAACTTCCATATAATCTGTGTATCCTATGACGGCTTTGATGAAACCGAAGACACCATATTCCCCGATATGCTGGCGGAAACGGAAAAAATAGAAAGCTATGTCAGGGAAAATTGCGGCGGTAAGGTGCACGCCGCATATGGTTGTTCTCTGGGCGGCAGCTTTGTGGGTCTTCTGGTGCAGCGGGGAAATATACATATCAATCATGCCATTCTCGGCAGCTCTGATTTGGATCAGGAAACCGGGTGGTCCGCGAAATTTAAAAGCTGGCTGATTGCCGGAATCCTTTTGGGAGTGTTCAAAAAGGGCAGGGTGCCGGGATTTATGCGGCGGAAACTGGAAAAGATGACCATGGACGAGAGACTGTATTATGAAAAAATGCTGGGCTTGTTTGGCTTGGGAAGCACCCGGATGTCTTTTGTAAAGAAGGAAAGCATCAGAAACCAATTTTATTCGGATCTGGTCACGCCGATTGGGACCCAAATTGACCGACCTGATACAAAAGTGCATATCTTCTATGCCGTAAAAATGGGCGGGGAATATCTGGAACGGTATCATGCACACTTTAAAAATCCGGATATCCGCCGTCATGAGATGCAGCATGAGGAACTGTTGGTTTGCTATCCGCAGCAGTGGGCGGAGGAAGTCAAAAATTGTTGTGGGCTGAGAGGAAAGAGGGATAGTCATGAAGTTTTTTGAATTCGGAACAGAGAATGAAAAGCTCATGGTGATGCTGCACGGCGGCGGAGTGAGCTATCTTGGGGCGCTTCCCGTAGCGGAATATATGGCGAAAGAATTCCATGTGGTGTTGGTGGCATATGATGGCTTTAATCCGTCAGAGCCGGAGAAGGAATTTACATCCGTTATGGACGAAGCGGAGCAGATTGCGGGGTATCTCCTGAAAAATTATGCCGGAAAGATAGATGTGCTTTACGGGATATCATATGGCTGCCGTGTCCTCATGGAAGTGCTGCGGGATAAGCGGCTGACAATAACCACAACGATTGCGGACGGTTTTTCCACGCGCGATTATCCCGACATAAAAAGCGAATGGGGTAAGGACCTGTACTGTTTTTTCTTTACGGGGTTTTTCTTTGTTGTTATGGGACGCGCGGGAAAACTGCGCAAAAGGTTCCTTGCCAAGATTACCGGAAGGACTTATGAGGAGGCTGAACGAATCGTATATACCAAGGCTACATGGAATAGCTGGCGCAATCAGGACCGCTGTCTCATCGGACGGAAAACGGATTTCGAGGCATTTAAAAATACGGACATGCATATATGGTATGGCATTAACAGCACGGTGGAGCGCAGGCTTGCGCATAGTATACAACAGTGGCAGGATGCGGGATATGCGTTTTCCCTGACAATTTTCAAAGATGTGGGGCATGGCGGACTTGCGGGTGAACATACGGAGCGTTTTCTCAAAGAAGTGATGAAAGCGCATTTACATTCGTTGGAAAAAGTTGATAACAACTGATTCGGATAAGTTGTTCCCTGACAGAGTGATGACAGGGATTATGAAGAGGAAAGGAACATGATGATGGTGGAGAAAAAAGAGATGATACAAGGCAAAAAAATGATGGCAGCGCTATTCTGCGGGATGCTTGGCTGTGTCTTTATGGGCAGCGGAGACTGGCTGATGATGTATGGAGATGTTACCAGTCATGGCAATGTATATTGGCTGACGGAGGGTGTGGCGCAAATATCCCCGGAGAGGAACCTTTTATCTATGCTTGTGGCGTTTCCGGCAGTGATTTTATACGGTATCGGATTGTTTGCAGTGGAGAAGTTTATCAAGCCGGATAGACCAAAGAGGATTTATCATTATCTGACAGCCTTGGGAATGCTGCCCTGGCTCTGCATTCATCTGTATGTGGTGATGATTCTGTATACTTTTGCCATGATGAGCCGTAACGGTTATGAAGCTGCCATACCTGTGGCAGAGGCGATGCGTGCCCAGTTTCTGCCGGTACTTTTTATCGGGGAGGCGATCATGGTATTGCCGTTTTTGTATTGGTTTTATTTGCAGATTTCAGCAAAAACGGTATTTCCCAAGGGGATGGCGTTTACCAATGTGCTTGTAATCTATGGCGTTTTACAGGTGGTAAAGTCTGTCCTGCCGGATTCCCCGTTCCGCATCGGATTTGCCAATGGGTTGATGAGTGAGAGCATGATTCTTTGGTTCGGAATTATGCTGGTGTGGGTGGTTTTTAGTAAAAACAGGGATATGAGCAAATAAGTGGTATTCCATACAAAGTGAATTATTTTGTCAAAACGCTTGACAACTGTTATGTGCTGTTATATACTGTTTATTAACAGCAGGACAGAGTTCTCCTGCGAACTTTATATAGGAGGATTGGTATGATATTCAAAGCTGCCATGTCACAAACTGCGTTTATGCTGAAAAAAAGAGAATCCCTCTGCGTATTTTATGTGCTGTTTTTTATGGTTTTGCATAATTTTATCGGCAATGTGCTGTATTTTCAAGGTCTGGACATTTTGGTGATGGAGCAGCCGATGCAGCTGCTCCTGTTAAGCCACCTCCGCACCAATCTGAATTCCTCAAACACACTGATGCTGATACAGATGTATCCGATTTTGGTAGTGATTCCGGCGGGCTTTTCCCTTGCGAGGGAATATCAGCGCGGCACAAGGGTATTTCTGGTTTCCCGATTAGGGAATTCTGTTTATCAAATAAGCAAATATCTGGCGGTATTTTTCACAACAATGATTATTTTTACGGTGCCTTTCTTACTGGAGATTCTTTTAAACTGTGTGTCATTTCCCCTGTCTGCCATGGGAGATTTATTATATAGTTCAAGAACGACGGAAAGCGCATATATAGAGGGTATAAACCATTACTTTATGAAAGAGGTATATCTGTATTCGCCTTACCTATATGCTGTGCTCGGAACGCTTTTCTGGGGGGCGGTATCGGGACTGCTTGGCGTATTCACTGCGGCGGTATCTTCCCTGATACGGGTGAAATATAATGTTTTTCTTTTCCTGCCTGTCTTCGCTCTTTTAAATCTGCCGCTCCTATTAGGGCACGGCATCCCAAGGGGCATGCCCAGCATCAAATGGTATGATTATATGCTGATTTTTAACGATGAGGTAAAAAGCATGGGTTTCTTGGCAAATGTCATAATTGTGTTAGCCCTGTTTGTGGCGGCAACTGTCTGGGCGGGCAGAAGAAAGGATGGTTTGTAATGAAGTACAGGTATCGGTTATTATTTTGGATAGCAGCAGTGGGCGGCGTGTATCTTTCTTTGATGTACATAAATCCCTATTTTGGGACAATCACGCTTTCGGAAGCTGTTTTACAGCTGAGCGGCTCAAGGGGCGGTTTTGTGCAGGGATTTTCCTATACCGCGCTTATCTCTTTTACAATGTGCCTGTTTCCGGCATTTGTTGTTGAGGCATACGCGGGAATCCTGCTGTACCAGCATTTCTGCACGGCGAGCGTTTATGTTTTTTCGCGCTATCCCCGCCGCGTGAAATGGTATCTGGGGGAAGCCTGCCGTCTTGCCGGGGCGGTATGCATCTTTCATCTGCTTTTACTGGCAGTGGCATTGTTTGCAGCCGCTGTCCGGTATGAGTTACAGATAGACAGCGCAGGGGTAATGGTGCTGGCGTATCATTTTGCAATCCATGCCCTGTGGACATATGCCATGACACTATTGGTCAACCTGCTTGCGGTATATTTTGGAAGCAGTACCGCATATGCACTGGTGGTTTCCGCCCAGATGGTCTGTATCGCGCTGTTAAACCTCATGGATTTTCTGGTGAAGCATTCCGGCGGCGGGCTGGCTTATGAGGATGCTGTCATATGGAACCCCATGGCTCATCTGGTGCTGGGCTGGCATGACCGCCATGTGGCAAATATCAACCCGGCAGAGGCGCCCTATGATATATGGATGGATTTGAACGGTTCCCTGATAATGTTTTTCCTGCTGGGAGCGGCACTCACATTGGCAGGGGCATTTATCATAAAAAAGCATGACATATTGGTTTCGGATTTGGAAACGGAGGTATAGCGTAAATGGAATTGGTCGCAAGCAGCATAAATAAGAAAATACGGAAAAAGGTGATACTTTCCGATGTAAGCCTCGACTTAAAAAGCGGGAATGTATATGGGGTTGTCGGCAGGAACGGTTCGGGAAAAACCATGCTGTTCCGTGCCTTGTCGGGACTCATGGGAATTGATTCCGGCAGCATCGTGTGGGGAGGGAAAACACTGCACAAGGATTTTTCCGTACTGCCGAGTCTGGGGATTGTCATAGAAAATGCGGGTCTGTACCCTGACCTTACGGGGGTGGCGAATCTCACATATCTTGCCGGCTTAACAAAGAAAACAGGGAAGGAAGAGATTATCCGTGCCATTGCCCGCGTGGGCTTGGACCCGCAGGACAAAAGGGTATACGGCAAATATTCGCTGGGCATGAAGCAGCGCCTTGCCATCGCTCAGGCAATTATGGAAAAACCGGATGTCATTATGCTGGACGAACCGACCAATGCCCTGGATGAAACGGGTGTGGAGGAAATCCGGAGGGTTATTTTAGAGGAAAAAGAAAGGGGTGCCCTGATTCTGGTGGCAAGCCACAATAAAGAGGATATCCAGATTCTGGCGGATGAATGGTACAGAGTGGAAAACGGTCAGGTAAGAAAGCAGGAGGCGGGCTTATGAGGCGGAAGCTGTTATGGTTCTTTACCGCAGGGGTATTTATGGCGGCAATGGTGTTTGGCATGGTGAAAAAACAGACCTATAAGAATCTGGTGGCACAGGAAAATTATCTGGAGCAGCTTTATGTTGCCGAATTATCGGAAGACCTTACAGAGCGTGCCTGTGCTGCCATGTCCAGGAGCCTGCCCGATGCAGCCATAATTCTAAGGGTGGAAGCGGTTGGGGAAATCGAGCATTTGTACCGCGGGGACAGGCAGAAGGTAGTGATAAAGGAAGTATATGCAGGCAGTGAATTGGAAAAGGGGAAAGAAATGTATATTGTTTCCGACCATTGGCACTTATCTTTAAAGCCGACTAATGAATCTGATGGATACGATAGATGGGTTGATAGCATCCAAAGGGGATTTGTAAACATCATGGAGGTCGGGACGGAATATCTGGTGTTTGGGGAAGCGGTAACTGAGGACAGGAGAACGGGCGAACCGGCAGTTAAGCTGTATGATGATTTTTTTATTGCTCCCGTGTTTTCCTATGAGGGGCATCCGAATGTGATAGTCCCTATATCGGAGGATGATGTCGGTATCTATGGTACCGCTGTTCCGTATAAGGATGTGAAGGATAATGAGTTTTTTGCCACATCGGAAAAAGGCATGCAGATGATGGAAGACTTGAAAAGCCGGATGTTAGCTTTATATCCCGGAGAAATCAAGCCCTCTTATTCACGGTAGGTTATGAAGAATTTATCGGGGTCCCGGTGATACCGATGACAGCCGGTTCCTGCATAGACCTTCTCAAAAGCGGGAGCTTTTATGAGAATACGCCTGTCAACATTCGGTAGGTCCAACATCAGTGCGCGGGGAATGTGAAGGTGGTATGTATGGTTGAGCCTTTCGATAAATTTCGAGAGATTTGTCCACCCTTCACTGTCCGTGATATCGTCAAAGCCGCCCTCTTTCAGTTTTTCCGCTACGAAATCCGGAAGGTCGACACGGGCATCGTGGAGCTGTTTCAGCACATCCCGCTTGATGCTTTCGTCCTCAAAGGGCGTTTTTTTGTTGCCGGAGCCCCACAGCCACTGTTTGTCCAAAATGGCATCGGCAATCTCCCTTAAAGTATCCAGATCTTTGGTTTCCAAGGTGCACATGCCATAGCTTGATTCGTCTATCCATTCTTTGTCAGACCGTGCTATCTTGCCTAAACTTGATGTTACTGTCACCGCCAGATGGTTTCTTGCTTTGTCATAGTCTATGTAAACATCGCAGTCCGCGGTGTCAAAAACAACATGCTCCACTTTGATGCGGTATTTCGATTTATTGTTTGGCATCTCTTTTCATTCCTCCTGCTAGATTTCAAAATAAATATTTTTCCACTGCTTCCAAAGCGCTTTCACCAAGGGTTTCCAGAACGAATTTTCTGCCGAGAAGGAGATAAGCGCGGAGCGCATAAGCGGTTGCCTCGGTTTTTCTGCCCTGTTTGCGGAGTATGGTCGTTATGCCGAGAAGAACCATAGCATTTTTGTTTCCGTTTTTGCAGTCGTATGCTTTCATTATGCAGTCGTATGCGCTTCCAAAATCATACGCTTCGAGGTAGATATTCGCTTTCAGGAAATAAAGATATGCCGCTTCCTCGTAGACTTCCGGCGCTTCTTTAAACGCCTTGAAAGCCGCGTCTATTCCTTCCAGACGCTCTTCGGTATCGCCCTGTGCGTATTTTTGATAGATTCGCAGCGCCTTCGCGGCAGTTCTTTTGCGCCTCGCGACCGCTTTTTTCTGCTCCTGCGCCTGCTCTTTATTCCGCATCTCCGGATGTGAAAACACAAATTCCGGCTTGACTCTGTTGTAGTGATTGTCATACCACAGGTATCTTTCGGGGAGAACCTCCCAGCCTTTGCCGTCGGTTTCCTTGTCCGCAAACAAAAAGCACATCTCCGCGATATCCCGATACCCCAGATCGTATAGAATCTTTCCTACAAGTATATTTGTTTTTGCGCGGTTAGACTTCTTTCCGAAGTCATCCATAACATACAATAATTTCGATAATTTCGCCGCGGTGCGGTATGCCTTACGCCTATGGCAGTATCGGATGATTTCATACATCAGCTCGTAAGCGCCTTCGGCACGGCATTCCGGGGCTTTCAGGGCGTTCCATTTATACAGCGGCGGGGCAAGTTCTTCCAGCAATACCGCATAATCGTCGTCCGACATGAAGCATCGCCGATGAATCATGAGATCGTCTAATATCATTCCCATGATATCCGTTATGCTTTCCAGAAGATAGCTGCGGAACACATAAAGATGCGCCTCGTTGATTCTGCCCATTTTGCCGAGTATGAGTGCCCTGAAGAGAAGGATTCTACCGTTTTGGCTGCCGTTTTTGCAGTCGTAGGCTGCTTTTATACAGTTATATGCTGTGTTGATATTGTTATTTTTAAAATAGACATTCGCCGCCATGAAGTAAAGATATGCCGCTGCCTCATAATTCTCCGGTTCCTCCGTGAACACCTTAAGAGCGGTATTGACTCCTTTCTGTCTTTCCTTAAGGTCGCCACCTTCGTACTCCTTGTAGATATCCAGCGCTTTTCCGCCAAGTTCTTTGCGCTCATCATCCCGCTTTTTGGAGTCGAGCAGCGCCTTTTGTTTTTCCAAAGCTTTATCGGATATTTTCAGCCTTGTTTCCTGTAGCAGTAAGGAGTGATATTGCTCCGGAATGTCCTTTAGGCATTGGCCATCGGTATCCTCACCCGCGAACAGGAAGCATCTCTTTGCAGCTTCCATATATCCCAGTTCATACAAAATCTTCCCCATAAGCAGAAATGTTTTGACAAGGTTAGGCATCTTTTTTTGTTCGTCGGCAATGTACAGAAGTCCCGCCAATTTCAACGCGGTGTGGTACGCCTTATGTTCATAACACTGCCGGACGATTTCGTACACCAGCGCGTAAGCGCCTTTGGAACGGCACTTCGGGACTTTTAAGGCTCTCCATTTGTCCAGCGGTTCCAGAAAACTGTCCATCAATTTCCCATAGTCTTCCTCAGATAATTCATCAAGCTCGTCCATAAGCATTCCCATGATATCCGCTGCATGTTCGTCGGCGCCGTACTTCCATATCATTTTGTCTCTTTGTCTTCCCACTGTTGCGAACAACAAAATATCAATGGTCCGCCTGAACTCATTCGGCAGATAAGCTCCAAAATAGGAGAGCATACTAATTGCGGAATACATTTTATCATAGGCTTTTGTTTTTGGTGCGGGATTGCAGTGCATAAGTCCGTATTTATCCACGACCGCGTTGTATTCCTCCACAGCCTCCTCTATCCTTGCTCCGATATCCGTCTCCGTAAAGTCTTCTGCTTCAAAGGGGATACACAGTGCCGATTTATCCTTTTTCATTTACGGGCCCTACCTTTCACTATTATATATTATATCGCCATATAATATATGGGAAATCACATATTATCAATTTGATAATATCTTTACTGCCCTTATCATACTTTCGTTTTGGCAATATGTCAAGAGCCGTTTAAACTTTTTTGAAAAATAAAATCTAAAATCAGGTCATATCTCGGACAAGGCTTCATATATATAGGGTATCAGAGTTGACTTGCCCGCATGGTATTTGGACCGGCAGGCGGCGGAAAGGTATGTACAAAATGAAAGAGGATTTGCTGCAATTATTCCCGGAAAAGAAACGGGCGTTCTGGAAAAAGGCGGCGTCACAGCAGGATTTGATAGAAGAAATCCGTCTGAGGGCAGGAAAGCCCATATGTATCCGTAAGGGCGGAAGGGAATGGTATCTGGATGCACAGGGAAATTTTCTGGAAGGACAGTTTGGAGCCTGCGGCATCAACGAGGAGGAGATGGAAGCAATGCTTCAGCATATCTGCCATTATTCCCTTTATGCCTTTGAAGATGAGCTGAAACAGGGATTTATCACGGTTGCAGGAGGACATCGCATCGGTCTGGCGGGGCAGACGGTTTTAAATGACGATGGCAGTGTGCGCACCATAAAGCATATTTATTATATGAATATCCGCGTTTCCCATCAGATAAAAGGGGCGGCGGACGGTATCATGCCTTGTCTGTATCAGGGAAATACCGTAAAAAATACGCTGATTATCTCTCCGCCCGGATGTGGAAAAACCACACTTTTGCGGGATATGGTGCGTCAGATATCCGATGGGAGCAGGGAGCATCCCGGACTGTGCGTGGGGCTGGTGGACGAGCGCTCGGAGATTGCCGGCTCTTATCTGGGGCATCCCCAGAATGATGTGGGTATGAGGACGGATGTGCTGGATGCCTGTCCGAAGGTGAAGGGGATGCTGATGCTGCTTCGCTCCATGGCGCCGCAGGTCATTGCGGTGGACGAACTGGGTGGGGAGGAAGATATGAAAGCTCTTCATGTGGCGGCATCCTGTGGCAGCAAAATGCTTGCTACCGTACATGGGGAAAATATGGAGGACGCGGCGGGGCGTCTTGGCAGGGAGGAATTTACCGGGAATGGTTTGTTTGATTTATTTCTGGTATTGTCCAGAAAAAACGGAGAACCGACAATTTCGGATATTTTGAAAAGGGAGGAAGTACATGCTTCGTATAGTGGGAGGAATCATGATTCTTTCGGGCTGCTTCGGAATAGGAGTCTGGTATAGGCAGCAGTTTCGCGAGCGGGCAAAACTGCTTCGCCGGATGGGGGAAATATTGGATATGCTGATGAGCGAGATACGGTATGGAAAATCCACCCTGCCGGAATGCTGCAGACAGATTGGAGAGCAGGCCGGGGAACCTTTTGGAAAGTGCCTGATACATATTTATGAGGAAATGAAGAAAAATACAGGGGCAGGTTTTGGACAGGTTTTTTCAAAGCATATGGGGCAGTGTCTGGAACAGCTTCCTTTGACAAAATCGGACAAGGAATTGTTTTTAAGATTTGCGGAAAAGAGCAGTTTTGCGGATGGCGCCATGCAGTTAAAATGGATGGAGCAAAGCCGGGAAAAGCTGGGACAGACGGTGAATGTTCTGGAGCGGGAAACGGAGGCAAAAGGCAGAATTGCGGTGGGATTGGGCACTATGTGCGGGCTGCTGTTTATTCTCATATTGTTATAGAATCCTCATATATACCAGAATAGGCATTTGCGAAACTCTAGTTTTTGTAGAGTGTCGTTGTGCAAATTGCACATTCCACCGCAGACGCGCTCTCGCTCCGTGAAAAACGCAGTGGTACATAAGATGCTAAAGTACAGCATCTAAGTACCAGCGTTTTTCAAGGGTCTGCTTGTGGAACATGCAATCTGCCCAACTCGGTTTATGAAAGTTTAAGTTTCACAAATACCTATATACCAGAATAACGAAAGGAAAACGGTGGGCTGAGCATGGGAGTAAGTCTGATTTTCAAAATAGCGGCGGTGGGAATTTTAGTGACAATCTTAAATCAGGTTTTGAAACACAGCGGAAGGGAAGAGCAGGCTTTTCTGGTGAGTCTTGCGGGGCTGCTTCTGGTGCTTACCTGGATTGTGCCTTATATTTATGATTTATTCAGTACCGTGCAGACGCTTTTTTCATTTTAAATCTGAATTGTGGTTTCATATAGGGGGATTTTATGGCGGAAATTGTAAAGGTGGGAATGATGGGAATTGTAGGGGTGCTGCTTGCGGTGCAGTTTAAGGGGCAGAAAACGGAGTACGGAGTGTATATGGGATTCGCACTGAGCATCCTTATTTTCTGTTATGTGTTAAAGCGGATGGAAGCCGTGATGGGACAGCTTTCCCTGATACAAAATTATCTGGGAGGAGGGGGAGGCTATCTGTCCACTTTGTTAAAGGTGGTGGGTATTACTTATATTTGTGAATTCAGCGCAGGCATCTGCAAAGACGGAGGATTTGGCGCAGTGGCGGACCAGATTGAGATTCTGGGAAAACTCTCGGTGATGTTTGCGGGGCTTCCCATATTGTTTGCAGTAATAGAGCAGATGCAGGAGTTTATGATACCTTGATTTGTTGTGACGGCTGCGCCGCAGAGCGATATGGAGGATTATGATTGGATTGGATGAAATCTGGCAGGAATATGGAATGGACAATCTGCAGGAGGGAATGAGGACTTTATTTCCCCGGAGCGATATCTCTTTTGAGGAACTTTTTCTGCAGGTGATGTCCGGGGATGTAATGGGGGCCCTGAGCAATTTTATTAAGGGAAATATAGCGGGAATGACGGACGGTATTCTGGGCATGAAAAATATTCTGATATGGCTTGTCGCCCTTGGGGTGATTTCCGCTTTGCTCACCCATTTTGTAGAGATATTTGACAAGCATCAGGTGGCGGACTTGAGTTTTTATTTTGTGTATCTGCTGCTGGCGGCTGTGCTGTTAAAATGTTTTGTGCAGATGGCGCAGAGCGCTTACAGCCTTATGGAAAATATTGTGCTTTTTGTCAAACTTTTGGTGCCCACTTATCTATTGGCGGTGGGAGTGGCAACGGGACCCGTAACGGTAAACTCGTATTATCAGACTTTGTTACTGCTTATTTACGGAGTGGAGAGTATTCTGACAGGCGTGGTTCTGCCTCTGATTTACAGTCATGTGATATTGTCCGTGGTCAACGGCATCTTTAGCGAAGAAAAACTGTCCTTGTTTGTGGAATTGTTAAAAAAGAGTATCGGGTGGATACTAAAGGCTATTTTGGGCGTTGTGACCGGGCTTAGTCTGTTTCAGGCGGTAATCAGTCCTGCGGTAGATTCCGTGAAGGCGTCGGCTTTACAAAAGGCGGTGGCGGCAGTGCCGGGAGTAGGCAGTGCGGCAAAGGGAATTGTAGAGCTGGCGGTGGGTTCGGCGATAATCATCAAAAACAGCATCGGAGTGGTACTTTTGCTTCTTCTCTTAGGATTGTGTGCGATTCCTCTTTTAGAAATATTTTTTACTGCATTTCTAATCAAGTGTGCCGCAGCGTTTATGGGAATTATCAGTGATAAAAGAATCACTGCCTGCACCAATCATACGGGAGATGCGGGAATGTTGCTCTTTCAGGCGGCGGGAACCGCCATGCTGATGTTTCTGATTTGTATATCTATTGTGGCGGCAGCCAACACGGGAGGGTGAGAAGATGCAGTCCGCTTTTTTGAAATCGATCTGCCAGATTGGTATTTTTATGGTGTGTGCCCAGACCATCACCCATTTCAGACCCAACGGCTCCTATGAGAAATATATGAAGCTGTTGGTGAGCGTGATGGTGCTGATGCAGATTTTACAGCCCGTGAGCAGCCTGTTTCACTTAGGTGGGGAGAAGGGGCAAAAGGAAAAATTTCTACAGTTTCAGGAGCAGTTTTATGCAGGAATGGCGGACAGCATGGAAGAGATTTCCCGGTCAGAGCAGATATTGGAGAACATGACTCTCCGGGAGGTGCAAAAAGCGTTGGAGCAGGAAAAGCAGGAAGCATTGGGAGCGGCGGAGGAATCTGAAGGCGGGTCTACAGAGGAACAGGCAAAGGAAGCAGGGAATCAGGAACCGTCAGAAAAAGTAAGGGAAATTGAAAGGGTAGAAAAAATAATCATAGGATTGGATGAAGAATATGGGCGGTAGGATTGACAGATTACAAAAAATGATAAGGGAAATTCCTGTAAAGGAGAGCTGGAAACAGTGGTTTAAAAAAAGGGATAATCTTGTTATTCTGGTATTGGCGGGCATTCTTCTTTTTATCATTGCGCTGCCTGTAAAAACCGGCGAAAAATCCGAAAACGGCAGGCAGGGCGAGGAAGCAGCCGATTTGAACGCGATAAAGGACAGTAGGAAAACGCAGGGGGAACTGTATACTTATACAGATTTTTCCGAGGATGAGTACAGGAAGAAGCTTGAGAGGGAGTTGGAGGAAATTCTGTCAAATGCTTATGGGGTGGGCAAGGTGCGCGCTATGATAACTTTGTCCGCTTCCCCGGAAATAGTGATTGAGAAGGATAATGCTTACAGCCGTTCTCAGACAAATGAGGCGGATTCGGAGGGCGGAAGCCGGATTATCACACAGACCGAGGAGCAGGAATCCACTGTTTATAAAGCGGAGGGAAGCGACAGTATACCCTATGTGGTGAAGACTCTGTTTCCACAGGTGAAGGGGGTCGTAGTGGTTGCCCAGGGAGCCGGAAAGGGCTCAGTGGATAAAAATATCACGGAGATTGTTCAGGCACTTTTTGACCTGGAAGCCAATGAGGTGAAGGTGGTAAAAATGCAGGAAACAAACTAGCATATATCAGTTTACAAGCTCATACAATAAACTAGTAAAACGCAAAAAGGGAGAGTACAGTGAAAAGTCTAGTAAAGAAAAATCAGCTTATGATTACCGCACTTGCGATTATGATAGCGATTGCAGGATATTTGCAATTTGCGGGGACCAATCTGGAAGAGGAAATTGTGACGGTTAATGATGGAAATGTGGAAAATACAGCAGATTTAAGCGGGGTGATTACGGATCAATATACTACCGAAGACCTGCTTGATTTGTCGGAGGAAGATTTGATTTCTCCGCAGCCTTTGGAAATCGACAGTCTGGATTCGGAATCGGATATTGCCGTAGAGAATTATTTAGATGCGGATATGCAAGTGGCAAAGGCAAAGCCTGATGAGGGAGAAATACCGGGCGAGGCAGTGTTTACGGCATCCGTGGGAGTGGAGATTCTTTCCGAAGCAAAGCTGTTAAAGGAACAGACAAGAGCAAAGAATAAGGAAACTTTAATGAATATCATCGAGAGCGCCGGGCTGACGGACACGCAGAAACAGGATGCCGTAAACAGTATGGTGGAGATGACCCAGATTGCGGAAAAGGAAGCTGCGGCAGAAATTTTGTTAGAGGCAAAGGGATTTCAGGATGTGGTGGTCAGCATTACGGGAGACGGGGTTGATGTGGTGGTGAATGCCCCGGATTTAAGCGATGCCCAGATGGCACAGATAGAGGACATTGTCACCAGAAAAACGGATATTGCGGCGGAAAATATTATTATCAGCACGGTTGAGACACAGTAGAAGAGAAAAAAATATATATACAATAGGGTAAAAATGGGGTAGAATAAAAAGGAATTCATTTGCTTTGCGAATCATAGAAATCACTTGGCAGGAGATGTTACTCAGGCTTGGTGATTTCCTTCGCACTTAGGCAGATGCTGCAGACTGATTAAGATAAAGGGACATTCATTTATGAAGAGAGTTTTTTTGATTGTACTTGACAGCTTTGGCATAGGGGAAATGCCGGATGCGGCGGAATATGGGGATGTTAATGTAAATACCTTGAAAAGTGTGTCGGAAAGTCCGTATTTTTCCCTGCCTAATTTGCAGAAGATGGGATTATTTCATATTGACGGGGTGGATATGGGCATGGAGGAGCATAGGTACTGCGCTCACACGGCGGCGGTTGCCCGTATGGCAGAGCGTTCTAAGGGAAAAGATACTACGATAGGGCATTGGGAGATAGCAGGCATCCGGTCCCCGAAACCCCTGCCCACTTATCCGAATGGTTTTCCGAAAGAAATATTGGAGGCGTTTAGCAGGGCGACAGGACGGGAAATCCTCTGCAACAGACCCTATTCCGGGACGGAGGTTATCAGGGATTATGGGGAGGAACATGTGCGCACGGGTAAGCTGATTGTCTATACCTCGGCGGACAGTGTTTTTCAAATTGCGGCGCATGAGGATGTGGTGCCGGTGGAGCAGCTTTATGAATACTGTAAAATGGCAAGAGAAATTTTAAAAGGTGAGCATGGTGTGGGAAGGGTGATTGCCCGTCCCTTTACAGGGGAGAGCGGCAAGTATACCCGCACCAAAAGACGGCATGATTTCTCTGTTCTGCCGCCGGAACCTACCATGTTAGACCGTCTTTCGGAAAACGGAAAAGATGTGATTGCCGTGGGCAAAATCAAGGATATTTTTGCCGGAAAGGGCATTACGGAATCGGTTTATACCGGCGGAAATGCCGAGGGAATCGAACAGACACTAAAGTATCTGGACAAGGATTTTGAAGGACTCTGCTTTATTAATCTGGTGGACTATGATATGCTTTACGGACACAGGCGGGATGTGGACGGATATGCCAGAGCGCTTTCCTATTTTGATGAAAAGTTACCGGAGATTCTGGGAAAAATGAGGAAAGAGGATATTCTCATGATTACCGCTGACCACGGTTGTGACCCGGCTTATACGGCAACCACCGACCATACCAGAGAATACACGCCCTTTTTGATGTATGGGCATTATGTGAAACCCCATAATTTCGGTACGAGAGAGAGTTTTGCCGATATTGGGGCGACTGTGCTTGCATATTTTGGAATGGAGACCGGTACAGCAGGCAAAGAGATGATGCATGAAGTCTGGATTCGATAGAAGTGTGAACGGAATGAAGATTTTCTAAGGTTGGAAAGTACCCACCCTAAGAAAATCTAAGTCATTCCGCGAAGAATCCGCAAGCGGATTCTTCCGAATGGTACCGATTTATGATTGTTTGTGCCGTGAAAGAAGTAAAATAGTATATTACAACCATGGAGGAAACGACATTGAATAATTATACAGAAGAAATTAACCGCCGCCGTACCTTTGCTATTATTTCCCACCCCGATGCGGGTAAGACGACTCTCACGGAAAAATTTCTCCTTTACGGAGGAGCCATCAATCTGGCGGGAAGCGTTAAGGGAAAAGCGACTGCAAGACATGCGGTATCCGATTGGATGGAGATAGAAAAGGAGAGGGGAATTTCCGTAACCTCTTCCGTGCTGCAGTTTGAATATGGCGGATACTGCATCAATATTCTGGACACGCCGGGGCATCAGGATTTCTCGGAAGACACTTACCGCACCCTTATGGCGGCGGATTCCGCGGTGATGGTGATTGATGCAAGCAAGGGCGTGGAGCCGCAGACCAGAAAACTTTTCAAGGTCTGTGTGATGCGGAAGATTCCCATTTTTACCTTTATCAACAAAATGGACAGGGATGCAGGCGACACTTTTGAGCTTCTGGATGAAATCGAGAGGGAGCTTGGTATCGCCACATGTCCTTTAAACTGGCCCATCGGTTCGGGAAAGAGCTTCAAAGGGGTATATGACAGGGAAAAGAAATGCGTGATTTGTTATGCGGATACGGAGAAGGGAACCAAGGAAGGTACGGCAACGGAGATTCCCGTGGCAGAGGAAGAAAAACTTAGGGAATTTATCGGGGAGGAAGCCGCAGACAAGCTTTTGGAAGAGATTGAGCTGATTGACGGCGCAAGCGCGGAGTTTGATTTGACACAGGTGCGCTCAGGCGATCTGACCCCGGTATGTTTCGGTTCCGCACTTACTAATTTCGGCGTTGAAATATTTTTGCAGCACTTTTTAAATATGACCACTACCCCCCTGCCCAGAAAAGCGGATGTGGGAATCATCGACCCTGTGGAAAATGAGTTCAGTGCATTTGTCTTTAAGATTCAGGCGAATATGAATAAAGCCCACCGTGACAGGGTAGCCTTTATGCGTATCTGTTCCGGCAGATTTGACGCCAATATGGAGGTGCGCCATGTGCAGGGGGACAGAGTGATGCGCCTGTCCCAGCCCCAGCAGATTATGGCGGATGAGAGGAAAATTTTGGAGGAGGCCTATGCGGGGGACATTATCGGCGTGTTTGATCCCGGAATTTTTTCTATCGGAGACACCATCTGCATGCCGAAGGAGAAATTCCAATATGAGGGAATTCCCACCTTTGCGCCGGAGCATTTCGCAAGGGTAAGACAGGTGGATACCATGAAGAGAAAGCAGTTTGTAAAAGGAGTGGAGCAGATTGCTCAGGAGGGCGCCATTCAGATTTTTCAGGAGTTCAATACCGGTATGGAGGAAATCATTGTAGGCGTGGTGGGTGTTTTGCAGTTTGATGTGTTGAAATACCGTCTGGAGAATGAGTATAATGTGGAAATTCGATTGGAAAATCTACCCTATGAGCATATCCGCTGGATTGAAAACAAGGATGAGGTGGATTTGGAAAAGCTCACGGGAACTTCGGATATGAAAAAGGTAAAGGATATGAGGGGCAACCCTTTGTTATTATTTGTCAATGCATGGAGCGTGGGCATGACAGTGGAACGGAATAAAGGGCTGGTGCTCACGGAGTTTGGAAGGAATTAGCGTGAGAAGTACTTCTAAAGCTCATGCCAATGGGCAGTTTCGCAAAGGCGGCGTAGCCGCCTAAGAAGTACTAAATCTCACACCGAAGAATGCCCCAAATTCGGGCATTCTTCATCCAGATTTGAGATTCCGCTGAAGCGGAATCATGGAGGTTAATGAATAAAGACGGGATGGACAATCTTGAGGAATTTGAATTTCAGAGTAATGGGAGGAAAATCTTCCTGAAAATTTTCGGTGTGTTCCTCCTGCTTTTGGGCGTTTTTTTGATGAAAAGCAGCTCAAAGGAGGGGGCGTTTTCGGAAATTTTGAACAATGTCAGCCAAGAGTTGTATATGGATGGCGGAAGTGTAGGAATCAGGGATGTTGCCGGCGAATTAAAAGAGCATATAGCGGATGAAAAAATCCTAAAACCCGCAGGGGAGACGGAAGAGACGGAAGGTTTTCTGATGGCGGAGGCGGGACACTTTGCCTATGACAGCTTATCGGAAGCGGAACAAATCTGGTATCGGGATATGGAAAGCATTTTGGGCGGCATGGGAAAAGAAGTAAAGCTGTCAAAGGAAGGGCTGGATGCCGGTCTGGATGAAACCTGCATCGATACTATTTTCCAATGCGTTATGATTGACCATCCGGAACTTTTTTATGTGAACGGTTATTCTTATAATCAGTATCTGAAGGGACTCCGAACCACCGCGATTACATTTTCCGGAAATTATGCCATGGAAAAAGAGGAGGCACAGAAGAGGCGCTCAGAGATAGAAGAGGCGGCGGATGTGCTGCTCGAAGAGGCTCCTTCATGGGGTTACGATTATGATAAAGTAAAATATGTATATGAAACACTGATTGAAAATACGGAATATGATTTAACGGCGGAGGATAACCAGAATATTTATTCGGTGTTTGTGAATCATAAATCGGTGTGTCAGGGCTATGCCAAAGCAACACAGTATCTGCTTTTAAAGATGGGTATTGAGTGTGTGCTTGTGCAGGGAAGTGTGGATACGGGAGAAGCCCATTCATGGAATCTGGTGAAAGCGGATGGAGATTATTATTATGTGGATACTACATGGGGGGACGCATCCTATCAGAAACAGGAAGAAGAAGGGACAAGGTATCTGGAAAATACCGTAAATTATGACTATCTTTGCGTGGATACGGAGCAGCTTCTGCGCACTCATATTTTGAGCGGATTGCTGCCTATGCCCATGTGCATTGCCCAGACCGATAACTATTATGTGAAGGAAGGGGCCTTATTTTCGGAATATGACGAAGAGCGAATGGCAGATTTGTTTGAGGGGGCAAGGGAGCGGCAGAAAGAAAATGTAACGATTAAATGTGATAATATAAACTGTTTCCAAGAGATGAAGAGACTGTTAATAGACGAACGGAAAATATTGGATTTTATGGATGAGGATGGGAAAGAGAAGGAAGTTTCCTATGCCTGCAATGAAAAGCAGTTGTCCTTTATGTTTTGGACGGATTAGTTATTTTTCGGACTTTTTATGATGACAAAGTATGTGGCTTTATGGTATAATGATTCTGCTACCGCAGAATTCAAGTCAGCTTGCGCTGCCTTGTCGCCGCTGCGCGGCGCATTATACAGATATCCATGGCTTGAAAATCAAATGTCTGCTGCGCAGCCGCTTGATTTTCTGCGCACATGGTATAATAAAACAGATATCTTTTAAAGGAGGATTCGGGATGGAAAAGGAAATAGATAAGAAAGCAGTTGTTTTAAAACAGGATGAAAATATCGGCGCGGTACAGATTGCTGACGATGTGGTGTCAATGATAGCATCTCTTGCAGCGATTGAGGTGGACGGCGTCAGCTCCATGGCAGGGAATATTACGAATGAACTGATGAGCAAGGTGGGCATGAAGAAGCTGACCAAGGGCGTCCGCGTAGATGTTCTGGAAAATAATGTTACCGTTGATTTAACAGTTACCATGGAATACGGCTACAATATTCCTGCTACCTGTCAGTTGGTGCAGAATAAGGTGAAGAGCGCTATTGAAAACATGACGGGGCTTACCTGTAGTGATGTCAATATCCGTATTGCAGGCGTTATTATGAAAAAAGGATAATTGACAAGGGATAAGCAGGACATGGGAAGACACGAGTTACGAGAGCATATTTTCAAACTTCTTTTTCGGATAGAATTTAATGATATGGAAGATATGCCGGAGCAGGTGCGGCTGTTTTTAGAAGACAGCGAAAGTATAAAATCCGAAAAGGATGCAGCGTACATTGAGGATAAATATCAAAAGATATCGGAGAAGCTTTCCGAGATAGACGGGATAATCAATCAATATGCCGAAGGCTGGGATATCACCAGAATGGGCAAGGTGGAAGTTACTGTCCTGAGGCTTGCCGTATATGAAATTCTTTTTGATGATAATATCCCCGGCAGTGTTGCCATTAACGAGGCGGTGGAGATTGCAAAGCAGTACGGTCAGGAAAATTCAGGCGGTTTCGTGAATGCGGTTCTCGCCAAAATAGTAAAGCTGGGTGATTGAAATTCGGAGCATATATACAGTAGGTCAACTGAATTCTTATATTAAAAATATGTTCACGCAGGATTATTTGTTACAGGCTCTTTTTGTCAAAGGAGAGGTTAGTAACTGCAAGTATCATTCCTCTGGACATATTTATTTTACTTTAAAGGATTCTAAGGGAACGGTGAACTGCGTGATGTTTGCCGGCAATCGGCAGGGGCTTTCTTTTCGACTTTGCGAAGGGCAGCAGGTGATTGTGGGCGGCACGGTGGATGTGTATGAGCGGGACGGCAAATACCAGCTTTATGCCAAGCAGATTGTGTTGGACGGCGCAGGTCTTCTTTATGAAAAGTATGAGCAGTTAAAGAGAGAGTTGGAGGAATCGGGAATGTTTGCCCGGGAGTACAAACAGCCCATTCCCAAATATATAAAGACTTTGGGTGTAGTTACGGCGGATACGGGAGCGGCAGTCCGGGATATTATTCAGATTGCCTCCAGAAGGAATCCTTATGTGCAGATTATCCTTTATCCGGCTATTGTGCAGGGTGAAGCGGCGGCAAAAAGTATTGTGGCAGGCATCCGCGCGCTGGACAACTACGGTGTGGATGTGATAATTGTGGGCCGTGGCGGCGGTTCCATAGAAGATTTGTGGGCATTTAACGAGAGGGAAGTGGCACAGGCAATATTTGACTGTATGACTCCCATTATTTCTGCGGTGGGGCATGAGACCGATACCACGATTGCGGATTATGTGGCGGATTTGAGGGCACCGACTCCTTCTGCGGCTGCGGAGCTCGCGGTGGCGGATATCAGGGATGTTCTGGAGGATTTGGAAGCTTATAAAAGCAGTCTGGAGAAGCTGATGCGGAGGCGGCTGCAATCGGGCAGGGAGCATATCAGACAGTATGAAATGCGGATTGGCTATCTAAGTCCCGAAAGGCGCATCAGGGACAGGAAAATGCAGTGCGCACAGGCGGAGGAACGCCTGCGGAAGCTCATGAAAGAGGTTCTTTTATATAAAAGGCAGGAGTTTGCCCTGTATATGGAGCGAATGAAAGGATTATCACCCATACAGAAGTTAAACAGCGGATTTTCCTATGTGGAAGATGAAAAAGGTAAAAATATCCGCTCCGTGAAACAGGTAAAAGAGGGACAGTCCGTGAAAATAAGAGTCAGCGACGGCATGATTTATGCGGATGTGACAGAGTTAGAAAGGGAGAAAGCCGATGAGTGATGCTACGGAAAAACAGTCAAAGAAGTCAGAACAGCTAAGTCTGGAAGAAAATTTTGCCAAGCTGGATAAGACCATAGAGCAGTTGGAATCGGATGATATTTCCCTTGAGGATGCATTTAAGGCGTATAGTGAGGGAATGGCGGTTTTAAAGGTCTGTAACGATCAGATAGACAGAGTGGAGAAAAAGGTGCTTAAGCTGACGCAGGAAGGCGGTCTGGAAGAATAAGGCGGCATGGAGGATATTATGGAAGAGCAGGAATTTCAGGGACTTTTGCAGAAAAAGACCATAGAGATAGAAAATATCGTAAAAAGATATCTGCCAAAGGAGGAAGGCCATCAGAAAACAGTTCTGGAAGCCATGAACTACAGCCTTATGGCAGGGGGAAAACGCCTGCGCCCCATGTTTATGCAGGAAACTTATCGGATGTTCGGCGGAAGCGGTAATATAGTGGAGCCTTTTATGGCGGCGCTTGAGATGATTCATACTTATTCGCTGGTGCACGATGACTTGCCGGCGATGGATAACGATGAATACCGCAGAGGAAAGAAGACCACCTGGAAGGTTTATGGCGACGGCATGGGAATCCTTGCGGGGGACGGACTGTTAAATTATGCTTTTGAAACGGCGGTTTCCGCCTTTGAAATCGCAGACGCTTCTTTGGAATCCTATAGCCGGATTGCAAAAGCGCTTGGGGTGCTTGCAAAAAAAGCAGGCGTTTATGGCATGATCGGAGGACAGACTGCGGATATCGAGGCGGAGAAGCAGGAGGAGCCTTTGACAAAAGAGCAGTTGCTTTTTATCCATGAAAACAAGACGGCGGCATTAATCCAGACGGCTATGATGGTGGGTGCCATTCTTGCAGGGGCAAAAGAGCAGGATGTTGCCGCTATGGAAAAATGCGCTTATAATGTGGGCATTGCTTTTCAGATTCAGGACGATATATTGGATGTGACGGGGGATAGCAGCGAACTTGGTAAACCTACGGGAAGTGACGCTCAGAATCATAAGCAGACCTATGTGACCATAAACGGTCTGGAGAAATCCCGGCAGGATGTGGCGGGGCTTTCCGAAGAGGCCGTGGCGATATTGGAAGGTTTTTCGGGGAATGAATTTTTAAAGCAATTAATCTTAAACTTGATTCACCGCAGGAAATAGTCGCTGCCACAAGCTGTTTTCAAGCGGAAATGAGGAAAAATTATGTTTTTAGAACAGATTGAAAATCCCAATGATATTAAGAAGATTGACAAGGCGGACTATGAAGCGCTGGCAGAGGAAATCAGGCAGTTTCTTATAGAGAAAATCAGCGTTACGGGAGGGCATCTGGGTTCCAATCTGGGTGCGGTGGAGCTTACCATGGCGTTGCATTTGTCGCTGAATCTGCCGGAGGATAAGATTATCTGGGATGTGGGACATCAGTCCTATACTCATAAATTATTGAGCGGCCGGAAGGACGGATTCGACTGTCTGCGCCAGTTTCATGGCATGAGCGGATTTCCCAAACGAAAAGAGAGTAATTTTGACGCTTTTGACACAGGACACAGCTCCACTTCTATTTCTGCGGGATTGGGGCTCGTGAAAGCCAGAGATATCAAGGGCGAGACAAACACCGTGGTTTCCGTAATCGGTGACGGTTCCCTCACGGGAGGCATGGCGTACGAGGCGCTTAACAATGCCTCAAAATTGGAAACCAATTTTATTATTATTTTAAACGACAATAATATGTCTATTTCCGAGAATGTGGGCGGGATGTCCAAATATTTGAACAATATCCGTACCGCCAGCAGTTATCTGGACTTAAAAAGCGGAGTGTATAATGCCTTAAAAGGAACTCCCAGAGGGGACAACATGGTCAGCCGCATCCGTAAGGTGAAGAGCAGTTTTAAACAACTGGTGATACCGGGGATGTTTTTTGAGGATATAGGAATCACTTATCTGGGACCTGTGGATGGGCATGATGTTGAGGAATTGACAAAGCTGCTACAGGTGGCAAAGAGAGTCAAAGGGGCAGTGTTGATTCATGCTATGACCCACAAAGGAAAAGGCTATGGACCTGCGGAGCGTCACCCTGCAAGATTCCATGGAGCGGAGCCTTTTGATATTGAGACGGGACTTCCTTCCCATCCGAGGACGGTGGCAAATTACACGGATATTTTTTCCACCGTGATGTGCAAGTTAGGACAGCGTGATGAAAGGATTGTGGCAATCACGGCGGCAATGCCGGACGGAACGGGGTTAAAGCGCTTCCGCAACATGTATCCGGAGAGGTTTTTTGATGTGGGGATTGCGGAGGAGCATGCCGTTACTTTTGCGGCGGGACTTGCGGCAGGCGGACTGAAACCCATTGTAGCGGTGTATTCCTCTTTTTTACAGAGAGCCTATGACCAGATTCTGCACGATGTATGTATTCAGAACCTTCCGGTTATCTTTGCCATAGACAGGGCAGGACTTGTGGGAAGTGACGGGGAAACCCATCAGGGAATATTTGATTTTACATATCTTTCGGGAATTCCCAATATGCATATCTGCGCTCCCAAGAACAAATGGGAGTTGTCCGATATGCTGAAATTTGCGGTGGAGCTGGAAGCTCCCATTGCCATCCGCTATCCGAGGGGAACTGCGTATGCAGGCTTAAAGGAGCATCGGGCGCGGATTGAACTGGGAAAGGCAGAGTGGATTTACCGGGAGAAAGGAATTGCCCTGTTTGCGGTGGGCAGTATGGTTAAGACGGCGGAGTCTGTCAGGGACGGCTTAAAGGAGAAGGGGTATGAGGTAAGTCTTGTCAATGCCCGGTTTGTAAAGCCCATCGACGAAGACGCCGTGCTGGATGCCTGCAGAGAGCATGATTTTATCGTCACCATGGAGGAAAATGTGGCAAGCGGCGGATTTGGGGAGAAGGTGCTTGACTGTATCAACCGCCATGAGAAAAGAAATAAAATTTTGAATATCTGTATTCCCGACGCTTATGTGGAGCACGGAAATGTAGAACTTTTAAAACAAGAAATAGAGATTGATGCAGACAGCATTACGAGGCGCATTTTGGAGATTGTGGCTTAGGATGCATACGGAGGATGGCATGAAGGAACGGTTGGATGTCATTTTGGTGGAAAGGGGATACGCCCCTTCAAGAGAAAAGGCAAAAGCCATCATTATGTCAGGAAATGTATATGTGAATGGGCAGAAGGAGGATAAGGCGGGAACCGCTTTTGACATTGACAAAATCAAACAGCTTGAAGTAAGGGGCAGCGCCTTAAAGTATGTAAGCAGAGGAGGACTTAAGCTGGAGAAGGCCATGAAAATATGGCAGTTTGCGCTACAGAACCGGATTTGTATGGATATCGGCGCTTCCACGGGAGGATTTACGGATTGTATGCTGCAAAACGGCGCAGAAAAGGTTTATGCGGTGGATGTGGGTCACGGACAATTGGCGTGGAAATTAAGAAACGATGAGAGGGTCGTCTGTATGGAACAGACAAATTTCCGTTATCTGACAAGGGAAGAGATAGAGGATGATTTAGATTTTGCCAGTGTGGATGTGTCCTTTATCTCCCTGACTAAAATTTTGCTTCCGGCGCTTAGGCTTTTAAAAGAAGAAGGGCAGATGGTGTGCCTGATTAAACCTCAGTTTGAGACGGACAGGGAGAAGGTAGGAAAAAACGGTGTGGTGAGAGACCCCAAGGTGCATAAAGAGGTCATACATAAAGTGATTGATTTTGCGGACAGTATAGGTTTTGAGGTATTGCATCTGGATTATTCCCCTATTAAAGGGCCGGAAGGAAATATAGAATATCTGTTACATCTTAGGAAAAGAAAGAATCTGCCGGAGGAGACCATACACCTGACAGAGCAGGAAGCACAGGAAAGACTATGGCAGATGATATCGGAAAAAAACGGATTGTCCCATGAAGAAGTCTGGAAGCAGCGGATAGAAGATACGGTAAGGGATTCTCATAGTTTATAGAAGCATCATATAATAAACCAAGATATGTTATACATTTTGAACGGCACATGTTTTCATTAACGAGTATAAATTGCAGGGAAGGGAGAGAGCATATGAGGCATTTTTTGATTTATTCCAACAAGTATAAGGACAAAAATCTTCAGATTACCAACCGTGCGGTAAGTCATCTGGAGAGGAAAGGGCGAAAAGTCACTTTAAAGGTGAAAGAGGCCGATTGGAAGGCGGAAACCTGTGAGGAAAGCGAGGAAGCAAAGAACATTCCCAATGATGTGGATTGTATTCTGGTGCTGGGAGGGGACGGCACGGTACTACAGGCTGCCAGAGAAACCAAGAAATTACATATTCCCATTATCGGAGTAAACCTCGGCACTTTGGGGTATATGACGGAGATTGAGCCGGAGGATTTGGAAGAGGCATTGGACCGGCTGATGGATGGGAACTATGAACAGGAAAGCCGTATGATGTTAAACGGCAAAGTGTATTTTGAAGACAGGACTGAGGACGAAGGCTGGGCATTAAACGATATTGTTATTTCCAGAAGCGGCTCCCTGCAGATTATCCATTTTAATATTTATGTCAACGGACAGTTTCTGCATGATTACAAGGCGGACGGTATGATTGTCACCACTCCCACCGGCTCTACGGGTTATAATCTGTCCGCAGGGGGACCTTTGGTGGAGCCCAGGGCAAAATTGATTACCATGACCCCCATCTGTCCGCATTCCTTAAATCAGAGAAGCATTATTCTGTCCCCCGAGGATGTGATAGAAATTGAAATTCCGCCCATCAGGGGCAATATGTCGCAGGATGTGGAGGCGAATTTTGACGGAAGTCACAAGATTGCCATGCGCACGGGGGACCGTATCCGCATTGTGCAGTCGGAAAAGACCACAGAATTTTTGCAGTTGAATCAGGTGAGTTTCCTTGAGGTACTGAACCGGAAGATGCGGGAATGGTAAAAGGGCATGAAGAAAAGCAGGCAGCAGAAAATTATTGAAATTATTGAAAACTGTCAGGTGGAGACTCAGGAAGCTCTGGTGGAACATCTGAAAAGGGAAGGCTTTGAAGTAACGCAGGCCACCGTATCCCGGGATATCAGAGAGCTCAAGCTGTCCAAGGTTCCTGTGGGTGAGGACAGACAAAAATATGTTGTATTAAAGCAGGAGGACCGTTTTCTGGAGGATAAATACAGCAGGGTGCTGCGGGATGGATTTTCCTCCATGGATATGGCGCAGAACATTTTGGTGATAAAAACCGTATCGGGAATGGCAATGGCCGTAGCGGCAGCCGTTGACGCCCTGAAATTTCCTGAAGTAGTGGGATGCATTGCGGGAGATGATACGATTATGGTGGCGGTTCGCACGGTGGAAGAAACGAAAAAGCTGATGAACAAAATTCATGCAATGATTGAGAAGTGAAAGCTGTTGCAGACGATTATGTACCATACAGTCAGACTGTCCGGGCAGACAGAGGCAAAGATATCGGAGAAGGTACATAAGGAGAAAAAATATGTTACAAAGTTTAAGGGTAAAAAATCTGGCATTGATGGAGGAAACTGAGGTGGAATTCGGCTCCGGCCTCAATATTTTGACAGGGGAAACCGGTGCGGGGAAATCCCTGCTCATCGGCTCCGTGAATCTGGCTCTGGGAGGCAAATTTGAAAAGGAGATGCTGAGGCAGGGCGCACAAAGCGCTTATGTGGAGCTGGTCTTTTCCGATAAAAGTGAGAAGCTGTCGGAAAAATTAAAAAGCATGGAGCTTGAGGAGGAAGAGGACGGAACCGTTATTATCAGCCGAAAGCTGCAGGCGGGGAAGAGTATCTGCAGAATCAACGGCGAAACGGTGACGGCAAAACAGATAAAAGAATTGGCGGAGACGCTGATTGACATTCACGGTCAGCATGAACATCAATCCCTTTTAAATAAAAACAAACATAGGGAGATTTTGGATGCTTATTGCGGAGAGACCGCAGAAAAGGCAAAGGAGGAAGCGGCGAGGCTCTGGAGCCGCTGCCGGGAACTAAGGCGGGAGCTTGAAGAGGAATCCATGGACGAAGTTTCAAAGGAAAAGGAACAGTCCCTTGCCGAGTTTGAATATAGGGAGATTGCGGAGGCGCAGCTTGTGTCGGGCGAGGATGAAAAGCTGGAGAAGCAATACCGCATTATGGCAAACAGCAGAAAGATTATGGAGGCTCTTTCCGAGAGCTATCAGTATACGGGAAGCGATACCCCAAACGGTGCAAGTAATGCCTTAAGCCATGCCCTGCGCACCTTAAGGGGCGTTTCTTCCTATGATGAAAAGCTGGAGGAGTTGGAGAGACAGCTTGCGGAAGCGGATAATCTTTTGGCGGATTATAATCGGGATGTTGCAGAGTATATGGGCTGTTGTGAGTTTGACGGGGAAGATTTTGAACGCACGGAAGAAAGACTGAATACCATCAATCATTTAAAAGGAAAATACGGCGATACCATAGAAGAGGTATTGGCTTACGGGGAATCCAGACAGCAGCTTTTGGAGAAACTTTCCGATTATGATGCATATATTGAAAAATTGAATGCAAAGCTGAAAGAGGCGGAGGAAGAATTGGAGGCTGCATGCGCAAAACTGTCGGAAATCAGACGGAAAAATGCGGGAAAGCTTACGCTTTTATTAAAAGAAGCAATGGTCAATTTAAATTTTCTCACGGTAGAATTTGAGATTGCCGTAAAATCAGGGCAGCAGATTACCGCAAACGGCTATGATGAAGTGGAATTTTTGATTTCCACCAATCCCGGCGAGGCGCTAAAGCCTCTAAATCAGGTGGCAAGCGGCGGTGAACTTTCCCGCGTTATGCTTGCCATAAAAACCGTTCTGTCCGGAAAGGACAGCATAGATACCTTGATTTTTGATGAGATTGATGCAGGCATCAGCGGTCGTACCGCATGGCGGGTATCGGAGCAGTTAAGCAGAGTGGCAAAAGCCCATCAGGTTATCTGTATCACTCATCTGCCCCAGATTGCGGCAATGGCGGATACTCATTTTGTGATTGAAAAGAGCAGTACCGACAACAGCACCATAACGGACATTTCTCAGGTTGAAGGGGAGGAAAGTCTTGCAGAGCTTGCCAGACTTTTGGGAAGCGATGCGCTTACGGAAGCTGCTCTTGAAAATGCAAGACAGATGCGCAGTCAGGCGGTTGACTATAAGCAGAAACAGATATTTTCTTAAACTGCCAAAACCTTTCAAAATAATTTGATTTTCCCATAATTAAAAATCAGAAAATGCTACATACTAGAATCCGTAGGAAGAATTTTAGTATGTGGCATTTTTGTTTGGTCAGGCATGAGGAAGCCGTTTGCGCTTATCATGTCGGATAAAGCGTAACTATTTGAAAACTGATAGGGAATTGGTCCAATAAAATGATTGGTTTCAAGCATAAGGGAAAGAATGGAGAAGCTGTATGGGAATCTGGGCAGGCAGGAAGAAGAAAAATCGGGAAAGCAATATTGCAGATAAGGGCGAACGCGGGAATATCGTTAGATTCGGCAAGGAAAGGGCAGATAACAGAAAGAATAAAAATGATAATATGGAAGAAACGGAATATAAAATAAAGACTTCCGGGGAAATAAAGAAACAATCCGGTGAGGATGCGGTTATTTTTATTAGTAATTGGAAAAGCCGGATAAGAAAATACCGCATTTACAGGGCATGTTTGTGCGGCGTTCTTGTAACGGCATGTGTGCTGCTTGCGAGTATGGGTTACTATTCTCTGGACAACAGCATTCCCTCCTATATTTATATGAGGGCGGGGGAAGAACAGCAGTTAAATTTAGGAGTACCGGCAAAAGCAGAAGTGCTGGGGGTCAGTGTTCAGGGGAAAAGTAATATTCCCAAGGACGCCGTAACCATTGACTTAAACCGCTCCGTGACGCTTAAAATGGGAGAGCAGGAAAAGTATCAGTTACAGGTAAAATTATTTGGAATTGTGCCCTTTAAGCAGATGGAAATCCAGGTAATTCAAGATGAGGCGCTGATACCTGTGGGCGTACCTGTGGGGATTTATATGAAGACGGATGGTATTCTGGTCATCGGTGTCGGAGAGTTTGCCGGACAGGACGGCGTACAGAATTCTCCGGCAAAGTATATCTTAAAATCCGGCGATTATATCAGAAAAATAGACGGAGCGAATGTCACGGAAAAAGATGAATTTATTAAAAAAATCAAAGAGAGCGGAGGCAGGGAAGTGATATTGACAGTGGAGAGGGACGGAGAGCTGATAGAGCAAAGAGTCACTCCACGGAAAGACCAGAATGGTGTTTATAAAATAGGAGTCTGGATAAGGGATAATGCGCAGGGAGTGGGAACTATGACTTATTTGGACAGTCAGGGCAATTTCGGGGCGCTGGGTCACGGCATTAATGATTTGGACACAAGCACCCTGATGAATATTCATGACGGAACTTTATATCAGACAGAGATTGTATCCCTTCGTAAAGGAGTTGCCGGAAATCCGGGAGAGATGACGGGCAGAATCATTTATGCGGATGACAGGATTCTGGGTGATATCACAGGTAACAATATAAAAGGCATCTATGGAAACTGCAATGAAAAAGGAAGGAAGCTGGCCGTTAATGAGGCGCTTCCCATAGGGTTTAAACAGGAAATCGAAAAGGGCGCGGCTCAGATTCTCTGTACGGTAGACGGGGACACAAAATATTATGATATAGAAATTACGGCAGTCCATTTGGATCATGACAATGTCAACCGGGGAATTGAACTGACGGTGACCGACCCGGAGCTTTTGGAGCTGACCGGAGGAATCATTCAGGGCATGTCCGGCAGTCCCATTGTGCAGAACGGTAAGTTTATCGGGGCGGTGACTCATGTACTGGTGCAGGACCCTGCCAGAGGGTATGGGATTTTTATTGAGGAGATGATTGCGAAGTAAAGAGATATTAAGCTACATTTGACAACAGATATAAAAAGAAGTAAACTTAAGGAAATCAAGTCTGGACAAATCAGTAGCAGGAATTCTCTGCAACTCTCCAACTGACAGTAAGTTTACTCTATTAAGGAAGAAGATTTTAATGCACAAAAGGCTGTAATGCTGTATAATACAATTAGGCAGGAGATTAGTTCAAAGGAACATTCGTATCAGATTGCATTGGCTTTTTTGCGGAGGTGTTCTGAGGCTGGATTATATTATAGATAGGAGGCATGGTTTGAATGGAAACAAGAGAGGATAAAAATTGGACTGTATTAGATGGAAACGATCCGGCGCCCGTTTTTACTGGTGTAAATAACTATGGTGATTATGTTCCTGATGAAGAAGCCCTTAGAGAGAGCCGGGAAAAGAATCGTGCGCTTGTGGCTTCGCTGGGAGAGGAATTTGAGGATTTATTGAATCTCTTGAAAGCGTAGAGCAAAGGATTGTAAGAGTGGTGACAGTACAAAAGAAAGCTTTCGACTGAATATCGTGTTGGGAGCTTTCTGTTTTTTTATTGAGTTGTCAATAATGGTTTAATTATTTGCTTTTTCGATACATATATATACTTTTTTTCCAAAATCCGGAAAAAACTTTTACATTAGTATTGACATGTTCCTGTCCGGCAGCCCCATTGTACAGAACGGTAAATTTATCGGGGCGGTGACTCATGTACTGGTGCAGGATCCTGCCAGAGGGTATGGGATTTTTATTGAGGAGATGATTGCGAGGTAAGAGGAAAACTTGAGTTTACGCAAAATGCATTTTCAAAACAGATTGATCTTTCCAAAATGCCAATCTGTTTTGAAAAGAAACAGGACGACAACGGCAGAACGAGAGGCACCTTAATAAACCCCACCGGAGCCGGGCTATGGGAGACATATTTTTTTATCCATTCAGACGACCAGCTTAAGGAAGAGCTGACGGTATGCCAAAGATGCCTTTCGCAAGCCGGTAATAGTAGAAGAAAACTTTTTCCTATACAGGATCTGCTGTTTTAATGACTGCGGCCTTTAGCGCATTTGACTTTTCCCTGCATGCGCGGGGGTAATCCTAGGAAAAGACTGTATACTGTTATGTATTGCCCCTTTTTCAAGGTGAGGACAGATTTTGAAAAAATCTATTTACAATGTCTCTTATAGCTGATATATTAAAATCAAGTGAAAAACATATGTGGCTGCTTTCTGGTAGCCATAACATTCCGGCGTTTCGCCACATTTCACAGTTTTAGGGTAATCTGTTAGCGTTTGAATGTTTTGATTATTGCAACAAAAAAAGCAGAAAGTATGCTTTTATTAATGCTGTGTGGGTTCAGGTAGCAAGCTAAGTAAGCTTATCTTAGAAAGAAAGCCAGATCAAAAAATGCGCATACCCGAGGATTTCGTAGAGGGAAAATTGAACCGGGAAGAATATCTGCTCCGTAAAGTGATCATCGCGCCAGACACAAAAATGCAAAGAGAACGGAGGAAAAATATAATGAGTGATGAACAACAACTTAGACAGGCCAAAAAGAGGGATAAAAAGGTATATATTACAGATATTGCCATTGAGAAAGTGCCATATGTGGAATATAGGGGGATGGACGAAGAGCAAAATAAGAATATGCAGAGTTTGGCAAGGCTTGTTTTAACTCTTGCGAAAAATGAAAATGACAGTAATGAGGTGGCAATTACTTGGGATATGGAAAGAGGGGACATAGGAAAATACGGTGTTGCTTATGGAACAGAGCATGATGCGAACATATGTTCTGATACATATTCCTACCATTTGCTTCACAGTGTTGGAGATGTAATAATTGTTGTATTACACAACCATCCATCAACGAAAACTTTTTCTTTAACAGATATATATTCATTGATGAAATACCGGGCTATTCAATATATGGTAGTTGTATCTAATCAGGGAACTATACATTATCTCAAAAAAGAAAAGAATTATGATGAAAATAAGGCTGGAATACTGTATAATGAGTGTAACAAGAGAAGTAGAGAAAGTAAAAATGTTGAGGAAATGTATGAAGCTGTATTAGTTTTTCTGAGAAGATGCCATGAGGTTGGATTATATTATAAATAAGGAGGTGCAGTATGAGTAAAATAGATGATAAAGAATGTATTACAATGGACGATCTTGCAATTCCGCCCTATTTTACTGGTTCACTTGATACAAGCAAGTATGTGCCGGATTGGGATGCAATCAACGAAAGTATAGAGAAGAATCGTGCGATTATTGCTTCTTTGGGTGGAGAGTTTGCCGAACTTGTAAGACCAAAGCAGAAAGTATGATGAAGAAGCCCTTAGAGAGAGTCGGGAAAAGAATCGTGCGCTTGTGGCTTCGCTGGGAGAGGAATTTGAGGATTTAT
>JAMPEB010000023.1 GCA_023665475.1 Lachnoclostridium sp.
ATGACACAATTACCTTTCGCAATGTAGGACAAAAAACATTGTAAGCCCTATATGTATGTATAGGGCTTTTTTCTGCTCATAGGAGAAAAAATGAAAGAACATGGAATGTACTTTGGAAAAAATGAATTTTATCAGATAATCAGAAATATGGGAGGTACATGGAATGATTCAAAAGAACGACCAATTCTATGTCTGATGAAGTCTTTGGAATGCGATAATTTATATTGGGCTATTCCTGTAGGAAATTATGAGCATAGAGACGAAAAAGCAAAAGAAAGAATCCAAAAATATATGAATTATGATAAAAAGGATATACGCTCCTGCTTTTATCATGTAGGAAATACAAATGAAAAATCAATATTTTTCATAAGTGATGTTGTTCCATTTACAGAAAAGTATATTGATAGAGAGTATCTTAATAAAACAAAAAAGATACATATTGTAAAAAATAAAGTATTATTATCTGAATTAGAGTATAAGCTAAAAAGAATATTAGCTTTTGAAAAAGGGAAACCGAATTATTTCAGACAGCATATTACAGACATAAAAAAATATCTGATGGAAGAATTAAATAGTGATAATAAAGCGTAGTAGAAAATAGATAGGGCAGGCAGATAATTCTTTTATCCGCCTGCCCCATTTATAAAATACCATCAACATGATTATACATCAGCATCCTTCGCATTGACCGCGGCTCCGATAAACCCCTTAAAAAGAGGATGGGGCTTATTTGGGCGGGATTTGAATTCCGGGTGGTACTGTACACCCACGAAGAAGGGCATATCAGAAATCTCCACTGTCTCCACCAGCCTTTTGTTGGGAGAAAGCCCGCTTAAGGTGAGTCCTGCGTTCTGTAGTATCTCGCGGTAGTCATTGTTAAATTCATAGCGATGGCGGTGGCGTTCGCTGATGGAGGATGTGCCATAGCATTTTTCCATTACGGTTCCGGACACTATCTCGCAGGGATATGCGCCCAGCCGCAGTGTGCCGCCTTTGTCAATTTCATCACTCTGCCCCGGAATGAAATTAATGACTTTGTTCTTACAAAGCTCGTCAAATTCTCCGGAGTGGGCATCCTCGATATTTGCCACATTTCTGGCATATTCAATCACCGCAATCTGCATTCCGAGGCAGATGCCCAGATAAGGAAGGCGGTTTTCTCTGGCATATCTGGCAGCCAGAATCATGCCTTCGATGCCGCGGCTGCCGAAGCCGCCGGGAACAATGATGCCATCTAAACTTTTTAAGCGTTCTGTATAGGATTCTTTGGTCAGGGTTTCCGAGTCTATCCAATCAATTTCTACATTTGTCTTATGAAAATATCCGGCGTGGCGCAAGGCTTCCGCAACGGATAAATAGGCGTCATGGAGCTGCACATATTTTCCTACCAGACCGATATGCACGGTGTGCTCGGAGCTTTTGATGCGTTCCACCATCTCGGTCCATTCCAAAAGATTAGGCTCTGGCGCCGTGATGCCTAATTCGCGGCATACCACTCCGGAAAAATTGGATTTTTCCAGCATCAGGGGCGCTTCATACAGACAGGGCAGGGTGATATTTTCAATGACACAGTCTTCTTTTACATTGCAAAAAAGGGCAATTTTTTGAAATATCGAATCTTCCAGCGGCTCATCGCAGCGCAGCACGATGATGTTGGGATTGACTCCCATGCCTTGCAGTTCCTTGACGGAATGCTGCGTGGGCTTTGATTTATGCTCGTCAGAGCCATGCAGGAAGGGCACCAGGGTTACATGGATGAACAGGCTGTTTTCCCGTCCTGCCTCCAAGGAAATCTGGCGGATTGCTTCGATAAAGGGCTGGCTTTCTATATCGCCGATGGTGCCGCCTATTTCCGTGATAACCACATCGGCATTGGTCTTTCTGCCTACACTGTATACAAATTCTTTGATTTCGTTGGTGATGTGGGGGATTACCTGAACCGTGGAACCGAGGTACTCGCCGCGCCTTTCTTTATTTAAAACATTCCAATACACCTTACCCGTGGTAAGGTTGGAATATTTATTCAAGTCTTCATCAATAAAGCGCTCATAATGTCCAAGGTCAAGGTCGGTTTCCGCGCCGTCCTCGGTCACAAAAACCTCTCCATGCTGATAAGGGCTCATGGTTCCCGGATCCACATTGATGTATGGGTCTAATTTCTGGGCGGCAACCTTAAGCCCCCGCATCTTCAACAATCTTCCCAGAGATGCCGCCGTAATGCCCTTTCCCAGCCCCGACACGACACCGCCAGTCACAAAAATATACTTAGTCATAACAACCTCATTTCTCTATATACTTATAGGCGATTGCGAAACTCCCTTTTTCGTAAACCGAGTTAGGGCACAAATGCTTATTGCATAAGCATTGCATGTTCCACAAGCAGACCCTTGAAAAACGCTGGCACTTAGATGCCGTATTGTGGCATCTTATGTGCCGCTGCGTTTTTCCCAGAGCAATAAATTGCTCCAGTGAGAGCGTGTCTGCGGTGGAATATGTCACATACACAATGTGTATGTTTTGCACGAACGACACTTTGCCAAAACACGAGTTTCGCAATAGCCCTACACCCCGCTATCCCCGTAATTCGTCAGCACGCGGGCGGAAGGGTCATTGACATTGCAGCCTTCCCATTCTTTGTTGGGCATCCAGAAGTCCGCAATCATCTCTGACTGGCCCGGATAATGCTTTTCAAAGATTTCACGATACAGGAGGGATTCCTTCGTAAAGGGTCTGGCATGGCCATACTGTGCAGCCTTTTCCTCTAATTCCTGATCCGTATAGCAGTTCTCAGCATATTCCTTTAAGTGGTCGACCATGGAATGTCCCACGGCATCCGAAAATGCCGCTTTCTCACGGTACAAAATATCATGGGGCAGATAATCGCCCTCAAAGGCGTGGCGCAGCAGATATTTGCCCTTTCCATAGGTGTTTAACTTTTTCTGAGGGTCAATGCTCATGACATATTCCACAAAATCCAAGTCGCCGAAGGGAACTCTTGCCTCAAGGGAGTTGACGGAGATGCAGCGGTCGGCGCGGAGCACATCATACATATGAAGCTCCCGGATGCGCTTTTTGGCCTCTTCTTGAAAGGCTTCCGCATCGGGGGCAAAATCCGTGTATTTATATCCAAAAAGCTCATCGGAAATTTCACCGGTTAAAAGCACGCGGATATCCGTATGCTCATGAATGTACTTGCAGACCAGATACATTCCCACGGAGGCGCGAATCGTGGTAATGTCATAGGTGCCCAGAAGTGTAATCACGGTTTCCAGACAGTCGATGACATCCTCCTTGGTGATAATGACTTCGGTGTGGTCGCTGCCGATATAGTCAGCAGTCTGCTTCGCGTATTTTAAATCAATGGCATCCTCGCTCATGCCGATTGCAAAGGTGCGGATGGGAGTCTTGCTCTCGCGTGCCGCAATAGCGCAGACTAAAGAAGAATCCAGCCCGCCGGAGAGCAGGAAACCGACCTTGGCGTCTGCAATCAAACGCTTATGTACACCGCAGACTAATTTATCATGAATCTTTTTGCATACAGTTTCCAAATCATCCTGACATATTTGTGACACATCTGTCATATCGCGGTAAGAAACGAATTTGCCGCCCTTATAGTAATGTCCCGGGGGGAAGGGCATGATTTTGTCACAGAGCGTTACGAGGTTTTTCGGTTCGCTGGCAAATACAATCACACCGTTTTTGTCATATCCATAGTAAAGGGGGCGGATGCCGATGGGGTCGCGGGCAGCAATGTACTCGCCATTTTTTCCATCATAAATAATGCAGGCATATTCCGCATCCAGCATCTGAAACATTTCCGTTCCATATTCAAAATATAAGGGTAAAAGAATCTCACAGTCTGAATCGCTCTGGAAGGAGTAGCCCTTATCCTTAAGCTCTGCCTTTAATTTCTCAAATCCATAAATTTCACCATTACATACAATATAACTGCCATTTAATGCAAAAGGCTGCATCCCCTCATCGGTCAGTCCCATAATAGCCAATCGGTGGAAGGCAAGCAGTCCGCAGCCTGTATCAATGATTCTGCTGTCATCCGGTCCACGGGAGACAGTCTGTTCAAATCCTGCAGTAAAGGCATCCATATCGATGCCTTTACCACAGTATCCCATAATAGAACACATAGGAATACCTCCTGAATTAAGTATTTGTAACTGTTCGGAACCAAGCAGATTGAATTGGAAATATGCGGCGAATGCTTGCATTCAAGAGCAGATTTCCAATTTAATCTGTTTGGCGGAAGCCAAACACAGATTGGCTCTGGACAGTTACATTTTGTATAAATAATTACTCCACATCCTGAAGGGCATCAAACCCTTCCTCGCCGGTTCTTACCTTGACAACATTTTCCACGTCATATACGAAAATCTTGCCATCACCGATATGACCGGTATATAAAACTTTCTTTGCGGTTTCAATGACACTGCGGACAGGCACCTGACTGACTACGATGTCCACCTGAACCTTGGGAAGCAGATGGGTTTCCACCTCGACGCCACGGTAATATTCCGCCCTGCCTTTTTGGATACCGCAGCCAAGCACATGGGATACGGTCATTCCGGTGATTCCAAGTTCCATCATAGCTTCTCTCAGCGCATACAGTCTCTCTTCCTTGCAGATGATTTCCACCTTGGTAAACTTCGGAGTGCCATCCTCGAAGGAAGGAACCTTCTTGACAGGAACAGCCTCCGCAGGGGGAACATCGCCAACCACAGCAGTAATGCCTTCCGCAGGAGCAAATCCGGAATATTTATCCACAGCAGGAGCAAAGTCCGCATAAGCACTGGGCAATCCATGCTCGGAAATATCCATGCCCATCAGTTCATCTTCGGCGGATGCGCGAAGCCCTATGGTCTTTTTAATCAAAGTAAAGGTAATGAACATCATCACGGCAGCATAAGCGCCCACGGTCACGAAGCCCAATAATTGGATGCCCAGCAGGTCAAAGGAGCCTGTATAAAATAATCCGCTTAATCCGGCAGGAGCATCGGGATTTGCAAGCAGTCCTACAGCGAGAGTTCCCCAGATTCCGTTTGCCATATGTACGCCCACAGCGCCCACAGGGTCATCAATATGAAGCTTGATATCCAGCACTTCCACTACCACAACAACCAGAATGCCGGATACAATACCTACAACGGTTGCGCCTATGGCATCCATGGCATCGCATCCTGCGGTGATGCCCACAAGGCCTGCCAGAGAAGCGTTCAGGCACATGGAGACATCGGGCTTGCCGTTCTTTACCCAAGTATAAATCATGGTAGTGCAGGTGGCAATAGCAGGCGCAATCGTGGTGGTCAGGAATATGGAAGCAAGCTCGGATACGCTTGTGGCAGCCGCGCCGTTAAATCCATACCAGCCGAGCCAGAGAATGAATACACCCAATGCGCCAAGGGGAATGGAATGTCCCGGGAACGCGTTTACCTTTGTGACTTTTCCCTCTTTGTTCCGTACATACTTGCCGATGCGGGGACCCAGAATCGTAGCGCCCACTAAAGCGGCGATTCCGCCCACCATATGGATGGCGCAGGAGCCCGCATAATCATGGAAGCCCATCTTTTGCAGCCAGCCGCCGCCCCAGATCCAATGTGCCTCAATGGGATAAACCACAAGGGATATCACACCGGAATAGACACAGTATGAGGAAAACTTTGTCCGTTCTGCCATAGCGCCGGAAACGATGGTTGCTGTGGTTGCACAGAACACAAGATTAAACACAAATGTGGAAGCTGCGGTAAAGCTGCCGTTTGCAGGGCTTGCAATAAATTCCTTGAAGTTGGTAAACAAATCCAAATTCGGCATTCCTATCAGCCCAGAGAGGGTATCTTCCCCCATCATCAGAGAATATCCAAGCAGTGAGAACACCACAGTGCCGATACAGAAATCCATCAGGTTTTTCATAATGATGTTTCCGGCATTTTTCGCTCTGGTAAATCCCGTTTCCACCATGGCGAAGCCTGCCTGCATCCAAAATACAAGGGCAGCGCCGATTAAGTACCAAAATTCTATTGTCATAATATTTCCTCCTCATGGTTGCTTCTAACTAAGCAACTCTTTCGTTGTTGGGAGAATCGCAATGCGATTCTCCCTAGTCAAAAAGGTTTGTCTGGCAAACCGTAGAGTTTCTTAGCGAAGCAGTCTTTACTGCAAGCATTAGAAACTCTTTTGACTATTGTACCCCAAAGAGCAGCTCCCCGTAGGTCGGGAACGGCCAATATTTCTCAGACACAGAGGTTTCCGCCTCGTCGCAGGAAGCACGCAGCTCCTGCATCTTAAGAAGCAGGGTATCCCTTATGAAATAAGATTCCGCTTCAATACTCTCCGCATCATGTAAAGCGAGAATAGCATCTTCAAGGGCAGCAGTCTTTCTGTCGATTTCATCCGCAAGCATGGAGAGCTTGGCAATCAGCCTTGACTCATATCCCCATACAATATCCGCGCTCACTGCTTTCTTGTCGAGTGCCGTTTTTGCAAGGTCGGAAGAGTAAGACAGGATAGCGGGCAGAATCTGCTTTTTCACCATATCAACCATGGTCTTTGCCTCAATGGTTACTGTCTTGTTATAGTTCTCCAGCATAATGTCACAGCGGGATTTTAACTCCGGCTCCGTAAATACTTTCTGGCTGGTGAGCATACGCACATTCTTTTCATCCAGAAGATGGGGCATGCAGTCCGGCGTGGTGCGGTAATTCAAAAGACCGCGCGCGGTAGCTTCCTTAATCCATGCATCATCATAGCCGTTGCCGTTGAAAATAATGCGGCGGTGGTCTTTGAAGGTATTTTTAATCAGCTCATGCAGCGCGCTTTCAAAATCGGGAGCGCTTTCCAGACGGTCTGCATAAATTTTCAAGGATTCCGCTACGGCAGCATTCAGCATCATGTTAGCGCAGGCAATGCTGTTGGAAGAGCCCAGCATACGGAATTCAAATTTATTGCCGGTAAATGCAAAAGGTGAAGTACGGTTGCGGTCTGTGTTATCCCTTGCGAAGCGGGGCAGCACATCAACGCCTAACTTCATGGTAGATTTCTCTGCAGCGTTGTATGGCTTATCTTCCATAATGGCATCCATAATTGCGGTCAGTTCATCGCCCAAGAAGATGGAGATTACTGCGGGGGGAGCTTCGTTGGCGCCCAGCCTGTGGTCGTTGCCTGCGGTGGCAACGGAGAGACGGAGCAGATCCTGATAATCGTCAACCGCTTTGATTACGGCACATAAAAACAGTAAAAACTGTGCATTGTCATAAGGCGTTTCACCGGGGGAGAGCAAATTCACGCCAGTATCGGTGATCAGGGACCAGTTATTATGTTTGCCGCTGCCGTTTACTCCGGCAAAAGGCTTTTCATGAAGCAGGCAGACAAGTCCGTGTCTGGCAGCTACCTTCTGCATGATTTCCATGGTAAGCTGGTTGTGGTCTGTTGCAATATTGGTAGTGGTGTAAATGGGTGCAAGCTCATGCTGTGCGGGAGCTACTTCGTTATGCTCCGTCTTTGCAAGAATGCCCAATTTCCACAGCTCTTCATTTAAGTCTTCCATATATTCAGCCACATGGGGTTTGATGACACCGAAATAATGGTCATCCAGCTCCTGACCCTTAGGGGGCATAGCGCCGAACAAGGTGCGTCCGGTAAACATCAAGTCCTTGCGCTTGTTGTACATTTCACGGTCCACGAGGAAATACTCCTGCTCGGGACCCACGGAGGTGCGTACATATTTTACATCGTCATGGCAGAACAGCTTTAAGATACGCATTGCCTGACGGTTCAGCGCCTCCATGGAGCGCAGCAGTGGAGTCTTTTTGTCCAGAGCCTCTCCGCCGTAAGAGCAGAATGCTGTGGGAATACACAAGGTCTTTCCCTTGATAAAAGCATAGGAAGTAGGGTCCCATGCGGTATAACCTCTTGCTTCAAAGGTAGCGCGCAGTCCGCCGGAGGGGAAGGAGGAAGCGTCCGGTTCACCCTGAATCAGTTCCTTACCGGAAAACTCCATGATCACGCCGCCGTCGGGAGAGGGGGAAATAAAGCTGTCATGCTTTTCCGCGGTGATTCCCGTAAGGGGCTGGAACCAATGGGTAAAGTGGGTTGCGCCGTGCTGCAGCGCCCAATCCTTCATGGCGTTTGCAACAGCATTGGCAACAGATAAATCCAAGCGGGCGCCCTCGTCAATAGTCTTTTTCAGTTTCTTGTAGACATCCGCTGACAGATTTGCTTTCATTACCCTGTCATCAAACACTAAGCATCCAAAATAATCAGGTATCATTTTCATAATAACACACTCCTTTTCCTTGATAATTAACGACAAAAAAGGGCAATGGGGTCAGGGAACCTGTGGTTCCAAAGACACCATTGCCTTTTCATGTGAGTTATTATACAGCGGTTAATTTGGATTGTCAACACCTTCTTGATGGTTTTCTCAAAAATTGACAAATCGTATGAAACAAGTTATAATTACAATATGTATAATAATTATAAATCAAATCGGAAAAGTTTCTGATTCACTCAAGTTATACTCTCAATTTATTATATTATCTTTTACGACTTTCACTACCGTATACAATATAATATCTTTAACCGGGGAGCCGGGGGACATGCTCTCATCTGAACCGAGTACCTTTCGGGGAGGTGATTATTATGAGTACATATGAAGAATTCATGGTGCTTTTAACCATCAGTCTTTTGATTGTTGCAATTCTGAATTTGAAAAATAAGAAATAGCCGTCCTGACCTCCACAAAAGTTTAGGAACGGCTATTCTTATAGTCAAGTATTAAATTTCGCCGGGTCGGGTGACCTGCACTCACCTTCCGGCTCCCTTGTTAAGTATATTATATGCCATAGATGTAGATTTTGCAAGTATAAATTGAAAATCAGGAGTGAAATCTGAACATTTGCCGGAATTGACAAACATTTTTCACAGTGCTATAATTCAGGCGGTTGAGGATGTAAGATAAATAATGTATAGGTATAGAATATTGTATAAAAATAGGAAAAGAGGTAATGTCCATGAAGTACTCCGCAGATGAAGTAATGCAGTTTGTACAAGAGGAAGATGTGAAATTTATCCGTCTGGCTTTTTGCGATGTTTATGGAACACAAAAAAACATCTCCATCATGCCAGGCGAGCTGCCCAGGGCTTTTAAGCATGGAATTGCGGTAGATGCATCGGCAGTCTGCGGTTTTGGCGGAGAGATTCATTCGGATCTCTTTCTGCATCCGGATGCGGCGACCCTCGTGATTCTTCCGTGGAGACCGGAGCATGGGAAGGTGGTGCGGATGTTTTGTTCCGTTACCAACCCGGACGGTACGGTGATAGAAAACGATACCAGAAATATTTTGAAAAAAGCGGTTGCGGATGCCGAAGCGGCAGGATTATCCTTTTCTTTCGGCTCGGAGTTAGAGTTTTATCTTTTTAAATTGGATGAAAACGGTGAAAGAACCTATATTTCCTATGACAATGCGGGATATATGGATATTGCTCCCGAGGACAGGGGTGAGAATGTCCGTCGTGAAATCTGCCTGACTTTAGAACGCATGGGCATCCAGCCGGAAAGCTCCCACCATGAGGAGGGACCCGGGCAGAATGAAATCGATTTCCGCTATTCGGATGCGCTTTCCGCAGCGGACAATACCATAACCCTTTGGTCCGTGGTAAAGACTGTGGCGCTGCGAAATGGTCTGTATGCCGATTTTTCGCCGAAACCCTTAAAAGATAAACCGGGAAACGGTTTTCATATCAATATATCCGTGAAATCAAAGGACGGAGCGGACAAAATGCCTTATATGCTGGCCGGTATCTTGGAGAGGGTGCCGGAGATCACCGTTTTTTTGAATCCCGGCAAACAGTCTTATGAACGCCTTGGCAGCCACAAGGCTCCCAGATATGTTTCATGGTCCGAAGAAAACCGTTCACAGCTCATCCGTATTCCTGCGGCGTTTGGGGATTTTAAGCGCATGGAGCTGCGCTCTCCCGATTCCATGACTAACCCGTATCTGGCATTTACGCTGCTCATTTACGCGGCATTAGACGGCATTAAGAATCAAATGGAATTGCAGGAAGCATTAGATGAAAATTTGTTTGTGGCGGATGAGGAAACTTTGAGCAGATGCAAGAAACTGCCGCAAAGCCTGAAGGAAGCCGCAAGTAAGGCAAGAAGCAGCGAGTTCGTAAAAAATCATCTGCCCCAGAGTCTGATAGATTTATATTGTGTAATGTGAATTGTTGTGAAAAATATAGTACAAAGGAGGGAACAATATGGTTTTTGACGGGCGGACTTACAGTGTACTGCTTGCATCGGCATCCGACAAAATCAACGATTCGCTTACAAAATTGCTCCCTCAGGCATATTATGAGCCAATGATAACGGTTAAGAGTGTTGCGGCGGCAAAGCGCGCTTTATTGGAAAAAGCTTTTGATTTTGTGATTGTGAACACTCCGCTGCCGGATGATTTTGGCACCCATCTTGCCATTGACTGCTGCGACAATCAGAATACGGTGGTGCTGCTGCTTGTGAAAGCGGAAATGTGTGAGGAAATCCGTTCTAAAGTCATGGATTTCGGAGTGTTCACCCTTCCAAGACCCACCTCCGCAGCTATGATTGAAGCGGCTTTTCATTGGATGATGGCATCAAGGGAGAGACTGCGGCGTTTTGAACAGAAGGCTATAACTTTGGAAGATAAAATGGAGGAAATCAGGATTGTAAACCGCGCGAAATGGCTGTTAATCGGGCATTTGAAGATGGCGGAGGAAGATGCCCACCACTACATCGAAAAACAGGCGATGGAGCGTGGAATGACGCGGCGTAAGATCGCAGAGGGAATCATTAAATCCTATCAGTAGTCATTGGTCCCGTTCCCTTGATTTTTAGGGTCCGGCGTGTTATTATTTTAACGAGATAAACAACAAAGGAGGCATAAGAAGAATGAAACAGGGTTTCGATGAAATCATGGCAAAAGTAAAGGAATGCGGTAAAAAGACCGTTTCCGTGTCTGTAGCGCAGGATGAAGCGGTGCTGGCGGCCGTAAAGGAGGCGAAGCGGCTGGGAATTGCAGATGCCATTCTGGTAGGCGACGAAGCGAAAATAAGAGAGATAGCCGCTTCCATTGATATGGACTTGAGCGGTTATGAAATCATAGATGAGCCGGATATGATAGAAGCTTCTTTAAAGGCAGTCAAATTAGCCCATGACGGCAAAGCTGACATGTATATGAAGGGTGTCATTGACACCAAGAATTTCTTAAAGAGCGTTTTGGACAAGGAAGTGGGACTGCGTACAGGCGCGGCGCTTTCCCATGTAGCTGTTTTTGAGGTGCCCGGCATTGACAGATTGTTATTTTTGACGGATGTGGCGTTTATGACCTATCCGACTTTGGAGGACAAGGTGCATATTATCAACAATACCCTGCCCGTGTGCAAAGCTTGCGGCGTGGATAATCCCAAGGTGGCGCCCCTTGCAGCGGTAGAGGTGGTAAACCCCAAGATGCCCGTAACGGTGGAGGCGGCGGAGCTTACCCGCATGTGCGAGGCGGGGGAACTGACCGGCTGCATTGTCGACGGACCTCTTTCTCTGGATTTGGCAATCGACCCGGAGGCGGCAAAGCATAAGGGCGCTACAGACCGTAAAATTCAAGGGGATGCGGATGTGCTTCTGTTCCCGGATATCCATGCGGGCAATCTGGTATACAAGGCAATCGTGCATATGGTGCAGATGAAGAATGGCTGCATTCTGACAGGCACAAAGGTGCCGGTCATTCTGGCAAGCCGCTCCGATACCTTTGAAACTAAGGTAAATTCTCTGGCGCTTGCAGCGGTAGTTGCAGAAGAAATGAAGAAGCAGTAGTAAAGGTAGGAGGAAACTATGTCTATTAAAAGTTTAATTATCAATCCCGGTTCCACTTCCACCAAAATCGGTGTGTTTGAGGATGAAACCCTGTTATTTGAGGAAACCTTAAGGCACTCTACCGAAGAAATCGGGCAGTTTGCAGGCATTGTGGAGCAGAAAGATTTCCGCAAGAAGATTATCGAGGATTTGCTCAAGGAAAAGAATTTTGATATCAAATCCCTGAATGTAGTAGTAGGGCGGGGCGGTATGTTAAAGCCCATTCCCGGCGGCACTTATGCTGTGACGGATGAACTTCTGGAAGATTTAAAAATCGGTGTGCAGGGACAGCATGCTTCCAATCTGGGCGGCATTCTGGCAAGGGAAATTGCAGATTCCATCGGGATTCCTTCCTATATTGTGGACCCGGTGGTAGTGGATGAACTGATGCCCATTGCCCGGTATTCGGGAGTACCGGAGCTTCCCAGGATCAGCGTGTTCCATGCGCTCAACCAGAAGGCAGTGGCGAAAAGATATGCCAAAGAAATCGGCAAGCCCTATGATTCCCTGCGCCTGATTGTGGTGCATATGGGGGGCGGCGTGTCCGTGGGAGCTCATGAAAACGGCAAGGTAGTGGATGTATTTAATGCTCTGGACGGCGACGGCGCATTTTCTCCGGAGCGTGCGGGAGCTGTGCCCAGCGGTGCCTTGATAAAGCTGTGCTTTTCCGGGAAATATACAGAGAAGGAAGTATACAGCAAAGTGGTAGGAAAGGGCGGTTTTAACGCATACCTTGGCACCAATGATATGAGGGAAGTGACCAAGCGCGCAGAAGAAGGCGATGCGAAAGCTGCCGAGGCAAAGGAGGCGTTTATTTTCCAGGTGGCAAAGGACATCGGCTCCATGGCATGTGTTTTAAGTGGCAGAGTGGACCAGATTATCGTTACGGGCGGCATCGCTTACGGCACGGATGTAGTGAATGCTTTAAGGGAGAAGGCAGAGTGGATTGCGCCATTTACCGTATATCCCGGCGAAGACGAGCTGCTTGCTCTGGCACAGGGCGCCCTGCGCGTGTTAAGCGGTGAAGAACAGGCAATGCAGTATTAACAGGGAGCATATAACCGTGAAAGGAAAGAAAAGTTTTTTGCAGACAGTATCCCCGATGAAGTTTATTCTGGGGGGATATTGTTTGATTATTTTAATTGGAACGCTTCTGTTGTCAATGCCTGCCGCCACAAAAGAAGGAGGCAGCACGCCTTTGTCGGACTGTTTTTTTACAGCGACTTCCGCCACCTGCGTAACCGGTCTGGTCCGTTATGATACCTATACTCATTGGACTACCTTTGGGCAGCTAGTCATTCTGGGACTGATACAGATAGGCGGTATCGGTTTTATGACAGTGGCGATTCTGGTGCTGGTTCTTGCGCATCGGCGGATTGGTCTGGGAGAGCGCTCTCTGATGCAGAATTCCATCTCTGCTCCGCAGATTGGGGGCATTGTAAAGATGACCAAATTCATTGCTCTGGGAACTTTTTCCATTGAGGCAGCAGGAGCGGTATTGCTGGCATTTGACTTTGTTCCCAGATTCGGGACGGGCCGCGGACTGTTTTTTTCCGTGTTTCACTCTATCTCAGCGTTTTGCAATGCAGGCTTTGATTTGATGGGCGGCACATCTGGGGAGTTTTCGTCTTTGACCGGCATGGAAGGAAATCTGTATGTGAATCTGGTAATCATGCTCTTGATTTTTGTGGGAGGATTGGGCTTTTTCGTATGGCACGATTTGCTGTGGAAGAAATGGAATTTCCGCAGGCTGACCCTGCAGAGCAAGATGGTGTTAAGCATCAGCATAGGGCTGGTGTTATTTGGCGCGCTGGCGTTGTTTCTCACGGAAAACGGACATGAAATGATGGCGGGTTTGAGCGGAAAGGAGAAAGTGATTTCCAGCTTTTTTCAATCGGTCAGCGCCCGAACCGCAGGCTTTAATACCTCGGATTTAACGAAAATGACACAGTCCGGGATTCTGGTGATGATCTGCCTGATGTTTATAGGCGGCTCTACAGGCTCAACGGCAGGCGGTATCAAGACCACCACCTTCTGGGTGCTGTGCGTCAGCATTTTTGCCACCTTCCGCAGAAAGAAAAATATTGAAGCCTTCGGCCGCAGGATGGAGGAGGGCATTACCAGAACGGCATCCTGTGTGTTTATGACATATATTCTGCTGGCATTGGCGGCAACGGTGATTATCTCCGCCATAGAGGAGCTGCCCGTGCTGACGGTTCTGTTTGAGGCGGTGTCGGCTGTCGCTACCGTGGGGCTGACGCTGGGGGTTACGCCGGGGCTTGGGATGGTTTCCAAGCTGATTCTGGCATTTTTGATGCTGTGCGGTCGCGTGGGTTCCATCACGATGCTGCTTGCCTTTGCTTCGGATAAGAAGCCTACAGGTTCCCGACTGCCTTTAGAGAAAATACAGGTGGGATAAAGTGCGCAGTGTGAGAAATAGGCGTTTGATAAAAGGAGAGAGTTCATGAAATCGATTTTGGTGATTGGATTGGGGCGTTTCGGCCGTCATATGGCGTTGAAATTCATAGAAAACGGACATGAGGTTATGGCCATTGACTCCAATGAGGACAGGGCGGACAATGCCGTGGGCGACATCCAGCAGATATTAATAGGGGATGCTACAGAGGAGCGGTTTATGTCCGGTCTTGGGGTGGATAATTTTGACTTGGCGGTAATCGCCATCGGGGAAAACTTTCAGACTGTATTGGAAATCACGGTTTTGTTGAAGGATTTGGGCTGTAAATACATTGTGGCGAGGGCTACCACAAATGTCCACAAAAAGCTGCTTTTGAGAAACGGCGCGGATTATGTGGTCTATGCGGAACGCGAAGTGGCGGAGAGGCTTGCTATCAAATTCGGCGCAGACAATATTTTTGATTATGTGGAGCTGACTCCGGAGATCGGCATATACGAGATTGCCGTGCCGCAGAAGTGGAAGGGGAAGAGTATTGTGGAGTTGTCCATCCGCAACAAATACCATGTGAGTGTGATGGCTACCAAGAAAAACGGACAGATATTTCCCCTGCCGGATCCGCGCCATGTGTTTGCGGAAAACGAGAGCGTTATGGTTATGGGAACGGCGGAAGATATCAAGAATCTGAGCTGAGCTTTGGGATTTCTGCGGGGATGGCGGAAAGAGGGACCTGGCGAAAAGGATAAATAAAAGAAAGATGCCGCAGTGCCGGGCATCTTTCTTTTTACTGCATTTATTAAGCAGATTTTTACAGAGGAAACTTAAAATATCTCTTTGCATTGTCGTAGGAAATGTTGGTCACGATTTCGCCGAGGGTATCATAATCCTCAGGGAATTGTCCGCTCTCCACCCAATTTCCGATTAAGTTGCAGAGGATGCGCCTGAAATACTCATGTCTGGTATAGGACAGGAAACTTCTGGAATCGGTGAGCATTCCGATGAAACCGGACAAATTGCCCAGATTTGCAAGGGAAATCATCTGATCCTCCATGCCCGTCTTGTGGTCATTGAACCACCATGCGCTGCCCTGCTGAATCTTGGCAACGGCTGTGGAATCCTGGAAGCATCCGAGGATGGTGCCGATTGCCTGATTGTCATTGGGATTCAGGCTGTAAATAATGGTTCTGGGAAGCTCGTCTGTCTGGTTCAAAGCATCCAGATAATTTGCCATCTGTGAAGAAGGAGCGTGGTTGTCAATGCAGTCATATCCGGTATCGGGACCAAGCTTCTGGTACATAACCTGATTGTTGTCACGCTTACAGCCATAGTGGAGCTGCATAGCCCAATCCAATCTGTGGTACTCTCTGCCTACAAATACCATGAATGCAGTCTTAAACTTTAACTCGTCTTCCTTGGTGAGCACCATTCTGTTTAATCTCTTTAAGAAGATTTCCTCGACTTCATCATCGGAAGCGGGAACATACATAATATGCTCAAGGGCGTGGTCGGATACATTACATCCCATGGACAAGAAGAATTCCATACGCTGCTTTAAAGCGGTCTTCAGCGCGTCAAATGTGCGGATTTCAGGAACTCCGGTTATTTTAGCAAGCTTATCCAGATAATCCAGATATTCGGGCTTTTCGATATTCATTGCCTTGTCGGGTCTCCATGCGGGAAGCACCTTTACATCAAAAGAAGAATCCTCGGCAAGCTTTTTGTGCCATTCCAAAGAGTCGATTGGATCGTCGGTAGTGCAGATTAAGGTCACATTGCTCTGTTTAATCAGGTTGCGCACGCTCATGGAAGGCTGCTGCAGCTTCTCGTTGCAGAGGTTCCATACCTCATCGGCGGTATTTTTGTTTAATACGCCGTGATAACCGAAGAATCTCTGTAATTCCAGATGGCTCCAATGGAACAGGGGATTTCCGATCGCCTTGCCCAGACACTCGGCCCATTTCTGAAATTTTTCATAATCGGAGGCATCTCCGGTAATATATTTTTCGTCTACGCCGCAGGAACGCATAAAGCGCCATTTGTAATGATCTCCGCCCAGCCATACCTGAGTGATGTTCTCAAACTGACGGTCTTCGGCAATCTCCTTGGGATTGATGTGGCAGTGATAGTCAAGTATCGGCGTTTTCTCTGCGTAATCGTGGAACAGTTTCTTGGCGGTTTCTGTTTCTAACAGAAAATCCTTGTCCATAAATGCTTTCATTTTTTTACCTCCATTATGAAATTATAAGTATGCATGTCTGAAGTGATAGCTGTTTACTTTAAGATTATAACGAATGCAGGGCTATTTTTCAAGATGCATTTTGCAAGAGTTTCTTTGACATTTCCCCGACGCGAGAAGAAAGCGGTTTTTTTGGTTGACGAAAGAAGATTTTGGCTGTAAAATTAATAGTAAAATGAAGTTGTGCCAAAGCGGCACAGAATGGAGGACAAGATGGAAATCTTAAACAAGGCGAAAACCGGGAAAAAAGAAAGACCAATCAAAGTAGTTCAGTTCGGCGAGGGCAATTTCCTGCGCGGATTTGTAGACTACATGATTGATATTGCCAATGAACAGGGCAAGTTTGATGGAGATATCGTTCTGATTAAACCCATCGAATTTGGAAATCTGGATATGTTCCATAAGCAGGACTGCCAATATACCGTTTCTCTCCGCGGCAATGTAAACGGCGAGGGCAAAAAGATAAACAGAATCGTTACCAGCGTTGCGGATGCTGTGGATACCAGCAGGGAATATCAGAAATACATGGGATTGGCAGAGATTGACACGCTGCGTTTTGTGGTTTCCAACACCACCGAGGCAGGTATCGTATTTGACAGCACCGATAAATTTGAAGCGGAACCTCCTAAAACCTTCCCCGGCAAACTGACCAAGTTCTTATATCATAGATTTGAAACTTTTAACGGGGACAAGAACAAGGGACTTGTAATGCTTCCCGTGGAGCTGATTGACGATAACGGTCTTCACCTTAAAGAATGCGTACTGCAGTTAATAGACCTCTGGAAGCTCGGTGATGAATTTAAAAACTGGGTGAACGAGGCATGCATCTTTACCTCCACTCTGGTTGACCGTATCATTACAGGCTATCCCCGCGCTACGGAACAGCAGGAATGGGAAGAGCTTGGCTATGAAGACCATATCATGGTAACAGGCGAGCCTTTTGCACTGTGGGTTATCGAGTCCGACAAGGATATCAGCAAAGAGTTTGACCTTCCGGGTGCAGGACTTCCCGTCATCTTTACCACGGACCATCATCCTTACAAGCAGAGAAAGGTCCGCATCTTAAACGGCGCCCACACTTCTTTCGTATTGGCGTCATGGCTGTGCGGCAACGATATCGTAAGACAGTCCATGGAAGACAGTGATGTAAGAGATTTCATGAACAAGACCATTTTTGACGAAGTGATTCCTACCCTGACCCTTCCCGAGGATGAATTAAAGGAGTTTGCGGGCGAAGTGGTGAACCGATTCAATAATCCTTATGTGGACCACGCTCTTCTTGCAATTTCCTTAAACTCTGTATCTAAGTGGAGGGCAAGATGTCTTCCCAGCTTACTCGGCTATGTGGATAAGTTTGGCAAGCTTCCTGCACATTTGACTTTCTCCATCGCTGCGCTGATGGCGTTCTACTGCGGCACCGAAATCAGGGACGGCGCGCTGATTGGACATAGGAACGGCGAGGAATACTTAATCAAAGACGATTTACAGGTACTTGAGTTCTTCCGCGACAACTGCGGGAAAGATACCGTAACCTTTGTTACCGCTTATCTGGGAAGAGAAGATTTCCACGGACAGGATTTGAACAAGGTGGCAGGACTTACCGATGCGGTTGTAGCATATCTGGACGATATTAAAACGAATGGAATGAGGGCAGCGTTATGCAAGATTTCTTAAAAATCAATGACAATGACAATGTGGTGGTGGCGCTTAACACCATTCCCGCAGGCACAAGCATATCTGTCGGGTCTGACGGTGTGACGGTTACGGCTTTGGAGGAGATTCCTGCCGGACACAAAATGGCAATTTGTGATATTCCTGAGGGCGGAGAGGTGATCAAATACGGTTACCGCATCGGTAATGCAAAGGAAGCCATCAAGAAAGGCGGCTGGATTCACACCCACAATGTAAAGACTGCTCTGGGCGATTTGCTGGAGTATTCTTATAATCCCACTCCTGTGGAGGAGAAGCAGACAGAAGATGTCACCTTTATGGGCTTTAACCGCCCTGACGGCAAGGTGGGCGTGCGGAACGAAATCTGGGTAATTCCCACTGTGGGATGCGTCAACAATGTGGCGACTGCTATTGCAAAGAAAGCAAACGAATGGCTTAAGAGCGAATATGGTGAAAGCACTGTGGAGGAAGTCATTGCGTTCCCTCATCCTTACGGATGTTCCCAGATGGGAGACGATCAGGAACATACCAGAGCGATTCTGGCCGATTTGATCAATCATCCCAATGCCGGCGGTGTGCTGGTGCTGGGACTTGGCTGCGAGAACAGCAATATTGATGTGTTAAAACCCTATATCGGCGATTATGATGAAAACAGGGTGAAATTTTTGGTATCACAGGAGTCCGATGATGAGATTGCGGATTCCGTGGAAATCATCAAGGGTCTGGTGAAGTATGCTTCCGGCTTCAAGAGGGAGCCTATCAGCGTAAGCAAGCTGGTAATCGGCATGAAATGCGGAGGCAGCGACGGACTTTCCGGAATCACGGCGAACCCTTTGGTGGGACGGTTTTCCGATTTATTGATTTCCAAAGGCGGCACTACGATTCTCACGGAGGTGCCCGAGATGTTCGGCGCGGAAACCATTCTTATGAACCGATGTGCCAATGAAGAGCTGTTCCATAAGACCGTGGACTTGATCAATGATTTTAAGAATTATTTTAAGAGCCATAATCAGACCATTTACGAAAATCCTTCTCCCGGAAACAAGAAGGGCGGCATTTCCACTTTGGAGGATAAGTCCTTGGGATGCACCCAGAAATCCGGAAGCGCACTGGTGAAGGGCGTATTGGCATATGGGGAGACCGTAAAGACTCCCGGACTGAATCTCCTTTCCGCACCCGGCAATGATCTGGTGGCGGCTACAGCCCTTGCGGCGGCAGGAGCTCACATTGTGCTGTTTACCACAGGGAGGGGAACCCCTTTTGCTTCACCGGTTCCTACCATGAAGATTTCCACCAACTCAAGGCTGGCAGGCAAGAAATCCAATTGGATTGATTTTAACGCGGGCGTTTTGGTGGAAGACAGTACCATGGCGGATGAGACAGAGAGACTGTTTAACTATGTGGTTGAGGTTGCATCCGGCAAACAGGTATGCAGCGAGGCGGCAGGCTTCCACGACATGGCAATCTTTAAACAGGGCGTGACCTTGTAAGTATGCAGATTTCAAATGATTGAGGCAGTATTTTTTACTGCCTCAATAGTTTGTTAAATTTCACACTTTCAAGCATGCCTGCACAGCAGGCACAAACAAGCAATGTGAGATTTATGGGATGGAGATAATTATAAATATGAACAAGGTGCTTTCTGCGATAAAAAAGAATCAGGAAATCCTTTTTTGTATAGCGGCGGTGGGACTGCTTATAGTGATTTGCATTCCGTTGTTTATGGTTGCAAAATATAATTACATGTCGGCAGACGATTTCGGTTACGGAAGTATTACGCATCATGCGATTCAGAACGGACAGCCATGGAAAATCTTTGGGTTGGCGGCGCAGCAGGCCATGCGGATTTATTTTACATGGCAGGGAAGTTTTTCCGCGATTTTTTTGTTTGCGCTGCAGCCCGGTATTTGGGGAGAACAGTATTACCAATTAGGAATTTACATTATTATTTTCTTTTTGGCGGTTATGCAGTTTATACTGTTAAAGAGGATAAACGGGGGGGCAGGCGAAGTAAAAATCGGCAGGAAATGTCTGATAGGGCTTATTGCTTTATTGCTTCTTGTCCAGATTTTGTATGTGCCGTATCCGGAAGAATGTTTTTATTGGTTTAACGGAGGGCTGTATTACACCTTTTTTTATACATTGCAAATGTTGTTTTTCTCGGAAATTATCATTTTGTTCGGTTTTCCTTCCAAGCTGAGGGGAAAGCAAATATTGTTTTATTGCTGGATGTTGTTTTTGGCAATTGTTATAGGCGGCGGAAATTTGGGCACGGCTCTTTCCACGATACTTACGCTGTGCCTGCTTACGGTTCTGCTGCTGGTCAAAAAGGAAGAACACCGATTCCATGTGCTGGCGATTACAGTAGTCTTTTTTCTGGCATTTCTGGCAAATATAGCAGCTCCGGGCAATGCGGTCAGGGCACAGGATCCGGGATATCATATCAACTCTCCTGTCATGACTGTACTGCTGTCGCTCTGGCATTGCATGATAAATGTATATTCCTGGACCAATTACAAAATGTGGTTGATTCTGTTGATAGCGTTCCCGCTTTTGTGGAAAATGGCAGGAGTGATTACGAAAAACTGGAAGTTTCGGTTCCGTTTTCCGGCAATAGCCACTGTTTTTCTGTTTGGAATCTATGCATCACAGCTTGCGCCCATCAGCTATATGGAGGGTACATTCGGACCGAAGCGTATGGGGGATATGATGTGGTACAGTTATGTATGGTGGCTTTTCAGCGTAGAAATGTATTGGATAGGCTGGTTCAGATGCCGTTTTTCGGAGAGAAAAGTTTTTGCCCCGGTCAAGTCGTTTCTGTCCCGTTATTACGGAATCATGCAGATATGTTGTCTGGCATTATGGTGTGTATCAGTGCTTCTGACGGATGTACGCGGCACCGGCGCTTATAAGGCGTGGGCGGCGGTAAGGAGCGGCGAAGCCGGGCAGTACGCTCTGGAAAATGAAGAGCGCCTTGCGGTTTTGCAAAATCCTGAGATAAAAGATGTATATTTTTATGAAATAGAGCATAGAGTAGAACCGATTTTTGTTTTTGATATTACGGAGAATAATCAAAACGATTCCAATACCAGTATGGCAAGGTTCTATGATAAGAATACCGTAAATTTGATTGTGGACGAATAGTATTTCATATATAAAAAAGGAGGAAAAACGATGGATTGGACGGTAGAACAAATCAAGGCGCTGCCTCGTACGGAAGAGGGGATTTTTGATTTTACGGGAATCGGAGAAAATCTCTATCAGGCGGCAGCGGAGATATACCCGGTCTATGCGGCTTATGAGACGGATCATAACAAGAAGGAAGGTTATCCGGATATCATGGCTCAGATGCGTGTGCTGGACAAAAAAGCGGCGGGGGAGTTTTCCTTTGGCAATGCTTCCGCATATGTGGGGGCGCTGCTGCATACCCTTGAAAAAATCAGCCCTGAAATTTATGAAAATTACAGGGAGCTTGTGGATATGTTAAGGGCTGCCGTGAAACGCACCCTGTCCGAATATTATACAGCGGAAAGCGGTTTTGCGGGAAATCCCGATGAGGTGAAAGCGTTCTGTGATGCCGTAAAAGAGGCATGCAGCCTTGATTTGCTGCTGGCGGAAAAATATCAAATGTGCTTCTAGGGGATTGCCGTATGAGAGGAATGTTTTCCCTGATCAAAAAGAAACAGGCGCTCATTTTCAGTGTGGCAGTGGTATCGCTGTTTATTTTCATCTGCATTCCCCTGCTTGTGATTGCACGATACAATTATATGTCTGTGGATGATTATGGATATGGAGCGGCGGCGCATCAGGCGATTCAGAACGGGCAGCCTTGGAAGATATTCGGTTTGGCGGCAAAACAGGCAGCCGGTGTTTACCGGACATGGCAGGGAAGTTTTTCCGCGGTGTTTCTTTTCGGCCTGCAACCCGGCATCTGGGGCGAAAAATACTATCAGTTGGGAATTTATTTGATTCTTTTCTGCCTGATGGCGACGCAGTTTCTGGTGATTAAGAGGATTGCGGGGACGGGACAGGCTAAGGTGAGCAGGAGGTGTTTTCTGGGAGTCTGCACTTTGCTGTATCTGGTTCAGGTTTTTTACATGCCTTATCCGGAAGAATGTTTTTACTGGCTCAACGGCAGCTTATACTATACATTTTTTTATACAATGCAGCTCTTATTGTTTTCGGAAATTCTTGTGGTGTTCCGGTTTCCGGCAAGACTGAAAGGAAAGCATCTGCTGTTTTTGGGCTGGATGATGATTCTGGCGGTTGCGGTAGGCGGCAGCAATCTTGCCACGGCTCTTTCCACGGCATTGGTGTTTTGCCTGCTGACTGTTATCTTATTTATAAAAAAGCAGCCGCACCGATTTTATCTTTTTATGGTTACGGTGGTTTATCTGATTGCGTTTGCCCTTAATATGGCGGCGCCCGGCAATGCCATCAGGGCACAGGACCCCGGATATCACCTGAATTCGCCGGTGATGGCGGTGTTTTCTACCGTCTGGCATAATCTGATTCTTTTGCAGGCGTGGACCAATGTAAAAATGTGGCTGATTTTACTGATGGCGGCTCCCTTTTTATGGCAGATTGCCGGGGCAGTGACCCGGAATTGGAAATTTACTTTCAGGCTTCCGGTAATCGCTACGGTTTTTCTCTTTGGAATTTACGCCTCCCAGTTGGCGCCTATCACTTATGTCAATAATACCTTCGGGCCGAAGCGTATGAATGATATGATATGGTGCAGTTATGTGTTATGGATTTTCAGCGTGGAAGGATATTGGCTGGGATGGTTCCGGCACCGTTACGGGGAGGATAAGCGCTTTACCCGTATAAAATCCTATCTGGCGGACCGTGTCGGAATAATACAGATATGCTGTCTGGCACTGTGGTGTGCATTGGCGTTGGTAACCAATGTAAAGGACAGCAGCACTTATAAGGCAAGCGCGGCGTTATTGAGCGGAAAGGCGCAGAAATACGGGGAAGAAAATGAAGAACGCCTGAAAATCCTGCATGACCCCAATGTCAAGGATGTCTATTTTTATCCGATACAATATGGCGTTGACCCGATTTACAATGTAGATATTTCCGCCGACAATCAGGACAATGCGAATGTCAGTATGGCGCAGTTTTACAATAAAAACAGTGTGAATTTGATACAGGACGAAACGGAATGAAGATGTGTTAAACAGAAAAGGAGGTATGGAAATGGAAATCATACATATCATGCACACGGCAAGGAGTGCGGCTATAGAAATCAAAGACGGGGGCAGGCATTTTACGAAAAAGGCTTACACCATCAAAGTAAACGGGGAGGAGTACGGAAGCACGGACAAAACTATCACCTCCCTGTATGGACTGAAACCGGATACCGAGTATCTGGCGGAGGTGTTTGCGGAGGGCGAAAAGCAGGGAGAGGTTTCCTTTAAGACGGATTATGAGTTTGTCACTTTGGATGTGACCAAATTCGGTGCAAAAGGTGACGGGGAGCATGATGACACCCATTTCATTCAGGCGGCTATTATGGCTTGCCCCAAGGACAGCCGCATCTATTTTCCGGCGGGGACTTACCGCATCACAAGCCTGTTTTTGAAGAGCCATATCCGCATAGAGCTTGCAGAAGGCGCGGAGCTTAAGGCATTCACTGATAGAACTATGTTTCCCACCTTTCCGGCTATGATTCAAAGCTATGACGAGACGGACGAGTATAATCTGGGGACATGGGAAGGGAATCCCCTGCCTATGTTTTCCGGCATTATCTGCGGCGTGGGCGTGGAAGATGTGGTGATTTACGGAAAAGGAACCATCAACGGCAACGCTTCCAAGGAAAATTGGTGGAACAATCCCAAGGTGATGAATATTGCATTCCGTCCCAGGCTGTTCTTTATCAGCGGATGTGAGAATGTTACCCTGCAGGGAGTGAAATTCTGTAATTCTCCTTCTTGGACCCTGCATCCGTATTTCAGCAATCATTTGAGATTTGTAAATGTTATCGTGGAGAACCCGGCGGATTCCCCCAACACGGATGGACTGGACCCCGAATCCTGCAAGGATGTGGAAATCTTGGGCGTGCGTTTCTCCTTGGGCGATGACTGTATCGCAGTGAAGAGCGGCAAGATTTATATGGGAAGAAAGCACAAGACTCCCTCTGAAAATATCCATATCCGTCAGTGCCTGATGGAGAACGGGCACGGTGCAGTGACTCTGGGAAGCGAGATGGCAGGCGGCGTGGTAAACCTGACTGTGGAGGACTGCATTTTCCGCCACACGGACAGAGGGCTCCGCATTAAAACCAGACGCGGGCGCGGTAAAGATGCCATTCTCAGCAACATTACCTTCCGCAACCTGACTCTGGACCATGTAATGACTCCTCTGGTAGTCAACGCCTTTTATTTCTGCGACCCTGACGGAAAAACCAAATATGTGCAGTCAAGGGATGTATATCCTGTGGATGACAGGACTCCGTCTATCAGGAAGATGGTGTTTGAAAATATGGAATGTACCAACTGCCATGTGGCAGCGGCATATTTTGACGGGCTTCCGGAGGCAAAGATAGAAGAAATCGAGATGCGGAATATCTCGATAAGCTATGCTGCGGATGCAAAGTGCGATGTGCCGGCAATGTCGGAAGGCGTGGAGAAGAGCAGTAAGAGAGGACTCTTTGCAAGAAATGTGAAGAAGCTTACGCTGGATAATGTGACAATCGAGGGACAGGACGGAGAGGCATACGAGCTGATTGGTGTGGATGAATTAGTAAAGTAACCGCCCAAAGATAAAATTACCATGCAGTATGCAGGAGGTATAAGATTGAAAATTAGAAATTTTCAATCTCGGAATTTGTGATGCTGCGCATCCCAAAGTTCCAATTGATTAAAATGCCGCTGGCGCGACGGAATGAGAGGTAAGGATGTCTATAGAAATATCTGTCAGACAAAAAGGGATATTCAATAAGAAACCTCTGCCCTTGGATGTGATTCTTGGCGAGAATTTAAAATATGGGTATTATGACGGCTTCCGGCTGGAACGGGATACCTTGGGAGAAAAAGAGTTTGTTGCCTATCATCCCGACCATATCGGCAGAGGCTTCAGTGTCATCTGGAAACAGGGCGAAAAGGCAAAAGTAGACTTAAGGCTTTTAACCCCTGCCTCCGACGAAGAGGTGGAGGATTTTTATGAGTGTGTTACCCGAATCGCCAAGTTTTGGGAAAATAGTGTGGTAGAGGTGGAGGGAAAACCGGGAAGCCTTGAGGAGTGCCTGAACGGAAAAGAGCATATGCTTGAATGGAACCGGAATGTCATCGGCGGTTTGCGGGAGGAAAAAAGCCTCAAGCAGGCTCCCCTTATCCTGATGGGCGCCCTCTGGCCCCTATCTCTTTCCGCGGAGGACTTACAGAGGGTATCCCGGGGTTCTGAAGCATTCCGGGAATATATGCACCAAAAGCAGAGCATGGATGTGTATTATGCTGTTCCTCGTTTTTATAAGGATGAGCAGGGACTTTTCGGAGCATATACCTGTTCGGAGGATACAAGGAGCATCTTCCCTTCAAAGGCGCAGCTTCCTTTTTGGGCGGATAAGTCCCTTCAGGTGGACAGATGGAAGGTTTCGCTGTATTCCTTTACGGTAGATGATATCATAGGAATCATCGACTATGAGCAGTTTTTAAAGAGCATTCCCGAAGATAAAAAGCATCCCTATGATGCGGACCATATATTGGTAGAACCTTTGGGCTGGGAAATTTTAATGGAGATGGCAAAAGTGTGAACGGAATGAAGATTTTCTAAGGTTGGAAAGAACTCGACCTAAGAAAATCTAAATCATTCCGGGAATGAAGATTTTCTAAGGTTGGAAAGAACTCGACCTAAGAAAATCTAAATCATTCCGGGAATGAAGCTTTTCTAAGGTTGGAAAGTACCCAACCCATAGCGCTGAAGCGCATGGAAAATCTAATTCGTTCCGCGAAGAATCCGCAAGCGGATTCTTCCGAATCTGTGCAGATTCATGTATTGTTTGTTCCGCCGCAGGCGGCATGACTAGAAGTATGAAAGGAGAGGAAATATGCAGTTAGGAATCCGGTTACATGATACGAAAAAGCTTCCTTTGGAGGAGCGTATCGCCGATGTGCACAATCTGGGATTTAAGTGCGGGCATCTGGCGCTGGCAAAGGTGATTGATGAATATCCCACCGCGGACGAGGCGCTTACCCCCGGATTTGCCATGTATTTAAAGAATTTATTTGCAAAAAATCAGGTGGATATCGCTGTGCTCGGATGTTACTTAAATCTGGCGAATCCCAATCCCGAGAAGCTGAAAACCATCACCCACCGCTATATGGCGAATATCCGCTTTGCCTCATGGCTTGGATGCGGCGTAGTGGGTACAGAAACCGGCGCACCCAATGAAACCTATACTCCCGTGCCGGAGTGCCACGGGGAGGAGGCGCTTAAGACCTTTATTGACAATCTGCGCCCCGTGGTAAAATATGCGGAGCAGATGGGTGTGGTGATGGCGATAGAGCCGGTATGGAAGCATATCGTGTACGGTCCGAAGCGTGCAAGACAGGTATTGGATGCCATCGATTCCCCCAATTTACAGATTATCTTAGACCCGGTGAATCTGCTGGATATCTGCAATTATCAGAATCAGGTGGAAATCGTGGACGAAGCCATTGATTTATTGGGTCCGGATGTGGCAATGGTGCATTTGAAGGATTTTGTGCCGGAGGACGGCGCGTTAAAGTCCGTGGGCGCAGGCTTGGGGCAGATGGATTACTCTTCCGTGATTAAATTCATGAAGGAGAGGAAGCCCTTTATCCATGCGACTTTGGAGAACACCACGCCGGAGAATAATGTACAGGTGAAAGAATTTATCCAGAAACTGTATGATGAGGCTTAAGATATTGCAAAGCCTTTGTTTTGGATAAAGTTTGGATAAAGTTAAGAAGGGATAAATAAGGGTTTATGCAATTAAGATTAAAACAGTGGAAAGGACGCTTGGCGTTATACATAACAGTATGCATAGTAATGCTGTTTACAGGATGCGGAGCCGGAGCGCCGGGCGGGGAAGCGCCTGATGCCGGAGCCTTGGGTACGGAAACGCTAGAGGTCGGAACTTCCGAAACGAAAACGCCGGAAACCAAGGCAGCGAGAGGGGAAGATATCGGAGCCGGAACTGCCGACGCAACGAGTGTGGAAGCCGCCGGAGCAGAAACGACGCGTGAAGAGACTGCCGCGGTTGGAACATCCGACAAAGAAACATCGGAAATCGAAGCTACAAAGGGGCAATCCTCTGAGATAGGAACATCTGATGCGAAAGCTGCTGACGATTCCAAGCAAAGTGACAACCCCAGTGCGTCTGGCGCACAGCAGAATGTCTCCATAGACGAAGCAGGCTCCTACACCACAAAAGAAGATGTGGCTCTGTATCTGGAAACCTATGAGAAACTTCCGGGTAACTTTATCACCAAACAGGAAGCCCGGAAATTGGGCTGGGAAGGCGGCTCGCTGGAACCTTACGCGCCGGGGAAATGTATCGGCGGAGATAAATTCGGCAATTACGAAGGGCTTCTGCCCGCAGAGAAAGGGCGTACATACAGGGAATGCGATATCGACACACTGGGGGCTGACAGCCGGGGTGCAAAGCGGATTGTCTATTCCGATGACGGACTGATTTATTATACGGAAGACCATTATACGAGTTTTACGCTGCTGTACGACTGACAGATGATTGCGGAATTCCTGCTTTGTCAGAGTATTATTGTTTACAAAACGATTCTTGTTGTATGCGGACCGGCAGCAGTATCACAGGCAGAAATCTGCGATTGCGGGGGTGTAGGTATGGAATCACATGAGATATATGAATTGAATCTGCAGGGGGTAAAAACCCGACGGGAGTTTCATGATCGGATTGTGCGCTCCCTGCCCTGTTCCCTGTATTACGGAAGAAACCTTGACGCGCTCTATGATATGTTGAGCGACCCCGGGTGTCCTGTGAAAGAGCTTGTGATACGCCGCTTTGAGGAGTTTGCGGAAGCGGAGCCGGTTTACATGGATTCTTTAAAGAAGCTTTGCGGGGACCTGAAAGAGCTGTGCGGTGTTTTAGTACGCTTCGAGGAGAATGAGCCTGCGGACGGGGCATAATGCCGGAAAGCGGCAGTAAAGTTGATAATAAAAAGAAAAATTAGGAAATTGCAAAATGCTAGTTTTGACAGAGTGTCGCAATTTCCTAAGTAATAAAGAAAAATAGGAAATGAGGAAAACAAATGTACACAGACGGTAATATTTACATGGGGCTTGCAGATGGAGAGCGGGTCAATATGAAACTGAACATGAGCAACAGGCATGGCCTGATTGCGGGGGCAAGCGGCACCGGAAAGACCATCACCATGAAAGCGATGGCGGAGTCTTTCTCCGATGCGGGAGTACCGGTATTTTTGTGCGATGTGAAAGGCGATGTGTCGGGAATCGCATCTGCGGGCGTTGCCTCGGAAAGCATGGAGAAACGCATTGATAAATTCGGGATTCGTGACAGTTTTTCCTATCAGGCATATCCCGTCTGTTTCTGGGACATTTATCAGGAGGGCGGACATCCTGTCCGGGCGACGATTTCCGATATGGGACCGGAACTGCTTGCCCGTATTCTGGATTTGACTCCGGCACAGGAGGGCGTGTTGAACATTGTATTCCGCATTGCGGACGATAAAGGGCTTCTTTTGATTGATTTAAAGGACTTGCGGGTGCTGCTTAATTATGTAAGCGAACACAAGGACGAATATATCACCACTTACGGGAATATTACGACGCAGTCGGTGGGAGGTATTCTGCGTGCGCTGCTTCCGCTGGAGAATCAGGGTGGCGATTTGTTTTTCGGGGAGCCCGCGCTGGATATTATGGATTGGATTCGCACGGATGTAAACGGGAGAGGAATGGTAAATGTATTGGACTGCGTGAAATTAGTGCAGAATTCCACATTGTATGCGAGCTTCTTGCTGTGGATGATGGCGGAGCTCTTTGAACGCCTGCCGGAGGCGGGGGATATGGAGAAACCCAAGCTGGTATTCTTCTTTGACGAGGCACATATGCTTTTTGCGGATGCCCCCAAGGTATTGGTGCAGAAGATTGAACAGGTGGTCAAGCTGATTCGTTCCAAGGGCGTGGGGATTTATTTTGTAACCCAGAGCCCCAGCGATATTCCGGACAGCGTATTGGCACAGTTGAGCAATCGGGTACAGCATGCCCTGCGTGCCTATACTCCCTCCGAGCAGAAGGCAGTCCGCGCGGCGGCGCAGTCCCTTCGCGTCAATCCGGCTTTCAAAGCGGAGGATGTGATTATGGAGCTTGGCGTGGGAGAAGCGCTGACTTCCTTCTTGGATGAACAGGGCGTGCCCACCATGGCGCAGCGGACATCCATTATCTGTCCCCAGAGCCTTATGGCGCCGGTGGATGAGTCTGTGAGGAAAAATCTTATGGCAAATGACAATATGTCTAAATATGACCAAGCCGTGGATAATGAATCCGCATATGAAATCCTGACGGCAAGACAGGAGAAGGATGCCGAGCAGGCTGCGTTAGATGCCGAGCGCGCCCAGCTTGAGAAGGAAAAGGCGGAATTTGAGGCAAAGAAACAAAAGGAAGAGGCAGCGGCTTTAAAGAAGAAAGAAAAAGAAGAAGAGGCAGCCCGCAAGAAAAAGGAAAAAGAAGAGGAAGCGGAAAAGAAAAAGAAGGAAAAGGCAGCGGAACGCCGGAAGGCTCAAATTGAGCGAAGTCTGATCAACACAGGTACACAGGTGCTTAAGAGGGGGCTGTTTAAGACATTGTTTAAATAAAGATGTTTGCGAAAACCTGAGTTTCGCAATCGCTTGATAAAGGAAAATAGGAGGCTGGGTATGATATATAGTGAATTTCAAGGAGAGAAGCTATCACTGCTGGGATTCGGCGCTATGAGGATGCCGTTAAAATCCGATGAATCGGATGCATCCGTGGATGAAGAACAGGTTCGGGAGATTGTCAAATATGCAATGACTCATGGAGTCAATTATTTTGATACCGCATATCCCTACCATGGAGGAGAATCGGAGCGTATTATGGGACGGGTGCTTAAGGATTATCCGAGGGAGTCTTTTTATCTGGCGACCAAATATCCGGGGCATCAAATCAGCAGTACCTACAATCCTGCGGAAATTTTCGAGGAACAGCTTGAGAAATGTCAGGTGGAGTATTTTGATTTTTATCTGCTCCACAATGTGTGCGAAAGTTCCATTCAGACTTATACTGACCCAAAGTGGGGCATCTTGGATTATTTTCTGGAGCAGAAGCGTCTTGGGAGAATTAAACATCTGGGCTTTTCCAGCCATGGGAGATTGGAAAATCTGCAGGAATTTCTGGATATGCATGGGGATGTGATGGAATTCTGCCAGATACAGCTAAATTATTTGGATTGGTCCCTGCAGCAGGCAAGGGAAAAGTATGAGCTTCTCACAGAGCGGGGTATTCCTGTGTGGGTGATGGAGCCTGTCAGGGGCGGAAAGCTGGCGAAGCTGGAAGATGCCTATGAGCAGGCGTTAAGGCAGCTTCGACCGGAAGAAAAGACCCCGGCATGGGCTTTTCGCTGGGTTCAGGACTTGCCGAATGTGCATATGATTTTAAGCGGTATGTCAAATATAGAGCAGATGAAGGACAATGTGGAAACTTTTTCACAGCGGAAGCCTTTGACGGAGCAGGAGAGGGAAGTCCTTATAAAGATAGCGGAGAGCATGAAAAATTCCATTCCCTGTACCGCATGCCGCTATTGCTGCGAAGGATGTCCGCAGGGGCTTGATATTCCCATGTTTCTTGCCACCTATAATGAACTTCGTTTTGCATCCAGCGTAAATGCGGGCATGAGGATAGAGGTGCTGCCTGAAGACAAACGACCGTCAGCATGTATAGAGTGTGGAAAATGTGAGAAGTCATGTCCGCAAAAGATAGAAGTGCCCAAAATGATAAAGGAGTTTGCCCAAGCGCTGTCAAAACAGCCCAGTTGGGCGGAAATCTGCAGGCAGCGTGAGGAAGCGGCAAAGAGGGGCAGGGGATCTCAAGGATAATTTATTCTTGAAATAAAAACCAAAACATGATATAGTATAGATACAAAAGAGGAAACAACCGCCCACAAAGTGGTTGACCTCCCAGATTAGACGATAAGCCTACCTGTACCGCCAAAGTAACAAGGTAGGCTTATTTATTTTCGCTTGTTGTTCCTATCTATGTAGACACAATCCGCAGACACAATCCTACAATAAAAACACAGTTGACTTTCCAAACATTATTTGTTATAATATCAAACATCTAGGGAACATCTGAGTGAAAAATATTTCGCGGGACATATCAAACCATTTCGGCTGCAAATCCCTATATCAAAAATGAACATGGCGGATTGCAGGGAACGGTGTAACAGGTATGCCCTAGGGAAGACTGTCATATGGCTCCCCTTTCCGCCGGATTATGAAAGGAGAACCATATGAAAACAAAAGATGTAACAGATGCAAGCGCTGCAAAAAACGCAGCAAAGCAGGCCTCACGCAGGGCGCTGAGGCAGATGCTGCACTACATGGAAGAGACGACCTATGAGAACGCGGTGAATAGGGAACTGCAGGAAATCCACAGGATGGTGGAGACGGTAAAGAAGGATCCGGGGGTGGTGGGAATGCACATAAAGATGGCGGATGAAATCATGAGGATGTCGCAGAAAATCACGAGGCAGGAAGAAGAGATCACGAGGCAGGAAGAAGAGATCACAAGGCAGGCGGAGGAGATCACCAAGCGGGAGGAAGAACTTGCAAGGCTGAGGGAAGAGCTTGCGCGGATGAAGGGCATGGGGAAGCTGGAGGACCATACCTGACGGCTGCAATGTTCTTTGGCAGATTGTCCAAAAAAGCAGAACCCCAATTATCAATAGTATACAAAATCATCATAACTCGGGGGGGTACAATTGCTTTTTTGCGGAAAAAATGTTATATTTAAAATAGTCTAACAATATGAGAATACAGAAATCTTTTCTTATATTTGAAGGATTAAAAAATAAACAAGGAGGAGGAAAAAGGAAGATGTTTAAAAAATCCATGAAACAGCCAAGCTGGAAGCGCGTGTTTGCAGGAACAATGTCTTTGGCATTACTGCTTGCAAATCTGTACACAGCCCCCGTTTTGGCTGAGACATCGGAAGGTGAAACAGAAACCGTAGTATCCGGCGAGGTTGTGGACCAGGTTATTGACGAAACAATCACTGCAAACGGAACAGATGCTCCGAACGGAACGACCGTTCCGGATGAGACGGCGATTGTGGAACCAACCACTGTGACACCGGTAACGGACGATGTCACGACACCCGCTGAGGTTGAAAATGTGGGTGAGATTCCCGTTGACGAGAATGCAATTGCATTGCAGAGTGAGGATGACGGGATTGTAGCACTGGATGGAAATTCACATGTCTTTGACGCAACCACCCTGCCCTATGAAGGGAAGGCAGATAAAGATGCGATTGCTGCAGGGACGAAATATGCGGACGACTATTTTGAGATAGTGGGAAGCGGCACAACGCATAGGATGAAATTGTCGGAGGATAAAAAAACTGTTTTAGGTAGCAGTAGTATTGAACTCGCAAAGGCGAAGGGCAGCGGCATGCAGTTTACTGTGACAGGCACAGCTACCCTTGTATTTACCTATTCAAGTACCGGAGGAAGCAATTTTTCCGATGTTGCACTGTTGGATGCAGATGAAAACAAGGTAGAAAACGCTGAGGGTAACAGCCTTTTTTCAATGACAGGTACAACGCCGACAGAGGTAACATTTGTAGGTCTGGAAGCGGGAACCTATAAGATAGTGTCAGCCGGAGAAGCCGAGGAAGGTAGTAATAAAGCTTCGGGAAGAGGCACCAGACTGTATACGGTTACCGTGACAGAAGAGGAACAACAACAGGAAACGGTTGAAACTAAACAATTTGACGCGACCACCCTGCCCTATGAAGGGAAGGCAGATAAAGATGCGATTGCTGCAGGGACGAAATATGCGGACGACTATTTTGAGATAGTGGGAAGCGGCACAACGCATAGGATGAAATTGTCGGAGGATAAAAAAACTGTTTTAGGTAGCAGTAGTATTGAACTCGCAAAGGCGAAGGGCAGCGGCATGCAGTTTACTGTGACAGGCACAGCTACCCTTGTATTTACCTATTCAAGTACCGGAGGAAGCAATTTTTCCGATGTTGCACTGTTGGATGCAGATGAAAACAAGGTAGAAAACGCTGAGGGTAACAGCCTTTTTTCAATGACAGGTACAACGCCGACAGAGGTAACATTTGTAGGTCTGGAAGCGGGAACCTATAAGATAGTGTCAGCCGGAGAAGCCGAGGAAGGTAGTAATAAAGCTTCAGGAAGAGGCACCAGACTGTATACGGTTACCGTGACAGAGACAAAGGGTGCGGCAGCGGAGATGGTTAATGTAATCCCCACCATTTCACTTGCTACAGGCACCACATTACCCGACGGGGGGGTAGTTGCATTAAAGAAAGGCAATACGCTGACCGATGTGACAGCCGGGACGGCGATGTCACTGCCCAGCGGAACCTCTTATGAACTCGTTGTGAAGAAGTCCGACGGTTCAGTAGATGCAGACTACAGAGTAACCGTTAATGACAAGACGACTTATAAAGTCGGCAAAGCAGACGAGAATGTTACTTTTGTGGTTGGCTCCGCATATGTGAATCCTACCGCGAAGCTGGCTACGGGTTCTGCACTGGCTGCAGGAAATGCCATTACCCTGAAGCCGAAAACAGGTGACAGCATTGCTCTCACAATGGATCAGGCAGTAAAACTGACCATTGGCGAGACTTATACATTGGAGACCGCATCCGGTTCCAAGACCAAAGCTACCGTAGGCGGCCAGACGAAGTTTACGGCGGCAGAGGGTATGACCGAGCTGGTGATTACAGTGGAATCCACCGTAGTTACTGCAACGGTAACGATTTTTGACCCGGATGGAGTTAAGAGTCAGGTGACGGCGCTGACACTCAGCGACGGCAAGAGTTTTAGCAAAAATTTGCTGACCGAGGAAACCGTAGAGTTGACCATCGGAACCAAGTACACATTGGATATGGTTACCGATACCGATTTGACCGTTGAACTCAATGGCGGCAAGGATGTAACGGCTACCAAGGACACTACGGAACTGAATGTGTTGTTGGGCAAGGTTGTGGACGGCTTATATATCGTAGATTTGGAAAGTGACGATTTGGGTAGCGGTAAAAAAGGATTAAAGGCAGGCAATTCCTATGCCGATGGAGCAATTTCCGTTATGATTGATATGCCTTATTCCAGCGGATATGTAAAGGGCGGCACGAATCCTAAAAACGCGTCAGATGCTAAACCTGATGCAAATGATTGGCTACCTGTAAACGCAAGTTCAGTTGTGGTAGTTACCCCCACACAGGACGGACGCGTGAAGTTCAGCAGTAAAAGCGGTACAGACAAAACGATATTTTTTGTTACTGAATCAGGCGTGGTAGATTCACATCTTGGTGCTGGTGCGGTGACTACAGATGTGTACCGAGTTGAAGAGGGTGAGACCTACTACTATTTTGCGAGCGGCAGTAATATTGAAATTCATGGTATCACCGTAGACTACCGTCCTTCCGTGGATTGGAGTACCGTATCCGAGCCCGTGCTTACCGAGGTTAAGGCTGCAAAGCCCGGTGATGCAGATGAAGGCTCTGTGACCGTATCCTATAATGCACAGGTTGGCGGCGTGTACTCTGACAGTCTGGTGATTCAGGCTTTACAGAACGGCGAAGTTATCAAAGAAGTTGAGACTCTGAAAGAGACAAGCATTGTAGACGATTGGGCAGGCAGCGTTACGATTACGGGTCTTCCCAAGAGCGGCGACTATCAGATTAAGGCAATGTTGAAGAGCACCGGACAAAAAGCAAAAGAAAGCAATACTCTGACGCTGACGGGCTTTATCCTTCCGATGGCAACGCCTGTAATTGTGGATGCCGAGAGTCTTGGCTCCGGCAATGTGAAGTTTAGCTGGCTGGAAGTGCCTGAGGCTGAATATTACAATGTATATCTGGACGGCGTGAAAGAAGCTGTTCCGGCAACAGGAGTGTTTTATCGTTTCTCCGGTTTGTCCGCAGGCAAGCATACCTTTGCGATAGAGGCAGTGGGCAACGGGGATGTATCCGAGCGTGCTTCTTATGAGGCGGAAGTTACCAATGCAGCAAAGAAGAATTGGCAGTTCCGCGCATTCGGTTCCGGCGTAAGCTCGAAGAGCAGCGAGTGCGGTTACTCAGGTTCCTATGACGAAGACAATCTGTCTGTCTGGGGCTGGAACGGAAAGGGTAAGATAGTACCCGCTTCCACAGACGGACTGTCCTTCTACTATACTACCATTGACCCCGAGACGGAGAACTTCACTCTGGAAGCAGACATCACGGTGGATGCGTGGGTCATCAATAACGGTCAGGAAGGCTTCGGCCTGATGGCTGCGGACCGTGTGGGAACCCATGGGGACGGTTCCGTATTCTGGAACAACTCCTACATGCTCTCCGGCACAAAGGTAGAGTATTTCTGGAATTCCAGAGATCAGGTGGTAGCTGACAGCGGAACGAAGTATACCATGAAGCTGGGAATCGGCGCACAGGAGAAGACAGGCGTTACGCCCGAGAACCTCTCCGGCATGGAGGACGGTTCCGCGATTTCCGAATTCAATACGAAGATGCATACCTTGGAGACTGCAGCGGCAACCACTTTCTTTGATGAAGCAAGAAATGAATACCTGCCCTCAGGAACCTATAACATCGTGGGCAACTTCAGCGGTGAAGCAAAGGATGAGGTAGCAGCATACTCCAATACGAACAGCGGGACGCAGACTACCTTCCACATGACGCTCCAGAGGAACAACACCGGTTACTTCTTAAGCTATACCGACCAGAACGGTGTGA
>JAMPEB010000024.1 GCA_023665475.1 Lachnoclostridium sp.
ACAACGCCGCCGCTATGGAGAGCATGGGAACGGTGGCACAGGCAGACGGAACGGTAAAGGGCAAGGTTATCACTTCTATGGCAAGCGGTTCTGAAAGTGTTGGTTATTCCACTGGTGGGAATTTTGATAAAACCGATGTTATGAAAGCGGCAGGAGATAGGGAATACAAAGAAAATGTCGAATATCGCATAGCTAAAGAGAATATCGGCGGTGTGCCTGACGCAAACGGTGTGAATCTGCTGTTTTCGGGGGAGTATCCGAGAAAGCGTGAGGTGTGGTAAATGGAAAAAGTAGCAAATGCAAGAATTTTAATAGTTGAAATGGTGTGTGATAAGTGCGGTAAAGGAAAAATGAAACCGCATGGAAACACAGTATTATCAACATATCCTCCGCAATATCCCCATATTTGCGAGAATTGCGGAAATATAGAAAATTATCCGTTTACATATCCATATCAAAGGCTTGTGCCTGTTGAGCCTTTGAGAGAACCGACAGAGAAAGAACTTGAGGGAAGTCATGGGGATTAACTATGTGGATTCCGTTGTTGTCTATAACAGATACATCAACGGACTATACGAAACCGAACAGTATTTCGGCACACGGTTTGATAATGTGCGGATTGAATTGACACAGGGCGCAAACATGAAAGCAAGCGGCATGGAAAACGCCAGCGTGTGTACGGTCAAAATCCCGAACAGCACATTCCCAAAACCGTACAAAGCCCCCGAAGTGTGGAACGATTTGACGATTGAGGAAATGCTTGAAACATTCACGCTTGACACCGAGGCGAAGAATTTCTTTGTGATTGTGAAGAAAGAGGAATTAGGGATTGATATTGATGTTCCTGTCGGATTGGTGGAGAGTGCGGACTATGACGGGGGATTTTTTGAACATATTAAAACGAAGTATGGGTATGCGTTTAGCGTTGATACGGTGGATGTGTATACGCTGATACCGAGGTTTGAGATTGGAGGGAGATAATGGGTAGCTTATCAAGAACAGCGGCAAAGTGCAGAGCTTGCCCCGATAGGGATAAATGCAGTCATAAATACCTTGAAGCGTGTGCATATATGGAACAACCAAAAGTAGAAGTAAAGCCGGAAATATCCGTTTCTATTTCCCCCAATGTTGATATGTCCAGCATTGCAAGGGATATATTGGAAAAAGCATATATGCGAATTGCGAGAGGGTGTAGCCTATGAGCGAAGAAATCAAAGAACGCCTGTCAAAGACGGAATATGACAAGGTGGGAGAAATGCTCTTAGAGCTGATTAACGACTGCCCCTATATCCCCAAAGATTTACAGGGGAAAGCCGGGGGCATACAGTATCAGTCTATGGGGGCGGATAAGTGCATCGGGATTCTGACGCTGCCGGGGGCGAAATATGTAAAGAAATATGTGTCCGGCAGTTTTATAGCACAAGTCAGTTTCCAGATTGCGTATAAGAGCAATCCCACGAACAACCGGGGGCGCATAGACGCTCAAGCCGTGGTGGATAACATCATGGACTGGCTGGAAGATGTAACACACCTACCGTCACTATCCGGCGGCAGGACAATAACAAAAATTACCGCATCCAGTAGCTTTGCAACGGTGAGTGAGGTTGAGGGGGATAACTCCACAATCTTTGTTGCAAACGCTGAAATGCAGTACGAAAAGAAAGGAGTATAATATGGCAAACGACAGAACTAACATGGTGTCGCTCTTAGACTTTGGCAAGTACATGGGCGGCACAACCTCAAACATTCTCGAACTTGGGGACGGCTACACCGAACTTACGGAGGATTGGGCGCCCAATATTGAGGAAAAACAGTATGTGAACCAGAAAACGGCATCAAACACACTCAACGGCTACGCGCTTTCCATGACACCGGAGCGCGATCACTTATCTGACGAGGCGCAGCAGTACATTGATGATGCTTTCCGCAAGTTCCCCACAGGAACAAACGCACAAACCGACTATTTCCGGTATTACAAGACCGACAAGGTGAGCGATAACAGCTTTAAGTGTATCAGAGTGCCGGTCATTGTTGCGCCGTCATCTACTGGCGGCAGCGGCGGCGAAACCCTTGTATCGTCTATCCAGATTAGCGGCAACGGCGATGTGGTAGAGGGCGTGATCGCGGTTACAGAAGACGGCTACACTTTTACTGAGGGTGCAGCAGAGGGTACGCAGACGGTAGCTGCCAGAACCACGACAAAGAAGAGTGAGAGCAGCTTAAGCTAAGGTATTAAGGAAACTTAATATACGGGAGGGCGCACATTTCCATCGTCCTCCCGTTTGGAAAGGATGTTAGGTATGGATAGTTTAAGAGTAGATAGTGGCATTAAGAAAATCGAGGTAAACGACAACGGAGAATACATCGAGATTCCTATAAGCGACACGGCATTTTATGAGAAGTTTGGCGCACTGCTGAAACACTTTGAACAGAAGCAGGCAGAGATTGAGAAGCAGGCGGCGGAACTGGAGGAAAAGCACAAGGATAAGCCGGACAATGATACGGACATGATTATTGATACCGTTACACTGTATTCTGGGTTATGTAAGGATATATGTGCGGAGTTGGACAGACTTTTTGGTGCTGGATGCTGTAAAAAAGTATTCGTGGGAATTGATACCCCCAGCACGGAATTGATTGGAGACTTTTTTGAGCAGATAACGCCGCTTTTGCAAAAGTACGCGCAGGAGCGCAATGAGAAAATTAATCTGAAGTATAACCGTAACCGTAAAGGATCGAGGGGATAATGTTCAACATTCTACTTGACAGACTTCCAACCGAATATGAGGGCTTCCCGATTGATAGTGACTTCGGTGTAGGTATTCAGATTCTGCAGGCGTTAGAAGATGAAGAATTAACGGAGCAGGAGCAGATAGGGACTGCCTTATCTCTCCTGTTTCCGCAGGACACACCAGATGCGCAGACAGCGATTAAGGGTCTTTTGTGGTTTCTGACGGATTGGAACCACGATAAGCATATCAGCGAGGATAAAACAAAGGTCACCGACTATGATATCGACCAGTGGCGCATATATGCCGCTTTCCGTCAGGTATACGGCATCAACCTCAACACTGACCGTCTGCACTTCTGGGAGTTCATGGGGCTGCTCACCAATTTACCGGAATGTGCATACACAAGGGTTGTGGATATCCGTGCGAAGAAAATCACGGGCAAAATGAGTAAGGAAGAGCGGAGTATCTACAAAAAGCTGAAAGACGCGTATTCCATTGAACAGAAAAAGGTTGTGAAGTATACCGACACGGAGAAGTCAGCGATTGACGAACACGACCGTATGATTGAGGAGATGAAAAAGAAAAGGGAGCAGAAACGGCTTGCGGCGCAGGCGTTTGAGGAGATATTAAAATAGAACAAATAAGGTGGAGGAATACCACCTTATATTTTTGAAAAATTTTTAAATCTCTTCTTGACTAATCCAACGGATTACTATATAATTAAATTATCAAATGAAGAAAGGGGCTGCAAATTAGCCAAAAGGTGAGGGAAATGAGAGTACAGAATATTGAACAGATGGAAAAGGTTGTTACAACAGGCAGCATAACATTGAACGAAGTTGATGTTGAATTACTTGCTGTGGTGCATAAAAGTGGAGTAAGTGTGATTAAAGATAAGGTACATTATATGTGCGACGAAACGGATATATTGAATGTATCAGCCATACCAATAGAAGAATTGAGAATTTTTGAAGTATATTCAAAAGTCGGGGAAAGTTATCTTCAAACAAATGTTTGCGGCTTTCCGGTGGACATCAACCCTGTAGTTGATGTAATAGCAGCTCGCGAATTGAAGGGGTACAATAAGCAGGAAGCATATAATAGGCTCTGCACATCAACAGATTTTGAAAAGGTTAAAATTTTAAAAGTAATGTTGAGAAAAGCAATTAAAGAAAAGGGGGAAGATGATTGACTCCGAAGCAAATAAGGGAATTAAGCGGCTTGTCACAGCCGCAGTTTTCCCAAAAATATAATATCCCTTTGCCGACATTAAGACATTGGGAACAAGGACAGAGAGAATGTCCGCAATATGTTCTTGAATTACTTGAATTTAAAGTTAGAAAGGATTCTGAAACCGACAACTTATAGAGTTGTCGGTTTTTAATTTGGTACAATCAAAAACATAAAAAATGTTACACTACAAACAGTGGAAAGTTATGTTCTCTGGTGTGAAACTGCTGGGTTGCTAGCACCGGCGAGATGGGTTCGATTCCCATACTTTCCATTACTAACCGACTGACAACAGCGTCAGCCGCTAACTCAAACAGTTACGGGCAGAGAAAGGCATCTCTGCTTTGCGGAGGTGTCTTTTTATGGCAGATTATGACGGCGCGATTAGGATAGTAACTAAAATTACAACCAGAGATGCGGAAGAATCTCTGGCAAGTCTTGAATACACAATTAAAAAATCTGCAAAGTACATAGAAGAATTGCGCTCGAAAATGGATGCATTGAAAGGGCAGAAAATTCCAACACAAGATTATAAGAAACTTCAAGACGAATTATCAAAAGCTGAAAAAGAACTTTCTCAATTAGTCGCAAAACAAACTGAATGGGAAGAAATGGGCGTTACTTCTGGTGACGCATGGGACACTTTGAATGAAGAAATTGCAAAAGCAAGTGATAATGTTGATTTGATTAAAGAAAAAATGCAGGCATTATCCGATACAGGAAAAGCCTTTACTCTTGGCGAGAATACTTCCGAATATGCCACATATGCAAGGCAAATAGAATATGAGGAACAGGCTATTATCAAAGCTGGAGAACATTACAACAAATTGCTTGCTAAAGTCCCCAAGAAGTTCGACAACATGAAGAAATCCGCCCAAAAAGCCTTTAATGCCATAAATTCTGGCACAAAGAAGAGTTCTGGCTTGCTGTCCACATTTTCAAGCAGGATGAAGGGGCTTGCACTCTCACTTTTGATTTTCAACCAGATTTCCAAGGCATTCCGCGCCATGATTTCGGGCATGAAACAGGGATTTACCAACTTCATGGGATATTCGGACTCCTACGCCCAGAGCGTGCAGAATATGAAGAATGCCATGACCACTTTAGAGAATCAGTTTGCGGCGGCATTTGCCCCAATCGTGCAGATGGTCATTCCATGGCTCAACAGCCTTATCAATACCCTTACCACTGCCATGTCCAAGGTAGCACAGTTTATAGCCGTTTTGAGCGGCAAGAACACCTTTACCAAGGCTAAAAAGATACAGGACTCTTACAATAAATCCCTTGACGGCACCGCAAAGTCAGCAGACAAGGCAAGGGGAGCATTAGCGGCTTTTGATGATTTGGATGTGCTAGACAAAAAAGAAGATGCTTCCGGCGGCACAGCAACGGAAACTCTGCCTGAGGATATGTTTGAAGAGGTTCCCATTGATGCAGAAGTGGTGGGGTGGCTGGATGATATCATTGAACGGCTTAACACCATGAAGAGCATCCTTGTTACAGGATTTTTTGACGGTTTAGGTGATACCGAGGGCAGAATCGAAACCATTAAAAACGGTTTTGCATCCATACAAGACAGCCTTAAGGAAATCTGGACAGACCCCTCCGTAATGGCATCCGCAGATGCTTGGGCACAGTCAACAGTAAGAATGTTAGGAACGGTAGCAGGCTCTATTGCGAGCATCGGGCTTACCATAGGCGCCAACCTCATAGGCGGCTTTTCAAAATTCCTTGAAAAGAACAAAGAGAACATTAAAAACAGGATTGTGAAGCTGTTTGACATCCGCACGAAAGCCAATGAGATGATTTCTGAAACATTCAAATCAATCGCCTACATTTTCGAGGGATTTGCGAGTGAGAACGGGCAGGAGTTTACATCCAACATTTTAGGGATATTTGACACTGCATTTGGCGAGTCGTTGGTACTGATTTCTCAGTACATGAATGATATTTTGAATATTTTTACACTTCCGTTTATCGAAAACAAGGAAGCGTTTAGGGAAGCATTAGAGGGATTCTTGGGGACACTTGCGGAAGTTTCTGGCACGATTAAGGAGGGAATTGATGAAACCTTTGCAGGATTGAATGAGGTTTATGAGGAACATGTCAGTCCCTTTTATAACTCCATAGCGCAGGGGATTTCAGATTTAACAGGAACTTTCCTTAATTTCTGGAATGGCAGTGTACAGCCTATATTAGACTCATGGGCGGCGAAATTTGATGAAGTCTGGACTGCCCACATACAGCCGATGCTTAACAAGTGCATTGAACTCCTTGGGAATTTGGCCGATTTCCTTAAGACTATATGGGAAGTCATATTACAGCCGTTTATTAATTGGATAATTGAAAATATCCTTCCCACGATACTTCCTATATATGACAATATCGTCAGCGGAATTATGGAGGTATTGGGGTACATAGGGGATGCCATAGGTGGAATCGTTGACATTTTCAATGGCATGTTGGAGTTTCTGGTGGGCGTGTTTACGGGCGATTGGGATAAAGCATGGAGTGGAATCACGAAGATTGTAGAAGGTGTTAGAGATACTATAAAGGGCATTATTAATGCAATATTAGGGTTCTTGGAGATGCTTGTCAATAACTTCATTGGCGGTGTAAATTCCATTATCCACACGCTGGAAGAATTGGCTTCCATTAAGAATCCATTCACAGGGGAAGTAATTTGGCAGTTGGATTTACCAGAAATTCCGACCGTAAGCCTACCTAGGCTTGCTACAGGTGCAGTTATCCGGGGAGGTAACCCGTTTATGGCGGTCTTGGGCGACCAGCCAGCAGGACAGACCAACATTGAAGCCCCTCTTGCAACCATCAAGCAGGCAGTGAGGGAAGAACTTGCAGGGCTTGACCTAGGAAACGGAAGCGGTGGCACCCTTAAAGTGGTTCTCAATGTGAACGGTGAAGATTTGGCACGGGCAACATTAAGCGATTTCCTGTCAGAAATGAGCAGGCAGGGATATGATGTGGATGTATTGGGGGTGACTTAAGGTGAAATTCAGCAAAGGCATAAAGGTAGATGGACAGTTTTTTGATATCCCCATGGTATCGCTGAAGCGTACCGCAGACTTCCTCGACAAGTACGCGGAGCGGACAGAGGACGGGGAACTGCATAGAGAACTTATCGGGGTGTATTACAACTATACCTTAACTGTTGGAACAAGCACGGACTTCGGCGATACGGATTATGATGCTTTCTGGGAGAAAATGACGGAGCCTGTGGAGTTCCATGAGATATCAATACCTACACTTAATGGATATTATAATTTTACCGGGTACATATCAAGCGTTTCGGATGAATATAAGAAGATATTAGACGGAGAAGCGGAATTTACAGGGTTCACTTGCAAATTTACCTCCAAATCGCCAGCGAGGACACCATGAGGACAGAATTTTTTGTTGATTATGACTTATATGATACAACCGCATTGCAGGACGCAAAAGAAAGCACGGAGAGTAATTCTGCTTTTGCGGATATCAGTAAGATAAAGGAGAATATCTCCGCGCCCAATTATGGGACTCTGGAACATAATTTTTTTGTGCTTGATGGAAGCATAGAAGAATTTCCGGACGATCCGGATAACCTTGTGTATTTTTCAAAAGATTTTGTACAGACAAACAATGATTATCCGTACGCAGGGACGGAATTATATGCCGGTGACGATTTGGACGGTGCAATTAACGAAGAATTTCAAAAACAAACAATTGTTATTGACTTTACAGAAAACCATTCCAGCTACGGAATAACACTGTATTTTCTGAATGAATACCCGACAGAATTAGGAGTTGAATGGTTCGGGCTTGACGGGATTTTGAAGTCGAGAAAAAGATTTTATCCAGACAGTTTGATATATTTCTGTAAAAATCCAGTGGTAGACTATGGAAAGATAATCATTACTTTCATGCGTGCGCTGCCCTATCATTATGTGAAGTTGCAACACATTAAATATGGTACAACTATCACATGGGGGTATGATAATATTAAGTCAGGGAAAATGGTAAACGATACCGACCCGATAAGCGACAAGATTAAGATCGACAAGCTGGATTTCAGCTTTATTGATGTTAGTGATGAGTTTAATATGGGTAATGCTGACGGCTTGCATACCATGTTGCAGAAAAACCAGAGCATGCGTCCATATGAAGTAGTAGAGGGAAAAACGATTATATTAGGTACATTCTTCCTTGATACATTCAGCACGACTAAGAATGTGACAAAAATGTCAGCTACGGATTATAAAGGAAAACTCGCGAATGTGGACTTCATGGGCGGCAGGATGTATGACGGCGAACCAGCCGGAAATATCATTGACGAAATAATGCTTTCTGCTAACATAAAAGATTATACGATTGATGAAGAAACACGGAATACTCCCCTATATGGAACACTAAAGATACAGACTTGCCAGAAAGCATTAAGGGAAGTGCTTTTTGCATCCGGCAGCATGATAAATACTGCGTTGCGAACAGGAGTTGAAATCCGAAAATACGACAGAACTGTCACTTCAAAAATTGACAGAGAACATAAGTTTTCTACCACTTATGAGGTTGACAATTATGTTTCAGATGTAACAGTGAAATATAAGACATGGGCGCTTGACGAAAAGGTAAGTGAAATCACAAAAGGCATATATGGTGTAGGTACTCACACCATACAGTTATCTTCTCCTGCGTCGAACATGACAACAAATAATGGGATAATATTGGAGCAAACGCCTTACTATATCGTCCTTAATGTAACGGACGAGCAGAGAGAAATAATTATCAGCGGTCAAAAGTATGTTGGGGAAGAGATAGCGGCTACTTCAAGCATTGAACATTTAAAAAGCGGTGAAGTCCGAAACACAAAGACCTTTTCCGGCACGCTGATTAATTTTGAACAGGCAAAAAATATAGCGGATAATATCCTCGATTATTACCAGCTTCAGCAGATTATTCAGACAAAGCATTTAAGCAGCGGAGAAAAATCCGGCGATTGGCTGGAAATTGAAAATTCCTCATGGAAATATGGAAATTTGGTTGCTTCTGTGGAATCTATGACTACAGACTTAACCGGCGGCTTTATCAGCACGGCAAAGTGCAGAGGGTATTACAAAATGACATCCGAATATTACTATGCGGACCATGAAGTATACACAGGGGAGGATGCAATTATTTAGTGTATGTCCATTGACAGTGTAAAGATAAAAATAAAAGACAAATACACCGAATTGGTTTTTAACGAAACTACAGGGGTGTATGAAGCAGAGATTGAAGCCCCTGACGCCACTTCATACAATCTTGCTGGCGGATATTATCCCATAACCTTGGAAGTTGTAAACAGCGAAGGCATGGAAGTATCAAAGGATGATACGGATGCAGCATTCGGAAACATATTAAGATTATATGTTAAGGAAACCGTAAAACCCATCATTACTCTTAAATCTCCAAGTGATGGCTCCCATGTGCAGGACAGCAGCTTTCCCATTGTTTTCTCCGTATCAGACGAAACAGGTGGCAGCGGAGTTGATGAATCCAGCATAGATTTAAAATTTGACGGAAATTCTGTTGAAGTTTTTAAACAGAATACCGGCTATGGATTTGAATGTACTTATCTGCCGGAGGATTCAACAGCAGAAGGAAGCCATAATATACAGATTTCTGCAAAAGATAATGACGGAAATTCGGCAGAGCCGATAGATATTTCCTATATAATAGATAAAACTTCGCCGACTCTCGTTGTAACTTCGCCAGATTTTTCTGTTACAAATCAGCAGTACTGCTTAGTTTCTGGCGTAACATATGACAATTTGAGTAATATAGATTTTGTCGGAATTTGGCTGAATAATAAAAAAATAGGAGATGTATCTGTTGATAATGACGGTATTTTTTCAAAAGAAATCCTGCTCTTGGAAGGGAAAAATGTAATACACATAAAATCAACTGATAAATCCGGCAGGAGTTCTGCGGTGCAAAAAGAGGTACAGCTTGATACTGTGCCGCCGGAGGTCTATCAAGTGAATTTTGAACCAAATCCTTTAAGTGAAAAATATCCTGTCAGAATAACGCTAGAGGTAATCTGATATGTCAGTTGATATTAACATAAATTCAAAAATAGTATATGTAAAGGGTACGGTTAATGGAAAACCTATAGAATTTGAAAATCTGGGTCCGCATGATTTACTCACTGATATAGAGCAGTCGGATGATGATAAGTATGTGCTTGACTTGGAACTTATGGATGAAGCTGGCAATATAAGCACATACAAGAATACTTTTGAATTTATTCTTCCGCTTTTTGTCTATGACCGTACTAGGTCAGATGTGGAAAGGGTTAAATATCTCAATCAAGCATACCTTGATGGTACGATAACGGAAGAGGAAAAACAGGAATGGAATACAGGTATAAACGGAAAGTTAGGGCTAAAAGGCGCGTTTAACTTATCCGACATCAAGCGGAACGAAAACAACTGCAAGGTTCTGGGTGAGCTGCTGGCGGTGGCGGTAGATATTAAGGAATGGCAGTATGGGGATATACCGCGTGTGAGTGATTATGTCAGGATCCGCGATAATGTACGCAAGATACGAAGTGCATTTATCGTACATGCCGATACGCCGGAAGTGCCGGAACATCCGCTCAACACTTACCAGAAATGGAATGACATAGAAAAGATACTGCATGATGTTTATTACATCTATGTGGCGTTGAAAAATAGTTATTATTACTGCGGCGATAATATGTACGCAGGGGAAGGAATCGGTGTTTTGTAATGGCTTTTGTGAAAAAAACTTGGAAAGACAGACTAGTGGAATATGCAGGCAGGCGGCAGCTTAAAAGAGTGTCCGGGGACGCCAACAGTACCATGATAGTTGATGTGTCCAGAAGTGAAGGTACAGTTTCGCAACCGGGAGATGCTTTTTCGGCCGCTAACATGAATGACATGGAAAAGAGAATTGAGGATGGGTTTTCAGACTGCGTAATTTCTGACGAACTTAAAAAAATGGTAAAAATCAAGGAAAGCGAATACCAAAAAATCACCCCGGATTCCCAAACCATATACTTTATTATGGAGGGATAGGTGTGGAAAAAATTTTGATTGCTAAAGTCAAACTTGACAAAAAAGTTGTATCTGCAAAAGAAAAGGTTGCAATACAGGCGGAGGTATATCCCATATCCGACGAACAAGGGAAGCGAACATTCCCTGTTACTTTTAATGGAAAGCGGTGGTAGAAGATGTTAAAAACAGATTTTAAGGATGATGTTTTGGATGAGCAAAAAAATGAATTGAGACGGTTTCGGATGATTGAAAATTCAGACGGAACGGTTTCTTTCGTTGATGTAACGGAATACAAGCAGATGGGCGATGTATTTAGCGCAGAAAATATGAATCAGACCAACGCGACAGTCAATGAAATTTCTAAATCCGTAAATAATTTGTCAAGTGGCACAATAAACGGCAATTTCACAGTCTATGCCGACGGTTCATCTCCTGACCCGGATTTGAAAGTTAGGGACGGCAGGGTTGACATACTAAAAACTGACAACGGGAACAGCGTGGCACTTTTTAAAAAGGATAAAATTAGGCTGGAAAGCAGCAACCTTTCTCTTTACGAAGGTGAAAGCGATAAGGCGTTTGTGTATGAAAATTCCACATTAAAAACATATAGACCAATCGAATGTAATAACCGGTTAGTTATGCAAGGGAGTAACCCCAGAATATGTTTTAGCGGAACGCATTCGGCAGACATAAGAGGAAGCAAAGATAGAGTGTATATGAACCATTCTCGTGGCTATGTGGGAGTGAGAACAGATAACGCTTATCTGGGGTATTACTCGAGTGACCCATTAACCAACGAGCCAGAAACCGGGATAGCGGTTCAAGGAAAAGAAAAGGTTGACATTATCGCAAACAAAATCAATATTGGGCGCCGCGTACTAGATGCAGCAACAACAGACACGGATACCTTAATTGAACTGAGAAGAGATGCAAAAAACAGCGATATTGCAACCATCAAACTAAGGGCGGGCGACAACACAAAAATTACGCTGGATGAAGAATATACGACAGTCAAGATAGAAGGTGCCGTACAATTAGATACTGAGAGCACTAGCATGTATGGTTATGCGCCTAGTGACGGCGCGAGAGATTTCATCCGGGAAAACTCCATTCAGAGTGCGTTGGGGATGCTGTATGACGAAAAATTAAAACGAGTTATTTTTAAAAAAGAAAATATCTCGACTACAAATAATGTTCCCGTTACTCTTGGCACATGTCCTTGCAATGTTGACGACATTTACGCAGTATCAATAATTTACGCACAAGGGGATAACCAATATGACGCAGGATTTGTAAGAGTCGAGAGAACGAGCGGTAATGTTTATTATTTTCCCTCATCTACACAAATAAGAGCTTATATTGCTGTTTCTATTTTATATCGAATATAACAATAAGAAAAGGGGTAGTGTTATGGAAGAGTATATCACAAGAGCAGTGCATGAGGAATTCGCAAAAAGGCAGGATGCAGAAAACGAGCGTCAGAACCGCCGAATACAGCTTCTTGAAGAGAATGTCCGTCGGATTAATGACCTGACTGTCTCTGTTCGGGAGATGGCGGTGAACATGGGAAATATGTTGGAAGAGCAGAAAAAACAGGGCGAACGGCTGGAAAAGTTAGAGAAGGAGCCTTCGGATTCTTACAAACAAATCAAAACCGTGATTGTAACAGCAGTAATCAGCACTGTTGTAGGTGCTGTAATCAGTGCAATATTTACACTTTTATAAGGAGGAAAACAATGAGCAAAATTGATTGGGCAAGAAAACTGACAAGCAGGAAGTTCTGGGCGGCGGTTGCCGGATTTGCTATGCCAATAATGACATTGGCGAATGTGCCGGAGAATACAGCGGCGCAGGTAACGGCAATCATTATGGCTGGCGGTACGCTGATTGCGTACATTATCGGCGAGGGCATGACGGATGCCGCAGGAATTGAGAAAAAGGAGGAAGAATAATGTCAAAAAAAGGTATTGATGTATCCGTTCATAACGGAAAAATTAATTGGGACAAAGTAAAGGCTGACGGCATAGAGTTTGCGATTATCCGCGTGGGATATGGCTCTGACATTGCAAGCCAGACCGACAAGCAGGCACTATACAATGCACAGGAGTGTGACCGATTGGGCATCCCCTACGGACTTTATCTGTATTCTAACGCTATCAGCGTTAGCAAGGCACATTCTGAAGCACAGCATATGCTGCGGATTGCAAGGCAGACCAACCCCACCTTGGGACTATGGTATGACATGGAGGATGCAGACGGCTATAAGGTAAAACACAACTTCGCCCCGAAACAGCATAAGGAAGAGCTGACCAACTTCTGCAAAATCTTCATGGAGGATTTGAAGGAAGCAGGCTACGATAATGTCGGAGTGTATGCGAATGCCGACTATTTCAAGAATATCTTGGATATTGAAGAGTTACGCAGGCACGGCAAAATCTGGCTTGCCCATTGGAATATTTCTGAACCCTCCATCCCTTGCAATATTTGGCAGCATACTTCCAAGGGTAAGGTAAACGGAATCAATGGCAATGTGGACTTGGATATCTTGTACGATGACATCAAAGTTGAGCAGAAATACTATGATGTGCCGGACTTTACGCTGATTGAGTCCCTTAATAAGATTGGCGTGGATTCTTCCTACAATAACCGAAAGAAGATTGCCACAGGCAACGGCATTGAGGATTACAAGGGAACGGCAGAGCAGAACTTAAAGCTGCTTGATATGCTGCAAAAAGGAATTTTGAAGAGGTAAATATGGCAGACTTTTCACAAAAATTCACCTATCACGGAGACGGTCACACATTTTCGGTTCAAACCTTTACCGCCCCTTATGACGGCCTATATAAGCTAGAAGTTTATGGTGCCGGAGGAGGCAACGGGAAAGCAATCGATATTATGGTTCATGCAGGAGCAGGAGGAAGAGGGGGCTATTCTGTTGGCTACAGGTACCTAAGCAAAGGAGATGTTCTGTATGTCGGTGTTGGCTCCATGTATATATCTGCTACCATAGGTCTTTCCGAGCAAAAGGATGTATACTTGCAGTTCGGCGGAGCGAACGGCGGCGGCGTATCTGATGGTGAAACATCATATTATGGTGGTGGAGGGGCAACCCATATTGCACTTACTGACCACGGTGAACTGAAAAATTACATAGACAGAAAATCGGAAGTCCTGATTGTCGCGGGCGGCGGCGGAGCTGCCGGAGGAAGCGACTATAACGGCGTTGGATATGGAGCTGGCGGCAGTGGAGGAGGACTTAATGGAGGTGACGGCGAGCAGGCGAACGATGCAATTGGCGGAACGGGTGGCACGCAAGCAAGCGCCGGATTAAGTGATAATGGCGGAGATGCGCCAAATGCCGGAAACACAGCTTCTTTCGGTTTGGGTGGAACAGGAACTTATGCAAATTACGGCGGTACTGGCGGAGGTGGTGGCTGGTATGGCGGTGGCTTTGGAACAAGGAGAACTAGTGAAGATGAAAAAACAGAGCGTTCCGCAGGAGCTGGTGGCGGTTCCGGGTACATCGGCGGCGTTCCGGCTTTAACATACAAGGGCGTCACTTACTCCCCGTCCACACTATCCGGCGGCGGCGCTCCGGCACAGACAAGCGGATGGGCTGTTATAACACTTGTTAAGAGAAATATGTCTTCTGTATATATAGGCAGAGAATCTGTTTCTAGGATTTGCATCGGTGTAAAAGAAATTTCGGATTTCCGCATCGGATAACAATACCCCTGCTGCAATGGCAGGGGTATTTCTTAATTATTTTGACTGTTTATCATTTCATTTAATTTGTCCCTGTCCCACAGCTTTACGCCTAAAGCCTGCGCTTCCTCTACTGCCTGTGGCGTAAAATATCGGTTTGTCAGCACAACAGCAACATCCTTGTGATAAAGACTTTTCCCTGTGTGAGCCTGCTGTACGGCAGAATTTCCGATATTGGAGGAGTAACATTTGCACTGTATGGCGTAGGATATGCCATCTTTTTCAGCTAAAATATCTATTCCGTGGTCACCACTTCCTTGTGTCACTTCCACATTTTTAAATCCGTTTTCTTTTAACACATCGGCGCAGAAATGCTCAAATTCATTTCCGCTCATTTTGTCAGTCCTTTTAATATCTCTCAATTCCTCTACCCTTTTATAAAACATACTGAAAAAGTTTGAACGATTTTCATTTATTCTTTTCAATTCATCTGATGGAGATATAGGCAATTCCTTTATATTTTCATATTCTTTTAAATTATAATATATATTTGAAAGTTCGTTTAAAGACATAATAAATTCTTTTTCATCAGTAGTTGTATTAACAATTTTCTCCAATTCTTTCGTCTTTGCAAGTTTGTTAATAAAAAAATTTTCTTCTAAACTTTTTTGAATTTCTGGATTTTGTATATATAATTCAAACTCGCTTAATGTCATTAGTATTTCCCTTGGTTCAGTTCCGACTTCAGCACTAATAACACCATTTTGCTCTAATTGCTCAAAAATCCTAGCAGCACGGTTAAAACCAATTTTGAAATATCGCATTATCATGCCTATTGATGCTTTGTTGTTTTTGATTATAAATTTTCCTGCCTCAATGAAATATTCGTCTAATTCTTCTATATAAACATTTTTATGTTCTGTTTTTTCATCATTTATATGTTTATCGGTTTTCAAGATATTTACCTTTCCATCCCGTGCCTTTAAATCTGAGTCGAATGAAAAACCACCTGAATATACTGTGAAGCTGTCATTTATCGTATCATCTACTACTGTATTGGTCTGATTCATGTTGTCTACGCTGAACGCATCGCCTATTTGTTTAATTTCTTTTAATGGTTTTTCTGGTAGTTCTATATTTTCTAAATAATTGGGCAAAAAATTATTAAAAGGGATTTTTTCTTTTTTTGGCTGGCAATCAGGAACATTGCATTCTAAGTAAGCCCATATTGTTTCTTCATCGCAAAGCAATTTTCTAGGATTGTAACCGTTTGAATAGCCCACAAATCCTAATTCTTCAAGATTATTCATAATTTCATTAGCCCTGTTAAAATCTATTTTATACCGTTTTTGAATTTTTACCGCAGCTAAAGAACCATAATTTGCGTATTGGGCATTTAAAAAATTTAACCTTCTGATTTTATTTTTTAAAATTTTATTTTTATATTTTAAGTATCTATCTTTTCTACTAAAATATATTAAGTTTGCGGTACAACATAAAGCAAAATAACCGATAGGAAGCAGTAAAAGAACTTTCCATGTCACATATACAGTATTTGTTTCTGGGTCTACAGGACACAATAAAAATGTTAGTGAAAACCAAATAAAAATCCATGAAAAGAAAAATATTTTAGCCGGAGGAAATAATATTCTATTAAACCAATAAATAATATTTATCGTAAATTCAGCATCTTTTCTGGAACCGATTTTGCTTATTAAAAATTCATATATAAAATCATTTTTCAATTTTATTCTCCTTGCCAATCTATATAAATAATACCATTCAAAATTCTATAATTTACGCCATTCTTGCGTTTACATCCCCTTTTTGTTCTATTTGTAGCATAAGAATAACCATTTCCTGTTTATCATTATTAAGCTGTCTAAACTTTCGTATTATTTCTTTTTCTAATTCAGATGTTGGAAAATCATTTATAATTGATTTAGGGTTTATTTCTTCCCCTGTCAATAAATATTCCATTGAAACACCAAAATATTGAGCAAATTTTAAAAGTCTTTCTGGCGTAGGAGAAGACTTTTTCCATTTCGATATTGAACCGTTTGAAAAACCAAGTTCTTTTTCTAAGTCAGCCTGCGAAATTTTCCTTGATTTTCTTAAATCCTCTAGTCGTTCGTACAGGGTCATAAAAATTCCTTTCTGAAAAACAGAAAACTTTCTAAAACCCCTTGACAAACAGAAAGTATTCGTTATAATGGAATATAGATACAGAAAACTTTCAGTTTAACAAACGGCTATAAAATATTCTGTGTGTTGTGTGGTAACTTCATATTAGAATACATTCTGTTATTTGTCAATAGTTATCTGAATTTTTTCTAATCAACAAAAGCAAAAGCTGGTAGTGCGTATTCACTGCCAGCCATTGCTCAAATTTATTTACCCTATGTACTTTGCAGGCTTTCACCGCCCTGTAATACGCCAGAGCTTCTTGAAGTACCCTGTCACTTATGCAGTTTTGATTCTGCGGTTCGGTTTGCCCATTAGCTGACAGGTTGCAAGGAGCACACGATACAGTGGGTGTATAGGTCACCAACCGTGTGTTTTAGACTCTTCTCTGAGTAATTAATGCTGTATCAGTTGCTACATTTAGCCAGTTTATACTGCTTTGGCGCCAGTGTTGCGGCCTTACATTAAGAGAGCAGGGCAAGACAGTTTTTTAATCATGGCAATACCTCCTTGCCCGAATGTGGGTGAATATATTCTAACATAGTACATAGGGGAAGTAAAGAATATTTTCTGTAGAAAGGAAGTGATAATTTGTGCATCTACAACAAAATAAAAGACATATGTAAACAAAAAGGTGTTTCCGTATCTTCCGTAGAAAAGCGTGCAGGGCTGGCGAATGGTCTGATAACGAAGTGGAACACTTTCAACCCTACCGTGAAGAGTCTAAAGGCGGTTGCGGATGTTTTGGAAGTTACTGTTGATGAACTTCTGAAAGAAAGTGGGTGATTAAATGAAACTGAGAAAGAAAAAGACTTTAAAATCGGGGCTGACCGTCTGACCACAGCCAACCCCATGCAATCACATTAAACGCACTAATGCGATTACGAGGATAGTATACCACATTTCCTCCATAATCGCAAGAAGGAGGAAAGAATGGACATAAATGAGATTATCCTGCTTATTTACTTCATGGGAACCGCAGGGAGGTAGGGGAATGGAATACAGGATTGAGTATACAGATAAAATCGGGAAGCGGCACAAATATGTAAACAGCCGCAAGAATTTAATTGAAATGTTGAAACTGCTAAAAGGCAAATCCATATCGGATATCAGGAAGATAGACAAGAATGGAAACTCCCAGACCGTTATGGACATTTACCAGAATTACATTAAGAGGTAGGAGTATGACAAGGGTATTTATGAACGGGAAGCAGATTCCCAAGGAGGAATTGAAGAATTATGTCGCAACCTTTGACCCGAACTCCAAGCAGCTTCTTGGACTTAAGAAGAGGGAAGGGGGTGGAGAAGGTGAGAATGTTTCTAATGGTTCCCGTTGTCGCGCTGCTGTGTAACATGGTGCTTATGACAGGAGTGTCGGAAATCGAAGTGCCGCAGGAAATCATAGAGATAACCGATGAAGTCGGCGGCAAATATGCCATATGCCCCGAACTGCTGCAGACTATCTGCTACACAGAGAGCCGATTCCAGACGGATGCATACAATAGTGGATGCTATGGGGTTATGCAGATTAACCCCAGATGGCATCAAGAACGAATGGATAAGCTGGGCGTTACAAACATATGTGACATGGGGAGCAACATCCTTGTGGGAACCGACTATCTGGCGGAATTATTAAGAGAATACGGTGACATTGAGGTAGCCTTGATGGTTTACCACGGCGAACAGAATGCTGTAGAAAGGGTAAGAAATGGACAAACTTCTGGTTATGCGGAAGAAATTCTTCAAATCAGCGCAAATCTTGAAAGAATACACGGAAAGTAAAGGAGGTGGTGAAATGACGAATATGGATGCCGTAACCGTACAGGACTGTATAGACCTGTATCAGCTAAAAAATCAATCCACAATCATCAATGACGGCAAGGTTGTGGGATTTAAAGAAGAATCAAGATAAGAAAATGGAGGAAAAGGAAATGGAAGAAAACGAAACAATGGCGATTACCGCCGAAGAGAAGGAGAAAACAATCACTATCACATTGGAAGAGTACAGAAAACTTCTTGAAAAATCAATAAGAGTTAAGATTTTTGAAGAGTTTGTTGTGAGGGAGGAATATGTCAACAGGAAGGATTGCATTAACTCCTTGGGAATCGAGGTGGATGATGAGTGATTACACTTGCCGCACCTGTGGCGCAACCTGTGACCCCGTGGAGCTGGTGGGTGGTGTCTGCCTTGAATGTATGGAGGAAGAACGCCAGCGGCAGATTCGGGCATCCTCAGTAGCAAGAATGTTGAACAGCCCATCTCGCCAGATGGCACTTGACTTGGAGGGGATGAAGAATGCCGTACCAGATTGAGAACAGAATGGTGGTGGAGTCGCAGTGGAATGAACCACCAGAGGTTGAGAAAAAATTGAATAGTGCAGGTTATGAGGAAATAGGAACAGGAATCTTTGTGTCGGAGGAAGATGCGTATGCCTACGCTTTGGAAAGGATTTCTCTGGATGAGGATTTGCAAAATGAGTTTGTGGAGTGGTTTTACTCTGGGAATTGGATTAAGGAATATTAATATTCAGCAAGGGCACAGTGTTGAATGGCGAAGGTATAGCGCAGAGGTGTTGGTACAGCAAAGGCGAGGAGAGGTGTAGCATAGATGAGCTGGGCAATGGCATCGCGAGGTGGAGCAACGAACCGAAAGGGAATAGAGTAGCAATTCGCTGCAATGGAGTAGCTTAGATAAGCACGACTTGGAGCTGTAAGGGCACTGATAGCATGGCGGCGTGATGAACAGCTAAGGAACAGCAGAACAAAGCATGGATAGACAAGCAAAGGCATAGAAGTGTACAGAGATTATTTTTACAGGAGGAATGGGAAATGAAGGAAATGAGAGTAAGGCTTACCTTTTTGGAGGAAATCTTAGGCACGGCGAGTGCGGACAAGGAAATCCACCGCACTTACATAGCATCCAATGCGCCGGATGCGCCGACACTGGAAGAGGAAATTGCAGCAGTCGGAGAGGATGAAGTCGTTGAAAAGGCAATGACGGTGTTTCCAAAAGAGAACGGCGTACCCATCTTTTGGGATTACCAGATTAAGGGATTCTTCAAGGATTCTTGTGGTATGCTGCGGAAAGTGAAAGATTCTGAATCGTCAAAAATTAAGGCGTATAAGAAAGAGATTGACGGGCTTATCTTTATCAAAGAGCGCAAGATCCCAATTAAATTTGACGGGGAAATTGGCAACTGCCAGCGTCCCTTAAGGGCAAGCACGGCACAGGGAGAGCGGATTGCACTTGCAAACAGCGAGACGGTTCCGGCTGGATCTACGGTTGAATTTACTATCCAGTGTATATGCGACAGCCACATGAAAGCTTTAATTGAGTGGCTGGACTATGGGAAGTTTCGGGGAATCGGGCAGTGGAGAAACAGCGGAAAAGGTAGATTTGAGTGGAAAGAGATTAAGGAGGATTAGGAAATGGAAGGATTTGAAATGACAGCAGGAAGAAGCGTAACCGCAGAAATGGTTACAAGCAGGCAGACGCAGGAAGTGCAGGGGCAGATTATTATGGCTAAGAAATTCCCGCGTGACTATGTTGCAAGCTGTAATCGCATCATGCAGGCTTGCCAGCGGAAAGGGCTTGCAGAAAAGGCTATGTATGAGTATCCGCGCGGCGGTCAGAAGGTTGTGGGCGCGTCAATTCGGCTTGCGGAAGCACTGGCGCAGAACTGGGGGAACATGAGCTTTGGCATTGTGGAGCTGGAACAGAAAAACGGTGAAAGTCAGGTTATGGCGTATGCGTGGGATTTGGAGACGAATACCAGGCAGGAAAAGATTTTCAGCGTGCCGCATGTCCGCAGCACCAAAAAGGGAAATGTGCCGCTGACTGATCCGCGCGACATTTATGAGATGGTGGCAAATCAAGGGGCGAGACGGCTTCGGGCGTGTATCTTAGGCATTATCCCCGGTGATGTTGTGGAGGATGCCATCGCACAGTGCAATCAGACACTCTTAGATGGTGAGAAAAAGCCCATTATTGACCTTGTGAAGGATATGGCGGCGATTTTCGAGAAGGAGTTTTCTATTCCAATTGAGGCGATTGAAAAGTACATAGGCTGTAAGTCGTCTGCTTTCTCCATGAATGACCTTGTAAGGCTGAAAAGGGTTTACACATCCCTTAAGGATGGCATGGCAAAGCGCGAGGAAATCTTTGAGCTGCCGGGCGTGGAGAAGCCGGAGGCAGTAGACGCTTTCGAGGGCAAGGAAAAGAAACAGGCTGACGGACAGCAGGAGTTGAATCTTGAGGGTGGTGCGGATGAAGCTAAATGATGATAACTACTACTCAAAAGAGAGTAATCAAGCCTTTTTCAGCGTGTCGCAGTACAAGGATTTTATGAAGTGTGAGGCTATGGCATTAGCGAAAATCCGCGGCGAATACGAACAGCCTACAACAAAGGCTATGCTTATCGGCACGCTTGTCGATAGGTGGTTTGAGGGCACGCTTGATAAACTCCGCGCAGAATCGCCAAACATCTTCTTTTGCCGGAATGGTGCTTTAAGGGCAGAGTTCCGCAAGGCAGACCAGATAATTAAGAGGGTAACGCAGGACGAGCGTTTCATGCAGTACATGAGTGGTGAGAAACAAAAAATCCTCACATTTGAGATGTTCGGTGTTCCGTGGAAAATGAAAATGGATAGCTTTGTGGAGGGTATCTGCATCACTGATTTAAAGGTGGTGCAGAACTTCAAAAGCCTTGCGTTTTGGCGGTATGACCTGCAGGGGGCGATGTATCAGGCAGGAGTTATAAAATGCTTTGGCGACCGCTTACCGTTCTACTTGGCTGCGGCAACAAAAGAAAATGTTACGAATTTTGACATTTTTCAGATAGACCAGCCTACGCTTGATTTGGCATTAAAGGAGATTGCCGCAAATATGCCACGCTTTATAGCAGTAAAACAGGGCATCGAAGAACCCCATTACTGCGGCGTGTGTGACTACTGTAAGAGCGTGAAAAAGGCGAGAATAAGAAATTATAGTGAATTATTGGAGGGATAGGAAATGGTGATATACATATCTGGCGCAATCAGCGGTACAGATGATTATATGGAACGCTTTCAGAAAGTGGAGGATAAACTTTTGGGGAAAGGCGAAAGTGTTATCAATCCCGCAAGGTTCAATGCAAATCTTCCGAGTATTTTTTGTTACGAGGATTACATGAAGTTGGATTTTACCATGATTGAACTGTGTGACGCTATTTACATGATGAAAGGTTGGGAAAAGTCCTGCGGCGCTAATCGTGAATATGGGTATGCTCTTGGACTTGGAAAAACCATTCTTTTCGAGGAGGTGAAATAGTGAAATTAGTAAAAATATTACCCGACAAAATACAAATCAAAACAGACGATGCAGAGTTCAAAAACTGCCGCCTGAATGACCTCATATCCGTATCGGACGGCGAGGTGGAGCTTGTCACAACGATAACTGCCATAACGGACAATGACGCTGAAACGCAGATGGACGATAATGCGGTGCTGGCGGAAATGGAAGAAATTTCCTTGAAAGTGATTGAGTGTTCGATTTTGGGAAGTGTGGTTGACGGCGAATTTAAACAGCAGATTGACCGCTATCCGAGTACAGATGTTGTAATCAGAAAGATTGACAAAGACGAATTTCTTGTTATTTTACCTAACATCTATAACTCATTTGAGATTGGAAACTTTGCAAGCTACGGAATCCCAGCATACATTGACGGCAATAAATTCTACCAACGCCATTCCTGCATTGTCGGCAACACAGGCTGTGGAAAGTCCGAAACGGTCACGAAGATTATTGAGGAAACCGCAAAGAATACCAATTGTAATATCGTCATATTCGATATTCACGGCGAGTACAGCCAACTTTCCTATGTGGACAGTATCAAAATGGGCGAAGTGCCGTTCCCTATCTGGATGTTGGGGTTTGCGGATATGGCGGCAAATGTGCTGAAAGTCAAAGAGGATAGTACGGTGGTTATGTCGGCGTTAAGGAAAGCGTACTATGGGTGCAGGAGTATAAGTGGAAATGAAAGCAAGCCTTTGTATTTTAAGTTTGAAAATCTCATGGAGTATATGGAAAACCTAAATACAGAGCGGATAGAAGATGGCGTATATGCTACTGGTGAGAAAAAGGGTACATACAAATTCAAAAATGGAGATTACAACGGAAAACTGAATGGAATTGTAAACACAATGGAAACCCTTTACAAAGACAAGAGATATTCTTTTTTGTTTAAGAATAAGCCGCAAGGTTATCTTTTAGAACTTATGAATCGCATCATGGGCGGCGATAAGCCAGTGAAAAACATTGACCTCTCCGGCATACCCCACGACATAGCGGTGCTGATTATCGGGGCGATAACGAAGCTGATTTACAACATTCAGATTATGCAGAAAGACGCACGACCGATAACCCTTGTCTGTGATGAGGCACATGTTTACATACCGACAGATTTTCAGTTATCGGCGGCACAGCGGCGCATGGTAGAGATATTCGAGAATATCGCGAAGGAGGGTAGGAAGTTCGGTATCACGCTGTTTGTGGCTTCACAGCGTCCGTCTGAACTGAATAAAGCGATTATGGCGCAGTGCGCAAACTACATTGTGATGAAACTCAATAACGAGAATGACAAGTCCATGATTAAGGGCATGATGCCAGCGGGGAGCGCAGATGTGATTGAAACAACGACCATGTTCATCCCCGGTGACTGCCTTGTGGTGGGTGATGCTTGCCCGATACCGCTTAAAATCCATGTGGAGCTTGCGAAAGAGCGTCCGCAGAGTAAAACTATACAATTTTGGGATGAATGGTCTAAAGAGCGTGAGAGTGTGGATTATGGGGCTTGTTTGGAGGAATATTTGGAGAATTAGGAGAGTGGCATGAGAATTGTATCACAGGACGGAAGAATTGATTTGCCGTATGAAAATTTTTCGTTGAGCATTACGCAAGATAATTCCATAGTTGCCGCAAGAGATGTTGTCGCAAGACCTATGGAAATGTTAATTGGAGTAGTTGCAAAATATAGTAATTTTGATAATGCAAAAAGAGCATTGGAAGAATTAAGAGAAAAGTATGTCGAAACAGTGACAGGTTGTTCTGAATACGCATATACGCTCTTTGATTATCCAAAAGTGTTTCAGTTTCCGACTGATAAAGAAATTGATGAAAGGTAACTACTAACATTGTTCATGCGTATATCACAAAAACGGCGGTAGTTGGTCTGCCGCCGGAAAGGAGGATTTTATGAGTAAGTGTTGTGGAAACTGCGAATTTAGCAAGTATGACAAGTCAGAGCATGAATTTGTCTGCAAATGTGAAGAAAGCGAAAACTACGCACTTCCTACGGAGTATCGGGGAAGTTGCGAGGAATTTGCGGAGAGGGATTAAATGGAGTATTTACTGACAATCCCCGGCACACTGAACAACTTAAATGACTACATAGCCGCCGAACGCACGAACCGCCACAAAGGGGCGAAAATGAAAGCGGACAACGGTAATATCGTTGCGGTGGCAATAAGGCAATACTTGAGGGGCGTGAGGATTGAGAAACCAGTCGAGATGCACTACACATGGTATGAGCCGAACAAAAGGCGTGATAAGGACAATATAAGCTCCTTTGGGCGCAAGGTAATTCAGGACGCACTTGTGCAGTGCGGAGTGCTGAAAGATGACGGCTGGAAGCATGTTGTCGGGTTCTCCGACAGGTTTGAGGTGGATAAGTATGATCCACGGATAGAAGTTTTGATAAAAGAAATATAGTGGTTACAGAATTTCTGCTTGCGTATAGGTGTCTATGTATGCTTTGCGTTTGGTGGAAAGTAACCGCTGAAAGGATAAAAATATGGCAGGAAAACCCAAAAAGCGGATTGACTATGCCGGGTGGTCTGTTGATATTTTCTCCAATGATATTAAGATTGACAAGCTTCTGGACGCACAAGGCTGGCAAGGATTTGGAGTATATTTTTACCTTTGTCAGATGGCATTTGGGAGCGAGGGATACTACTATGAATGGTGCTACGACCTCTGTGCAACGACCGCAAGGAAGATGGGCGGGGGCGTGGGTGCCGGTACGGTGAAAGAAGCCGTGGACTACTGCTTGCAGATTGGTCTTTTTGACAAGGGGCTGTTTGACAGGTGGGGAGTGCTTACCAGTAGAGGTATCCAAAAAAGCTATCTCGTAGTCCTAAAAAACAAGAACCGCAAAGGGACGGAGATATATAGAGATTACTGGCTGCTTGATACTTCAAAAAAGGAAGATTATCAAGGCGTGGTTTTTGTACACAAAAATAGTCATTCACTAGGAGAGAATAGTCATTCACTAGGAGAGAATAGTCATTCACTAGAACAAAAGGAAAGTAAAGTAAAGGAAAGTAAAGTAAAAGAAAATAATATGTGCAAAGCTGAAGCTTCTGCACTGTTTGAAAAACTCTGGTCATTATATCCCTGCAAAAAAGGAAAAGGGAGAATATCAGATGCAAAGAAGCTGCAACTGTTCAGCATAGGGTTTGAAGAAATGTCAAGAGCCATAGAACGGTATAAACGGTATGTAGAGAGTATTGACTATTTGCAATACCAGAATGGAAGCACATTCTTTAATTCCGGCTATATTGACTATCTGGATGCGAATTACACACCTGCGCCAAAAAAACAGAAAAATAACTTTAATAATTTTGAACATCATAATTACAATTTTGATGAATTAGAAAGGGAATTATTGGAAAATGGGTAAAACTAATCTTTACACGATAGTAACCAATGACGAATAGGAGAAAAAAAGAATGGGAAGATATGAAGACTATATCGCAAGGCTATGCCGGACCGGACGGTATACGCCAGAGGAAGCGAAAGAGTTTGCCACATGTAAAGAAGTTGAAAAGTATTATCAGGAAGAGGGAGAAACGGCGGATACTGAAAATTCTACCTACACTCCATTAGGCGAGTGCAGATAAGGCGGTGATCCCATGCGCAGATATAATATCCCCGGCCAGATAACCCTATCAGAATGGCTTGCGGACATCGGGCAGCACATACCAGAGAAAATAAAATACAAAGGCGCACCCCGCCACCCATGGGAGTATTACGGCATATCAAAAGAGCGGTATAAGGAGCTGACCGCAATGGCACGGCAAAAAGAATATGCCCCTCTCGTCTCGTCTGCGGCTCATACAGCAAATGAAATGCTTTCAGGGTACATTTTTCTATCCGTAACAAAAAACTTGTCCTATGAGGGCTTGCAGACGCTCTGGGAGTTACGGGAGATTGAGCGGATGCCGTGCGGACGGTCAGACTTTTATGGGTGGCGGAGGGAGTTCTACGGGATTTTTAATGAAAAACTGAAGGAGATGGGAAAATGAAAGCAGTAATTGAAATCAGCGAGGAAACAATGAATAAATTATCTGGTGCTTTAAGTCTACCGCCGCTTTACGATGATGAAATCAGCATTGATGAGGATAATCTTAGTTATGCAATAAAAACTATGGTTGAAATTTGCACAGATTAAAGAATGGTACATTCAACCCATAAATCTGCATTACAATAGGTTTAGAATTGTGGAGGGAAAAGGAAATATGGAAGATAATTTTAAATGCAAAGCCGAAAAGTCGAGATATTGTAATAAATGGCTAAGAGAGTGTGTGTCATGGAATAGCTGCAACCTTAAAGATTACGCTGCGCCATGCCCCGGGTGTATTGCATCAAGTCCGCTTGAAAATGAGCGTTGCAATGATTGCATACATCAAAAGTGGAAACAGGATAATTATCAACCATGAACATCAAACAAACAACAACCAAACTCCAAAAAGCCCTGCTGCACCGTGGCTATATCTACAAGATTGCGACATACCAGTTTTACAGCGAACAGCAGAACCGCCTGATAACAGGATATAAAGTCACGGAGAAGCATGGCAAGAAAAATGTGGAGTTGCTGAAAACATGTTCACAGGTGGAAGTGTTAAAGTGGTTTGCGGAGAAGTGGAAAGAGGTAAATGGGAATGATTAGACCAAACGACATTGTAAAACACATACCAACAGGAGAGGAATGGGTTGTGTGTGGCGTTGACCACGCAAAAGGTGAATTGATACCATGCGGCTATCCGTTTCCATCAATAGCGAAAGCTTCTGATTGCGAACTCGTGGAAAGCAGATACATAAAAGAGCCACAATCAGAAGAGCGGATAAAAGCATTACAGAAAGAACATCTTGAAAGATTTATTGATGTAAAGTCTGCTATGTTTCATGGAATGATTTGATTATGGACGGTGATTAAATGGACAAGCTGACACCAAAGCAAAAGGCATTTGCTGACAATTATATACAGAATGGCGGTAATGCTGAAAAGGCGGCGGTGGAGGCAGGGTATTCAAAGAATTATGCAAGAAGTTACGCATACAAAATATTGGCAAATGTGGGCATTTCAAACTATATAGCCGAAAAACAGGCAGAAATTGAAAAACAGAACGGTCACGACATTATGACACTGACCGAGATACAGGAGCGGCGGTCACGAATCGGGAAAGGGTTAGAGGTTGATTCTTTCGGGTTCGCCGCCGACTTCTCAAGCCAGCTAAAGGCAATGAGCGACCTTGAAAAGATTCTGCTGATTAAGCAGGAGAAGGAGGAAAAGCAGAGGGCGGCAGAGGAAGCAAGAAACGCCGCACACTATCACACCGACTTAGACATTATAGCAGACACCTTTCACCCGATTGTGCGGTCAATGCGCCGGAAAGAATATAACGAGTATTGTTTTGTGGGTGGCCGTGGTTCTGCAAAATCTTCCTGCGGAACGATAATCCCGTATGAACTTATGAAAAACAATCCCAATGTCCACGCCATAGCATTAAGACAGGTCAAAGACACATTAAGGGATTCCATATACGCACAGTTCCAATGGTCTGCGGAAATGCAAGCGGAAAATCCTATGTTCGATAGGGAGAATTGGGAGTTTAAGCTATCGCCGCTTGAAATAACATACAAGCCGACAGGACAGAAGATATATTTTCGTGGCGCAGATGATCCAGGGAAGATAAAGTCAATCAAAGTGCCTTTTGGCTATATTGGAATCATAGTGTGGGAAGAGTTTGACCAATTTCTTGGAGAAGAACCAGTCCGAAAGATTGAGCAATCTGTTATCCGTGGCGGTGATTTTGTTTGGAATATAAAAATTATGAATCCCCCTATCAGCATTCATAATTGGGCAAACAACTACATGAATATTCCAAAACAAGGGAAAATCGTTCACAAATCCACATATAAGGACTTACCCCCTGAATGGCTTGGTAAAGCGTTCTTGGAAGAAGCAGAACACCTAAAAGAAGTAAATCCTGCGGCATATGAGCATGAATATCTTGGAGAACCGATTGGACTTGGAACGGAAATATTTAAGTTTTTAGAAATACGGACAATCACAGATGATGAAGTAAAAGTACAGGAAAAGATTTTCCAAGGGCAGGATTGGGGATGGGAGCCTGACCCGAAAGCATTTATCAGATGTTCATACAGCCACGCAACGGAAAAAATTATGCTACTTGACGAAATGGGCGGCACTTGCATCCGTACAAAGGATATGGCACAACAGATTGCGGATAAAGGGTATAATGATTATACAATCTACTGCGGTGCTGATGAGCAGGAACATATCACAGACTTTAGAGATTTTGGACTTCCAGCAAGACAGGCGTTTGTTGGTTCTGGGAGTGTTAGAAGAACATTTGAGTGGTTGCAATGCCGTACAATTGTCATTGACCCAGCGAGAACGCCCAGAGCGTACAAGGAATTTACAAAGTATGAGCATGATTTGGATAAAAACGGAGAAGTCATTGACGGATATCCAGACCATGACAATCATTGGATAGATGCGTTGAGGTATGCGACAAGTCCGCTGTCAATGCGGAGAGGTAATAGTGCGTAATGACATTACAAGAAGTAGCAGAAAAAATCATAGAGGCATGGGAGCCGATTGCGGAGAGAATAGAAAAACTGGTAGAGGAATTAAAGAAAATCTTTGAGAAAATCGAGGAACATAAAAGGCTTTTGCGGAGACCGCCAAAATGGTACGCAAAAGCAAACAATCCTGCTATGCTTATTGATAAAAACAGGGTATATCATTGCAGAAATAACTGTTAAGGCGGTGACACATGGGAATAATTACAAAAATTAAAAGGTGGTGGGAATCATTGTGGGCAAAAGAAGCACAGGACAAATTTGGCGTTGAAACAATCGAAAGTGATTTGATAAAAGCGGCACTTAATGACTGGGTAAACATCTACCAGGGAAAGCCGCCGTGGGTAGACCCGAACGACAACGACATAGAATCCTTTAACTTTGCGAAAAAGCTGTGCAATGAAACCGCAAGGCTTACCACATTGGCACTTGGTATCACGGTAGAGGGTTCTGCAAGGGCAGACTGGATTAACAGCTTTATGGAAAGCTATATCTCACGCATGAAGAATGAAGAATGCGAGAAAGCCTGTGCATTTGGCTATATCATCTTAAAGCCAAACGGCAAGGGCATTGACTATGTTATGCCGTGGGATTTCTGCCCGACACACCAAACAGACGGCAAGGTGGACGGCGGTATATTCTTCGACCATCATCACGAGCCGGGGGATAAGTGGTATTATACGCGGCTTGAGTGGCAGAGGTTTGAAGATGTGGGAGATGTTCGGATTTACCGAATAACTAACAAGACATACAAGGCGACAGGCGCAGAGGGTATCGGGCAGGAGTGCAGCATGGGTGAAACCGTTTGGGCGAATCTTCAGGAAGACGCCGCCTATCAGAATATCGAGCAGCCGCTTTTCTCCATCTTCAAAATGCCGCTTGCAAACAATATTGACATGACAAGCCCGTTAGGCGTGTCGATATTTGCCAACGCTCAAAAAGAGCTGAAAAGCCTTGATATTGCATGGACACGCCTTGAAGATGAGATATTCGACAGCCAAAAGATAACATTTCTTGGGGATATGCTGATAGACGAACCGGGCAGACCTGTTAGAAGCAGATTTGCTCCCGGCGGTGCTGTGGATAAGCAGGGGAAAGCGTTACCCCGGCATGTGCGGATATTGCCCGGAAGTAGTGAAGGAGACGAATACCACGAGGTGAACCCGGCAATGCAGACCGCCGACAGATTGAGCGGAATCGACCACTTTTTAAACCTTGTGGGCGTGAAATGCGGGTACTCTACGGGGCAGTTTGTGTTGAATGGGCGCACAGGACAAATGACGGCTACACAAGTAGAGGCTGATGATAGGGAAACAATACAGCTTATAACACAGATAAGGGCAAGCCTGCAAACAGCCACGGACGGCTTGATATATGCCCTTGATAAGTGGGCGGACATATACCACCTTGCGCCCGTGGGAGTTTATGAGGTTGCCTATGATTTTGATGATATTACAGCGAATAAAGAGGAAGATAAGCTATTCGAGTTGCAGCTTGCCAATCAAGGCTATATGTCAAAAGCACGGTATCTTGTGCGGCATTTAGGAATGACCGAGAAAGAGGCGGCACAGATGGTAGCAGAGGCACAGGCAGAACAGCCGAAAGAAGGTGGACTATTTGGGGAAGAATAATTGCGGAAACTGTAAATATTATGTGGAATTTGAGGGTGTTTGCTGTTGCGCTGACAGCGATGAAGTAGCAAATTTTACAGACAGGGATTTTGTTTGTAAGCGGCACGAAGCCAAAGCCGAGAATGAAGCGCAAGAGGGATTGTTTGGGGAGGAATAGAAGATGAATATTTTCAATAAAAACAAAGTTGTGGAATTGGAACGAAAGATTGAAGAATTAGAAAGTGAACTGGAAACATACAGGAAGAAAGAATCTGAAAAGAACAGCGGAAAGCACAAAACAGGCGCATGGTGTGAGGGTTGCAAGAATTTAGTTACCAATACCGCATATTCCATGTACGGTTGCTATCCTGCTAAATTCTGCATGTTGGACAACGAATGTAAAGATAGAAAAGAGTGATTCCATGCGTATAAATACCCATGTGGGGAATGTGGATATAAAAATATCAGATGCGAGGTTGCAAAAGAATATTAAGGAAGCACAGAAACTTCTGAACCTCCAGATAGTAGCCGATTGCGACCCCCTCATACCGTTTCAGCAGGGGGCGTTAAGAAACAGTGTGAACTATCCGCAGGGGATATATGGCGGCGAGATTGAGTATAACACGCCTTATGCACACTATCAGTATGTGGGTGAGGTATACGGTCCGAATATCCCCATAAAAGACAGCGAGGGCAATATAACAGGGTGGTATTCTCCGCCAAAGAAACAGCCGACAGGGCGAAAGCTGACTTATCACACGCCAGGAACGACAGACCACTTTTTTGATAAAGCAAAAGCACAGCATAAATCCGATTGGCTACGATTGGTTAAAAAGACAGTTGGAAAGGAGTAGGGGAAATGAGCGATAAAACAGCGGAAAGAATAGACGAAGCCATAAAGGATATTGAAAACATACAAATTCTTTTCAAACAGAAATACGGCGAAGAGTGCCTTGCGGATAAAAACATTCTGGAAGTGCTGAAAACGGCAAAAGCAGAGCATGAAGAATTAGTTAGATGGCGAACTAACCGTATCAACGAAAAAATCAAGAATCCGTTCGCATGGACTTCTACCCTCATCTGCCACAACTGCGACCACAAGGATGAATACATAGAGGAACTGGAAGCAGAGGTTGAGGAACTGAAAAAGAAAATTGAGGGTAAAAGCTGATGTTATCCCCCGACTACTTCACTAACAAAGAGGACAGGCTTTTAGAACTCTACCGCCAACTCGAAGATTTTATCCTCAAAGACATCACACGCCGCCTACTCTCCGCCGGGGAAATGACCGCAACTGCAGACCGCTTGATCTGGAAGTTAAAGCAAATGGGCGAAAGCCAAGCGGAGATTGAGAAGAAACTGCAAAAGCTATCTGGACTTACAAAAAAAGAACTGCGCCTCCTTTTGCAAGATGCCGTTCTGACCTCATGGGAGGACGATATAGCCACTTTAAAGCAAGTAGGCATAGAATTATCCAATCCTCTTGAAAATGCCGCTGTAATCCGTGTTATGGACGCTGAATATAAGAAAAGTTTAGGGGAACTGAACAACCTCACACGCACCACCATGATACAGGCAGGAAATGACCTTATAAATATGCTTGACGAAGCTGATTTGAGGGTAGCGGCAGGAGTGCAAAGTTATTCGGCAGCGGTATGTGACATATTGGATAGGTACGCAGGGCGTGGTGCTTATGTTGATTATCCGAGTGGCACTCGAAGAACACTCGAAAGCGCTGTGAGGTTGGCAGTCACAACATCAATGAATCAGACGGCAGCGCAAGTGACGAATCAGTATGTGGTAGAAGCAAAGACAAATTATGTCCTTATGAGCGCTCATTTAGGCGCTCGCGTTGCCCAGAAAGGACAGCCGCCACTTGCAGACCATAGCGGATGGCAAGGACGCGCTTTCTGCATAAGGGGGAGTGAGCCGGGATATCCGAATTTATTAGAATCCACAGGGTATGACATAGACCCCGAAACAGGCATTGGAACGGTAGTCAATCTTTTAGGCGCTCATGGGTATGGGTGCAGACATTCCCACAAGGTATGGGATAAGCGCTTACGGAATCCTTATGTTGATGAAAATGGAGAAATGAAGATTGACACCGAGGAAAACCGCAAGCGTTACGAATTACAGCAGAAACAGCGTGCAATGGAACGCTCCATCAGAGCCACCAAGCGAAAGCTGATTGTCAAGGAAGAGCAGATACGGCTTGTGGCTGAAACGGATGTAAAGGACATTCTGCAAAAGGACTATGACCGCCTATCCTACCGCATGACACAGCAGAACAAAGCCTATAATGATTTCTGCAAGGCGAACGATTTACAGCCGCAGTATGACAGGATAAAGGTGGCGGATTTTGGCAGAGAGCAGACAAAGCGGAGCAATGCAGGGGCAAGGAGATATAAAAAGGAAAGAGAGGATAAGGGAGAATGAACAAAGAAAAATGGTATGTTAGATTTTTGAAAAAGATAGGGGTAATCAAATCAGAACCTATCTCCAAAGAACAAATAAAGGATATGTGTAATAGGGCGGTGCAATCGGGAGTATGCCCGAAAAGCTGTGAAAGTTGTGCATGGGGAATGATGTTAAAAGAGGAATAATCCCCCACCCCTCCGCATATACTCTACTATGGAGGTGTGCTATGACAACAATCTATATCAACGGCAAAAAGACACCGAAAGAGGAATTGAAAAATATTGAGATACGCAACGAGGGAGTGAAGCGGATTATCAGGGATGCGCTTTGCAGGAGGGAAAGCAAAAAGGCGGTAGGTTAATCACCTATCGCCTTAATTTTATTTAACAGGGTACAGCGTACCCCTCTAAAATCAGCGACAACATTGTGTCGCTGTTGACAACTGTAAGCCAGTTGTCCTTGTCTATACAGAGGGCATAGACTTGTTTCTGCTCCGAGAATTTCGGAGCGTCACAGAACATCGGGGAAATCTCGGTGTTCTTGTTACGGGCAATGCTCTTATACATTGCTTTAATGTCGGCGGTTGCGCCAACATAATATACGCAATCGTCCGTCCCCTCTGATAAGTTGTAAGCCTCCTCGGAGGTTATATATTTT
>JAMPEB010000025.1 GCA_023665475.1 Lachnoclostridium sp.
TTCTGTCACCGGATTCCGGAACGATTTCTATTGCCGGTAAAAATGTATCTGCCGCAAAAAGGCGAGAGTGGACAAAAATCCGACAGGAACATATCGGCTTTATTTTCCAGAGCCACCATCTCCTGCCCTATTTGAAAGCAGAGGAGCAGCTCACAATGTTTCAGGCAAAGGAAAACCGGGGCAGGGTAAATATTGATGAGATACTCTCCGAACTTGGCATAGCGAAATGCAGAAATCAGTATCCCTCGGAAATGTCAGGCGGAGAAAAACAGCGCGTTGCGATTGCAAGGGCCTTTGTGAATGACCCTGATATCATTCTTGCCGATGAGCCGACTGCGAGCCTCGACGGGGCGCGGGGACGCCAGGTGGCGGAAATGATACAGATGGAAGTAAAAAAGCACAATAAAGCCGCCGTGATGGTAACCCATGATGAGCGGGTGCTGGATTTGGCTGATCTGGTCTATCATCTGGAAAACGGTATGCTGATTGAATAGAAGTCATGTAAAAACCACAAAGCTGGTTTATAAGATTGTTGCTTGTTGCTTATTTATCCATCGCCGTGTTTTGAAAGCCCGGATTAAATATGAGTCTATGCCCAAGGCGCCTAAATGGCACTTTTGGGTCAAAAGCAGGAAAAGCTGATACCATCTTGAACCTGTCACTGATTTCAATGAGGAGCTGTTCCACAGGCTTGTGGATTACGCAACGGTCCATCCGGATGGCAGATGAACATGGAGATTTAAAGTCGGGAGCGGCCGGGCATCGGGTTTGTGCCAGATGCCTCCGGCCGTTTTTTATAGTGGAAAAAAGCCGTAGATTCTGGTAAAATAGGATGCAGGAATGTTGGAAACAATCAATGACTGACTGAAAGAAATCGGATATTAGAGCAGATAGAAGTCTGCTCTATACGGGGTGTGATAATGCAATATACAAATTTAGGAAAATCGGATTTAAAAGTGTCCCGCATTTGTATGGGATGTATGGGCTTTGGCAATGCAGCTACCGGGCAGCATAGCTGGACAGTAGACGAAAGCCGGACAAGGGAAATCATAAAGCATGGTCTGGAGCTTGGCATCAATTTTTATGATACGGCCATTGCCTATCAGAACGGGACCAGCGAGCAGTTTGTAGGAAGGGCGCTTAGGGATTTTGCAAAGCGTGATGAGTATGTGGTTGCCACAAAATTCATCCCGCGCACACAGGAGGAGATTGATTCCGGTGTAAGCGGGCAGCAGCATATTGAAGATTATATTAATAAGAGCCTTGAAAATCTCGGCATGGCTTATGTTGATCTTTACATTTACCATATGTGGGATTACCATACCCCGATGGAAGAGATTATGGAAGGGCTCAATAATGTGGTAAAGGCAGGAAAAGCCCGTTATATTGGAATATCCAACTGTTTTGCATGGCAGCTTGCCAAGGCGAATTATTACGCAAGATCACAAGGATTTGCGGAGTTTGTATCCATTCAGGGGCATTATAATCTGATTGCCCGGGAAGAAGAGCGGGAAATGGCTTCTTTCTGTTATTCGGAAAATATTGCCATGACGCCGTACAGCGCACTGGCAAGCGGGAGACTGTCCCGCCATCCGGGAGAAACTTCAAAGCGGCTTAAGGAGGATTCCTATGCGCGGTTCAAATATGATGCAACTGCGGAGGCTGACGGAAAAATCATACGGCGTGTGGAAGAAATTGCGGAAAAAAGAGGTGTTTCAATGACGGAGGTTTCTCTTGCATGGCTTCTGACAAAGGTGACAAGTCCTGTGGTGGGGGCGACAAAATTCTCCCATGTGGGTGGTGCGGTTAAAGCTGTGGACTTGGAGCTGACAGAGGATGAGATTCAATATCTGGAAGAGTTGTATGTGCCTCATGCCCTTGCAGGAGTCATGGCGCAAAACGGCAGGCAAAAGGCAGGAAATGTGGTATAATCAAGGAGCAATAGACTGAAAGAATGTTAAAAATAAGCAAGCAGGAGGATAAAAAATGGAAAAAATTGTACAGACAGCAGGAAAGATGCAGTTGGGTGACTTCGCACCGGAATTTGCGCATTATAATGATGATGTGCTGTTCGGGGAGAATTGGAACAATCAGGATATTGACCTGAAAACACGCTGCATTGTGACGATGGTTGCGTTGATGGCTTCGGGTATTACGGATTCTTCGATGGTACATCATCTGGAAAATGCAAAGGCACACGGCGTTACGAAAGAGGAGGCTGCGGCGATCATTACCCATGCGGCATTCTATGTCGGGTGGCCAAAGGGCTGGGCAGTCTTCCGTCTGGCAAAGGATGTGTGGAAAGAGGAAGCTGTGGGAGAAGACGCGAAAGCCGCCCATGCAGCAAAGATGGTATTCCCGATTGGCGCGCCAAATGATGGCTTTGCGCAGTATTTTATCGGACAGAGTTACCTTGCCCCGCTTTCCACATCGCAGGTAGGGATTTTCAATGTGACCTTTGAGCCGGGATGCCGCAACAACTGGCATATCCATCATGCAGATAAAGGCGGCGGGCAGATTCTGGTCTGTGTCGCAGGGCGCGGGTATTATCAGGAAGAAGGAAAAGAGGCGCAGGAACTCCATCCGGGAGATGTTGTCAATATCCCTGCCGGTGTAAAGCATTGGCACGGTGCGGCAAAAGACAGTTGGTTCTCCCATCTGGCAGTTGAAGTCCCCGGTGAGAACGGTTCCAATGAATGGCTGGAAGCGGTAGATGGCGGAACATATAATGGCTTGAAGTAATGTTTGGACAGGAGAATATTATAGAAGTAAGGTGAAATAACAGCGCAAATGTGATAAAATAAAAAAGGTGGAGAATAAGCCATGCTGAAACAGGTAAAATATTTTCAGGCAGTTGTTCGGTGCGGAAGTTTTACAGAAGCAGCAGAGGAGTGTCACATATCCCAGTCTGCCATTTCCCAGCAGATTCAGGCATTGGAGAATGAACTTGGCGTCAGCCTGCTGGAGCGCAGGAATCGGAAATTTACTGTCACTCCTGCGGGGGAGCATTTTTATAAAAGAAGCCTGATACTGATGGCCGATTTTGATAAACTGTGCAGGGAAACAGCCCAGATTGCATGTGGAAAAGATGCTCGGATATGTGTCGGTTATCTGAAAGGATACGGCGGAAGGGAGTTCCATCAGGCAGTTGCCGATTTTACGGAAAAATATCCGGATGTGGCAATCCAGATTATTACCGGAAACCATGAGGAACTTTATGATGAGTTGCGTCTGGAACATGTGGATCTGGTTTTAAGTGATCAGAGGCGGGCCTTCTCCGATGAGTATATTAATTCACTGTTAGTTACTCATGAATGCTACATTGAGATTGCGGGACGCCACGCCATTGCCGATATGGAAAGCGTGGATGTCTCTGAACTACGAAGTATTCCCTGCATTTTGGTGGCTTCATCTACCCAACAGAAAAATGAGCAGACCTATTATCACGATATCGTGGGATTAAAAGGGGAATTTCTCTTTGCAGAGAATCTGGAGGAAGCAAGACTGTTGGTGATTGGCGGCAAGGGGTTCATGCTGGTAGAGGGTGATGGTCAGCCGATGCAGCAGTTTGGGCAGACATTGCACCGTGTTCCGCTTCTGCGGAGCGGAAAACCCATAAGAAGGAATTATTGTGCATTCTGGAAAGCAGATAATTCCGGTTATTACATAGAGGAATTTGCGGATATATTGAAATCAAAATTTCCTGTTATTTCCTGATTGACAGTCTAATAAAAATTGTGTATACTCAAATAAATTGCATACAATTAAATTTTATAAAATTAGAAAGGAAGGGTGATTTTATGAATATTTATGACTTTAATGTAGAAGATGCTTATGGTACTGAGAGGTCTTTAAAAGACTTTGCCGGAAAAGTGATTTTGATCATCAACTCTGCAACAGAGTGCGGTTTCACACCCCAATATGACAAATTGCAGGATCTTTTTGAAAAATATGAAGGGGAAGGGTTTGTCATTTTGGATTTTCCCTGTAATCAGTTCGGGCATCAGGCGCCCGGAACAAATGAAGAAATTGTAAGTTTCTGTGATTCCAGATATGGGATTACCTTTCCTATATTTTCAAAAATCGAAGTGAATGGCAGTAATGAACATCCGTTGTATACTTACCTGAAATCGCAAAAGGGGTTTGAAGGATTTCACCCGGAACATCCTTTAACGCCGATGTTGGAAAGCGCTTTGGAGAGGATGGACCCCAATTTTGCAAGCAGCAGCGATATCAAATGGAATTTTACGAAGTTTTTGATTGATTGTCAGGGTAATGTTGTGGAGCGCTTTGAACCGACTGCGGATATGGAAATTGTGGAAGAACGGATTGTAAGCCTGTTAAAACAAGATACTGCCACGGAATACATATATAAGACACAGAATACTTGTTCCAGCGAGATAAAACTGAATATCGACGGAAACATAATCACAAATATTTCTTTTACAGGCGGATGTAACGGTAATTTACAGGCAATACCGCGTCTTGTAGACGGCTGGACGGTGGAAGAAATTGAGAAAAAACTGTCGGGCATAATTTGTGGGCGCAGACAGACTTCCTGTGCGGATCAGCTTGCAAAGGCCTGCAGGGCAGCATATGAAGCACAAAAGAGGGGAGTACAAGCGTGAAATCTGCTGCGTTTGTCCTCGGATATATTGTGGCGGATTAGGTAATACAATAATGATATGAGGAACAATAAGAATATGTCAAATAACGAATATGATTGCTTAAAACTAGAAAACCAGTTATGTTTTCCCCTTTATGCCTGTTCCAAGGAAGTGATTAAAAAATATAAACCGTATCTCGATAAACTTGATTTGACATATACACAATATATCGCAATGATGGTTATGTGGGAGAAAAAAGAGGTAACGGTTAAGGAGCTTGGGGAATGTCTGTATTTGGACTCCGGAACGCTTACTCCCCTTTTGAAAAAATTGGAAGAAAAGAAATATGTGGTTCGGAAGCGTTCTGAGGAAGATGAGCGGAATCTGATTGTGTCCGTTACGCAGAAGGGAGAGGACTTAAAAGAGAAAGCAGTCCATATTCCGGGGAACCTGAGAGCCTGTGTCGAATTGGAACCGAAGGAGGCGCAGCAGCTATATCAACTTTTGTATAAACTGCTTAACGGATTATCCTGACTTGTATTTTTTAGGAAAGGTGTTTATACTGATAATAGTTTTGGAGGTAATTATGGGCGTTTTATCACAACTTGAACCTAAGAGCGTATTTTATTATTTTGAAGAAATCACGGAAATTCCCCACGGTTCGGGCAATGTGGAGCAGATTAGCGATTACTTGGCGGATTTTGCGAAGCAGCGGAATTTGTTTTTCCTTCAGGATGAGCTTAAGAATATCATTATTGTGAAGGATGCCGCACCGGGATACGAAGATGAACCGGGGGTCATCCTGCAGGGACATATGGATATGGTGGCGGTGAAAAAACCCGGGTGCCCTATGGATATGAAGACAGAGGGGTTACAAATCGGCATTGACGGCGACAATATCTATGCCAAAGACACAAGTCTGGGAGGAGACGACGGCATTGCGGTAGCTTATGCGTTGGCAATTCTGGATTCGGATACCATAAAGCATCCCCGGCTGGAAGTAGTGATTACCGTGGACGAAGAGACAGGTATGGATGGAGCCAGAGGCATTGATTTATCCATGCTGAAAGGGAAGCGGCTGTTAAATCTGGACTCGGAGAAGGAAGGAATCTTTTTGACCAGTTGCGCCGGAGGCGCAAGGGTGAAATGCCTCCTGCCCGTAGGGCAGGGTATGCCCGTAGGGCAGGGTGCGTCCGTAGGGCAGGATGTGTCCGTAGGGCAGGGTGCTATGGAAGGAGTTCTTTGCGAGGTTGCGATAGATGGACTGAAAGGTGGTCATTCCGGCGATGAAATTCACAAAGAAAGGGGAAATTCCAACGCCCTGCTGGGGCGGATTCTGCATCATCTGGCTCTCCGACTGCCTTTCGGCATTGTCTCGATGGAGGGCGGTCTTGCCGACAATGCCATTCCCAGAGAGAGCAGAGCGGTATTGGTAGTGGGGAAAAAAGATATTTCCCTTTTTGAGGAGATTGTTGCCCATGTGGCAAAGCAGATAAAAGAGGAACTTGCGGTGAAGGATCCGAAAGTATCCGTTCGGGTGAAAAAGGACATAGGCGGTCGGATAGGGGAGCGCGGCGCATATGTCTGCAGCACGCCGGAAGATGCAAAAAAAATGGCGGCTTTTCTGGCGGCGCTTCCCAACGGGGTACAGGCGATGAGTGCCGATATCAAAGGTTTGGTGGAAACTTCCTTAAATATGGGTATTTTAAAATATAATGCAGCGGACGAACAGGCAGCGGATGTCCGGGCGGAAGGAGCAGGCAGTCTGCTTGCGGAATTTTCCGTGCGAAGTAGCGTGGAAAGCGCCAAGGAGGCTCTCATAGAAAAGCTGAGGGCGGTAACCTGTCTTGCCGGGGGAAGCGTGGAAGTGACAGGGGATTATCCCGGATGGAAATATCGTGCGGATTCGCCCTTAAGGGAAAAATTGATTCGGCTGTATGAAAAAATGTATGGGGAAAAGCCGCGGCTGGAAGCCATTCATGCAGGGCTTGAATGTGGGATTCTGGGAAGCAAAATCAAAGATTTGGATGGAGTTTCCATAGGACCTGATATGAAAAATATCCATACCACAGAGGAAACACTGAGCATTTCTTCCACCGCCAGAGTATGGGAGTATCTTGTAAGACTTTTGGAGGAAAAAGATATTGATTAGTTATTAGGATTTATAGTAGCGAGAATTAAGTAGTTGTGATAAAATAATATAAGTTTTATTCAGAATATTTTCTTCAATGATAGGAGCAATATGATGGGAGATTTTGGCGACGCAGAAAGAAGAATATTAGCATTTATGTCAAAAGGAACTGAATTTTATTTTAAAGGGAAGGATTATGTTATAATATTGTCTGGAAAACCTACTTGCTACAAAGGTGAACCTAAAACAGATATATACATTTTGGCAGAATCCGAATTTGATAAAGTGGAGATAAAAATATCATATAAAAAAGAAAATGCTGATTTTATTGAAAATAAAATGAGCGCTGAACGAGCAGAGCAACTTTTTGGTGCTGATTGGGCAACTATTATTGAACAATCAACAACTGCTATAAGTAATAGATTTGAAGAAAGAATGCTTATATATAAGAATAAGTTTAAGAGAACAGAGAAAGGTGCTATTACTTTGGGATGGAAGTTTGAACTGTTAAACAAGAATAGCGGAGATTTGTCAGGGAAAATGCTGCTTACAGAAGAACAGATAATCGATGTGTATGCCGGTGGTAATTTGGCAGATGATAAACGAAATGCTATGGTAGCAGGACAAGTTGTTGAGAATAGCGGCGTTGCTAATTACATATTGATGGATGAAAATGTACATTCGGCACAAGATGTGATTGATAAAATGGTTCCAATTAAAGAATATGTTCATATGCATCCAAGTATTTATTTTGCGTGTAAAGCATTAAATTATCGAACATTTGAGGCAAAATGGGATGGGGACAGACCACTTTCGGTGCAAGTGTATTGGAATGTTGAAGGAAATAAATTAGTTCCTGAATTGGTGTATAATCGCCCCTTGATTGTTAGGGGAAACGAAATGGCTGGTAGATTATTGCAATATATGAGGCTACTTAATATAAAAACAACCAACGATATCGATGAGGATAATGCCGGAACCGATAGAATAATTTAGAGGTGGGACAATGGCTGTTATTTTAGAAGAAAGAGGGCGGGGAAAATTTAAGCCGGCGCCAGATTATAAAGTGGATGAAGTGAAAGAACTTCTTAATGCCAAAATTGAAGAAGAAAGGCAGGCGTCTGCCGATTGCAGTGAAGAAATAGAATTTGATAAACTTAATTATGTTTCTGACAAATGGAATTTATTATCATTATTTTCCGGATGTGGCGGTCTTGATTTGGGATTTGAATTAGCCGGGTTAAGAGCTGTTATGGGCGAAGCGGTTATGGAAACTGCATTTGCAGATAAAAATGTTTTTGATGAAAATATCAATAATAATGTATTTAATACAATTTATGTGAATGATATTTTTGATGAGGCAAGGGAAACATATGCTCAAAACGCCGGAAAATATATCTACATGGATAAGAGTGATATAAGAAAAATAAAGGAATTTCCTAAAGCGGATATCGTATTAGGGGGATTCCCTTGTCCGGGATTTTCGGAGGCAGGGCCTAGATTGGTTGATGATAAGAGAAATTTTTTGTATTTGCATTTTATCCGTTGTCTGATGCAGAGTCAACCGAAGATTTTTGTTGCCGAAAATGTAAAGGGCATGATGACACTTGGAAAAGGGGAAGTGTTTAAGCAGATTGTACAGGATTTTGCGGCGGCAGGATATACGATTTATCATAAACTCTTAAATTCAGTAGAATATGGAGTACCACAAATAAGGGAGCGAGTCTTTCTGGTTGGTGTCAGAAATGACATAGATTTCAAGTATATTCATCCTAAAGCTACACATGGATATGGAGTTGATGGTTTAAAAGAAGTGGTTACTCTTCGTGAAGCGATTGGAGACTTGGAAAGCAATCCCGGAGATTATTTTACCGGTTCCTATTCGACAATCTTTATGTCTCGTAATCGTAAAAAACTTTGGTCACAACCAAGTTTTACGATTCAGGCATCGGGAAGACAGGCACCAATACATCCTGCAGGTGAACCAATGGTAAATATTGGTAAGGATAAATATATTTTTAGTGATGGTGAAGAAAATAACAGAAGATTATCAGTTAAAGAAATAGCAAGAATACAAACTTTTCCTGATTGGTATGAATTTAGCAGGGGAACAAGTAGCAAAAGCGATAATGCAAAACTGGATTTGGTTTATAAACAGATTGGCAATGCGGTTCCAGTGAGGTTAGCATTAGCGGTGGCAGAGCCAATAGCAATGTTTGCAAAAGTACAATTAGAGACAAAAAGAGAGACATATACCATTATGCAAGATATAACTGAAAAGAAAAGAATGATGGCATAGAATTAGTATATAAAGAGGAAAAAGATGAGCCATAAAATTTTATTTCAATGCGATTATAATGAAGGAGCCCATCCCAGGATTATGGAGCGCCTGACGGAGACCAACATGGAGCAGACCGTAGGTTATGGGGAGGACGAGTATTGCAAAAAAGCTGCGGATAAAATACGCAGCCTCTGCCAAAACGAAAATCTTGCGGTACATTTTCTGGTGGGCGGAACCCAGACAAATATGACAGTGATAGATGCGGCTCTCCGTTCCCATCAGGGAGTATTGTGCGCAAAGACAGGACATATCAATGTGCATGAGACCGGGGCGGTGGAGTCCTGCGGACATAAGGTACTCGGACTTGTCTCCGAAGACGGAAAAATCTCTGCCGGTCAGGTGGAGGAGGCATATCTGGCACATATTCGCGACGCGAGCTTTGAGCATATGGTACAGCCCAAAATGGTCTATATTTCTAACCCTACAGAAATGGGAACTATTTACGGTAAGGCAGAACTGACCCGATTGTCCCAAGTATGCCGTAAATACGGACTGTATCTTTTTTTGGACGGCGCAAGGCTGGGATATGGACTCACCGCGCCGGACAATGATTTGACTTTAACGGATATAGCAGAGCTTTGCGATGTATTTTACATCGGAGGCACGAAAGTGGGGGCTTTGTTCGGGGAAGCGGTAGTAATTGCGAAAGAAGAGTTGAAGGAGGATTTCAGGTATTTTATCAAGCAAAAGGGTGGAATGTTAGCCAAGGGAAGACTTCTGGGCATCCAGTTTGACACTCTTTTTACGGACAATCTTTATCTGGAAATCTCCAAAGAAGCAATCAGGCTGGCGGAAAAGCTGCGTGATGCTTTGGAACGGAAAGGTTATTCTTATCTGGTGCAAAGCCACACCAACCAGATTTTTGTCATTATGCCGGATGAAAAGTTAAAAGAGCTTTCCGAAAGCTTTGGTTATAGTTATGACCACGCTGTGGATGAAAATCACAGCGCGGTCAGGCTGTGTACAAGCTGGGCAACCAGAGAAGAGAATGTGGATGCGCTGATTGAGGCGCTGTAGGGCTCATTAAGCATATTTTACCCGCGAAATCTGTTTTCCTTTGTACTTTTAAGTGACTTTTACAAAAAAACAGTTGATTTTTTCAAAAAGGCATGATATCATATTATTTGTTTCGGGGTGTGGCTCAGCTTGGTTAGAGCGCCGTCTTAGGGAGGCGGAGGTCGCGAGTTCGAATCCCGCCACTCCGATAGTAGAAAAGAGTCGTAAATCCAAGGTTTTTAACGGAAGGATTTACGGCTTTTTTTGTTTTGCAAAATCTGCTTATCAATTTTTGCAATAAGGGTTGACCCTTCCGCTGCGTAATGGTTTAGGATAATCAGGAAAGGAGGAATGATGACCATGAAAACGATTAAGGAAGTATCAGGGATAACCGGAGTGAGCATCAGAACTTTGCGGTATTATGACGAGATAGGGCTTTTGCATCCCGCGAAGTTCACGGATTCCGGTTATCGGCTGTATGATAATCAGTCCTTGGAAAAACTGCAGGAAATTCTGTTTTTTAAGGAACTGGAAATTCCGCTGCGGGAAATCAAAAAAATTATGGAAAATTCGGATTATGACAGGGAACAGGCTCTGCAGGCCCAAAGGATTCTGTTGGAGAAAAAAAGAAACCGTTTAAACGGCATTATCGAGTTAATCGAAGATGTGATAGGAGGAGTGAACACTATGAGTTTTGAAGCATTTAGCAGCGAGGACATTCAGAAAATAATCAACCATACCGTGGGCTGCATGTCGGAGTATGCATTGATGGAACAGGTTGCAAAATACGGAAGCGAGGAAAAATACCGGGAATATCTGGCGGAGGGATTTGCCAATGAGCAGGCAATGGCAGATGTAATCAAATGGTATGGCAGCAAGGAAAAGGCATTGGAAGCAGTGTTAAGTGCCACAGGAGATGAGCAGGAAATCCGGAAGGAGCAGGATGAAAACACAAAAGTTTATCATCTGTTCATGAAGGCAAAGGAGGAAGATAATGCAAAACTGGCGGAGGAAGCGGTTGCAAAGCTGGCTGAGAACTATAAGAAGATGTTTTGTCTTGATAATGCGAGAAGTATCCTTCTTGATCTGGCAAAAGAGTATTTAAGGAGCGAAAAATTAGCGGAGGGAACGGACAGTGTATTTGGAGCGGGATGCGCCGAGTATGTCGCCCATGCAATCCTGAATTATTATGGCGTTTAGCGGGCATTGCCTATTGGCAATCCGTGTCCGGCGTATTATAATGATAGTGTACTGAACTGTCAGACATAGCTGTAACGAAAGGATTTCATACCATGAGCGAAGAAATGATGTTTGCCGTTTTGGGCATCGATAAGACAAAGGACGAGGAAACCATACGAAATGCCTACAGGGAACTTTTACAGCATACGCATCCCGAGGAGAATCCGGAGGGCTTTAAAAGGCTGAGGGAGGCATACGAGGACGCTCTAAAATATGCCAGAACGCCGGATACGGACGAAAAGGAGTCTGTGGACGAAACGCCTGTGGGACAATGGATGGAAAAGGTAAAAGCGGTTTATTTTTCTTTGTCAAGGCGTTTGGACGGCAAGGAATGGGAGCGTCTTCTAAAAGATGATGTCTGTGTGTCTTTAGAGGATAGCGAGAACGCGAAATGGAAGCTTTTTGGTTTTTTAACGCAAAATTATCAACTGCCCGGCCGCATTTACAGGATTCTGGATAACGCTTTTTATGTGAAGGACAACGAAAGCAGCTTTAAAGAACATCTGCCCGTGAATTTTGTGGATTTTGTGCTGCGAAAGATTGTGGATACGGATGGAAATACGGATTTTGACTATGAAAGTTTTCAGGGACCCGACGATGGGGATTATGACGGTTTTCTGGACGAATATTACAAGCTGACGGCTCAGACCGGTGAAAAAAATGCCGATGCGGCATGGCAGACGCTGCAGGCGATGGAGCGTCTTGGGATTTCCCATCCCCAGTTTGAGCTACAGAGGGCATATACTCATATGTTAGCGGGAAGGAAGGAGGAGGCGCTTGCACTGATACGCCCCTTAAGCGAAAAGTATCGGACCAATCCCCAGATTCAGGTGCTGGGAGGAGAAATCCTCTATGAGTGCGGCTGCCATGAGGAGGCGGAGCAGCAGCTTCTTCCCTATGCGAATCAAAACTATTATCAGGCAGAAAAATATTTAAGTTTTTGCGAGGCGGAAAAGAACAATCTGGCAGCGGCAATTACCCATTGTGGAAATGCCATGCGTGACAGAAGGGGTACGGAGCTGAAGGAATATTTAAAAGATCTGGACCGACAGTTTTTACAGCTTGCCGAACAGGAAGAATTTACCACAGAGGAAAATATCAGATGTCTCATAGATGCTTTAAGCCGGAATGACCGTTCCGAAGAAGCCCTTGAGCTGCTGGAAAACCGCCCCGACTACGCAGAGCACATGACGGACTTGCACTACAGTAAGGGATGCCTTTATATGCGTTTACAGGATTATGAAGCGGCGGTGAAAGAATTTTCACTGTGGCGGCAGGATCTTTTGGCGGCAGGAGACAGCGTGGACAGGGAGTTGGAAATGCTGTCATACCGTTATGAGGGAGAGGCATGGTTTAAACTGGGGAAAGAGGGAAAAGAAGGAGCTTTTTTAAAAGCATTGGAAGTCTATACTCAGGCGTCCGAATTAGCGCCGGATAATCAGTCCTTCCTTCAGTGCATTGTGGATACGATGATAGAATTGAAAAAATACGAGGACGCCGTCAGGCTGGCAGAGGAAATTCTTGCTAAAAATTCCCAGTGGTTTCCGGCTTATGTGCAGAAGCAGAAGGCATGTTATGAATTGGGACGGGCTCAGGAGGTGGTGGACTGCTTTTATGCAGCCCGCAGGATTTATCAGGCAATGCCCGAAATTTACGAGCGGGCGGCGGATATTTTTATCCAATACAGGCAGTACAAAGATGCGGAGAATATCTTCCGGCTGGCGAAGGAAGCACAGGTGGATGATATCAGACTTGATATTTTAACACTGAAAAACCTTCGTTTGAAGGAGTACGACTATCTGCAGGAGCTGATAAGGCAGAAACGCAGAGCGGATTTCCGACTGGACAAGGAGCTTACAGCTTTTGTCAAAGAGGTCAAGGCGAAATATAAAGAGAACCCCGGGAGCGATAAACATATGTGCACTCTCTTTCTGGAACTTGGATTGACGGAGAGTGACCGCAGACACGATAAGGACGCCATAAGGTATTTCCGCAGAGCGTTAAAATATGAGGACAGACCTCTGGGGCATTACTATCTTGCCGGAGCTTTGATGGATAATAAAGAGTACGATGCAGCGCTCCCGGAATATCAAAAATATGAGGAGAAGGGACCTAAGCTTACGGAGAGATACTGCATTCATGTGGCGCATCGGTTCCGTTCGGCGGGCAGGAGGGAAACAGCGATTGACTATTTCAAAAAGGCTCTTGCAATCAATCCGCAGAATCAGGAGGCAAACGGAGCCATAGCCAATCTTTACCGCCTGATCATGTGGAGTACCGGCAACATTTATTACGGGCGGCTGGGAATGACTTATATGGACCGCCAGTTGGAAATTGTGCCAGAGAATGCGCTGGATCTTAGGAGAAAAGGGCTGCTTCTCAGCAATATGGGATGTGAAGAGGAGTCCCTTCCTTATTTTGACCGTTCGCTGGAATTGGAGGAAAGCCATTATTCTTACGGGGGAAAGGGAAAAGCCCTCCGATATCTGGGGAGATATGAAGAAGCCTTAGAATGCCTCCAAAGAGCAATCGACATAGGGGGAAGCAACGGGCCGGAGTCCGTGGTGTATGGGGACGGCGGCAGTTGTATGTGCAAATTGGGCAGATATAAGGAAGCGGAAGAGTGGTTTTTAAAAGGAATTGAGCGTTTCCGTTCAAATCCGGACGAATGGCTTTACAGCATGTTGAAATGGATGTATGACAAGCTGGGAGAGTTTGAAAAGGCAAGAGCAGTATGTCTGGAAGAGTTAAACGCCGGATTGATGGAGCAGGAAACCTATGAAAGAGAATGCCTTGAGTATGACCAGCTCTTGGACAAACAGGGAGATATCAGTTATACCGAGCGGGCAAGGCAGATGGCGGAGAAGTACGATTCCGTGGATGCATGGGCGGCTTTGGCAAACTGCTTTTTGTTTGAGGGGGATGCGCAGTCGGCGCTGCAGCCTGCCCTTACCGCTTATGAAAAAATAAAGAAAAGCGGGGAAAAGTGGAGCAGCTTTGTGCTGTTTGAGCTGATGGAATGCCACCGTATGCTGGGGGATGTGGAAAGCGCTTCCGCCTATGTGGAGGAGTTTTACCGGGAGATAGAAAAAGAGTACAGCTATAATAAAGAGTTAAGCGCGGTAGAGCAGTATATAAACGATATTAACGGCGGAGTGGAGAATGCTTATGAACTGGCAAAGTGTGAAATTGCCAGAGGAAATTTAGACAAGGCGGAAGAATATCTGAAATGGATGCAGGGGCAGCCCATGTGCCGAAAATGCACCAAGGAAGTCTGCAACAATATTATGGAACTGCAGGGACATCTTTATGAGGCGCGGGGAGAAAAGCAAAAGGCTGTGGAATGTTACAAAAAGTCGCTTGCGGTATTTAAGGCGAATGCCGATTTAAAGTACCGCATCAAAAGATTGGAGAGCATACATTGATTGAAAGAGGAATCTTGAGGGAATACTGTATTTGGGCAATATCAGTTTACAAAGTTTCAGATGATTGCGAAATGCGGAGTTTAGAAGGAGGTTTATCATGAAGTATGTATGCGATGTCTGCGGATGGGTATATGATGAGAAAGCGGGGTATCCCGACGAGGGCATAGCGCCCGGAACCAAGTGGGAAGATGTGCCGGAGGACTTTTTATGTCCCTTATGTTTCGTGGGTAAGGAACAGTTTTCCAAAGAGGAATCCTAACAAATACCAACAAAATACCACAAATGTACCACAAATGTGAAAAAAATGATTGACAAACCTTCACTTGCATTGTATACTATACAAAGTCGGTTGAAGGTAGCTGATCATGGAATCTTAGCTCAGCTGGGAGAGCATCTGCCTTACAAGCAGAGGGTCATAGGTTCGAGCCCTATAGGTTCCATTCCGGCTTTTGCCGGAGTCATAGGATGGCGAGGTAGCTCAGTTGGCTAGAGCACACGGTTCATACCCGTGGTGTCGAGAGTTCGAATCTCTCCTTCGCTACTAGTAAGAGAGGAGTCCCGCATATGGCGAGGCTTCTTTTTTAAGATATGCAAATTTGAAAGACAAGGAAACGGAGAAATTTTATGATAACCTATGTAAAAATGGCAGATGTCTTGGAAAAGGACAAAAAAGCGGTAGGGCATACCCTGTTGGATGAGAGGCACGGCTGTGTCAATGGCAGCAAATGCGGGGTTTCCTGCTGTGTGCGGGAAGAATATGCCGAGCCGGGCAGCCATGATGATCAGGAGGGTTTTCTGGTATTGGAAGGTTTCGGCACGGCTTTGGTTGACGGGCAGGAGATACCCTTGGAGCCGGGGATTTGTTTTATGGTGCCGGCTCATACGCCCCATGCCATGAAAAAGAGCAAGGACTGTCCGGTGTGCAAGGTATTTTGGTTTCATGCGGCAATATAAAATGAGATAAAAGAGGAAAACAGAGTGAGCGGTTTTTGGAATAAGAAAGAAAATAGAGAAGAATATAAAGAAGAATATGAAAATAATCAGGAATCGGAAAGGGCTTTCGGAGAAGAACAGGATGAGGAGGACAATCGGGAGGATTCCATCACTCCCCTGTTAGATGAGCGTATTCTGCGCGCAGTGCAGGAAATGGGTTTTGAGAAATTTTCGCCTATTCAGGAGCAGGCGATTCCCTATCTGCTGCAGGGTGAGGATATTATCGGTCAGGCGCAGACCGGAACCGGCAAGACGGCAGCGTTTGGCATCCCCATTATCCAAAAGGTGAATCCCGAGTCCAAGAAGTTACAGGCGATTATTCTCTGTCCTACCAGAGAATTGGCGATTCAGGCAGCGGAAGAAATCCGCAGGCTTGCGAAATATATGCATGGCATCAAGGTGCTTCCCGTCTATGGCGGTCAGGAAATCAGCAAGCAGATTACGGGACTGAAGAGTACGCAGATTGTAGTGGGTACGCCGGGGCGCGTTATGGACCATATGCGCCGCCATACCATAAAATTGGATGATATCAGCATGGTTGTGCTGGATGAAGCGGATGAAATGTTAAATATGGGATTTCGGGAGGATATGGAGGAAATTCTCGGACAGATTGCCAATGAGCATCAGACGGCGCTGTTTTCCGCTACCATGCCCAAGCCCATTTTAGATATTACCAATCAATTCCAGAAGGACGCAAAGTTAATTAAAGTGGCGGCAAAGGAATTGACCATTCCTTTAGTTTCCCAGAGATACTATCGTATCAGAAGAGAGGACAAGGATGCCGCCTGCATCAGGCTGTTGGAATATTATCAGCCCAAGCTGGCATTAATCTTCTGCAATACCAAGCGAAAAGTGGACGAGCTTTCGGAGATTTTAAAGCGGCAGGGATATCAGGCGGAGGGACTGCACGGAGATATGTCCCAGCATCAGAGAGATGTGGCAATGGGGCGTTTCCGCAAAGGTACCACGAACATCCTGATTGCAACGGATGTGGCAGCAAGAGGCATTGATGTGGATGATGTGGAGGCGGTCATTAATTATGACATTCCTCAGGATATTGAGTATTATGTACACCGCATCGGCAGAACCGGCCGCGCCGGAAGGACGGGGCGTTCTTTTACTTTTGTCAGCGGCAGGGAGATTTACCAGCTTCGTGATATAGAGAGAATCTGCCATACTACGGTGGAAGAGAAAAAACTGCCCGGCGCGGGAAAAGTGTTGAAGGCAAAGGCGGACAAATATTTAAGTCAGGCGTGGGAGCTCCACGAGCATGAAGACATGGAGCTGATGAAAAGCTTTCTGCAGCGGAAAATGGAGCAGACCGAGTGTGACGCCCTTGAGCTGGCAGCAGCCATGTTAAAGATGCAGGTGGGAGACCGCGGGGAGGAAATACAGACGGACGATTATGTGAGCCGCAAGAGTAAAGGAGGCAGCCGCAGCAATAGTAACGGCAGCCGCCGTAAGGAATCCGGCAACGGAAGAGGCGGACGCAGCAAAGGAGAATTCGGCCGGGAGAGAGACGATTCCGGAAAGCGGGAAGAACGCGGTGACAAGGGGAGTTTTGGCAGGAAAGGTCAGCGCAGCGCCAAGGAATCCCACAGAGGCAGAGAAGAACATAGCACAAGAGAATCCCGTCGGCGTGATGCAAGGGATATCTTTGGGCGGGGTGAAAGCAGCGGTAAGAAAAAACGGAGATAAAAGAGGTAATAGGATGGGAAGACAGACCGGAAAGGAGTGCGGAGCTTATGAAAAAGAAGATTGCAAAGTACGGCGCTTTTGTTTTGCTGGGATTGGTTTTTCTGGCGTTGGTTCTGCTGAATCTTTTCTGGCAGGATCATTGGCTTGATTCCGATATGGCGGCAGAGATGATATTTTCCAAGCTGCTTTCCGAAAGCGGTCACATTTTTGCCACACCGGAATGGTATTATTCAACGGAATTCCGCTTTCTTTACACTCATTTAGTGATGGCGCCCTTGTTTCTTGTCTCTAAGAACTGGCATCTGATACGCCTGATAACCAATATTTTATCCTACGCGCTGATGCTTGCGGCTTACTTTTACATGATGAAGCCGTTAAGGGCGGACAGGCGGCTTACGGCGCTCACGGCAATCCTTTTGCTTTTGCCGTTTTCGGAAACTATGATGACTCATATGCAGATGGGCAATACCTATATGCCCCATGTGATTATCTGTTTTTTCTTTTTGGGAATGTACTTGCGTCTGGTAAGGAAAGAGGATACAAATGCCGGAAAATGGATACTCTTTTGCTTTTTTGTCATGCTTTCCCTTATCTGCGGAGTTTCCGGTGTCAGATATCTGCTGGCATTACAGTGTCCCCTTGTTATAGCAGCATTTATATATGTTCTTCGTTCCGGGGATTTTCAACTCTTCCGGGAACAATTCGGAAGGAATGAGAATGCGGCGGGATATTTTAGAAGAGTTTTAAAAGGGGAAGAAATCAGGTATCTGTATATTGCGCTGTTAGGCGGGATATGCGGCATTGCAGGATATGGAATCAATGTATTGTGGGTGAGCAGACAGTATGTGTTTCAGACTTACGGAGCCACCAATTTTATTGCGGTATATCAGGGCGTGCTTTGGGAGAGACTACAGAATGCCATAGGAAGTCTGCTTATGCTCTTTGGATATATCCCCGACAAAGGCTTTTTATCCCTGAGAGGATTTATCAGCATTCTTGCCTTTGTAATGCTTTGGATTTTTGTGTACTGTGTGATAAAAGCCCGTAAAAGGAGCACGGGACAGCGGCTGTTTATGGTGATGTTTGTCATAACGGCATTTGTGTTGAATCTTTTTGTCTTTGTGTTTACCACAAGTACCATGGTACCCCGGTATTATATTACCGTTTTTATTTTTGCCCTTCCGGCGCTGGTCTTTTATATGGAGCAGGAGGAACCTGTGCTTGACAGGCTTGCGGTAGGAATACTGCTGGCGTTTTGCCTGACGCTTGCCTCCGCCAAGATTACCCTGTCCTTTATTTCAACGGATAAGAATGAAGGGAAGCGTGCAGTGGCAGCGTTTCTTCAGGAAAACGGATATGAGTTCGGTTATGCCGGTTATTGGAATGCCAATATTGTTACGGAACTGACGGACGGCAGGGTGGAAGTTGCCAATATTATGGATCCTGAGACTTTAGAGTATTTTAAATGGTCCTCCCCCATGAAATATTACGGGGAAGGGTATCATGAGGGGGAAGTGTTCCTGCTTCTTTCTGCGGAGGAAAATGTGCAGTATCAGGATACAAAAGCGTTAAAGGCAGGAAAACAGGTTTATCGGGATGCGGATTATGTAGTTTACAGTTATGAGAGCTGTGAGGAATTATTTTCCCAAAAACCGTAGTATCAAACCGTTACGGGGAATCATGGAGGAGCACAATGAGAGTCGGAATCGGATATGATGTTCATAAATTGACTGAAAACAGAAAATTGATTCTGGGCGGCGTGGATATTCCTTATGAGAAAGGACTTTTAGGACATTCGGATGCGGATGTGCTGCTCCATGCCGTTATGGATGCATTGCTGGGAGCGGCGGCTATGGGAGATATCGGAAAGCATTTTCCGGATACGGAGCCGGAATATAAGGGAATCTCCTCGATGATTCTTTTGGAAAAAACAGGAATGCTTTTGGAGGAAAGCGGTTTTCTGATTGAAAATATTGACGCCACCATCATTGCTCAGGCGCCCAAAATGCGCCCTTATATTGAGGCTATGCGGGAAAATATAGCAAGAGTGTTGAAAATAGAGGTCAGTCAGGTGAATGTGAAGGCAACCACCGAGGAAGGTCTTGGCTTTACCGGAACGGGGGAAGGCATATCGGCGCAGGCGGTCTGTATGCTCACAAGCCCTTTTGACCTGACGGTGCAGCCGATACATGCGGGATGTGAGGGATGCGCAGGCTGCAGCAGGAACGGTAAATAGCGGAAGGAAAACGGAAATCTATGGAGCGCAGAAAGTTAAAACGGTGTTTCAGAATTTTGCTTCTTCTGATAGTTTTAATCTGTCTGGTTCAGGTTGGCAGAGAGCGCTATTTGGCTGTCAGATACCAAAGGCAGCAGGAGCAGCTGAGAAATGCTTACAGGGCAGGAAGCTCACAGGAAAATGCAGCGCCACGGCAGGAGGGCATTTCGGAGAAATCATTGAGCGGACTGGTAAAAGGCTCCCTTGTGGAACAGGAGCCCCCGCAACCGCAGATGTTGGACAGATTCAAGGAACTCTATGAACAGAATAATGAGCTGGTGGGCTGGCTGTCTATTGACGGCATGGAAATTGACTTTCCGGTTATGCAGGGCGTGGATGATGAGTATTATCTGAAACATGATTTTTATAAAAACGAGGACAAGCATGGAGTGCCTTATGTGCGGACGAGAGCGGATGTAAACGCGCCGGGCACTAATTTTATTATCTATGGTCATAATATGTTTGACGGCTCCATGTTTGCCCCTTTGGAAAAATATCAAAAGGAAAGCTTTTACAGGGAGCATCCCGTGATTTCTTTTGATACGCTTTATGAAGAGCGGACTTATGAGATTGTAGCGGTTTTTCTGTCAAAAGTCTACAATGAAGGCGACGATGTATTTAAATATTATCAATTTTATCAGGCGAACACAGAGGGAGAATTCAGCTATTTTTATGAAAATATTAAGGAACTGGCGCTCTATGACACGGGAGTGACGGCAGAATTTGGGGATAATTTTCTCACCCTGTCCACCTGTTCCTATCACACGGAGGACGGACGGCTGGCAGTGGTGGCGAAGCAAGTGACGCCTTAAGGATTAAGGCGTCTTGTGATAAAACGGTATGCCCTTCTTAGAAGTACGGCTGCAAACAGCACCGCCGCACAGACGGAAGTTACAAGCAAGGCATATTGTCCGAATTTTCCGTTGTCCTGTCTGTATGCCCTGTTTAAAAAAGGGATTCCCAGCACAATGAAAAAGTACCAGAATACGGGGGAAAGGAATTTTTGTGACCCTTTTGAAAAAATGCTTTCCGCAATATGGTATACAATCAAAAGAGATGTAAAGTAAACGCATACCCCGATGGCGGTGTGAAGCTGCCCGGGCGTACCGCAGAGGCTTTGCAGCTTTGTATTTTCCAGAAAAGCAGGAATATAAATAGCCAGAACAATGCGCACGGCGTTGACCAAAATTGTGAATACATAGGAGAAGCCAATGCTTGCCGACATCCAGCCAAGCTTTTTGGAAATATTTGATTCCTCTTTTATGCGATGGATAAAAGAAAAAATAAGCATGACCATGGTGATGAGCATGAATTGCATGCCGCAGCAGGAGGGCGCAATGAGGAAGCGCAGGCTATGATTCACATAGCCTGCATCCTGCTCATAGACAAAGGGAATGCCGCAAAGCAGCGTTACAAGGTGTGTGGTGGGAGCTAAGAGCCATCTCAGCTCATCGCTTCCGGCACCCCTGTAAAAATACTTGATTCCAACAATTAAGAGAACGCCCGCAAGGTAAAAAATAAGATTTTGCCTGATTACTGTAATGATTTTTTGTAACTTTTCTAATTTCATAATATTCTCCGTTTTTGAATTTATGAGTCAAGAATCCTTGTTTTATGCGCTTTGTGTCTGCTTTTTCTTCCTGTATAAACGCAGCATATGAATCGCCAATACCCCCGACATTGCAAAAACCATAAAGACGGTTTCCGGTTCGGAATAAGTCATATAGCCGCCTCCCAGCGCCAGATTGGATACCTTAAGGGGCAGGGGGGACGCCTGATCCACATCCGTGCTTTCGCCCTCCGGATTTTTAACCGTATCAATGACGGCGATAAAGGAAGTATAGGGTGTGGCAAGATTGTAAGTAAGCCCCAGATTGGTCACTTCTTCCTTGATGGAAGAGTCGTTTCGGATACTGCCGTAGTCAGTAAGTCTTTCCAGGCGTTTGCGTGCCCAGAGATAGCGGAGGGCGTCACTGTCTTTTGTAACCGCCACATCAGCCACGGAAATTTCTTCCGAGTAGTCCTGATTTCCGGTTTTTCCGGTTATGCGGATAGTTCCCTCAGGGTTCCCCTTCCATTTTCCGAACAGTACAATGGGCTTTTGGGCAAACAGTGTGGCGGGAACGGCAGGCTCCACATCGTAGACATCAAATCCGTCATAGGTAACGGAAATATTAGTGAGAAGCGGAGACTGTATATAGGTGCGGAAACGCTCCGCACAGTCTTCGGCATCTGCGGAATCCGTTACCAGAAAGGATTCTCCGAATCCTGCAGTGGCGATTCCTTCAATTAAATAGCTGTTGACCGCCTTGCCTATGCCGAAGGAGAAAAAGCTGGCGCTGCCCATGTTTTCGTTTATCAGGTCAAAAATGCTCTGTTCATTGGAAATATAGCCGTCTGTAATGATGACAATGCTCCTTGCAACATTTTCGTCCGCGGGGATGGCAAGCGCGTTTTCCAGAGCGGGAGCAAGGGAAGTTCCTCCGCTGCCGTATCCGGCGCTTATCATTTTTGCGGCCTTTTTAATATTTTGTTTGGTTGCGGGCAGGGAAGTGGGCGATAGCTGCGCCGAGTCTCCCGAAAAGAGAATCAGGTTAAAAGTGTCGCTTTCCCTTAAACCGGACACAAGGTTTTGAATTAACTCCTTAGCCGTGTCCAAAGGATATCCGTTCATGGAGCCGGATACATCCAGAACAAAAATATATTCTCTCGGCGGAATGGTCTCGAGGGTATAACGCTCGGGGGGCTGGAGCGTCAGCATAAAATAATTTTCCGATTCTCCTTCGGTAAACACGAGTCCGCTTTTGATTTCTTCTCCTGTCAGTTTATATTTTAAAATAAAGTCGCGGTTGCCGGCATAGTCCTCCGGGTTTTGGAGGGTAATGCGGGCAGTGCTGTCATTTTCTTTTTCTACCTGAATCTCATGGGATTTGCAGCTCAGTTCGCCAATGGGTACTCCTGTGGCGAGATTTACCGTAATATGATATTCGGAGGAGGGCGTTTCCCCCTCGGAAAGATAGGGGATGACGGCCCAATCGGTCTCCGCGTTTGCGGTATCTGTCTTTGTATTGTCCCCATTTTCTTTTTCCGATGCATCCGGAGCAATGAATCTGGGTCCTACTACCGTGGGAAATACAAATTCATAGGTGCCTTCCACCGGAGTAATCATCTCCGTGTAATGCAGCTCGATGCTGGCAGTCTCGCCGGGCATGATATTCGCCACATCCATAGTGAACACATTGGGGCGTTTCTGTTGCAGCAGGGAAGCGCTTTTTCCCTCGCTTTTTGCCTCCTCATATTCTTTTTTTGCCTCTTCCTTCTCTTTGATTTGGGCGGTGACAATCTGACCGCCGATTTCCATTTTCATGCCATGGACGGTGACATCCGTGGAGACGGGAAAGACATAACGGGCGTTGATGGGAGTGCTTCCCTCATTGACATAGGTCTGCCTCACATAGGTTTCGGCGATGATGCCGCTTATGTTGGTAGTCACATCCGTTGACTTTAAAGGAAAGCGGTCCACAGGGGAATCCGGAGATTCTTCATTTAAAATAATGAAATAGGGCGCCTGAGTTTTAGCTTCCTCCTCCTTATTCTCTTTGGCATAAACCGTGGGGGAATATGCCGCAACAGCCATCCAGATCAGCAGCGTTAAAAATGCGCGCAGTCTGAAAGTTTGTGTCGTGTGATAAATTTTCATAATGATATATGCTCCTTCCTTGGTCTGTTTTGTTGAACCTTTGTTCTTTCGATTTTCACTATATAACAGGAATGCATCAAAAAAGACAGAAAACTACATCATTTTTGCATCATTTTTTTGGTTGACAAAACTTTTGTTTTTGCATATTCTGTTATGTAGGAGCCATTTGTGCCAAAACGGGGTGTATGATAAAAATGGGATTTATCAGTAATATAAAAGAAGAATTCAGAATCATAAGAGAGAGAGACCCGGCAATCCATTCTGTTCTGGAAGTGTTTCTGTACCCCAGCTTTAAGGTGATGCTGCATTATCGTCTTGCCCATAAGCTTTATTTAAGGAAGCATTACTTTCTGGCAAGATACATTTCTCAGCGGGCAGTGCGCAAGACAGGCATTGAAATTCATCCCGGAGCTCAAATCGGAAAGGGACTTTTTATCGACCACGGAAACGGTGTGATTATAGGGGAAACCGCCATTATCGGCGATAATGTGACCCTTTATCAGGGTGTGACGCTGGGAGGCACCGGCAAAGAACACGGGAAAAGGCATCCCACTGTGGGCAACAATGTGCTGATCAGCGCAGGCGCAAAAGTTCTGGGTTCCTTTACGATAGGCGATAACTCTAAAATCGGAGCGGGAAGCGTGGTTTTAAGCGAAGTCCCACCCAATTCCACGGTGGTGGGAGTACCGGGACGGGTGGTGAAGCGTTTTCAGAAGAATCTGCCTCGTGAAACCATGAATCAGACGGATTTGCCGGACCCGGTGAGGGAGGATATTGTCTGTCTCCAGAGGGCAAATACGGAGCTTACCAACAGGCTGCTTGAGATGGAAAGTCAGGTAAAGCAGCTTAAGAATCAGTTAGAAAAGCAGGAACAAACGCAAAATTCTTCCGATGGAGCAAAGGAAGCCTACCATACATGACAGCGGGGTTTGCCAAGCAGTTCCTGCTGTATGCGGGATATTGCAATCAAAGAGACAGAAACGAGGATTGACATGAGTTTAAAAATTTATAATACACTGAGCAGAAAGAAAGAAGAATTTGTACCTATAGAACCGGGGAAAGTCAGAATGTATGTCTGCGGTCCCACCGTTTACAATCTGATTCATATCGGAAATGCCCGCCCGATGATTGTGTTTGACACGGCGCGCCGCTATATGGAGCATAAGGGCTACGAAGTTAATTATGTTTCCAATTTTACGGATGTAGATGACAAAATTATCAAGAAGGCATTAGAAGAGGGCGTGGATTCGGAGGTTATCTCCAAGCGCTATATTGAAGAGTGCAAAAAAGACATGAAAGCCATGAATGTGAAGCCCGCCACAACCCATCCTCTGGCAACCGGCGAGATAGATGGAATGCTTGAGATGATTCAGACCCTGATAGAAAAAGGACATGCTTATGCGGCAGCGGACGGAACGGTTTATTTCAGGACCAGAAGCTTCAAGGAATACGGAAAGCTCTCCCACAAAAATCTGGAAGATTTACGGGGAGGGAATCGCTCCCTGTTGGTGTCGGGTGAGGATCAGAAAGAGGATTCCTTGGATTTCGTGCTGTGGAAGCCCAAAAAAGAAGGGGAGCCATATTGGGATTCCTGCTGGTGTCAGGGAAGACCCGGCTGGCATATCGAATGCTCGGTAATGAGCAAAAAGTATCTGGGAAGCGAGATTGATATCCATGCGGGGGGCGAAGATTTGATTTTTCCCCACCATGAGAATGAGATAGCGCAGTCCGAGGCGGCAAACGGTAAGACCTTTGCCAGATATTGGATGCACAATGCGTTTTTAAATATCGACAATAAAAAAATGTCCAAGTCCCTCGGCAACTTTTTTACCGTGAGGGATGTAGGAGAAAAATATGATTTGCAGGTGCTCCGTTTCTTTATGCTGTCCGCTCATTACAGAAGCCCCTTAAATTTCAGTGACCAGTTGATGGAAGCGGCAAAAAACGGCTACGAGCGAATTGTGACCTGTGTGGAAAACCTGAAATTTTTAATGGGGAATGCAACGGACCGGGCTTTGACGGACAAGGAAACAGAGCTGCTTTCGGAGGCGGAGGGTTTTGCCGCCAAATTTGACGAGGCAATGGATGATGATTTCAATACGGCGGACGCCCTGTCCGTGATTTTTGAGCTGGTAAAATTTGCAAATACTCATGCAAGTGAAGACTCTGCCAAGAACTTTTTACAGGCGCTGCAGGAAAAAATCGTAAGCTTGTGCGATATCTGCGGACTGATTGTGGAGAGAGAAGTTACAGTTCCGGATGCGGAGATTGAAGAACTGATTATAAAAAGACAGGAAGCCAGAAAGGCAAAGGATTTTGCAAGAGCAGACGCTATCAGGGAGGAACTTTTGGCAAAGGGTATTGTTCTGGAGGATACACGAGAGGGCGTAAAGTGGAAGAGAATATAGGAGTGCGGGAGCAGGAGTTTTTCAGTCTGCTTGAACAGATAAAAAAATGCTTCAAATGTAAGGAACAGGATGTGCGAACCTACTCCCCCTTAACCCTTGCTTATATCGGAGACGGGGTTTATGAGCTGGTTATTCGTACCGTGATAGTGGAGCGCGCCAACCGTTCCAATAATGATTTGCACAAAAAGACCATAAAATATGTAAATGCGGGAACTCAGGCAAAGATAGCGGAGGCACTTTCGGAACGCTTTACGGAGGAAGAGGAGGCTGTTTACAAACGGGGCAGAAATGCCAAATCCGCCACAACAGCCAAGAATGCCTCTCTGGGCGATTACAAGAAAGCCACGGGTCTGGAGGCATTGCTGGGGTATTTGTATCTGACGGACCGGATGCCCAGAGTGCTGGAGCTGATAAAAGAAGGAATCAGACTTGCGGGTATGGAAATATAAGTGTGAACGGAATGAAGATTTTCTAAGCCAGCAAAGTACGCTGCCCATAGCGCTGAAACGCATGGAAAATCTAAGTCATTCCGAAATCTGTGCAGATTCATGGGTTGTTTGTGCCGCTAAAACAGCATGGTTGGAAGTATGAGGAGAGGCAGGAAAACATGTCATATCAGGAATTTACCATAGAGGGGCGCAATGCCGTGATAGAGGCTTTCCGCTCCGGCAGGACCATTGACAAGGTATATCTGTTGGACGGCTGTCAGGACGGACCGATATCTACCATAAGGAAAGAGGCGAAAAAACAGGGGAGCCTTGTAAAGTTTGTCACAAAAGAACGGTTAAACCAGCTTTCCGGGACAGGCAAGCATCAGGGTGTTATTGCTGTTGCCGCCGCTTACGAATATGCGGAAGTGGAAGATATGCTGGCAGCGGCGAAAGCGAAGGGTGAGTCTCCCTTTTTGATTCTTTTGGATAACATTGAAGACCCCCATAATCTGGGAGCGATTATCCGCACAGCCAACCTTGCGGGAGCACATGGCGTGATTATTCCCAAAAACCGCGCAGTGGGGCTGACGGCTGCCGTGGCAAGAGCTTCCGCGGGGGCTTTAAACTATACGCCGGTGGCTAAAGTGACCAACCTTGCCCAGACCATTGAGGAATTGAAAAAACAGGGACTTTGGTTTGTATGTGCGGATATGGACGGCACGGTCATGTACGATTTGGATTTAAAAGGGTCCATAGGGCTTGTAATCGGAAATGAAGGGGCAGGCGTAGGGCGTCTTGTAAAAGAAAAGTGCGATATGATTGCTGCAATTCCCATGAAAGGGGATATTGATTCCCTGAACGCCTCCGTGGCGGCGGGAGTGCTGGCATTTGAGATTGTACGCCAAAAGTTGAGAGGATAGCTCCTTATGAGTCGCGGCAGCGGGAGCGCGGAAAGCGCCGGAAAGGGTAAAGTTGTTTAAGGAAGCGGATTACGGACAGGCAACGGATGAGGAATTGATTCTGCGTCTTCGGGACGGCGAAGAGCAGATTATGGACTTTATCTGCGATAAATACAAAAATTTAGTGCGAAGCAAGGCAAAATCCATGTTTATTCTGGGCGGAGACGGAGAGGATCTGATACAGGAAGGAATGATAGGGCTGTTTAAAGCGGTTCGTGATTATGACTGCGGCAGGGATGCCGGTTTTTACACATTTGCGGACCTTTGCATCAGCAGGCAGATGTATACGGCAGTGCAGGCGGCAAAAAGAAAGAAGCATATTCCACTAAATACCTATGTGTCCCTGTATGGCAGCACATCCAAACAGATGGACGAGGGAGACATATCATTGCCGGAAGTGCCTACGGATAAGCGGAGCGGAGGCAATCCGGAGGAGCTTTTTTTGGATAAAGAAAGGGTCCGATATCTGGAGGACGCCATTGAAAATGAGTTGAGCGCTTTTGAAAAACAGGTGTTTGATCTGCATCTGACGGGGATGAGTTACAGCCAGATTGCAAAAGTGCTTGGCAGGGATGAAAAGGCTACGGATAATGCGTTGCAGCGGCTTAAGGGCAAGATTAAAAAGATGCTGCAGAGAAGTTAATTCCCCTAAGTGAATTTGCTGGTGAATTTGCTGTAAAATGCAGTTGACAAATACTGATTGGTTTGATAAAATAAAGAACGGTGATTGCGAAAGCAGTCATCTGACAGCGCTGCTGTGGCTCAGTCGGTAGAGCGTCGCATTGGTAGTGCGGAGGTCACGGGTCCGATTCCCGTCAGCAGCTTTTAGGGAAGTATTGGGAAACCGCTTGTTTGCTGGTTTCCCATACTTTTTTTATTTGTTTAAGGTGTTTCCAGATGTTTCCAATTATCAAAAACATAAAGCTTTGGCGGCTAAATCCCTTGTTTCTTCTTTTCTGGTTGAAAATGTATAGTTTTTCAACAGAGTGTTTTCGTCACAATGACCTGCAAACTCTCTAACGGCACTAATATCGGCTATATTATTCTTTAAACAAGTGTCAACCATATTTGATAAAGTAGTCTTTCTTATTTTGTGGGTTGACTTCCGCTCAATGCCTAAGATGTCGCATAGCCTGTATATCTTTCTAAGTACAGCCGTAGCTCTCGTTCTGCGATTGTTGTTGACAAAGATATAGTTGCCGTCGCTTTGATGGTTGTCTTTGTTTGCCTGAGTAATCATATTAAGGATTCTGCAAGCCTCATTTGTGAGGGGTATATCTCTTATAGAGGCGGTCTTTTTTGGCTCATTTATAATTGTGCCGTTAGACTTTAGAGAACCATCTTCTTGCTCTATGTAGTTTCTGCTCTCGGTCTTTGTGATATGGAGAATTTTTTTCTCTCTGTCAAAGTCTGTTGTTTCAAGTGCAACTAATTCTCCAACTCTTAGCCCTGTCTGGAATAACAAAGGAATAGCTAAATATGCAGTTACCTTTGGAGCGTTTTCAAACTCTTTGAACGCTTGCTCTACAATACGCTTGACTTCTTCTCTGTTGAATACTTGCGTTTCATCTAAGGGCTTGCTATAAGATACTAAAAGTTCTTTTCTGTACTTTGCTTTTTCAAAAGTATTTTGCTCTATGAGTTCTTCTGTGTAGCAATACTCAAAGACATTCTTAAAGATAGTAAGCATATTGCAAAAGGCTTTTTTGTTTGTCACACCATCAACAAGAATTTTATGGTTAATCCATTCAGAAATATCATTTCTTGTCATAGTCCGCAAGTCTTTGTCAATGATGGGGTCATTAAGATAGAACTTTTTCCAATCATCTTCAATTCGCTTGAGGGTAGAAGTCTTTTTAGTACACTTTCCCTTGAAAGTAATCCAAACAGGATACATAGTCCTAAGAGTGATTTTCTTTCTTTGCTCTTTAAGAGAGTAGTAATCAATGAGATAGTCGATAATTTCTTCGTAGCTATTCTTTTTGATAATCTTTCTGGGTTCGTTCTCCTTTCTTATGGTGGTATAGTATCTGGTGTCTGCCCCTTTCATTTGGTTGATTGAGTAAGGGTGCATTTCAAGTACGAGTTTTTCAAGTTTTTTATTCATCAGCTTTCTTTTTTCCCGTACCTCGTCAATATCTATTATACCATTTTCAAGCTGTTCAGTAAAGTTAGTTTCTGTCTTTTCGACTATATCAACATATCTTTTAAAAGCAATAACCTTTTCTGTACTGTATGTATTTTTCAATGTTCTGACCTCATTTTATTTTATAGAGGTTTTAAGGACTTTGGCTTGTCCATCTTTCAAATATTTGATTGATAATAGTATTATAAAATATTTTACAAGCGATTTCACGATTTTGAAGAAAATAAAAAATTTTTATTTTTTAAAAAGAGTTGCATTTTACAAAAAAATATGCTAGTGGTTTTTACGAACGAATTTCTGTTACGGAGTGACGGAAATAATAGTGAGTTATTACTTATAACATAAGTAATAATAAACTCCCCCTTTGATGTATAGAATAAATAAATTCTATATTTTATAAGGGGGTGTTTTGTGATGGGAAATATTAAATATTCTGTATCGGTTCATAATGGAAGTAAAGTAAATATTTCACATAACAACAGAGATAAGGAAAGTATATATACACAACTTCATATAAATAAAGACGGTGATTTTGAAATTTGGAAAAATGAAAATTTAAAAAGTGTATATATTTCCTTATTCAATAAAGCGGTTCAAGACTATAACGAAAACCAAAAGCGGAATGATAGAAAAATAAAAAGTTACTATGAAAAAATCGAAAACGGAAAAGATAAAAAGAACAATCCAAAATTAGCATATGAATTAATAGTTGCGGTCGGTAATATGGAAGAAAGTATTGAAGATGAAGAACTAAACAAAAAAATACTTAAAGAATATTTTGAACAGTGGGAGCAAAGAAATCCAAATTTAAAGATTTTTAATGCGGTCTATCATAACGATGAAAAAGGCGTTCCACACTTACACATTGATTATGTACCTTTCGCACATTATGACAAGGGGTTAAGTATTCGCAACAGTTTAAATAAAGCACTTAATGAAATGGGCTTTGATGATGATAAATTTTCCAATACTCCTATTATGAGATGGCAAAAGGCAGAGCAAGCGGCTTTAATGAATATATGTTCTCAATATGGGGTAGAAACTGAAATTAAAAATAATGCAAAAAGGGAACACTTGGAAAAAGAAGAATACATTTCATTCAAAAAGAAAGAAAATATTGAAAAAGATATTCACAATTTAAAAATTTATAGTTTTGAACTTGAAGAACAAAACGAAAAACAAAAACAGGTTATAAATTATAATGCTGATATGATAGACAAGCAGGAAGAAATAAAGGAACACCAAAAAAAGGAAATAAAAGAAAATGAAAAAGAAGTTTTTAAAATTCAAGACGCATTAAATAGCATTGATGAAGAAATCAAAAAATATAAAATAGAAAACGCACAATATAAAACCAACTTTATAAATTATTTTAACAATCTTATTAATAATTTTACAGGCTTTTGCAATTATCAAGAAAGAGAAAAAGTTGTGGATACCTTAACGGACTACATAAAAAGCGTTGGAGATAATATAAAGGGTATCGACAATAAAGAAAATAGTATGAGTGAAATAATTTCTTTTATTAAAAAAAATACAAATACAAAATCAAACAACAGGCAAAAACAAAATGATTTTGAAATTGAATTTTAAAGGGGGTAAAAATGAAAGATATAATAATTATGAAAGAAATACAAGCATTTTTAAAACGCTTGAAAAAGTTTATAGTGGAAAATGAAAAAATAGATGTTATTGAATACTTAGATATTTTAATCTTAGATTTAGAAAAAGCAATTAAGGAAATTGAAAAAGAAGAAAATAAAAATTTTGAGTTTGAATTATAAGGGGGTATAGATATGGCTCTTTCATCATTTGAAATAAAGCTAATTGTTTTTATGGTAATCGGGATAATTATTAATATTGCAATCGGGCTTATTATTTCTGATAGGGATAAACCAGAACATAAAGGATTTGGACTATAAAAAGGTAGTTAAACATAAATAGTATTGTTATAATTAGATTTGTGTGGTATATAATAAAATATAATTTAATAGTATCTGGTAAAGGAAATTTTCTCTTTTCTGTAATTTGTATTTAGTTTTAATCCGCTGAATAAAAAAGCCCTTTGGGGCTTTTTTATTTTCAAAAATAGCGTTGCAGGATTATATATATATTACTACGACTATATATATAATCCGTAATCCGTAATCCACTCTAAAATTATCTGAAAGAAATATTTAGATATATTTTGAAAAAATGCGGAATAAATAAAAAAGTTTTTCAAAACACTTGCATTTTATAAAAAAGGAAGATATAAAACAAGTAAGAATTAAAAATATTGATTATTAAATTTTTAATTCTGCTTAACATATTATATAGATAACTTTCAGCAAAGTTAATCTATATAAAATACAAATCAGAAAAGGGGGTATTTTTATGCCTAAAACTAGGGAACAGAGATTTTATTCATATACATTTGAAATGTATTCTGAAAGTCTTCCACAATCTTTTGAAGAAGAATTAAAAAATTTACATTGCAAGGTTGCTTACATTTTGCACGATAAAGATAAATATGCAGAAAGTGATTTAAAAAAGTACATAAAAAATAATGAGGGTAAACCTCCAGATTGGAAAGTAGGGGATATTAAAAAACCTCACTATCATATTGTTTTAAAGTTTGAAAATCTAAAGTCCATTAAGGGAGTTTTATTAATGCTTGCACCTCTGGAAGTAAAATATATAGAACCTGTCCAAACTGAAAGGGGAATGATTCGATATTTAATTCATATAGATGATGTTGAAAAACATCAATACAATAAAAAAGACATAGTTCTTTATGGGGGCTATAATATAGATAAATTTTTTGAAAGTGATAAAGATACAAGTGATATTAAAAAGGAATTAAGAAACATACTTTTAAAAGATAACGGGTTTTATACTTATAATTATTTTGAGTTCTATAATTATATTTCTGACAATTACTCTTGTGAATATTTAGACATAATAGACAAGTTTTCTTATTCTTTTCAATCGCTAATTTATGGAAAGAATAAAAAGAAAGAACAGGACGAATTAAAAAAAGCGAAAGAAAACCTAGCAGAAAGAGAAAAGGAACTAAAAGAACTTGAAAGAGAAAGTAAAAAGCAAATTGAACTTAGAAAATTAGAACTGAAACAAAATCAATACGACAAAAAAGAACATTTTAAAAAGACATATTCTGAACTTTTACAAAAAGATAATTTAGATGCTAATGAAATAAAATTAAAAAATACAATCGAAAACTTTTTCATTCAGTATGAAAAGGAAAAAGATTTTTTAAATATAGCAGAATAACAAATTTAAAAAACAATAAAAAAGATAGGTTATAATCCTATCTTTTTTATTGCCTATTCGTGTTCCGACGATTTATCTTCTTCGATATTATCCAATGCAAACTCTAAGCACTGAATGACAACCTTATTAACCGATGTGTTATGCAAGGTTGCTAGTTTGTCAAGGTGTCTATTAATTTCCGTAGGTATTCTAAAGGTTTTGGTAATGTACTCGCTGTATTCATTCTTAATCTTAAACATTGTTAATCTCCTTACAATAATTTTATACATAGGTTGATAAT
>JAMPEB010000026.1 GCA_023665475.1 Lachnoclostridium sp.
ACCTGAGACAGCTTTATCAGAATAGCACATCTCTTTCATGGTGTCAACAGGTTTTCTCGACTTTTTTCAAAAACTTTTTTCTACAAAAAGTATTAAGAAAATCGAGGAATGTATTGAGTATAACACCCCTATTTTCAAATGTCAACACTCAAATTGATTTTTTTGCAAAATTTTCTACAATTTCATTTGCAACAAAAAAGCCCTTAAAATAAAGGCTTTTTGATTAGTTAATATTCTGTTTGCTCAGATATTTACTGTATATTGCATCAAATAAGCTGAATTGTATATGCATTTGCTTCATTTTTTATCTGCAGAGAAACAGAGGTAATAGTTTCTGCCATATCCGGATTAATCTCCAACAGCAGAACAAGTTCCTTACTCTCCCCCGGCTGCAAATCTTCTTTATATACAGACATATCATTTGGCAGCATTGTTACCAGCGCAGTCCTTGTGTAACTGCCGTTAAGTGTGATTTTAAAGACAGGGGACATTGCGTTTAAATCAACCTGCTGCACCGACTGAGACTGATTGCTCACCTGATATTTCAATATGAAAAGACTTTTTCCTTCTGCCGCCTCTAAAGAAAAATGCCCGTCTTCCTGCCCCGGCTCCTGATAACTTATCCCGGTTTCTATTCCCTGATAAGTAAAGCTGATACCCTCCGGCAATCCGAAAAATGCTTCTATACTGTTTACATTATTCATGGTATTATCTATCACCGGCGTATCCGCCACAGGTCCCATGCCTCCTTGTTCCTGACTTTCCACAGGCTCTTGTGCCTTTGGCGGCTCCTTTTCAACCACCTTTGACAAATCAACCAGCCTGCTCCTATGGTGTGCATCATACTTTAACAAAACAAATGCTGCATACTCTCCCACCGCCTGTTCTTCCTCCACGGACATATTGGGAATCACACTGCTGCACCCCGCAAGAGCAAAAGATGTTGCCAGAACGGCTGCCATGCCCTTTACTAAATGCTTAAATCCGTTTTTCATATGCTTTCTCTGCTCCTTCATCTCTATTGTCCCGCAAACCTTTCTTGTCCCATTGTCATTTCCTGTGTCACATTCCGCTCTGGTCCTGCAATCGTTTCCTGTGCCATATATGGCTCTTGCCCTGCGATTGCTTCTTTCATTATGACCGTTTCCTGCCTCACACCTATCTCTTCCGCATCTGTTTCCTGAACAACGGTCCTTTCCTTTTCCGCTGATGCCTCTTGCTCCTTCCAATGCTCTGCAGCAGCCGGAATCTCCTGCCGGACAAAATCATTTTGCCTTTTATTCCCGGCATCGCTTCTCTTCTTTTCTAATATAATATATATTCCCGCAATAATCAAGGCAATTACACCTACTATAAAGAAAAGAATTGTCTTTTGCAATATGGGCGCCTCCACAAAATCATACACCCCTATCTTCGCACACACCAAAAGTGACAGTGCCAGCCCATAAATTCTGATATTCTTCTGATTTTTCGCAAAACCGATTCCCACACAAATCAACGCGACCACCATAAGCAGAATACTGTTGACAATAGGCTCCCCTGTGCGGAATATGAATGACATGTAAGAAAGGAACACCGCAAGGATCATATTTTTTCCCTTAAATCCCATTTGATATTTGTCTTCCAATGTCACTATAATAGTAGCAAGTCCAAATACCAGCATACATAAATAGGTAAGGTACGCTCCCCGATAAACAGGATGACATAACACTAAAAAGCAATATCCCTCTCCTATCAACATCAGTATATTATAAACTAATATTCTTTTATCTTTCCATCTGTTCACATTATTAAACAGTAAAATTCCCACAAAGAAAATCCCTGCTGCCGCCGGAAGCTTCAGTTGGGAAGGAACTGTCTGATATGCAAACACTGCCAACGCCAAAGTCAAAACCACTTCCTGATAGGTTTTCCATTGGCTCAGAAGCAGGATGCCAAACAGCACTCCCACCACTAAAAGAATTGCCTCATAAGCTGCTGCGGTTCCCCTTGCGGCGGACATACAGACAGACAGGCAGACATAGGTTGTCAGAATGGCATCACTGACCTTCAATTCCTTGATTTTTTTCAGGCAGAAAAGTTTGGAAATCAATAACAACGCCACCAACGCAATCTGCTCCGGCAGATATTCATACCTGATAAGATAACCCTTAGTTCCTGCAAAAATAACCCATATCACAAAATTCAAATAATAGCAGATTGCCCACTTTTCCGAACATTTCTTTATGGCAAGCACAATAAAAACGAGAATCCCGTACACACTCAAAACGGCAGCCGCCATACATGCCGCAAGAATAACCCTTTCATCTTCCCCTACTGCGGCACGACCGATTCCATAATAAATATCCCTTGTCAAAAATGCCGTCCGCAGGGACAGAATATAGGCGCTGATTCCATAAAATACCAAAATGAAAGCGCCGCCGGCCTGTCCGCTCCTTTTTTGATGCAAAACCTGCGCTGCCAAAAGCAGATGCATAACCATTGTTGCGCCTGCCAAAAAGAGAAACACAAAATTGAGGTTCGTCACACCGCAATATTTTGCCCTTCCCAAGAATGCCAATGCAAAAACGGCATTGATACACATATGAATGCAGTTGACGGCTGTACAGCCCTTACGGAGCGGCAACGCCATGCAGAGAACGCTCATCAGAAAGACCATGCATGACACTACCAGAAATTCTACATCGGTAATCCCCTCCTGAATCGTAAAAAAGCATAGATATCCCGCTATCATGCCAATAATCCGGTATACCAGAGAATCCCTCTTCCGGCTTAACAATACTACCACCATGGTAACAATCATTGTCACTATCAGGGTAGTCCACAGATTAAAATTATGCAGCACCAGAAAGTTTATTACCGTAGAAAGATACATTCCGCCAATACCGATTGCCGAAAGCACGCTTCCCATCTTAGGCAGTCTGCGATATACCACAAGTTCCGAAAATACCAGCACCGCAATACAGATGGCACACAATCCTATCCCCTTGACAAAGCCATTCATATAATTCATGCCCAGTAACACCAAATCCGTCAGAATAAATGCGGCTCCGATAACGCCAAAAATCGTTGCTCCGATGATAAACTCCAGATTGTCTTTCTTTACGGGCTTTTGGACATTTGAGGCATTCTGCGGCGGCTGCACCTGTCGCATCGGTAATGTTCCCTGCACCGGCTGGTGCTCTTGCTGCCGTTGCTCTTGTTGCCATGGTGACTGCTCTTGCTGCACCGGCTGTTGTTCCCACACTTGCGCCTGTATCCGCATCCGCTCCTCATATCGCTTACAATTCCCATCCAATTCTTCCTGCAGCAAATCCACCTGATATTTAGAAGCAAATAACCGGTTCTTTAAACTTTTCAGATATTCCGTAAATTCACCGTCACGGGATTCCAAAATCAAGTTCTCTATCTGATATTCCAGATTTTCTATTCTCCCAAGCGAATTTTTTTCCGCTCCCATGTTCCTTCCCTCTCTTTTGCCTACGCCATATATAGTTTTATATTACCATAATTCCTCTCATTCGGCTACCGTAACTTTTTTCGGGCTGATACCCCCGCATATAACAGGAAATGATTGGGCTTTTCTAGGGTTGGGTACTGTCCAACCCTAGAAAAGCTTCATTCCGTTCACCGCCTCCAGTTCAAACCAGAACAATACGCCGTTTTCACAATTTTCCGCTCCGAAACGCTGATTCATGGATTCCATAATCGCCTTCACAATGGACAGTCCCACGCCGCTCCCTCCGTATTCTCTGGTGCGGGCCCTATCCACCTTATAAAATTTCTCCCAGATATGTTCTATTGCCTCCTCCGGAATCGGTTCTCCCGTATTAAAGACACTTACCCGCACCTTACCGTTTTCCTTTTCCAGCCTTACCTCAATCAATTTTTCTCCCTCACAGTGATTCACCGCATTGGAAAAATAATTCATGAAAACTTCTTCCGTCTTAAATTCATCCGCCCATACAAAAACAGGCCCGTCATTTTCCATTTTCACGCTGATGCCGTTTTGTTTTGCCAAAATTTCCGCAGACTGTATATAATTTTGTATCAAAGCCGCCACATCAAAGCGCTCCATGCTGACCACATCATTGCCAAACTCCAATTGGTTCAAAGTCATTAACTTCTTGACCATAACATTCATTTTGGAAGCCTCGTCCATAATGACCTCACAGTAAAATTCCCTGCTCTCCGGGTCATCATTGACACTTTCCTGCAAGCCCTCCGCATATCCCATAATCAGGGCAATGGGCGTTTTCAGCTCATGGGATACATTGGACAAAAATTCTTTTCGCATCTCATCTATTTGCTCTTTTTTCTCAATATCCTTCTTTAATTCGTTATTTGCCGTCTTAAGCTCCGAGATGGATTTCTCCAGACCGGCGGACAATTTATTGATATTCTCCCCGAGCAAATCTATCTCGTTATGAGCCTTTGCCTGATATTTCGCCTCAAAATCCAAATGTACCATACGCTCGGAAATCCTGTTCAACACCAAAATCGGTTTTGTAATTTTGAAAGATACCATCCAGATAATGATGCCTCCGGCTATCGTCCCCACAATTCCCACATAAGCAAAAAACCGGTTTGCAAGCTTTGCGCTTTCCCGGATACTCTCAATAGGTGTACACATAATAAAAGAAATCCCAGAGTTTAAGCTTCCGTACATTTCCAAATATTCATTTCCCTGCGTGCCCGTGCGTTGAATGCGGTAATCCTCACCCTGTTCCAAAACGGATATGTTTTCCGAATAAAGACCGAAAATATATCCCAAAAGCCGGCTTTCCAACTCGATACCGCCGTTCTGGGACACATATTTTGTCTGTGAATTGGCGTCAATAATGCAGACTGTAATATTGTAATGATTACAGACCTTCCCCAGTTTCTCCTTAAAAACCTCCGAACCGTAACTGTCATCGTTTGCCGCCTCACTGATTGTTTCATAGGCATCAAAAATAATCTGTGTTTTGCTGCGGATATAATAACGCTCCAAAAACACATGATTGATCAGCAGGCATAAGAATATAATGCCTGCCATAAGTCCGATAAAAATAAGCGCAAACTGCCTCCTTATGGAAGGTTTCATTACTTTTCTTCCTCCAATTTATACCCCATACCCCAGATTGTCTTTATCATTTCTCCGCCCTTCTCTCCCAGCTTGCTCCGAAGCTTCTTCACATGTGTGTCTATGGTGCGGGCGTCCCCGAAATAGTCATAATTCCAGACATTATTTAAAATCTTTTCCCTGGAAAGCGCAATTCCTTTGTTTTCCATAAAATAGACCAAAAGTTCAAATTCTTTATAACTCAAGTCAACATTTTTTCCGTCAATCATTACCTGATGCGCCGCCTTGTCCACCTGAATGCATCCGCAGACAAGCGTTTCATTTTTCTCAAATTGGCTGGTGCGGCGCAGGATTGCCTCGATTCGCGCCACTAATATCTTGGGACTGAAAGGTTTGGAAATATACTCATCCACCCCCAGCTCAAAACCCTGTAGCTCATCCCTTTCATCCGACCTTGCCGTCAGCATGATGATAGGCACTTTTGAACGCTCCCGGATTTCCCTGCATACCTGCCAACCGTCCATTCTGGGCATCATCACATCCAGCACAATCAAAGCGATATCCTTCTCCCGAAAGAAAATATCCACAGCCTGTTCGCCGTTTTCCGCTTCCAGAACCTCAAAACTCCTCTTCACCAGAAAATCCTTTACCAGCTTTCTCATTCTGCTTTCGTCATCCACCACAAGCACCTTCAATTTCTCCATGGTCATCCGCCTCCTGCCGGTCAATCGTTTTTATCAGCTTAACACACAATTATGTCAAATCTGTGAAAACCAATCCTAATATTATCACAAACTTCTACAAAAATGTACATATGTAATATTTTTTTAATATTTCAGTAATATTTTCTTCTAAAATACTTGATTATTTTTCCATTTAATAATACAATAAAGTATGTAACTTTTTGTTAACAAAACAATATTTTCTATAAATATACAGAAACGAGGACTTTATGAAAGACCGATTCGTCCATACCGCATGCATCTGCATTCTGACCATCTGCTTATGCTGTGTTATCATAAATGTAAAAGAACCGGCAGCCTTACAGGCGGCGGCAAATACTCCAAAAATAACGGAAACCGAAAATAAGAATCTTAAGATAGAACCCATCATCATGGCGAGCATCCAAGGTTCCGGGGCTCAATCAGAACTTCTTTTGTGCGGAGGCGTTCAGGAATTTGTTAACCGACTGGAACCCATTGTTGCCCTTCCCGAAGAGGAAAGCGAATATGCCGACTTTGCCATTGCCAATGTGTCCCGCTATGTCAATGTTCGTAAGGAACCCAACACGGACAGTGAAATTGTGGGCAAAATCTATAACGGCGCCGTTGCCCATGTACTGTCTGCCGCCGGCGAAGACAATGATTGGTTTCAAATGATATCCGGCAATGTGGAAGGATATATCAAAGCGGAATACTTTTTCTACGGCGAGGAAGCCGCTGCCGTGATTGATGATTATGTGACACGCTATGCCGTAGTACAAGCCAGCCGCTTAAATGTGCGCAAAGAGCCGGATATCAATTCAAAGCGAATCGGATTTATCAATAACGGCGAGCGGGTTAAGCTTCTGGAAAATCAGGGGGAATGGCTGAAAGTACAATATGCGGGCGATTCCACCGGTTATGTCGCAGCGGAATATGTTACGATTGTAGAAGAATTTGTTTATGCCAAAACTCTGGAAGAAGAAGCCGCCGAACTTGCCGCGAAAAAAGCGCTGGAAGCCAGAAAACAAGTATCGGAACAACAGGCAGCGGAAAATACCGCCATAACCGTTACGCCTCCGGCTCAAAGCTATTCTTCCAACGAGGAACTCCGAAGCCAGATTATAGAATACTCCATGCAGTTTGTAGGAAATAAATATGTACATGGCGGGCAGACCTTGTCCGGAGGAACGGACTGCTCCGGCTTTACCAGCTTGATTTATGCACAATTCGGCTATTCCTTAAGCCGCACACCCGGCGGACAGTTGTCCGGTGCGGGAAGAAGCGTCGACTACAGCAATGCACAGCCGGGAGACATCATCTGCTACGGCTCCGGTCAAACCTGTACCCATGTAGCGCTTTATCTGGGAGACGGTCAGATTATCCATTCCGCCAATCCCCGCAAAGGCGTTGTAACTCAGGCGGCAGGCTTTGATACCATTATCGGAGTAAAAAGCGTGGTGGATTAATAACATCTACTATTCCGAAGCCAAAATATCTTCTCCGGTTAAGACCATGTCACCGAAGGTATTTTGGCTTTGTTCTTTCAAATCCTCAAGTCTGATAACCACACCCTCCTCATAGCTTTGGATGCCATGGCGCTTTGCCATTTCCTCCGTGTACTCCTCCAAGAGATACACATTTTCCAGACGGAAAGAAGTCTGCTTGTATTGACATACCATGGGTAGCACTCCCGTCCTGTCTTCCGCAATTTCCACTCCATCCTCTGTCACATGGAATGTGACCCATGCCATTCCCTCCAGCATACTCTCCGCCTGCTTTTGCAATGAAACATAATTTCCAAGGGAATAATAGCAAAGAGCCTTGTTTCCGTTTTCCGCCACAATCCATTCCACCGGCTGGGGCACATGGGGATGGGTTCCGATAATCAAATCCGCTCCCGCCTCCGTCATTTCCTCCGCAAATTTGCGCTGATACTTAGAAGGCTCGCTTTGATACTCCGTCCCCCAATGCGGAAATACAATCACCACATCCGCCATTGTCTTGGCCTCTTTGATATCCTCCAATACACTTGGATGTAACTTTGTAAAATCCAAGGCGCCTGTCTTCTCGTTATAATCACACAATATATTTAGATGCCCTCTCAAAGATGCCGGAACACTCCCCAGATTCGGTCCGTAGGTATAATTCAATATGGCAAAGGAAATGTCGCCCACCCGAAACAGCGGAATTTCCGAATAGGTTTCCTCTTTTGATATCCCTGTCATCAAAATCTCCGGATGCTGCTCCCAATAGGAAGCACAGTGCAAAATTCCCTCGATTCCCTGATCCGCGGCATGATTGGTGGCATGGAGCACAATATTAAAACCGGCGGATACAATGGCATCCCCCACCTGTGTGGGAGAATTAAATTTAGGATATCCCTGATTGCCCAACTCATTTCCACCAAAAATAGTTTCCTGATTAATTACCTTGATATCCGCCTTTGCCAAAAAATCAGAAATGTTCTGAAACAAAAAAGAAAAATCATAGCTTCCGTCGCTTTGGATTCCGGTTTTGATAATTCCCGGATGAAGCAGATTATCCCCCACCGCCATCAAGGTGATATCATACTCTTCAAAAACCGGTTCCGATGGTACTTCTGACGGCATTGTTTCTATTTTCTCTCCGGCAAATTCACTTACGCCCTGTCCGGAATTTTCCTTCCACGCCTCTTTTGATGCTATTTTCTGCGCGCCGTCCACCGCTGTCCGCCAGATATCCGACGGGGAAATACCAAGATAGATCATAACGCACACCAGAATGATCACAAGCGGGAGAAGTATCCCGAACACTAACTTTTTCTTTGTCATAAAATCTCCGTTTCTGCCTTATTCTGCGCGGAATGACTTAGATTTTATTAGGTCAGGTTTTTTCTGACCTTAGAAAATCTTCATTCCGTTCACGCTTTGCGCTTCTCAAATTCCTTCTGGAATTCCTGCAGATCCTGCCCCTTAAGGGCACGCTCCAAAAGAGCCGGGAGCATCTGCGGATTGCAGGCAAAACAGGGAATCCCCATGGATGCAATGCTCTGCGCCATATTGGCATCATAATAAGGTCTTCCTCCGTCCGCAAGGGCAAGCAGGCATACCACGGTCACACCGGATTCCTTCATTTCTTCCAGCCTGCGCCGGAATGCCGCCCTGTTGCCGCCCTCCTCCAAATCTGAAATCAAGAAAAACAAGGTTTTGGCAGGATTTTCAATAAACTGCTCACAGTATGCTATGGACTGGTTAATATCCGTGCCGCCCCCCAGTTGAAAGCCAAAGAGCAAATCCACCGGGTCATCGCTTTTTTCCGTCAAATCCACGATATTGGTGTCAAACGCCACAATTCTGGTGGTGAGGCTTGACATGCTTGCCAAAATGCAGCTGATAATGGAGGAATAAATCACCGATTCCCCCATGGAGCCGCTTTGGTCGATATCCAGAATCACCGTCCATTTATTGGCTGCCGTTGTGCTGGTTCTGTCAAAAAAGTAAAAATGCTCCGGCACGATGGTGCGCAGTTCCTTGTTGTAATGCTTTAAATTTCTTGAAATCGTGGTCTTATAATCAAGCGCCGCCGCAGAGGGAATGGGGGAATGCCTCCGTCTGTTAATAGCCGCCGTCACCGCCCTGCGGATATCCTGTTCCAGCAGACGGTTAATCTCTTCCACAATTTTCTGTATAAAAGCCCGGACACTCTCCTTGGAACGCTTGGGAATCTGCTCCTTTAAAAGCAGGATGGTGGAAGCAAGATTGATGTCCGGCTCCAAATTCTCCAAAAGCTCCGGCTCAAAAATAAGCTGCTTTAAGCCGCATCTGTTCATGGCATCTCCTTGGATCACCGTGACCAGATCCTTGTCAAACAGGCTTCTCACATCCCCAAGCCACTTGCTGATTTGCGGGTTTGAAGGTCCGCTTCCCGCACCGCGCCCTCCTGTGCCGCTTCCAAAACCGCCGTTTGCGGTATTATTGTAGATGGCGGCAAGCGCCTGATCCATCAAATCCTGCTCCTTGGTAAGCGCTGCGCCTCCCATGCTGCCGAATCTTTCCTGACTCTCCTGCCCTAATATCAGCCGCCACCTCTGCATATGCTCCTCTTGATTCATTCTTCCTCTCATTCCGCCGCGCAAGCGGCATTTTAATCAGCGGGAACTTTGGGACGCACGGCGTCACAAATTCCGAGATTGAAAATTTTTAATTTTCAATCTTATACCCCCGCATACCGCTGGCTTCTGCCTGCGGTACAAACAATGCATGAACTAGTGCAAATTCGGAAGAATCCGCTTGCGGATTCTTCGCGGAATGACTTAGATTTTATTAGGTCAGGTTCTTTCTGACCTTAGAAAATCTTCATTCCGTTCACACTTCCTCCCATTTCCGCCCTTCCAGCCTGTGTGCAAGCAGCGCATAATTTTTATGCTTTTTCCATATCTTCGCAATCTTTGCATCATCCGCATAGAGAAGGATAAACAAACCGTTATCCTCCACCCTTGTAATCTCCTGCAGGGAATATTTTTTTACCCTGCCCAAAGCATTCCGCACAGAAATATCCTGATAGGTAACCGTAACCTTACGCATCATAACACAGATAAAATCCCATGTCCACATGGCAAAAAACAACAGCATTACTGCATAATATATCGGATAATAAGGGTCCTGCCTAAATTCTTCCCATGCAAAAATTCCTGTTATCAAAAGACCGATGCCAATCAGCGCGCAGACAAACGACCGCACTTTATCCGCTCTGGTTTCCGTTATGGAAAATTCCTCCTGATAGGCATTAAGCTCCAGCCCGCCTTCCTTTAAGAAACCCTTCTCTAAGCCGATTTCCGCCTCAAAACGCCTGACCAGATAATCAAAATGACTCATGCCCTCGTCCACATCAAAAAGCTTTTTCTCGTTATGATAGGCAATCAGCTGCATTCTTTCGCCCCCGCTTATGCCGCTTCCCCGTGTGAGCCTGTCAATATAGTGCACCTTAGTAATCTCATAAAAGAAAATCTCCTTGGGGCGCAAAGGAAAACGATATATGGTAAGTTTATCTTCCTCCACCCGGATTTCCCAAAGTATGGTTACGATACATAAAAGCTGCGGCCAAAAACAGAAAAAGGCAACAAAAACCACTACTGCCATGTCGGAAGCCAACAGTGCCATCATCACAGTAAGACCATAGAAAAATACGGCTCCTATCATTCCCAATATAAAATAAAAGGGAGAAAAGCGCATAACATAAGGGAATTTTATATATACACTCCCCGATGCATCCGCAGCCAAAGCCATGCCCTCCAGCTTAAATTTGCATTTGGAAAGCTTCTCCCGTTTCCACATCCATGCCGCTAAAATCGGCAGAAAGATAATACAGCCCACAGCCAGACAAAATAATACCCTAAAAATCAAAGTCAAATTCCTCCAGACTCTCCACCATCTTTTGCTCTTCCCCGCTTAAGGTCTGATTTAATGCTTCGCTTACCTGTCCGCCGTTTAAGTTCCAGATTTCACCTAAGTTTTCGGCAATCTCATCCTTTTCCATCGCCGAAAAATCCGCAAAAGCGCGGCGCAGGAACACAAGTGCCCTCTTAAACTCTTCCTCAGTAAGCCCGTCCAGATACTCATCCAGACTCTCCCAAAGGGACAATCTGGCAATGAGCGCATAGCGGTTTTTCATGGCAAGCCCCTCAAACCAGCCTGCCCCCAAATCCGCAGGCACTCCCTTAGAAAGTCTGCGGCTTACCTCCAAGCGAAGCTTCTCGTTATCCACAAGCCCACGCTCAAGCAGTACCGCCATGGCAAAGCCGGAAAGCTTTGTGTTTAAGTCATCCCTTCCTGCCGTTTCCTCCAAGGCTTCCAGCCATGCGCTGCCATCCAGAAAATCATGGGCAAGGGCCGCCCCATTCAACCTTTCTATTGCCGTAACCATTTCCTTGCTGGCGGCATCGTCGCAGATGCACGCCCCCGGCAGAATCAGGCATGCCCTGTAAAAAAGCTGCTGCAAAATAGGCTCCAAGGGCGCAGCATCCAGCTTGCGGATGCTTCCATACTGCACCACCACGGAAAGCCTGTGTGCCGTCGCTGCCAGCTCCTCCAAGGAAGCGGCATCCACTGCCATCGCCTGCAGGGCATTGGTGGCATATTGGACTGCCGCAGCCATGCCGCAGGTAAAGGCATCCTCAATCACCTTGGCGATTTCGCCCATACCCTGAGCATTCTCCACCCTTTCCTTCATGCGAAAGGATGCCGCCTGCGCCACCGTATCGCCCTTTAAGGCGGCTTCCACCAGTTCAATCTCCGCCTCCGGGCTCCAGCGCGCCACCCAGTGCTCCGCCCATGTAGCATTCTCCTGCTTTACCGCCTCTTCCTTTGCAAAGGATATGCCTAACACCCTTAGCTGATGCAGGAAAAAAGAACGGTTTAAATCTAAAAACGCCGATTTCTGCGTAGAAACATTTCTGTTTTCCCGAAGGTCAAGGGGTAAGTCCTGCGCTGTGATATCACGGTATTTTTCCAGCTTAAGCTCCTTTAATCTTCTATAAAAATCCTCCTGAATGCTGGTACGGCTGACTCCCTCCGGCAAGGCTCCTATCATAGTGCCGATTTCCGTATCCGCCGTGGCTAAGCTTATGGCTGCGAAGCTCCCGCCTCCTAGACAGGTCACTGCTGCATCCCGCAAATCTCTCAGTGCCGGGATTTTTCCGCCCCGAAGCGCCGCCAGAGAATTTGCCAGCCGTACCGCCTCAATTACCTCTGCGGAAGATACCGGATTGCCATGCTCTCTTTGGTAAACGGCAATCCTTGACAGATAAGCATCCGCCGTATACGCAAAATCCTTTCTCTGCAGGGCATTCCACAAAAGATGATAATATGCCGGTGCTTTATTTCCGGCGCCATAGCCTGCTCTGGAAGAGAGCCTGTAATAGGAATAGGGCATCAGGGTATGGCTGGCTTCCACCTTGGGCAGAGATAAAAACTCTTCCTCCGTCATGGGCAGAGCTTCCTCATCCATAAGGCCTGCCACATGGTATGCCCCTGTAACCACCACGATTTCCTCCGGCGCAAAGCCTTCCTCCACAGCATTTTGTATCTGCCTGCGCATAAAGGCTTCCCGCACCAGAATTTCCGGGAAATCCTCATCATTCCCGGCATTGATCTGTCTTAAATTTTCACCAAAAAGACCTGCTCCCCTGTGATACCCCGATGCATCACCTGTATGCTCCATGGTTCTCTCCCAAAAGGTTTCGTGTCCGTCCTCTCCTGCCTGTCTATCTAAAAGCTCATAGGCGCTCATGCGCCCCTCTTCCCCTTCTGTACTCTTTCTCTCAGCAGGCAGCGCCAAAAATACATCGGAAGGCAGATCCATAAACCGGCACTCCACGCCCCGTTCTTTACACCAGCAGATTGCCTGATATTCCGGCGAATATTCCGCAAAAGGGTACAATATGGTATGTATGGGCGCTTCCCTTGTATAAGCCATAATCGCAATGGGCGCCTTGGTTTCCGGGCGGGTGATGTCGCCTATCTGGTCATTTAAGTCGCTTGGTCCCTCCACCAGCACAAGCCGGGGCTTTTTTTCCTCTAAAAACTGCCGTAAATGCCACGCCCCCGCCGGGGACAGGTGGCGGATTCCAAAAATATGTGGATGCTGCATCATCATTTTCCATCCTGACAATTCATTCTTTTCTAACACTAACCTCTATAAATTCCGCTTTGCGGAATCTTAAATTCAGATGTGAGACTTAGTACTTCTTAGCGAAATGCCCATTGGCATGAGCTTTAGAAGTACTTCTCACGCTATTATATTCTGAGTTACAACATCTCCCTGCATGCCTTATACAGTCCGCTCCAATGGGAGCCCCTCTTTTTCATGACATTTTCCAGATATTCCTTCCATGCCACGCTGTCTTTTTCATCGTCCTTGATGACCGCTCCCTGCAGCCCCGCGGCAAGGTCCTCATCCGTGATGCGCCCGCTGCCGAAGCTTCCGGCTAACGCCATGCTGTTGCAGAGAAGGGAAATCGCTTCCGCCGTGGACAGCACGCCTGTAGTGGTCTTTACCTTCTGGCTTTTATCGTATGTTTCGCCGTTTCTTAATTCTCTGAAAATAGTACATACTTTTTCGACCACTTCCGTTTCCGGCAAAGATGCATTCAAATCCAAGCCCTCGGAAAGCTGTACCACCCTGGTGCGGACAATTTCCATCTCCGCCTCCAAATCGCTGGGAGTGGGCAGCACTACAATATTAAAACGCCGCTTTAATGCCGCCGACATCTCATTTACACCCTTATCTCTGGTGTTTGCGGTGGCTATCACGGAAAATCCCTTTTTAGCAGGCATCTCCACCCCAAGCTCCGGCACGGAAATCCTCTTTTCCGATAAAATGGATATCAGCGCATCCTGCACCTCGGAAGCGCACCGGGAAATCTCCTCCAGCCTTGCAATGGTTCCCGTTTCCATGGCATGAAAAACAGGGCTTTTTAACATTGCCTCCGGCGAGGGACCGTTTGCTATTAACATAGCATAATTCCAAGAATAGCGAATCTGCTCCTCCGTGGTTCCTGCGGTTCCCTGAATCACCTTGGTGGAATCCCCGTTGATGGCGGCAGTCAGATGCTCCGACAGCCAGCTCTTTGCCGTACCGGGCTCTCCGATAAGCAGTAACGCCCTGTCCGTAACTAATGTGGCAATGGCAATCTCCACCAGCCTTTCATGCCCGATATATTTGGGAGTAATCTCCAGATTCCCCACCTTGCCGCCGCAGATATAGGTGCGGACGGAGCGGGGGGACATGCGCCATCCCGTGGGAATCGGGTCCTTCTCCGCTGCAATCAGTGCATCCAACTCTTTCTGAAATAACTGCTCCGCAGGCAGCCTCTGTAATTGCTGTTCCATTTTTGCTTCCTTTCTGCATACTAATCTAACTAGGTGTTTGCGAAACTCAAACTTTCATAAATCGAGTTGTGCAGCTTGCATGTTCCACAAGCAGACCCTTGAAAAACGCTGGTACTTAGATGCTGTACTGTAGCATCTTATGTACCACTGCGTTTTTCACGGAGCGAGAGCGTGTCTGCGGTGGAATATGCAAGCTGCACAACGACACTCTGCCAAAACCAGAGTTTCGCAAATGCTTATATAGTTATCTGGGTTTTATCTCTTCCATAAATTCCTGCATTTTTTCATCGTTCCAGCTACTGCCCCGCACCTTAAGCTGTCCCTGTTTATACAGCTCGTATACTGCCTGCGCCTCTTTGTATCTGTCCGCATCGCTTCCCGGAAGTATCCTGATATAGTCGGGAATCTCAGTCACATAAAACTGCTGCCTTTTCTTGAAATACGAGACCGCAAGCCCCTCACATTTGGAATATTTACAGCGGTTTAAAAAGTTTATGTAAGGCCGATTATGTATTACGGATGCGGCGGCTAATGCCTGTTTATAAAAATGATCCCCTAATTTCCGACAGCAGGCTTCATCCAAAGCATCTATGCAGCTTCCTAATATCATGTCAACGGTGGTATCGCTGCAGCTTATAAGGATATCCATAAAACGCCCCTTTACCTCCTGCTTTATGGAATGTTCCATCTTGGGCAGAGGCTCGCCGGAAGGATGCCTGTAACAATGATCGGAAAAACTGTATTTATACTCTTTTTTTCTCTCGTCAAACTTAAGTCCGTCCAATCCTCTCGCTAGTAAAGGATACCTTGCTTCGTCCCTTCCGCTCCACACAAGCTTCTTTACCGTAAGCTGCTCCTCCAGCCAGTCGCAGATATCATCCCTTGTCAAAAGCATTGCCATGACAGCCGCCGGAAAATAGTCCTTTTGCTTATCCCCCTCCGCTTCATACAGCTTTATGGCAAGCTCGCAAAGTTCTTCCTGCGGATTGATATAGAGTGCCTGATGCAGCAGGCAGGGAATGCTTTCATCAAAAGAATGCAGCAAGACAGGAACCCGGCTCGCATCATAGGCTGGACCGCTGTTTCTTAAGTCCCTATTAATCTCAAACCGCGGAAGATTTCCCTTCCATCCCAATATATTACCTATTTTTATCCTCTCAAATTCTTCCTCCATCCCTGCCGCCATCGTGATTGCTTCACAGATTTCCGGACCGCTTTTGCCGGGCAGCGCAAGTAACGCAGCTTCCAGCAAATCCGCCTGTTCTTTTGTCATGCCGTTTTCAGCACTCTTTGCCGCTTTCCCAGCCTCCGCCCACTGCGTAAGCTGCTCTTTTAAGATTTCCGCCACAAAGCGGGAAGCCCACTTTGTTTCCACATAAACCAGATAACCCAGCGCTTCCGTGGGACTTTTTTTATAATATTCCCGAAATGCTGCCTCCGCCTTTTCATCCTCCATGCAGGCAAGGGCATAATAAGCCATTTTCTTGGCATTTCCCTTTTCGGTTTTCACTAACTCCAAAAGCAAATCCGTGTTGACAGGGCTGTAGCGCAGGGCATAAATTAAGCTCTGGCGCACCTCTTTCTCCGCCTCGGAAAGCGCATTTACATAAAATGCATTGGACTTCGTTTCGCCATTTATGACATTAGTGTCAATAGCTTCCATAACCTGAATGCGGCGAACCATTTCCTTTTTCCCTTTGGGGTCAAAGCCTTTTTGTAATAAGGGCAGGATTTCCGCTCCCTCTTCCTTAAGCCACCCTGCCACAAGGTCCGCAAGCTCCCCATAGGAAGCGCCCAGAGCCTGCACCATTGCCGCCTTCACACGGTAGTCCGAAAAAAGCTCCGGATGTTTCTCATGGGTGTCCACCACATAGCCATAATGCCCGCTGCCGGAGCTTAACAGGGCATCCAGCAGGGATTTTAATACCGAATAAGGGGCATTAATCACCACACTGCCCCCTACATTTTCATTTTCTGAAATGGGCTCCACATCCCCCTCTGCCGATACCGCTCCCTGAGTGCACAATACGGCATCCACTAAGGTAATGGCATCTAACAGCGCGCCTTCCTTGTCCTCCTGCTCCGGCTGCAGAAGCTCCTTCACAAGCTGGCCGATTTTACCAAATACCGGAGAAGCCGATTCCAACGGCGCAAAAGCCTCCACTGCCCGCTTTAGCCTGAAATCCTCCGAAAGCAGGTTCGTCCCTGCAAGCATTGCGGCACGAAGCCTTGCCCTAAGTTCATATAACGGTGAAATATCCATATTTAATAACCATGTTCCTTTCTATGTATTCAAGAAAATAGGCGTTTGCGAAACTCAGACTTTCGTAAATCGAGTTGTGTAGATTGCATATTCCACAAGCAGACCAGAGCGAGAGCGTGTCTGCGGTGGAATGTGCCACCTACGCAATGCGTAGGTTTTGCACGAACGACACTCTGCAAAACTTAGGCTTTCACAGCTACCCATATTCAAGAAAAAGCTGAGAAAAGGACTCCTCAGCTTTTTTATGTAAGCAATCAGCTCATTACAATATCATATACCGTGTCGGCGCCTTCCAGCCACGGATCCACATTAAAATCCCAAGGAATGCGGTAAGGTCCGTCCGGCATAGCGCAGAGCTTCCGGTAAATTTCCCGGCGTTCCGCCACCGCCTCTTCATCCCCGCACCACTCTGCGTAGCCCTTTAAATATGCCTGACAGAGTTCATCCCAGCTACTATAATTCTTCTGCATCACTTTTGCCGCCACTGCGGAACAATTCAGTAAAATTTCACGGTTAAAATACCCTGCAGCATACCCCATGCCCGCAAGCTGGGTGGCGCGGCAGTAATCCCACGCATCGCTTGCTTTTTCACAGTGGCCGCTTACACGAAGAAGCTGCACTATCATAATCAACAGCTCATCGCCGCTCTTGATTCCCCAGTCTCTTTTTAATGACCTGCGCAGCAAAGCGGCATCCGAGCGGTTCTTTTGAAAGCCGCCGATCAGCTTCCAGTTTCCTTCCGCATATTCCGCCCAGATTGCGTAAGTGTCCGTACACCACCGCTCCATATCATTTACTACATCCGTAGTCTCCGTATCCACTTCTTTTTTTCCAAAACCAAACAATCCCATGACTATTTTTCCTCCGTTTTTATCTGTCGGTTCCTGCATCGGCTTTTGCGCGGCTTCTGCATCTGCTTCTGCCTTGGCTTCTGCCATTTGCTCCTGCAGTTTTCTCACTGTGTCTATCTTACATCATCTATCAGGTAAATTCAATCCCTTTCTGCTGCCAGCCCATCCGTTTCATCCTAATACAAAAGCCTCACCACATCCGTCTGTGTCACTATGCTTAAGGGCTGCAGCTTTAAACGCCTTTCCTGCGAGTCATAATAAAAAGCACCTAACAGCACTTGGTTTTGCAGCAATCCCTTATCCGGCAGCAGACCAAGTCTTTCTATGGTGGATTCCATTCCCGGCGCATCCCCTAAAACAATGCTCTCTCCTGCCTGTGTCCGCAGCACAAATCCATCCTTCGTCTTTCCCAATTTTTCAAAGGAAATTAACCTTACATACATGGGGTCTGCAAGAGCATTCTTTAAAATATTCTTGGCATTTTTCGCCTCGACTCCAAGTTCATCCGAAGCATACTCACAAAGCTTTGCCAAATCCGCCGGCTCCGCCTTGCGAATCTGTGCGCCGTCCCAGCGGATGCGCAGATTCCCCTCCCCGGGATAACATGCCGCCATACCGATATGCGCCACTCCGAATACCGTATCCTCCTGCTTGACATATTTCAGTGCCTTAATAGGCCGATAATTATAGGTGACAAAAATTTCTCCCGTAGCCAAATTCGCCCAATATCCCGTATCTATGTACTCTTTTCTCGTCTCATCATAAACCACCCAGAAAGAAAGCTGCATCAAATCTATGTCCTCCCTGCCCTTTCCCAAGGCTTCCAATTCCGCAAGCTTCCAGATGCCCCCAAGCTCCTCATAGAGCTCGCTGTCATCCTGTTCCACTTCTCCCGAGTCCACTTTATCCGATAGATATTTCTGCGACTTTTTGATTAAAGCCCACAGCTTTTCCAAAATATCAATAGCCGCTTCATAATGGTTTTCGTCCCCGTCTTTTTGAAATGCCGCTATCTCCAGAATCAAGCCGTTTAATAAACGCTGCGGTCCCGGCAGATAATAATCTCCCAACTGTTTGGACAACTGCTCATAGGTTTTTAAAGCCGCGCCTCCCATGGTGCCAAGCCCTGCTTTCATAAGGTCCCGCACCAGCTTTGCGGCAAGCTCTAAGCCCTCCATCTGCTTTTTTATCTTCTTGGTTTTAGCGTTTTTGGCGCTCTTTGCGGCAGATGCCTTTTTCTTTGCCAAAGCCTCGGCATCCTCTATGCTCTGCCCCCCTGCTGCATTATCCGCCCCATTTGCTCCAACGGCTTTTGCATCCTTTGCCTGCTTCTTTTCCCGCTTTTTTAGGATATCCTCCGGAATCTCACAGACGCCGAAGGACTTGCCTGCAAGGATTTCATAGAGAAGCGCCAGCCCATGCTTACAAGGGAACTGCCTGCTGGGGCAGGAGCACCGGCAGACAGGCTTGTCGGGCTCGATAAAATCCACTGTAGTGATATAATTGCTTTTTCCGCTTCCGGTACACTCACCCAGATAAAAAGTGTCATCCGCCGAGCGTTCCAGCCGCACAAATCCGCCCTTTTTCGATATCTTGGCGGCATTTGCCACCGCCGCTGCATTCGGCGCCATCGCCTGAATCTGTTGTTCCGTAATCTGCTGCATAAAGCCCTCCTGTTGCGCATTTTATATTCTTTTTTCAAACAATTCCGAGAGCCCATAAGCCCCCAGCATAGCAAACCATGGCATATGATTATAAAGCTGCCTGTTGTTTGCTTCCCATATCATTAAAAACAATATCAGCCCAAAAATTGTTAATTGGGTTACAAGCTCCGCTTTGGGCGGCATTTTCCCTTTTTTCAGCCTGCCAAATACATAAATACAAGACAAAGCCCCAAGTATTAATATCGCATAGAAATACCCTGTAGTCAGCATAGCAGTATAACCTGCTGCCGGTGTCCAATCATTAATATTAAAAAACTCATAAGCAAGGTTTACCGGCTCATCATGAAAGTCCGTCAGTCCGAAATGACCTGATGCAAAATTATACCTCGCTTTTTCCACAAGCCGCTTTGGAGACAAACTCTCTCCCATATTCTCCTTGATATATGTTCTTGCCATCTCCCTCTTAGCATCCTTGCCCGGCGTGTCAATGCATACTGTAGCAAATACATTATTGTCAAGAAAGCTGCCATTGCCCGCTATACCAAGAGCCAGCCAATATTCCAGAGGAGCCCCTAATTCCTCCTCCATCTCCTGACTCGGGGACATCTGCCACAAACATTCTACGCCCGCACAAATGATTAAAAATCCGGCTGATACCAATAAAACCGACTTTTTCCACTCTTTCCAATGAAATGCTGCGATAGCAGTCAACAGTACCGCCAGCATGGATATGGCAACAGTGGCTTTTATGGCAAATCCAATTCCCCAGACCAACCCTGCATACCAATAATACCTATTTTTTCTTTTTTCTGCAGCCCTCTTTGCCAGCAGACATGCCCACACGCCAAAGCAGATGCTCATGCTATCTGTATAAAAAAACTGCGCACCGCCCCAGCAGGGAATAAAACCCACAAATAAAATCAGCCCTGTCCAAGGAAGCGCAGCACTCTTATCCGCATCGGACAGCAGTTGATAAACACATCTACCCCCCCGCATGTCAGCAATACACTAAAAAGCAATATCAAATAAAAAGGATCCTGAAATCCTAATAAACTGCTTAACTTGGCAAGGCTACACAATATTATAAAAAGAAAATAATTATTTTTCCATATAGCAAAATACCACCATGCCACCTCTCTACCCTCAATGTAATCCATAACTGCATTCCACACCATATGATAATCATGAGAAGGAACATTTCTGACCAGACAGGAAAAGGCATAAAGCCCCATTCCCCAAAGAATACAGAATGCCGGAAGCAGAACTCTTTCATGCTTCTCCAGCAGCTTTTCCCACTTTTTAAGCGCACAAAATAAAACCATCAGGCAAACCAGCCATACTGCCGTAACAAAGCCTTCCTTGTACCATACAATATGATATTGCGTTCCGGTAAGGGAAATCAGAACAATCAAACAGAGCACTGTTAAAAAGCCTGCTTCAAATATACTATATAAAATATTTTGTTTCTTCATCCGCTTTCTCCAAGTCTGCCGTTTTTTCAAGCATACCATTTTCAACAACAGATTGCAATGATTCCTTACGCCTTCCTTCCAAACACTCCTGCCAGACCGAATGCCCCTATCATGGCAAGCCATGGCATGTGATTATAAAGCTGCCTGTTATTTGCTTCCCATATCATCAAAAACAATATCAGACCGAATATGGTTAACTGGGCAGTCAGCTCCGTCATATGAGGAGTCCGTCCTTTCCTGATGCCATGTAGGACAAAGAGACAGGATACCGCTCCCAACGCCAATATCGCATAAAAATATCCTGTGGTCAGCATGGCAACATAACCGCCGTAAGTTCCCCAATCATTAAAGAAATCATATCCGCGCCCCGCCGGGTCATCATGAAAATCAATCAATCCGAACAAACCTGTTGCAAAATTATATCTGATTTTTCTTTTCCAATGCCCCGGTGAAAAGAGTTCCTGCTCTTTTATATATGCCCGTGCCAGCTCCCGCTTGGCTTCTTTTCCTACGGTGCCGATACAGGCGTCCGCAAACTCTGCATTGTCAAGATAACTTCCGTCGCCAGCGCTTCCCAATGCCAGCCAATATTCCAAAGGAGCTGCCAATTCATCCTCCATTTTATGACCCGGCGATAGCTGCCATAGACATTCTACTCCTCCCGACACTATCAAAAATCCAATCATAACCGCCAAAAATACCCTGAGCCATTCCTTCCATTTTACCGCTGTCAACAGAATCAACAGCGCAGCCAGCATGGAAATTGCACTTGTTGCTTTGATGGCATATCCGGCTCCCCATAACAGCCCGGCATACAGATAATTTCTGCCGGAAATTTTCTTCCGCAAAGCTCTCTCTACCAACAAACAAGCCCATACTCCGAAACAGATGCTCATTGCGTCTGTGTAAAAATTCTGCGTGCCTCCCCATAACGGGATAAAACCGACAAATAACAGAAGCCCTGTCCACCTCAGCATAACGCTTTGATTTGTGTCTGCCAGCAGCAGATAAATACAAATGCCTCCCCATACTGCCATCCCTACACTAAACAGCAATATCAGATAAAAAGGATCCCGAAGCCCCAATAAGCTGCTGAACTTCATAAAATTTCCCAATATCAAAAAAAGAAAATAATTATTTTTCCATGTAGCAAAATACCACCACTCTATCTCTTCCCCCGCCGCATAATTCGCAGCCGCTGTGTACACTGCATCATAATCCTGAGAAGGTGTATTTCTGATAAAACAGGAAAAAACATATAACAGGATGCCCCATAAAAAACAAAATGCCGGAAACAAAATTCTTTCATGCTTTTCCAGCCACTTTTCCAGCTTTTTTAATACAAATCCCATGACTGCCAGACAAATCAGCCATACCGCCATAACAAACGCTTCCTTGTACCACGCAATGTGATACTGGACTTCCATAAGGGAAATTACCACAATCAGGCAAAGCGTTGTCAAAAAAAACGCTTCAAATATGCCATATAAAATATTTTGTTTCTTCATCCGCTTGCTCCCAATCTGCTGTTTCTTCAAGCATACCATTTTCAACGGCAGATTTCAATGATTCCTTATGCCCCTGTTTGCATTTCGTTCCAAAGCGTAAATCCCAAAATCAAAATTCCTCCGATAACCTGCTGCCATGTCATTTTTTCATTTAAAAAGACCACGGAAACCAAAACGGCGACCAAAGGGTCTATATAACTTAAAATTGCTGCTTTCTGTCCCGGCAGTTCCTTTAAAGAAGAAAAGTACAGACAATATGTCACGCCTGTATGGAACAGCCCCACAATCAGCAGATTCACCCATCCGATACCATTTAAGCCCTCAGGTATAATTTTTCCGGTACATAACACATAAGGAATCAATACAATAATGGACGAAAGAAACTGTAAAAAGGTTCTATGTATGCCCTCCACATTTTTAATGAACTTGTTTAAAAGGATAACAGTTGCATAAAATACGGCAGCCCCCAGCCCAAACAAAATTCCGATAAAATCTCTTCCGCCGCTGCTGCTCCCGATTCCCGTAATAAACACCAGACCAAAAGTGGAGCCTATAAAACAGACAATCTGCTTCTTTGTCAGCTTCTCCTTAAAAAGAACAGGGCAGACGACAGTCACTATGACAGGAGCAAAATAATAACTCAAGGTTGCCGTTGAAACGGTGGTATATTTATATGCTTCAAACAAAAGAATCCAATTAATCCCCATGGCAGCTCCCGATGCCAGCAATAGCGGCACCTCTTTTTTTATCCTCCCAAAAGGTATCTTTTGCCCCGTTATTTTTAGAAACACGCCGATTAAAAGTGCCGCCAGAACGGCACGGTATAAAGCCAATTCCCCCGAAGATACCGGAATGTTCCGCACAAACAATCCCAGCGTTCCAAATATGGTCATGGACAAAATTAACATAACACGATACTTATTCTGCCCTGATTGTGACGCCAATCTGTCATCCCTCAAACGGTCTTTCATACTTCCTCTCATTCCGCCGCATAAACGGCATTTGATTAGCAGCAACTCCTTCATATGGATTATGATACCCCTGATACAAAAAGTCAAGGGGAACGCAACTGCTCCGGAGAGTGCAATTTTCTAAACCTAGCAGGAATTCATACAAAATCAAAAAGGTGTCAAGCCTTAAAATTCCATAAAGACTTCACACCTTAACTTCATAACAGCTTTTCCGCTCTGCTCCTGTATTACTATTTTGGAGAGAAGAACGCCATGAATCAACAAAGTATTATCTCAGGAACAACTCCACTCCCTGAAATATAACACCAATAGAAGGAATTAATACGGATAATATAAATATTATTTTATTTGTCGCTGTAGTATAAATTACATTCTGCTTTATAATATCATTTCTTTTTAATATCAATGCTTCTCTCTTTTCAAATATTGCTTCCTTTACAATTTTGTCATTCAAATCCGCAATCAGACAATCTTTTTTCTTTTTCATAAATGAAAATAACTCCTGTAAGGGCAAAAATGCCATAAAAACCAATAAAGTGACTATTAAAATCAAAATAAAAGATGACATATCATCATAAAATGTATTATAAACTTGATATTTTCCTGCCTCCTTGTCGTTGAATATAAATAAAAATGAACCTATAATATAAAACAACCCATAAGAAAAGGTAGTGACTACGATATTTACCGCACTCAATATACTGACATTTTTATTGAAATCCTCCTCAACATAAATCAGATATCCATATTCTACTGTTTTATAAACAATAAATCCACTAAGCAACGCCATACCTAACAATGATAATGACTGATACCATGTAACCCCTAAAAACAAACAATAATAAATTCGCCCAAAGTCATCTAAAGAATGTATCCAATATGCACAATTATTTGATTTTGCTGCATCATAAAAGAAATACCCTGCTGCTACTGCTATACCAAACAGCACAAGTCGTATGAGAATCAACAACAAGGGATACTTCTTTTTTGAAACTTCTGCCATCTCACTAAAAACCTTCTTATCTATGCCCTTTTTAATAAACTCTTCTAATTTTAGGGGGTAATATCCTGAAAGGAAATATGAGAGAAAATACAACAATGTCAACCCCAGACTATTACTTAAATCATTAAAATAGGTAAACTTATCCGGCGGAGTATATAATCCTCCGCTGCAAATTAAATTAAATATGTTAATCGAAAAAACAATGACCGGTATAACACAATATAACCACTTATGTGATAAAGATTTTGATAACCTGTTACAAAGCTTTGTTGCATCATTTGTTTGCCTGAAAGTATGAAACCAATATATTAAATTGCTTATCGTTTTTACCCCTTTATCCATAGTGAAAATCCCCTTAATAACACTTTAATTTATTATAACAGATTATTTCTATAATAAAAAGAGGTAAAATCCTAATTTTATTTCCCTTGACTCCCCTCCCCTTCCCGTGTTACTATCTTCTTAGGATTCCTCTGGGATTGGAGGAACTTATGCAACTAAAGACACAAAAGAAAGCCACGCAGGAAACGCCGGGGCGGGAAAATACCGTACAGAAAAGCCCTGCACGCCGTAAGACCCTGCAGGAGCTTACCCTGAAGGACAACTTTCTCTTCGCCGCCGTCATGTCCGACCCGGAAAACTGCAGGCAGCTTCTGGAATTGGCACTCGGTCTTGAGATTGAGCGGGTGGAAATCGACACGGAGAAGAACATCATCTACCACCCCGAATACAGGGGAGTACGCCTTGATGTATACGCAAGGGACGAACACCATACCCTCTTCAATGTGGAGATGCAGATAGCGAATCAGGCATTGGAGAAGCGCGTCCGCTATTATCACTCCCAGATGGACATGGAACTTCTGCTGTCCGGCACGCCTTACGAGACTCTGCCCGACTGCTATGTGCTGTTCATCTGCGACTTTGACCCCTTCGGGGCGGGAAAGTACCGCTACACGCTGAAGCATGTCTTTGCAGAGGATGAAAGTTACTGCTATTCCGACGGCAGCCACACGGTATTTCTCAGTACAAAGGGACGCAATGCAGGGGAAGTGCCTGTTCAATTAGTCAACTTCTTAAAATACGCCGCCGCGGGACTGAATGAGAGCACGGCAGATTTTGGGGATGCATTCGTGGCGAAGCTGCAACAATCGGTAAAGGCTATCAAAGCCGACAGGGAGATAGGAGGCCGTTATATGCTGTTTGAGGAACTGCTACAGAACGAACATAAGGACGGGTTTGCCGAAGGAAAAACAGAAGGGCTTGCCGAAGGAGAAGCAAAAGGAGAGGCAAAAGGCAGACTGGAAATGCACAAGGAAATGCTCTCGGAAGTAGAGCAGATCTGCGAAGATTTCCCCGAAGAAATCCGCTTGCAGATTTTATCTGCGTTGGAAAGCAAAATGTAAGAATGACCCCACCGGATTTTTATTTCTAAATTTCTGTTCTAAAGTTACTACTTTTCTTTTTTATCAAAACATTACCCTTAAACTATTGTCGGGTCTGCCCGGCAGTCCAAACCGATCTGCCGGAAGACCCGCAGCATCTTTCAGAGGAATCCTGATTTTAGCAAAATACTACCATTCACTCTTCTTATAACAATCCAGCTTTAGGCATTTACATAACTTGCTTCTCCGCTATTTATTACTCTTTGATGAGATCAATGTCAGTAAGATTTACGCCGGAAACATTTAATAATGCCTTAATTATCAGATACTCCTTTTTTAATTCAGCATATGTTTCGGTTGCATTCTCTTTTTTGGCCAACTGCATATATGTTTGAATTTTTTTAAAATCGTCAATAGCTTGTTTGATTACTTCAATACCGCTTGGCATACAATCACCTACTTTCTGAAAGCGCATAATCATATAATAGTTACTAATTTTATTATAACAATCTGTTCCCTAAGTGTAAAGCCTATCTTCTGATTTTGTTCCTCTTGACTTCCCTCTCTCCCGTGTTACTATCTTCTTAGGATTCCTCTGGGATTGGAGGAACTTATGCAACTAAAGACACAAAAGAAAGCCACGCAGGAAATGCCTGTGCAGGGAAAAACCGTACAAAAGAATCCCATTCGCTGTAAGACCCTGCTGGAGCTTACCCTGAAGGACAACTTTCTCTTCGCCGCGGGACTGAATGAGAGCACGGCAGATTTTGGGGATGCATTCGTGGCGAAACTGCAACAATCGGTAAAGGCGATCAAAGCCGACAGGGAGATAGGAGGTCGTTATATGCTGTTTGAAGAACTGCTGCAGAATGAACATAAGGACGGGTTTGCCGAAGGAAAAACAGAAGGGCTTGCCGAAGGTGAAGCAAAGGGGCTTGCCAAAGGTCGGCAGGAAATGCTCTCGCAAGTAGAGCAGATCTGCGAAGGTTTCCCCGAAGAGATCCGCCTGCAGATTTTGTCTGCGTTGGAAAGCAAAGTGTAAGAATGACCCCACCGGATTTTTATTTCTAAATTTCTGTTCTGAAGTTACTACTTTTCTTTTTTATCAAAACATTACCCTAAAACTATTGTCGGGTCTGCCCGACAGTCCAAACGGTCTGCCAGACGACCCATAGCATCTTTCAGAGGAATCCTGATTTAAATAAAAATAAGAAATTGACAACTGATTTCTAATAATCTTTCTACCCCATTCATCTATGCTCCGTTTCTTCATTACCCTTTCGGAAAATCTAGTGATAAAGTACATCTATTGTCCAAACATCCAATTCTATTGAATTATTCCTTAATTTTAAAGAATTTACTGAATTTTTCAACAATTCATAATCTTTTTCACCGGGAATTGGCGTTTCCGAAACAGCAGGGAACCATCAGGGTCGCAGAAGATATGCATCTGTCATCCACTAGCGAATCATACCACCCAAATAGTCTCCACTTAACCATAATATGCTTTCATTATATTTTCACTTTTTAACATAGCTCCGACCACTTCAATGCCCACCACTGTTGTATATAATAACAAATAACCTACTATTGCTACCAATAAATGTTTCTTAAAATTGCCTTTCTCTTTATCAACATATTTTTTTATGTACCCCGCTATAAAATACATAATAAATACAGGTATTAACCTTCCCTCCGCCATACCCTTCAAGACCTTAGGTAATCCGCCATCCAGAACACAAAATATAATTATTAATGTTGTTAACAGCATTTGATATGTGCGTTTATCTATTACTAAAATCATTTTGTTAAAAAAAGGCGATACAAACATTAAAATTACATATGCAGTTACAAACCAATAATGTGAGCATATTACCGGAAAAAATGCTTTGATTGTTTGTACCAAAAAATCTAATGAAAAGCAAAATGTTCCTGTCACAATTTTGCCAATCACATATATGCCCCAAATACTTATAGTGTAAAACCATACTTCACCTAATAAACGGAATATTCTCTTGAATTCAAACTTTTGATCCACCATAAAATATCCTGAAATGAGTAGAAAACCTCCTACGCCGATCTGCCCCCCGCATGAAGCCAATCTGTAATCAATTTATCGACACATACTGTTGTTTCATATGTTTCTGCCAATCCCGCCCAATCATCACAGTGACTCATGACAATTAAAATCATGCTGATAATCCTTAGTAATTCCAGATTTGTTTCTCGTTCCTTTTGCTTAGTTATGCTAGTCATCTGTATCTTTCCTTATTTAATTGAAAAAGTATAGAGTTGCTCATTTATATGCTTCTTAAGCATTATCTGCGTTTCAATGCTCTTACTAACGCCATTGCTTTATCCTTCAAAAAATAAAATGACTCCGTTTTTCTAAAAGCGACAAAATATAAGCCATTCACCACAACAAAGCATATAACAGCCTTTACTACCCAATTAAAAAGGCTCACCGTTTTTAACATAGAAATAGGCAGATAACAAATGATACCTCCCAATAAAATCAATCCAGCATTTCTTAAATATTTCAAGTAATAGTTTGCAACATTACTGTCAAAGAAATTTTTGTAGAGGAGATATGGTTCATACCAAAAGTAAGTCGCAAACTTGGATATCGATGTAGCAAATAAGATTCCGCTGATTCCAAGCCAATATCCCATAACTATTGACAAAACAAGATTCAGAACTGCCGTGCCAAACATAACATACCGGATTTGACGGTACATCCCCGTTCCTTCCCGAAATGTCCATACAGGCCGCATACATATAGAAAAAAACAAATTTAACACCATCGCTATGAGCGTCAGTTGATCCAAAAGAAAATCCTTCCCTAGCCATAACTCAACAAAATCCTGCGCCAGATAAAAAAACTAATCTCAACATATACACAATTCTGCATAATACGAATCGTTCCTGCATCATACAAACCAAATAAATAGCTTGCAATTTCTCCATTGATATATGTTTCCCAACAATTTCTTCTATCTTTTAGTAAATCAGTTTGAAATACAAGCAGTTACAATACTTGGCACCGAGCCAATTCCCCTGACAAAAGGATTGTCTGAGCATCCCTCTTCTCAGATGGTGGATTAAAAGACTTTTTCATTTACACTGCTGCAATTTTTTATTGCATAAAACAAGAGCTAAAAGCCTCTTATGGCTTATAGCCCAAACATTATCACAAAATCATAACACAAATCCGAGGCTTCATCTTACCCTAATGTTCTTGACCGCATGGCATCATATTCAACATTGAAGATTACACTGATAATTAGGGAGCTATTTGCTACATGCAAATCTAGCAGCTTTCCCAGGACTAGATTCCAGCATGATTTTATCCGCCTCAATCATCAAACCAATCTCATGATTCAATTTAACAATGTCCGTAGATGTAAGCACTAGTTCTGTCTCTACTGCTTGTATATTGATATTCTCATTCTGCAACTCTTGCTGCAATCCCTGCTTAAAGTTCATATTATTTCCAGCTCTCTCTCCCATACTATTTATCATAGTAACACATCTTCGGTCTCTTTGCAACTATTTTTGCAACATTTTTAAACCTTTTTCAAGTTTCTATCATATGCAGGAATCATTGTGGCACTCTCAGAAACTGAGCTAAAATCAATTACACGCAGTTTTTCTCTGGAATCCGTTTTTTCCTTTTTGACCAATTTATTGACAGTTTCTATCGCAATAACAGCACCCATATAATCGTTCTTTAAAGATGCTGTTGCATCCAAGATAATCCCTGCAAATGCCTGTCGTTCCTCCATTGCGTATTGCGAATAAGAAAAAAATTCACAGCACCAGACAAATTGTGGAAGTTTCAACTGAGAAAATTCAAACTTTCTGCATATATGAAAATCATCATAAGACTCCATCTTAAATGATTTATAATTTCTTGAGGATGCTTGATAAATCCGCATCACTACCATTTCATCTTCTTCGAGATATTCCTTTGGTATATCCCAAGCCTCTAACCCCAGCTTACTACTACGGAATATTCCATAAAAAATATCATGTGCATATTTTGCCTCTAAATACATCTTTTTATACAACGGCACCGCCAGATTTGAAATCCCCATGTCTTGAAATGTTGATATCTCCCTATAATCTCGGATTTCATACGGTTTTTGATGATCGTCTATGACACAATATCGCACATAAAAGTCTGCAGAGTCAATCACGGCATGCTTCTCATGCCTGCCACTCAGAGAATACTTTTTTGCACGCCTCTCATCCTTTTCACTTGAATGCCCAATACATAACAGTGAATGCCCTCCTCGAAAATCACCTTTCTCAGGCTCCACATTGACAGCCACAGGAATACCTGATTCTACATAATAATGCATAATCCTCTTAATTTCATTTTCACGCTCATCACCTACTAACGGGTACATTTTGATAGTCTCTTTATTATAAAGTATTGGGGAAAATCCAAATTCTGATAGAATTTTGGATACAACAAGATATGTCAATCCTGTTGAAGGAGTTACTCTTTCATGTTGATACCGCTGCGCCAGTTTTTTGATGTCATTCGGCAATGTTTTTCTGTAATCATGATATCTCGCAGCATAATATTCCATAAGATTCATAATGGTAACTTCTGCACAAGTCATAAAACATGAATCTTGGCTGCAAAAAGAAAATGCCTCTAGCGTAAACTCTACCCCTAAAATATGCTGTCTAAATTCTGCAGTGCGCAAATATATCCTTTCACCTGAACCAGACAGCAATACCTTTTCCGGATCTAATAGAGTTCTACCAATAAAGCCATATTTTAACGGTCTTATAATCATAGTACCCATGAAACTCTCTTGTAATTTATTGCGCAGCTGTGCATCTTCGCTCACAAAAGATTTCGGTGTTATTCTCCCCTGAAAAAAAGAGAGTCGCCTGCAATACTTTATCGGCTGGAAATGTAACCCTGCGTAATGATGATAATAGGTATCCGTGTAAAATTCATCTATATGGTCTGGTTCTATAATGATTGTTATCTCCTGTGCCTTTTCAAGAAGCATTTCAATAATTCTTTGAAATAATTCTCTTTCCTCGAAAACTACATGTTCATCCGCATCATAATATGTATTGTCCGCCAAAAGATATTGAATCTTTTGTTTCTTTTCTGTTTCGCCAGCTGATTCTATCAGGTATTCATATTCAACCTCATTAGTTGACATATCTTCCTGTAATTGTTCCATATCCATACCATCACCCTCAGTAGTTAATTTTGTACTTATCCCTTTGGTGCATATTGTTTGTGAGAACTCTTTCTTTAACCATTGCATTAAGCACCCGTCGTACAAGCGCCTCATAGTCTGCTTGTTTTTTTAATATACAATTGCCCTTTTTTCGAAAATCACATTCTAAGTTCACTGCACTCCATCTGCATTCCCCCTCTCCCTCAGGCAGCCAATCTAATATATCCTTAACATCTACATCTTGATGTTCTCTAAAATGAGTAATCATTTGTAAATAAAAACAAAACTCCTCACCTTGTAATTTTACTACATTTTGAGTAACAATTTGTTTGATTTGACCAATCAACATTATAACATCTACGGCATTTATCTTCTTGTCATCAATCCCTTTTATATTGCAATAAGCGCCTTTTATCAAATCCCAGACAGACGGTGAAAACACAATTTTCAAGAAATCTAATGCCATAGCCTTTGCACAGATATGTACAGCAGAATCCCTGCGGTATAAACTCGCTCTTTTACCTGTAACATAATAGTTGCGCCCACAATCTTGATGGATATTTTCTGTATTCTCTACATCGCTTTCATAAAAAATACTTTCTATCTGCTCCCGAACTCGTTCATCAATTTGAACCCATTCTTGGAGTTCACTATTGTCTTGAAGAAATTCATCAATTATTTCATTAATATCCTCGTTTGTCATCTCATAAATCTGCCCCATTTTTCACCCCTCCAATCTAAATGCATTCATAAACCATTTTAATTATATCGCATTATTATTGTTTTTTCAACAAAAACTCTAGTAATGCAGCACCAAAGAATAAAATTACAAAATTAACCCTATCTCATCCTGATTTTACTT
>JAMPEB010000027.1 GCA_023665475.1 Lachnoclostridium sp.
AAGTAAAATCAGGATGAGATAGGGTTAATTTTGTAATTTTATTCTTTGGTGCTGTTCTTGTGAAATATGTGTGGTTGTATGGGAAAATTTGTGGTAATATAGTAGTGAGGTGATGATGAAGTGAATATTGAAGAATATCGGGCAATGAACAGCCTTGATAAGATTGCCATTACCAAACATGCCAGAATAAGATTGGAAGAACGGGGAATACATATGGATGACATTGTAATGGCAATCGGTAATGGAGAGATTATAAAAGAATATGCGGATGATAAGCCGCTGCCCGGTTGTCTGATACTTGGGAAGTCTGTAAAAGATAAGCCTTTGCATTTGGTGATAAGCAAAGATGAGGAATTTATTTATTTGATAACGACATATTTTCCTGACAGTAAACAATGGGAAGATGATTTTAAGACCAGAAAGGGGCGTTAAAATATGGTGTGTATGGAATGTGGTGCAAATGCGGATAAGGGATATACAACGGATGTTACAGATTTAGGGTACTGTCTTGTAATTGTGCGGAATGTTCCCTGCTATAAATGTACAGAATGTAATGAGACAATCTACACGGCTGATGTAATCAAGCGATTGGAGGAGATTGTTGAACAGGCTAAGAAAATGATGCAGGAAATTGCCATCATTGACTATGGAAGGGCGGCATAGTGGAAAACAAGGAAATCGGTAATTTAAGAATGGCAAACTTGGAGCTTCTCCGCTGTATTGCAATGATGATGGTAGTGGTTCTGCATTTTCTGGGCAAGGGAGAGATTCTGGGCAGTCTTACGGAAAATCGGCTGGACAGTACGGAGACGGCGGCATGGCTGCTCGAGAGCTTCTGTATAGTTGCCGTTAATCTATATATGTTGATCAGCGGCTATTTTTTGAGCGCATCTTCCTTTAAATTGAGCAGGCTGCTCAAACTGTGGCTGCAGATATGGATGTATTCCGCAGGAATAGGGCTTTTGGCGTATGTATTGGGCATCTATCCCTCGTCGGAGTTTGGGTTTCATTATCTTTTGACATTGATGCTGCCTGTTTCCATGGGGCATTATTGGTTTTTGACGGCATATGTGTTTTTGTATCTGATGCTGCCTTTGTTCGGCAGGGCAATCCGTGGGATGAGCAAAGGACAGATGCAGGCGGTACTAGCCCTTTTGTTGTTCAGCTTTTGCATTTTAAAGTCTGTGGTGCCGGCAAGGCTTGAAATGGATGGGCAGGGTTATGATGTTCTGTGGTATTTGTGCGTCTTTTTGACAGCGGCTTATATCCGGCGTTTCGGCTGGCGTTTTTTGGAGAAAAAGAGTCATGGGCTTTGGCTGTACCTGATGGCGGTATTGGCAATTTTCTGCGGAACCATGGTTCTTCGGCGGATTTACCTCAGTACCGGAAAGTTTGCCTATATCATAAAAATCTGTCTGGAATATAATCATGTGCTGCCCCTGCTTGCTGCGGTGGGGCTTTTTGGCGTATTTTTAAAGCTAAAAGTATCAGGTCGGTTTGCGGGCGTCGTAAACAAAATCGGTCCTTATACGCTGGGGGTATATCTTTTGCATGAAAATATGGGCGTGCGTTATGTCTGGCCAAAGTGGCTGGGGGCATTTTGTGTGGACAGTGTGGGCAGTTTGTTTTTGTATACGGCGGCAGCAGCGGTCAGCGTTTTTACGGTGGGGATTCTGGCGGATATGCTGAGGGATGCCGTTATGAAGAGTTTACATAGGATATTGTCAAAATGGAGTATATATCGGCGCATCACAGAGAAAGTGCTTGGTGTGGATGAAATGTTCCGAACATGATGTAGGGAAGTAGCTGGTGGTATGGAGGATTAGGATGGAAAAAATGCAAGGGCATAGTAAGGGGGGAAGAGTAGCGGAACTGTTGTTTTTGCTTGTGTTGGCTCTGTATCCCCTGCGCCATATAAACCAGGGAATTGATTTTTGGGATACCGGATATAATTATGCCAATTTTCAGTATATGGGATTGGAACACATGGATTCCATGTGGCTGTTTTCCACTTATCTGGCAAATGCCGCAGGCAGATTTCTCACCGTGCTTCCCTTTGGGGACAGTCTTCTGGGCATGAATTTTTATACCGGGATCTTTGTCAGCGCGCTTGCCATAGGAGGATATCTTTTTTGCACAAGAAAGCTTGCAATACCGTCGTGGCTCACTTTTTTGGGAGAAATTGCGGCAGTGAGCCTCTGCTGGTGTCCGACGGCGCTTTTATATAATTATCTGACCTATGTGTTTTTTCTTATCTGTGTAGTATTGCTCTATAAAGGTCTCACCGAAGGGCGGAATCGGTGCCTGTATGCGGCGGGGCTGTGTCTCGGCATTAATGTATCGGTGCGCTTTTCCAATCTGCCGGAAGCCGCATTGATAGTGGCGGTTTGGGCATATGGGGTAATAGAAGCCTTGGAAGATGCGGCGCAAAGGAAAACCGGCGCGGGAGTCTTTGTAAGAACCGTGAAGCGCACCCTTCGGTGTCTGGGGGGATATCTGACGGCAATTTTTCTATGGCTTTTTTACATACAGATTCGATACGGATTGGACGCTTATGCAGAGGGAATCAAGAGGCTTTTTGCCATGACGGACAATGCCCCGGATTATAAAGCGACAGCCATGTTGATGGGAATGTTTGACATGTATCTGGAAAACTTATATTGGCTGGTTCGGATTTTGTTTATTGTGGCGGTAGGAATGGTTCTGTTTGCAGTGGGAAGATTTGTGACAGGGAAAATTTTGCGAAAGAATCGGAAGGTGGGCGATAAAGCGGCCCATGTCTTTGAAATTACCGCGAAAGGCGTGTGGTGTATGGTCTGTCTGGCAATGCTGGGCTGGCTGTATTACAGGGGATTTTGTTCTCTGGAATTTTACGCCTATGGCTCCATGTTAAGGCCGGGCGTCCTCTTTTTAATGCTTACGATAGGTATTGCCGCGCTCCGCATTTTTTCTCCGAAAAGCCCCAAGGAAGAAAAGTTAATTAGCGGACTGTTGATTTTAGTGGTGCTTTTAACCTCGATAGGAAGCAATAATAAACTTTTTCCCAGCTTGAACAATCTGTTTCTGGCAGCGCCCTATACCCTGTGGCAGAGTGAGCGGTTTATCCGATATGCGGGAGACGGAAAAGGGAAGTTGGTTTTTATCAGTTTTTTTCCTGCCAAGGGCGTGTTGGCGGCGTTCCTTGCCCTGTTTTTCGCGCAGAGCTTTTTGTTCGGGGCAAATTTTGTATTTGCCGAGGCAACAGGAGTGCAGAACGCCACGGCACAAGTAGAAAACAATGAGATTTTAAAAGGCATTCGGATGCATCCGGAGCGGGCGAGGTGGCTCGGTGAAATCAGCGCGTTTGTGTCGGAACAGGGATTGGAAGGGCAGGATGTGATTTTATATGGGCAGCTCCCTTCCGTGACTTATTATCTGCAGATGCCGGCGGCTTTTAATCCATGGAGCGAGCTGGATTCCTACAGCCTTGAGACCATGGAAGCCGATATGGGCAAAATCCGTGAAAAAATGCAGGCAGATGTATCTTACCGCCCTGTTTTGATTTTGGAAAATCAGTATATTCTTTATTGGGAGAAGGGAAGGGAAGCCTTGGAAGCGGCCGGTATTGAGGAAAAGCAAATTCAGAAGGTTCAATCTCTGATGGAAAACGGAAAATGGCGCTTGATTGAGGATTTTGTGCAGGATTATGGATATCAAAATACTTTCCGAAATGAAAAGTTCGGAATCTGGCAATGAGAGGTGCACATATGTATTCTGTTTTGTTGACCATGCAGTATGTGGGCATACTGATACTTGTAGCAGAGATTATCTGTGTTTTGGGTCGTAAAAGTACGAAACTTCAGACGATTTTAATGGTTGTGCTGATATCCACATTAATTAATTTTGTGGGATATCTGTTTGAAATGAAGGCGGAAACCTTGCAGGAGGCTTTGCAGGCGGTTAAAATCATATATCTGGGAAAACCCTTTATCATCCTGTTTATTTTTATTTTCTTCATGGAACGCATGAAAATGAAGACGCCGAAGTTTTTGTATCCGGCGCTTGGCGTTCTGCATGTGGCAGTGAGCGTTCTGGTGTTTACCTGTGAACATCATACCTGGTATTACAGCAGTATCGGTTATACCCGGGATGGCTTATTCCCTCACCTTGTATTCGGACACAGCCTGTTTTATCTGGTGTATCACGGTATTATCCTTGGCTACTTCGTATTTATGTTTGCCGCAGGGATGAAGGCTTTAAAGCACACAAAGAATCAGAGAGAGAGGGTGCAGATTGTCTGCCTGAATGTTATAGCGGCGGTATCCGTGGTGGGATTATTGATTTTCTTCAGCGGAATCAGCGCGGGATATGATACCACGATTCCGGCGTATTTGATTGCCACCCTGCTTTTGATGGTGCTGGTTACCCGATATGATTTGCTGGATGCCCTTGCCCTGGTAAAAGAAAATGTAATGGACGAGTTTACGGAGGGGCTCCTTGTAATTGATCAGGATGAGAATCTGCTCTATGCAAATACCAAGGTGCAGGCGATTTTTTCCGAACTTGAGGGGGAAGAGTTGGAGAATGCGAAAGAGCGGCTGCATAAGCTCTGCATGGAAGAGGAAAAATTAATTTTTGAAAATAATGTATATGAGATTTATGAAAAAGAGATTGTTCAGGATGACAGAATCTATGGTAAAATGTTTGTTGTCAGGGATGTGACGGAAAGTTACAATCACGCGGCGGAGCTGGAAAAGCAGACGGAGATTGCCAGAAGGTTTTTGCAAAAGAAGACTCCGGCTTATAAAAGCTGGAGTCCTTTTTCTTCTGCGGTTTTCATTACATCTTCCGGCCAAAGGGAGCATTGTACTTCGCCGATATGTGCTTTTCTTAAGAAAAACATGCAGATGCGGGACTGTCCTATGCCGCCTCCGATGGTGAAGGGAAGTTCTTCATTGATGACTGCCTGATGGAACGGCAGATTTGCCCGTTCAGGACACCCGGCTTTTTCAAGCTGGGACAGCAGAGAATCTTTATCCACACGGATTCCCATGCTGGAAAGTTCCAGCGCAATATCTAAAACAGGATAATATACGATAATATCCGCATTCAACGCCCAATCGTCATAATCCGGTGCCCTTCCGTCATGAGGTTTTCCGTTTTCCAGTGCATCGCCAATCTGCATAACACAGACCGCTCCTTTTGCTTTTGCTATGTAATACTCCCTTTCCTTAGGAGTATAATCGGGAAGCATTTCTTCCAATTCGCGGGTGGTTACAAAAAAGATATCATTGGGAAGGATTTCCTCAATATAGTCAAAATGGATGGACATATATTTTTCGGTTTTGCGAAGCACCTTGTATACTTCATTTACCGTATTTTTCAGGGTATCTAATGTGCGCTCCTCTTTTGTGATAATCTTTTCCCAATCCCATTGATCCACATAGATGGAATGGATATTGTCCACGGATTCATCCCGGCGGATTGCGCTCATATCGGTGTAAAGCCCTTCTCCTGCAGAAAAACCGTATCTTTTCAAAGCATAGCGCTTCCATTTTGCAAGAGAGTGAACAACTTCGGCATTTCTGCCGCTCTGCTCCTTAATATCAAATGTAACGGGACGCTCCACGCCGTTTAAATTGTCGTTGAGACCGGATACAGGGTCTACAAACAGGGGTGCGGATACCCTCAACAAGTGAAGCCTTTCCGCCAACAGGGACTGAAATGTGTCCTTTACCGTCTTGATGGCAATTTGGGTCTTATAAAGGTTTAGCTGGGATTTGTAATCCTTGGGTAGTATTAAATTTGACATATGATAACCATGCCTTTCCACAATATTTATAAATAACTTCTTTCTTTATTTAACCCCTTTTTGGGGGATTTTGCAACAGTTTTTTTGAGTATAGTTTAAAGGATGCGGATGTTGCGAAGGAATATTTATTTGCCCCTTGATAAATCCGAACATATGTGCTATAGTGAAACAGAACAAATGTTTGCAATAGCGCGGAAAAGATAGTGTGTGATGGATAGTGAAGAAGAGTAGAGAGGGCAGAAATGGAATTTTTAATGACAGGGAAGGAAATGTCCCTAATGGATAAACTGGGCATTTTAACAGATGCCGCAAAATATGATGTGGCATGCACCTCCAGCGGTGTGCAGAGAAGCGGAAACGGCAGGGACATCGGCAATTGTGTATCGGCCGGCATCTGCCATAGTTTTGCAGGCGATGGAAGGTGTATTTCCCTGCTTAAGATTCTTTTGACCAATGAATGTGTTTTTGACTGTAAATATTGTCTGAATCGCTGTTCCAATGATGTGCCCAGAGCTACATTTACTCCGGAGGAAGTCTGCACATTGACCATGGAGTTTTATCGGAGAAATTATATAGAAGGATTGTTTTTAAGCTCCGGCGTTCTGCAAAATCCCACCTATACTATGGAGTTAATTTATCGTACTTTGTGGCTGCTTCGCAATAAATATCATTTTAACGGTTATATCCATGTGAAAGCGATTCCCGGCGCGGATTTAGATGTTATCAGGCAGACGGGCTTTCTGGCGGACAGAATGAGCGTGAATCTGGAGCTGCCCACGGCGGAGGGGCTAAGGCAGCTTGCCCCCAATAAACACCGCAGGAATATTCTGACGCCCATGCGCCAGATTCAGAACCACATTCATGCTAATCAAAATGAATTGGTACTGTATCAGCATGCACCCAGATTTGTTTCAGGGGGGCAGTCCACACAGATGATTATAGGAGCTACGGGAGAGAGCGATTACCAGATTATGGGTGTAGCGCAGAGCCTGTATCGGAAATTTGAATTGAAGCGGGTGTTTTATTCTGCTTTTGTCAGGGTAAATGAGGACAGTAATCTTCCCGTGCTGCAGGCAGGACCGCCGCTTCTTAGGGAACACAGGCTGTATCAGGCGGATTGGCTTTTGCGTTATTATGGGTTTGAGGCGGAGGAACTATTAAGCGAAAAGCATCCGTTTTTTAATGTAATGCTGGATCCTAAAGAGGATTGGGCAGTCCGGCATTTGGAGCAGTTTCCTATAGAAATCAACCGAGCGCCCTATGAGATGCTGCTGCGGATTCCGGGGGTGGGAGTCAAAAGTGCAAGACGAATTGTGGCTGCCAGAAGAAGCAGTAATCTTCAGTTTGACAATCTAAAGAAATTGGGCGTAGTTATGAAGAGGGCCGTTTATTTTATTACCTGTAACGGGAGAATGATGTATCCCACAAAATTGGAGGAGGATTACATTGTGAGAAACCTGACAAGCGAGAAGGACAGAATCCGGTTTGGCAGTGACGGCATGACCTACAGACAGATGTCACTGTTTGATGACGGAATGTTTCAGATGCCCGTAAAGCAGGAGGAGAAACTGGGGGCTGTGGTGGGACAGTTGTAAAAACAATTTATATGGAAGGTAGTGTGAAAAATAAATTTTTCACACGCAAATTTGTGCTTGAGGGCACAAATTCGCAGGTTGAGAAAGGAGCATGGTTATTAATATGCAAGAAACTGCAAGGGACATGAATATGGTGGTATATCAGTGCGAAGACTCTCTGGATGGGATTTTTACGGCAATTTATAATGCATATGAAGATAAAAATAAACCGGAGGATGTCTGTATCAGCCTTACGGATGAGCTTATGCTGTTTGCGGAATATGTTTCCGTTGCGGAGGATAGCGTAAAGTCCCAGAAGGTAATTAATACTTTGCGCAGAAAATTTGGCGAAGAGGATTATATGGATTTGTGTATGGCTTTGTCCGCGCCCAATAAGGAAAAAGCCCAAGCGGTGTACCGAACCATAGCGGACGGGCTTGCGGGAAACTGCCGCCCAAAGCACCTGTTTGACAATCTTGCCAACAATGATATTCATCTGGCATTTTCCCTAGCCAGAAGAGCTTCAAGGGAATATGACCATTTAAGGGGATTTCTTCGGTTTGAGGAGCTGGAAAAAGGAATTCTATATGCGGAAATAGGTCCTCAAAATAACCTTCTGCCGTTTTTAATGGAACATTTTGCGGACCGCTTTCCCATGGAAAATTTTATGATTTATGACCGGGGCAGGCAGATTACGGGAATTCATGCCGCAGGGAGCGCACCCTACGAACCCTTCGGGCGCGGTTTAGACGAGGGTGTTTTGGATGCAGAGTATGGCAGTAGTTTTGGTAATGGTGCTGCCTTGAGGAATTGTGAAAAGAAGTCTTTGTGGTTTTTGCTGCAGTGCGACCGTAGTCCCAAGGAGGAATTCTCACTGGCTTTATCGGGTAAGGAGATGGCATATCAGGAGCTGTTCCGCCATTTCTGCCGCAAGATAACCATTACAGAAAGGAGAAATGCGCAGTTACAGCGGAATATGCTGCCGCTGAGGTTCAGAGAATACATGACGGAATTCCGGGTTTGACTCCCTGTGGAAGATGGAGTAGTATTTCTATAACAGGATTAAATCTATTTACGCAGGCAGCCTGAGCAGATATATCCTTTTAGGCGCGCAGAAATGAGGATTAACATGTCGGATATACAGCAAAGGCAGGAGAATCTGCCTGTTTCTAAAGTGGCGGATAACGGAAGGGTGGAGAAAGAACTGCCAAAGACAGAAATCAGAGTTTCTGTCCGTAATCTGGTGGAATTTATCCTGCGCCGTGGAGATATAGACAACAGGCATCAGGGCGTGGCGGAAAATGCCATGCAGGAAGGAAGCAGAATCCATCGGATGATACAAAAGAGAATGGGTTCCGACTATCAGGCGGAAGTGTCTCTGCGATATACGCTGACTACAGAAAATTATGACCTTGTGGTTGAGGGACGCGCGGATGGTATTATCGACAATGGCAGCGAGTGTACCATTGATGAAATCAAGGGAACTTATCGGGAACTTTCCCGTATGAAGGAGCCGGTGCCGGTGCATGTAGCACAGGCTAAATGTTATGCCTATATGTACGGGCTTAAGAAAGAATGCGGGAAGGATGAGGAAATACGCATCAGGATGACTTATTGCAATATAGAGACAGAAGAATTGAGATATTTTTATGAGGAATATTCCTTCAGACAGCTAAGTCAATGGTTTGAGGAGCTGATTGACGCTTATAGAAAATGGGCGGACTATAGTTGGGAATGGCAGAAACTTCGTCAGGATTCCATAGAACGATTAGAATTTCCTTTTCCCTATAGGGAGGGGCAGCGTGATTTGGCAGCTTATGTCTATCAGACGATTTACCACAAAAGAAAGCTTTTTTTGGAGGCGCCTACAGGTGTAGGCAAAACAATTTCTACAATATTTCCATCCCTCAAGGCTGTGGGAAAAGGGATGGGAGAAAAAATTTTTTATCTGACAGCCAAGACGATTACCCGAACGGTGGCAGAGGATACTTTTGAACTTTTGCGAAGCAGGGGACTTCGATTTAAAAGTGTAATCCTTACGGCAAAGGAAAAAATCTGTTTTATGGAAAAGGCAGAATGTAATCCGGAATATTGTCCTTTCGCAAAGGGGCATTATGATAGGATTAATGACGCCCTTTTTGCACTGCTGACAGAAGAGGAGAGTTTTACCAGAGAGAAGATAGAAGCTTATGCCGGAGAATATCAGGTATGCCCTTTTGAGATGTGCTTGGATGTCAGTATGTTTGCAGATGGTATTATCTGTGATTATAATTATCTTTTTGACCCCCATGTATATTTAAAGCGGTTTTTTGGAGAAGGGATTCACGGAAACTATCTGTTTCTGATAGATGAGGCCCATAATCTGGTAGAGAGGGGAAGGGAGATGTATAGCGCCTCTCTGATAAAAGAAAAATTTTTAGAATTGAAGCGCGAAATTAAACAGACAATCTTGTCAGAATTAGCTGAAAAGCGCAGAAAATCAGGGGTTGAAGGACAAATGACATTAGAGTTGACGGAAATGTCAGGTGAGGCATCACTGTCAGAAATGACATCAGGAATGTTGTCAAAAAAAGTGTCATCTCATATGTCAGAACCTATGTCGGAAAATACGGTCTACTTTTCTGGAAAGAAAGGGAGAAAGCGGTATATTGACGGTAGGAGCATTCTGGTGAAAGAAGGATACGGTGAGCTTTTGATGCAGCAGTTGGAGCGCTGTAATCAGGAGTTGTTGGAGTTCAAGAGAGACTGCGAAGGCTATAAGCTTGTGGACAGTATAGATTCTTTTGTCAACAAACTGATGCGCTTATACAGCAGCATGGGAGATTATCTGGAGGAGCAGGAGGAGAAACTGCCTGTCAGAGAACGGATATTGGATTTTTATTTTGAAATCAGCCATTTTCTGGATATCTATGAGCGATTGGACGAGCATTATGTAAAATATACACAGATGGGGGAAGACGGAAGTTTTCTTTTAAAACTATTCTGCGTCAATCCAAGAGAAAACTTGAAGGAATGTATGCTGCGGGGTCGCAGTGCCATTCTCTTTTCCGCTACCTTTCTGCCCATACAGTATTATAAGGAGCTCTTAGGGGGCGAAGCAAATGACTATGAGGTTTATGCGAAATCTGTGTTTAATATGGAAAAGCGAGCGTTATTTATTGCAAATGATGTGACCAGCAAGTATACCAGACGCTCAGAGCAGGAGTATTATAATATTGCCCGGTATATAGATGAAGTGGTGAAGAACCGTCATGGAAATTATATGGTTTTCTGCCCTTCCTACTCGTTTCTGCATACAGTTTATGACTGTTATATCGAGCATTTTGCGAATGAGGACAAAGACTGCATTCTTCAGCAGGAGTATATGAGTGAGGCGGATAGGGAAGAATTTTTGAATCGTTTCCGGGGAAACGGAGATTGTGACTTGGAGTATGTATTTTCCTCCGTGATTCACATGGAAATTGCAAAAGACGAGGAGGAGCGCACCCTGATAGGCTTTTGTGTGCTTGGCGGTATCTTTGGAGAAGGAATTGATTTAAAAAATGACAGCCTGATAGGGGTGATCATTGTGGGGACAGGGCTGCCACAGGTGTGCTGTGAACGGGAGATCCTGAAAGAATACTTTGATGAACAGGGGGAGAACGGCTTTGATTATGCTTACAGGTATCCGGGAATGAATAAAGTGCTGCAGGCGGCGGGGAGGGTCATCCGTACGGCGGAGGATATAGGGATAGTTACCCTGTTGGATGAGCGTTTTCTGCAATATACCTATAAGAAGCTATTTCCCAGAGAATGGGAAAATTTTGAGGAAGTCGGTCTGGAAACCATAGCAAGGCGGGTGGAGAGGTTTTGGGATTCCTGGCCGTCGGTTTGGCAGGATTCAAAATGAAGGAAATGACATCATGCAAAATGACGGTGATATAGAAATGACAGGGAAGTGACAGATAGAAAAACACCCGTTTGACAGTCATGTATATATGTGGATAACCCTGTGGATTTAGTGGATTTCTTTAAAAATGACACGACAAAAATCGACATTTATTTCCAAATGATAAACTAGTGGGTGTTATTGAAGGAAAAATTTCAAATTTAGTTAGTGAAGTAAAAACATATGTGTGGTATAATGATTCTGTTGGCAATTTTTTGCCATATTTATTAAGTAGGAGGAGATTATTATGTGGGCTTATGAAAGTGTGTTTTATCAGATTTATCCCTTGGGCTTTTGCGGAGCGCCCTATGAAAATGATGGAAAGTTGGAGCATCGTATATTGAAGGTGAATGATTGGATTCCTCATATTAAGAAGTTAGGAGCCAACGCCATATATTTTTCCCCGATATTTGAGTCCGATACTCATGGGTACAATACTAGGGATTACACGAAAATTGACACCCGCCTTGGAGTCAATGCGGATTTTAAACAGGTGTGCGACAATCTGCACAAAGAGGGAATCAAGGTAGTGCTGGACGGCGTTTTCAATCATGTCGGCCGCGGCTTCTGGGCATTTCAGGATGTGCTGCAGCACAGATGGGAATCACGCTATAAGGATTGGTTCCATATCAGCTTTGACGGCAATTCCAATTATAATGACGGTCTTTGGTATGAGGGCTGGGAAGGCAATTATGACTTAGTAAAGTTGAACTTAAGGAATGAGGAAGTGATTCAGCATATTTTTTCTGCAGTCAAGGGCTGGGTGGATGAGTTTGACATTGATGGTCTGCGCCTTGATGTGGCATATTGTCTGGACCATGATTTCCTGCGCAGGCTCCGTCAGTTCTGCGACGGCTTGAAGCCGGACTTCTTCTTATTAGGAGAAACCCTGCATGGGGACTATAACCAGTGGATGAATGACTCCATGCTGCATTCCGTGACCAATTACGAGTGCTATAAGGGGCTGTATTCCAGCTTCAACAGCATGAATCTCTTTGAGATTGTACATTCCCTGCTCAGACAGTTCGGTCCGGAGAATTGGACCTTATATAGAGGAAAACATATGCTTTCTTTCGTGGACAACCATGATGTGACCAGAGTTGCCAGCATTTTGACCAATGAAAAGCATTTGCCTCTTATTTATGCATTGGCATTCGGAATGCCGGGCATCCCCTGCGTTTATTATGGAAGCGAGTGGGGGGCAAAGGCACAGAAGAGCGAGGGCGACCCTGCGCTCCGCGCAAGCTTTGCGGAGCCTGTGTGGAATGAGCTTGGTGACTGGATTAGTCAATTAAGCGAAGCCAAGAAAAACTCCGAGGGGTTAAATTATGGTACTTTCCGTTCTATCGTGCTGACCAACAAACAGTGTATTTTTGAGAGAAAGTCGGAGCATGAGCGCATCCTTGTGGCAATCAATGCGGATTCGGAGGATTATACGGCACATTTTGATGCGGGATGCGGCATGGCAGTTGATTTGATATCCGGTGAGAACCACGATTTCGGGGGAGGCAGCCTGCTTCCGGCATACAGCGCATATTTCTGGAAGTGTGAGCATTAATTTATACGCAATCATGAAAATAGCAAGACATACCCTTTGAATCAACACCGCCCTGTTATAAATTAAAGTTATAACAGGGCATATTTTATTTGTATTAGCCGGACCAAAGCTCTTAGATTATAATAACCTTGAAAGGAGAAGATATCATGACACTGCAACAGCTCATATATACGGTAAAAATAGCGGAAACCAAATCCATGAACAAGGCGGCAAATGAATTATTTATTTCTCAGCCTGCATTATCCAATGCCATTCATGAATTGGAGGAAGAGCTGCAAATAGCAATCTTTATAAGAAATAAGCGGGGAATTATCGTTACTGCGGAAGGCGAAAATTTCTTAAGCTATGCCAGACAAATCGTAGAAATGAGCACGATGTTAAAAGACAGGTATTCGTCAGGGCAGGCGCTTACCAATAAATTCAGCGTGTCCATGCAGCATTATTCCTTTGCGGTAGAAGCCTTTATGACACTTGCCGAAGAGTTTAAACTCCATGATTATGAACTTGCCATACATGAGACGAAAACCGCGGAAGTTATTGAAAATGTGGAGAAATTCCGCAGTGAACTGGGAATTATTTATCAAAATGAATTTAATGAAAAAGCGTTAAATAAAATTCTGATGGATAAGGATTTGGAGTTTATTCCGCTTTTTCAATGCGATGTGTATGTTTATATGAGTGCGGAGCATCCGCTCGCGGATAAAGAAAGGCTCTCCTTTGAGGAACTTACGGACTATCCGTGCCTGTCTTTTGAGCAGGGTGATAACAATTCCTTTTATTTTGCGGAAGAGATGTATTCCACGCATAAGTACAAGCGGATTATCAAAGCAGATGACCGGGCAACTATGCTGAACCTTATGACGGGAATGAAGGGCTTTACCTTATGCTCCGGCATTATATGTGAAAAATTAAATGGAAGCGGCTATGTGGCGATTCCCTTGATATCCGAGGAAAAAATGACTATCGGCTACATAAAGAAGAGGACAATGCCGCTCAGTGTGCTTGGAGAAAAATATGTTTCCATACTAAAACAGTATGAAAAGGGAACGGACAGGAAATGAGCCTAACAGGAAAAGAACCTGACATTATGGAGGAGATGAAGTGATGGAATTACAATTTGCCACAAAGTGTATCTATGGGAACAAAGAAAAATTTGAGAAAGAATCTACCGGAACCATAAGCTTTCCCATATATCAGACAGCCACATATGCGCATCCCGAGGTTGGGAAAAGCACAGGGTTTGATTATTCCAGACTCCAAAACCCAACAAGGCAGCAGCTTGAAAGGGTGGTTGCATCGTTGGAAAACGGAACGGATGCCTTGGCATTTTCCAGTGGAATGGCTGCAATTACAGCGCTTATGGAAATTTTTAAGCCGGGCGACCATCTGATTACGGATGCAGACCTTTATGGCGGCAGTATACGCCTTTTTCATAACATTAGTGAAAAGAACGGTATTACCTTTTCTCATATTAATTGCAGTAAGGAAGATGTGGAAAGTTATGTAAAAGAGAATACAAAAGCCATCTTTATCGAAACGCCGACAAATCCCATGATGAATGTTGTGGATATCCGGAAAATGGCGGATATTGCGAAAAGATACAAGCTGCTTTTGATTGTGGATAACACTTTTATGTCGCCATATTTCCAAAATCCCCTTACTCTGGGGGCGGATGTGGTAATCCACAGCGGAACGAAGTTTCTGGGGGGACATAACGATACACTCTCGGGATTTGTGGTAACAAATTCTCAGGAAATATCGGAAAAGATGCGTTTTATCATTAAGACGGTGGGCTCCGGATTAGCGCCTATGGACAGTTGGCTGATCTTACGGGGAATCAAAACGCTGCCCCTTAGAATGGAGAAGGCTCAGGAGAATGCAAAAGCGATTGTGAAATACCTTTTATCGGAGCAAAAGGTAAAGAAGGTATATTATCCGGGAATCGAGGGGAGCGAGGGGTATGAAATCTGTAAAAAGCAGGCGCGAGGTTTTGGCTCTATGATAACCTTTGAGTTGGAGAGCAAGGAATTGGCGCAGCATATTTTAAAGCATACAAAGCTGATACCCTTTGCGGAAAGTCTGGGCGGCGTGGAAACGCTGCTTACATACCCCTGTACCCAGACCCATGCGGATGTGCCGGAGGAAGTAAGGCTCGCAAACGGGATAACGGATTGTGTGCTGCGCATGTCGGCAGGAATTGAAGATAAAGAGGATTTAATATCCGATTTAAGGGAAGCCATTCATTCTTATGACGGATATAAAGCCCTGTATATTTAATAAAACGAAGGAAGGTTTAGGTGTCGATATGACAGAAAAAAATATAAATTTTGATGAAATTGTGGACAGAAAAAATACGGACAGCTTAAAATATGATTTTGCGGTAAGGCGCGGGAAGCCGGAGGATATTCTGCCGCTGTGGGTCGCAGATATGGATTTTAAAACCTCAAGCCTTATATTGGAAGAAATCAAAAGAAAAGCAGAGCATGGAATATTCGGCTATACGGAAACCGGAGCGCGTTATTTTGAGGCGGTGTCCGGCTGGTTAAAAAGCCATCATGGGCTGGAAATCAAAGAGAATTGGCTTGTGAAAACGCCGGGGGTGGTGTTTGCCCTTGCCATGGCTGTGAGGGCTTATACAAAGGAGAAGGATGCAGTGCTTATCCAGCAGCCCGTATATTACCCTTTTACGGAGGTAATAGAGGATAATAACCGGGTTGTGGTCAGCAACAATCTTATTCTGGGCGAAGATGGAAAGTATCACATGGACTTTGTGGATTTTGAAAAGAAAATTGCAGAGCATCAGGTGAAGCTGTTCTTGTTATGCAGTCCGCACAATCCCGTGGGGCGCGTGTGGACAAAGGAGGAATTAGGGCGGATTGCGGAAATTTGTTGCAAATACCATGTGATAATCGTAAGTGATGAGATTCATGAGGATTTTACCTTTGAGGGCTATACGCATATTCCCCTGTTAAATGTGGATGAAAGGCTGGCGGAGATAACCGTTATCTGCACATCGCCTGCCAAGACCTTTAATCTTGCAGGGCTTCAGATATCCAATATTATTATTCCGAACGAAAAGCTGCGCCATGCATTTAAGCGGCAGATAGCTGCGGCTGGCTACAGCCAGTTAAACACGATTGGCATTGCCGCATGTGAGGCGGCATATCGCTATGGGGAAGAATGGTACAGGGCATTAAAAGTCTATTTGCAGGGAAACCTTGCATTTGTCAAGGAGTATTTAAAAAGGGAACTGCCGCAGATTAAGTTGATTGAGCCGGAGGGAACTTATTTAATCTGGCTTGACTTTAGGGGCTTGGGTCTGCGGGAACCGGAGCTTGAGGATTTCATTGTAAAGAAGGCAAAGCTCTGGCTGGATGGCGGAGCGATTTTTGGCAAGGCAGGAGAAGGCTTTGAGAGAATTAATATAGCGACAAGCAGGAGTGTTATCAAAGAAGCATTGGAACGGATAAAATCGGCTGTCTCGAATCTGTAACATACAGGTAGGTATGGTTATAATCTAAAGTTATAACAGGTTCAAAGTATTCGTGATTGGACAACACAATAGGGAAATGCTAATATTATTTCATAGAAAACCAATAGGAATAATATGATTACGGAGGAAAAGGAAATGAGCATTCTTGATTATGTAGGAAACACCCCTTTATTAGAGCTTGAGGGATATGAGAAGCAAAACGACTTGAAAGCCAGAATTTATGGAAAGCTGGAATTCTTTAATCCCACGGGAAGTGTGAAGGATAGAATTGCCAAGCGGATGATATTGCAGGCGGAAAAGGAAGGAAAATTAAAACCGGGGGACACCATTTTTGAAAATACCAGCGGAAACACCGGAATATCCATGGCAGCTTTGGGCGCCGCAAAGGGATATAAGGTGGTGATTGCCTTGGAACCCGGCGTGTCCATTGAGCGTTCGCAGATTTTGCGTGCATATGGGGCGGAATTAATGAGCTTTCTGGATGTTCCCAATGTTGCGGAGGTTATGATGAATCCTAACGCGACTTTTCAGTCTACCTTGGTTCCCATGGGAGAATATGCCGCTTCCCACGGATATTTCTATACAAATCAATGTGAGAATGATGCAAATGTCCAAGCGCATTACGAAACGACGGCTCCCGAAATCTGGAATCAGCTTGAGGGCAAGGTGGATATTTTTGTGGCAATGTGCGGAACAGGCGGCACGATTGCGGGAGTGAGCAAATATTTAAAGGAGCAAAACCCGGATGTAAAGGTTGTGCTGGCATTGCCGGATGCGGATTCTTTGCCGGCGCCGGGGAAGACAACGCCTAAAATTGACGGAATCCTAAAGTTAAACGGAAGGTCAGACCCTATGGCTCCCATATTTTTTAAGAAATATGGATTTAACTATGATGAGGAGATTACCGTGTCCGCCAAGGATGCCTATAAAGTAGCGCATGAGATTGCCGCAAGCGACGGGTTGTTTGTTGGGGAGTCCTCAGCAGCCGTTTTGGTTGCTGCAAAGGAATTGGCGGACAGACCGGAAAATAAAGGGAAAAACATTGTTGTGCTGATGGCGGATGGCGGTCAAAAGTATTTGTCATCCATGTTTAAAGAGAACTAGTGCGGAGAAAGGCATGGTTATTGGTATGGGAAATCGGATAGAATATGCATTTAAAATCGGGAAAAGCTTCCGGCAGAAGAAAGCGGAGTCGCCGGTGGAGTATCTGGAAGCGGCAAAGAGTGTGGGGGAATATCTGGAACAGTTTCTTGTGGAGGCGCCGGAAGGAATCTATTGGAGGGATGAAGAGCCCTCTACGGAGAATAAGACGGACAAGCCGGATATCTCCTACTTTTCCGGAACGGGCGGAATCGGCTATTTGTATTTAGAGCTTTATCAGATAACGGGCGATGAAAAGTATCTTACCTACGCGGAAAAGGCAGTTGATTATCTGGATGCGCATTGGAAGGAACAGACGGAAGTAACCATAAGCGGAGTCAATATGCCGGGAATCGAGTATGGAGTCTATATGGGCATCGCAGGAATCGGTATGCTGATTGCGCAGTATTACAAGTATGCAAAGAGGGATAAGGATTTACAGACTTTAAGGGATATTGCATATGCGGTTATAGATGCGGCAAAGCAGGATGCTACTGGAATTTGGTGGAATGGTGATACTAGTATGCTTTTTGACGGCGGAATCCTTGTATTTCTTGCTAAGGCAAACGAACTTTTAAAGGATGAAAGGATTGGACAGACAGTTTGTGCGGCGGCGGATACTATATTGTCAAAGGCAGAGGAGGACCCGAGGGGCGGTCTGGCATGGCTCAGCACGGCGCATGAAAACCAGACAAGGGTGCCTAACTTTGAATGTGGAACGGCGGGTGTGGGATATGCGCTTACCATTGCATATGATGCTACAGGAAATGAGAAATATCTGGATGCAGCGGTTGGGGCAGCAGCGCACTTAAAGGCGATTGCGGTAAAGCAGGGGGATGGTTTTCTGATTCCATGGCATGACAATCCGAAGGAAGAAACCATTTTTTATGTATCAAGCTGTCATGGTCCGGCTGGGACAAGCAAGCTGTTTTATAAGCTATATCAGATTACAGGCAAGGAAGAGTATCTGGAGGATATTTCAGGGCTTTATAAAGGGTTAAGGCATCTGGGGGTTCCGGAAAAACAGTCCGCCGGATATTGGAATACCACCTGTCTTTGCTGCGGAACTGCCGGAGTGCTGCAGTTTTTCATCAATTACAGTATGATAACCGGAAGTGAGGAAGCAAAGGAAGTGGCTGTGACTGCTGGAAATATTTTGCTTGGGGAGCAGGAAAAGCAAGGGAAGGGTATTGCATTTCCTCTTGCCTTTGAGAGAGTCCGTCCCGACAAAATAACCACAAGTATTTCGTATGCCGTTGGCACTGCCGGAATTGCGGGGGCATTAGCGCAGCTTTATCTGTTTCTGGAAGGTAGGTATAAATGGGACAGACTGTTTGATGACCCGTACCCGGAAGTGTGATTACTAAGAGCTGTGCGAAATCACAAAAAGTAGGAGTGACTTGGAGAACAAAAGATAGATACAGCAGGTTGCATAGACATTCTTTTCGGCTGTCAGAATGGATTTTTCCATTTTGACAGCCACTTTTATTTTATTCAAAAATAATTTCATTATCCTATTGACAATGTATATTATACGGCGTATAGTATGAATAACAAATAATATTATACGCCATATAATATTATAAAATTGTATGGTATTCAAGGTAAGGTAAGGAAAACCGGAAGCAGAAACAAGAGCCGGAATCGGAGCCAAAAGTAAGGCTCTGCGCAAGAGCCGGAATCGGACATGAAAGCCGATACGGAAAAACAGGAAAAGGAGCAGATAAATGGTATTCAATACGGGAGCAACACTGTTAGACGCAATTGTGCTGGCAGTGGTATCCAAGGAGCCGGAAGGAACTTATGGATATAAGATTACGCAGGAGGTCAGACAGGTGATAGATCTGTCCGAATCCACCCTGTATCCGGTGCTTTGCAGGCTTCAAAAAGACGATTGTTTGGAGGTCTATGACAGGGAGTGCGCCGGAAGGAACAGGCGGTATTATAAAGTGACCAGCAGGGGCTGGGCGCAGCTTCAGCTTTATGAAAGCGAATGGAGGCTGTATGCGGATAAGATAACGGGACTTTTTGAGGGCAGAATTCATTTTGAGGGAAAGGATAAGAGATAGGAATGAACAGAGCAGAATTTATGAGACAATTGGAAATCTTGCTTCAGGATATTTCATTTTCGGAGCGCAGAGAGGCATTGCAGTATTATGACGATTATTTTAATGATGCGGGAGAGGAAAACGAGCAGGATGTCATTGCCGCTCTGGGTTCCCCTGCAAGAGTGGCTCAGACCATCAAGAAAGAGCTGAACGGCGGCAGCGGAGAAAATATATATGAAAAAAATTCGGCAAACCGCAATGAGATAGTGAAGTATGGGCAGTCAGGGCAATCTGAACAGTCAGGACTGCCTGCCGGAGAAGAGAACGGGAAAAACAAACTATCCACCGAAACCATTGTGTTGATTATCGTGTTATGTGTTTTGGCATCGCCTATTCTGCTGGGAGTCGGTTCAGGAGCGCTGGGCATTCTGATTGGACTTGTGGCGGCGTGGTTTGGTTTAATATTAGGTTTTGGGATAGCTGCAGTGATTCTTATTTTGATGCTGTTGGTGCTGACAGTGGGCGGTATCATGAAACTGATATCCTCGCCCTTTTCCGGAATCGGCATGATCGGGGGAGGTTTGATATGCGGCGGACTCGGAATTTTGTTTTTGATGCTTACGGTAGCAATGGCCGGAATCGCAACTCCCGCAATTTGGAGGGGAACGGTAAAGCTGTGCCGGAACATTGGCGGAAAACATAAATAAGAAGACTTGAAAGGTATAGGTATAGAAATGGGAAAATTTATGAAAAGATGCAGTATCATCGCTTTAAGTATGATAGGAGCAGGCATTATACTTTCGGTGGTTTCCGGAATAAACAGAGGATGGCGACCCATTTCACTGGGCAGGGTCTGGAACTGGATCAATCTGCCCGGTGTGTGGGAGTGGGACAATTATTGGGACGATGGGGATGATTATTGGGATCATTGGGGCGACGGAGATATAGGTTTGAACGGCGTAGACAATATTCCCGATACTTTAGATGCGATTACCGGAGAGAGGAAGGAATATTCTTTGGGGAGCGGCATTCAAAATCTGGAGGTGGAAATCTGTGGCTATTACATGGAAATCTGTCCCTCACAGGATGGGGAAATTCATGTGGAAACGGTAAATGAAAGCGATTTGCAGTGTTATGTGCAAAACAAGACGCTGTATTTGAAATCAACACATCATCGGGAACATCATACAACTATGAGAGGCATCAGGCTGTATGTGCCGGAAGGAACCGTATTTTCTAAGGTGGATATGGATATGGACGCAGGCGAATTACAGTTGGGGGCTTTGGCTGCGGATAAAGCGGAGCTTGAGATAGGCGCAGGTGAGCTTCTGGGAAAGGGCGCCCAAATCGGTAAATTGGAACTGTCGTTAGGCGCCGGGAGTGCGGAATTAAAGGAAATGCAGATTGGCGAACTAAATGCGGAAGTGGGAATGGGCAGTCTGATATTTGACGGAAACATTCAAAATAAGGGGGATGTGGAATGCGGTATGGGCAGTGTCGGCATGGAGCTTGCCGGAAAGGAAAAGGATTTTAATTACGAGATTGAAAGCGCCATGGGAAGCGTAATCATCGGAACACGGGAATACAGCGGTCTGGCAAGCGGTACAAAAATCAATAATCAGGCGGCGAAAAAGATTGAGATTGACTGCGCCATGGGAAGCATTGAAATTTACTTTCAGGAATAGGCGGTTCCCACAACATAAAGAAAGAGCTGTTGCTTAGACAGATAACTGTGTTTGCAGCAGCTCTCGATTTTTATTTTATAGCAGTCCCGCCTTTTTCAGCGCCGGGCGAAGCGCCAGATAGAATATGGATGCGGCGATAACGGCTATGACTGCATTAACCGATGTGGTTATGAGATTAATCTTCGCAAGGGTTGCAGCCAAATCCTGAGGAACGCCCAAGAGGTAAGTCTTGTAAAAATATCCCACAAGAGGGTCTGCAATAATGTTAAATCCCATGCCGCAGGCGGAAGCAAGCACCGCCACTTTTGTCACATAGGCAGGGGAGTGGGACTCGTTTATCTTGAAAATCTTATGGGCTACCAAGCCTACCGCCAGACCGATGAACAATTTTAACAAAAAAGTCTTTGGCGCGCTGGTCACATAGGAAGTGGTCAAATCGCCGATGGTCATTCCCACGGCGCCCGCAAGACCGCCCCAATAGCCACCTAATAAAAGCGCTGCCAGCACGCAGAATACATTACCGAAATGGAAAGCTGTTTTTTCCGTGCCCACGGGAATGTCAAATTTGAAAACGGCAAACCCGATATAGCAAAGAGCTGCCAAAAGCCCTGCCTGAGCCAGTTTCTTCAAGTCGGCTTTTCGGGAAGCATTGACGCCGACGGTAGCATTGAAGATTCCCCGGACAGTCAGCAGAATGCTTAAAAATAATGCGGCAAGACTGTAAGAATAAGGCCGTTCGTAATTTAATTTGGTATTGGTCAAAGCTGCCTTACTTTCGTTCAAGGCATCCAAATCCCCGGTGGCAGTGCCGGCTTTTACGGCGTCTATCTGATTTTTGACCTCGTTCAGTTCCTTGCCCACAGCTATGGACTGCCCATAACTGTTGTTGTAATGGTATACTGCAAAGATGAGGCTGATAACAATGAGAACCGCCCCTGCGATTAAAAGACCATAACTTTTCTTCCGCTCCGTCTGTGCAGCATTTGAATTTTGTTTTGCTTTTTTCATAATATCCCTCATTTCCCTGTTATATTTTCACTTTACTTTTTCCTTCTGATCAGTGTAGGAACATATGGATAGTATATACAACGAGTGGCTTGTTAAAAAGTGCCAGAATGAGTTTTTTTAATCAGACCAGTTTGCAAGAGCATATTTTACTTTTTTATGTGAGTTGTAACAAAAAGAGGATTGTGTTTCGTTATCATTATTATAGAAGATGGGTAGGATTTAAAAGAGGCGTTATTGGAGGATACTTATGATTTTTTTAATGATGGCAGATACGCCGGAAAATAAAAGAAAATTTGTTATTCTTTATGAAAAATACAGGTATCTGATGCAGAAAGTGGCCATGGATGTTTTACACGATTCGTATCTGGCGGAGGATGCGGTACACAATGCGTTTATGAAGCTGGTTAAGCATATGGGGGAGGTGGGAGAAGCAGACAGTTTATCTACCAAGAGATACCTGATAACCGTTACCAAAAATGCGGCGATTGATATCTATAGGAAACGGAATAGACAGAGGCATAAGGAACTTTATATGGATGAATTGGGAGAGGGTGAGTTACCGATGTCCTATATGGAAACAGGTATGGATAATCCTATTTTGAATGTGTTGAAGAATCTGCCTGTAAAGTATAGAGATATTTTTCTACTGAAATACTCGTCGCAGATGAAAAACAGCGAAATAGCAGAAATCTGTGGAATTAAGGAAGTCACGGTAAGGCAGAGGATTGTCAGGGGAAAAGCGTTAATCGAGAGAGAGTTAAAAAAGCAGGAGGAGGATGGCTGTGGAACAGAACAAGGTAACGGATGATTGGCTGTATCAAAATATGCCGCTTGCAGATGAAGCAATCATAAAGGAATTAGAACAGACAACGGATTACGAATATCAGTTTTCCGATAAATTTGAACATAAAATGGAAAAGCTGATATGGCGGGAAGCCCATCCGGCAATGGATGCATTTTTTCGACTATCCAAGTATGCCGCTGTTTTTCTGTTCTGCGTCACCGGTTATCTGTTTTTGCTGAAAGCAAGTATTGAGGCAAACAGGATGAAATGTTTTGAAACGATGCAGATTATTTTGGAGGACCCACAAGAAGATTTGATATACGGCGTGTCTGAAAGGAATAGAATTATTTCTCTGTATGGGTTTAGCATAGCATATGAGAAATGATTATATGGAAATGTAACAGTTAGCAGATTTCATTTCGTTGTTGTCAGCAAAGGGAAAACAAGGAGGTATCAGAATGAAAGATAATGAAAATAGGGAAAGTAATAAAAATAATATGGCAGGAGAAAAATGGATAAACTTAGTGACGCTCCTTTTGGGAGAAGCTGCGATGATTGCGCTTTTTATTGTCTATATCCATTGGGAGTGCCGTTTAAAATTTGGAAATTGTATGCAAGAGGTAAGTTTTATTCTGGTAATAGGAATGATTCTGATTGTTGCAGCAGCTTCCGGTTCGCTTAAGGAATTGGGATGTGCGTTCCCCTACTGCATTATGCCTGATTCCGACATTTCCGCCAGCCAAGCGGGGAAAGCGGTACATGCGGTCAAACTTGCAATGATAACATCAGCGCTTACAGGCGGTATGATAACGCTGTTAAATCTGATTACTGTTTTTTACACGGATGTAAACCTTGTTACCATAGAGGAAAAACTGTATGAAGTAGGACCGGGGCAGATATTGATTGCTTCTTCCCTGCAATATTTATTATGCGGTATATTCGTTGCAATGCTTTTCCTCCCCATATACGGAAGGCTGAAAAGGATGCTTTCAGGTTTCTTTCAGTGTGATGATTGTGTGAAAGGTTGAAGAGTCGGGATTATCTTTTCCGGCGTTCGAGGGATCCGTTTACCATCAAATAAGGGCTTTACAACACTACCATCTTGTGTTATTCTAAAATCAGATAGGAAATGGGATAGGAGTATACGAAAGCATAATGGGGTGAATGATGATTTTTCTAGCTGTTTGTGATGATGATACGGATAATGGACAGTGGATTGCAGAAGAAGCGGAAAAATGCATGAAACAGGATAAGGTGGTACATGAAATATATTTTTTTGCTAATGAACATTCTCTTCTGGAAGAAATGGAAAGGGGAGTCAAAATAGACATCGCGCTGTTGGATATCGAGATGCCGGAAATGGGCGGTATGAATCTGGCGCGGCAGTTAAAGAAGAAATTTCCCGATATGCTGATTATTTTTATTACCTTTTATGAAAAGTATGTATATGAGTCTTTTCAGGTGCAGCCTTATCGCTTTATTCCCAAGCGATGTTTAAGACAGATGCTTCCCAATGCCCTATCGGATGCGGTTAGGGAGATAGGGGACAGCAGGGAAAAGTATTATCTGGCAGAGAACCGGAACGGATTGGAGAGAATACCTTTAAACCGGATTATCTATATTTGGCATAGGGAAAAATATGCTTATATTGAAATGATGGATGGGACAAATGCCAAAGTCAGAAAAACGCTCAAACAAGTGTATCAGGAGCTGCCTCCAAAGGATTTTGTCTGGGTGGACAAAGGGCTTATCTGCAATTTTGCCCGGATTTCCGGTTTTAAGGAAGGATATGTATGGTTTACTAATGGAGCCAAGGTAACCGTAAACAGAAACAGGCTTACGGAACTGAAGGATAAGCTGCGGAAGTATTGGTGCAAAGGGGAAGAAGAAAATTGAACGAACTTGCTATTGTATTGGTGTGGAGCTTTTTTCTTATTATATTTATGGCATGTGTCTATGTTTCTTATTTTATGATAAAGAAAAAAGAACTACAGATGCGCATTCAGATAATGAACACCCAGAACGACATGCTGGAGCGTAATTATGAGCAGATAAATGAATTTTATACTGCTAATGCCAAGCTGTACCACGACATGAACCATCATCTGGATGCTGTATACCGTATGCTGGAAAAAGACGATAAAGAGCAGGCAAAGCAATATATAGAAAGTCTGAGGGAGCCTATGGAACTTTTTTCCATTCCCCTGCGCACAGGCATTGACATGGCGGATGTCATTCTTTGTGAAATGGAAAAAAGGGCAGCAGTGGTGGGAATTTCGGTACATATGGATGTGCAGAGGCTTCCGCAGGACATTGCAATGAAGAAAAAGGATTTGTGCGCACTGCTTACCAATCTTTTGGATAATGCTGTGGAAGGCGCTGAAAAAGAGATATGGGTGCAGATAAAGCCCATTCATAGAATGTTGATGATACAGATAAAAAATGATTGCATAAAAATTCCTCCAAAGGAGAATGGCAGACTGAAAACCACAAAGAAAACGCCCGCTCTCCATGGGTGGGGGATGCAGATAATCGAACAGATAGTGTCAAAATATGAAGGAAGCATGGAATACCATATGGAGAAGGGAGTTTTCACTGTGGAGATTATGATGGATGTTTTGGGATAAAAATAAATGACTTTACCTATCATACCATATCGATAAGACAGACAATCAAAAACCCGAGGTCAAAAAGGGATATTTTAAGGTCAGATTGTGGAAGTTGTTTGAGGGGGTGTTATAATGAAACGGAAGTACAGAACATACAATAGGGGGTATACAAATGGGAATTTTAAAAACCAAATTTAAAGAGGCAGCAGTCTTAATGGCCGCAGCGATGCTGGTAAGCGGATTTGGCGTAGCGCATCTGACAGTAAATGCACAGAAAGTTACTTCCGCAGCAGGAGATACCATTGTGTCGGATGTTGGGGCTGATATCCGGGAGCGCATATGCGAGGAAATAAAGAAGACGCAGGATACTTATTATGATGGCGTGTATGCTTTTGAAAATTGGAAGTTTACATTTGAAAACGAAACGATGGACGGAAACACATACGGAACGGATGTATATGCCAGTGCAGATATGACATTGATCAGACCGTATGACCAAAGCCCTTATTATCAGGGAATCATGTCGGCATATGACAATACGGATATCAGGAGAACGAGGGATGCTGCGGCTATAGAAGCGGAAGCCGAACAATATAAAAGTCTGGTAGAAGAATATTATTTACAGCCCTATGAGACAGGCTTCGTGTACCATGCGGAAGTATCGGAGGCCGCAGACGGTATTTCCATACAGCTCTACCGCGGGGTAAACCAAGGGGAAAGCTATTCTTGGGAAAAGGTGGAAGAAACCGGCAGATTCTGTGACCTTGCAACCTATGAAAGGGGAGCGGAAGCAGCAAGGATGGCGGTGGAACAGCAAGCGGATGCCGTGACCAGCAGGGCTTCTTCCGGTTACAGGGCGAGCGGCGCCGTTACCTATGCAAGAGCCCATGCAACGGATGAGCCGGAATTCAGCGGGGATGGGAACAGTGACTGTGCCAATTTTGTGTCAAAGTGCATCCATGCAGGAGGGATTCCGACTGACACGGCAGGTGAGTGGTATCCGGCGAAGACATGGGGTGATGTTTGGGGTGCCGGAGATAATTGGAGACGGACAGGATTTTATCCTGAAATGGGAGGAATAAAAATCTATTTTACAAATAAAGGATATATTTCTGAAGTGCCTGTTTCCTCTGTGTCCATTGGATGCATTATGTATTGGAATGACCATAGCCATGTAGCCATGGTTACATACTATGATGGAAATACTATAAAATATTCCGACCACTCAAATGTGAAGAAAGATTCAACTTATCATACTTATACCACGGAAGATGTTACATTCTATCAGTTTAATTAGGAGGTATTGATGTGGGAAAGCGATTTTACGCAGTTATTATTCTGATGCTCATCTTCCTGCTGTGTGGATGTGCGGACAGGCGTGAGAACCATCAAGAGAAAAGCGATACTTTGGCGGAAGTTCTGCAGTCTGTGGAAGTGGACGGAGAGACGGAAGAAACCGTTTCCGGCATGGAAGTATCGGAAGAGGCGTTGGCTGGCACAAAAGAATCCCTTGGCTTTGGCGAAAGCACGGAAGGCGAAAAAAGGGAAATACAGGAAACGGGGGATGCCCTCTGGTTTATCGGGAAGGATGCCAATGCGGGGTTTGGTTTTACCGCGGCGGAATATGATTATGCGTTTAATTTTAGGGGGTTTTATCTTTCTTATGATGGGAAACAAGATCAGATATATATAGACCCTATCGAATTTGTATGGCCTTCGGAAACAGAAAGATGGAAGGAATTCGGATTCTCTTTGGATGATCCAGGAACTTATGCATCTCGGAATGTGAAGGAGGAACTGATTAGCATACCTTTGGCGGAAGATATAGAATTTCATATATGCAATGTGAAGAATAACCCCATAGTGAAGGAATTGTCCGACCGACACAACGAAGGAGAGTGGGTAATTACCAGACCAGAAGTATTTTTATATTATGCAAAATCTTTTTCCGCTCCATTGACTAATTGGCCTTTTTTCATGATATTGGATGAAGAAGGGAATGTGAAATATGTGGTGGAGCATCCGTTGGTTGGATGACTAAGAAAGGAAGGAAGAAAATGAAGAAACAAAAGATTCTTATCTATATCAGCTTGGCATTAGTGCTCTTTGTGGTAGCAATGGAGAGCAGCACTGCATATGCGGCATCCCTGAAACGCATCCCCGACACATCAACAAGGGTTTATGTGGGGAGTACATTGGTGGAATTGGAAGTAGGATGCAACAACAGCAGCTACGCATATGCAACAGTATCTGCGGATGATGATGTTGATGCAACGATGCAATTGGTGGTTTATTATGATGGCAATAAAGAACATGTAACGGTAAACGGAGGATTTTCCCAGAGGACATATGGAGACATAGGATATCAATGCAACGGTAGAATTTCCATGGTTGAATGTTATTTTACGGTAAGCAGCGCAGACGGCAGCATAACTTCGTTTCCTTTGGTTGTCGAAAACCCGTAACCGCTGAAGGGTTTGCAGCATACTTTCACACTCTTTATGGTGAGTGATATGCAAAACCCCCTTGACAAATTTCCTCCCATATACTATATTAATAAACAATAGAAAAAGGCAATGACAAAGAGGAGTATGCATTACCCCTTGCCAGAGAGGGCTGCCGCAGACAGGTTCTGCGCTGGAAGGCGGCTTGAAGGAAGGAATGTAGAAGGTAGCTTTCGAGCCGGAGCATCGAAAGGCAGGATTTCAGTAGATGCCCACGGTTTATCCCCGTTACAGGATAGGACTTTTTACGAAGTCTTTAGAGGCAGCGCAAGCTGTGAAAAAGGTGGTACCGCGTTTATGACGCCCTTTGCTGACATAGTCGGCAGAGGGCATTTTCATATAGAAAACCAACAATGCATGAAACAGAACGGAGGCAGATATGAGCAAAGAATTAGCAAAAACCTACGACCCTGCGGGGCTGGAGGACAGATTGTATCAGAAATGGATGGACAAGAAATATTTTCATGCCGAGGTTGACCATTCCAAAACACCTTTTACCATTGTGATTCCCCCTCCGAATATCACGGGGCAGCTTCATATGGGACATGCCCTTGACAATACCATGCAGGATATCCTCATTCGTTTTAAGCGTATGCAGGGCTATAATGCGCTGTGGCAGCCGGGGACGGACCATGCCAGCATTGCCACGGAGGTAAGGATTATTGAAACCCTGAAGAAAGAAGGCATTGACAAGCATGACTTGGGGCGTGAAAAATTTCTGGAGAGGGCATGGGATTGGAAGAAAGAATATGGTGGGCGTATTATCTCCCAGTTGAAAAAATTAGGCTCTTCCTGCGATTGGGACAGGGAGCGTTTTACCATGGATGAGGGCTGTAACGAGGCTGTCACCGAAGTGTTTGTGAAGATGCATGAGAAAGGCTATATTTACAAAGGCGCCCGCATCATCAATTGGTGCCCCGTATGCAATACCTCCATCTCCGACGCGGAGGTAGAATATCAGGAGCAGGCAGGGCATTTCTGGCATATTAAATATCCTTTGGTAAATGAGGACGGAACGCCCAGCGCCACCGAGTTTCTGACCTTTGCCACCACCCGTCCGGAGACCATGCTGGGGGATACCGCAGTGGCTATCCATCCTGAGGATGAGCGTTATCAACATTTGATTGGCAGGAAGGTTCTGCTGCCCATAGTGAACAGGGTGATACCCATTGTGACAGATACTTATGTTGACAGGGAGTTTGGAACTGGCGTGGTAAAAATCACTCCTGCCCACGACCCTAACGACTTTGAGGTGGGAAAGAGGCACAATCTGCCCATCATCAATATTATGAACGATGATGCCACCATCAACGAAAACGGCGGCAAATTTGCGGGAATGGACAGATATGAGGCAAGAAAAGCCATTGTGGAGGAGCTTGAGCGTCAGGGCCTGTTAGTAAAGATTGAGGATTACTCCCATAATGTGGGAACCCATGACCGCTGCAAGACCACCATCGAGCCTTTGGTGAAGGAGCAGTGGTTTGTAAAGATGGACGAGCTGATTAAGCCTGCAAGAGAAGCGGTGAAAAAAGGCGAAATCCGGTTGATTCCCGAACGCATGGAAAAAAATTATTTTAATTGGACGGATAATATCAGGGATTGGTGCATCAGCCGCCAGCTCTGGTGGGGGCACCGCATTCCTGCTTATTACTGTGATGAGTGCAAGGAAGTGGTTGTGGCAAAAAGCATGCCGGAGGTATGCCCCAAGTGCGGATGCACCCATTTTACACAGGATGAAGATACGCTGGACACATGGTTTTCTTCTGCCCTGTGGCCCTTTGAAACCTTGGGATGGCCGAAACAGACGGAGGACTTGAAATATTTTTATCCCACAGATGTGCTGGTGACAGGCTATGATATTATTTTCTTCTGGGTTATCAGGATGATTTTTTCCGGCTATGAGCAGATGGGCGAAAAACCCTTTAAGACGGTGCTTTTCCACGGCTTGGTGCGTGACAGCCAGGGGCGCAAGATGTCCAAGTCCTTAGGAAACGGCATTGACCCGCTGGATATTATTGAAAAGTACGGTGCGGATGCACTGAGGCTTACTTTGATTACCGGCAATGCCCCCGGAAACGATATGCGTTTTTATTATGAGAGGGTAGAAAACAGCCGCAACTTTGCCAATAAGGTGTGGAACGCCTCCCGCTTTATCATGATGAATATGGAAAAAGAAGACGAAAGCGGCGAAAGGGTTCCGAAAGATGTTACTATGCCCGCAGCGCAGGATCTGCAGCCCGTGGACAAGTGGATTTTGTCTAAATTAAATACCCTGATAAAAGATGTCACTGATAATATGGAGCATTTTGAACTGGGAATTGCGGTGCAGAAGGTTTATGATTTTATCTGGGACGAGTTCTGCGACTGGTATATTGAAATGGTGAAGCCGAGGCTTTACAATTCCGATGATGCGGTCAGCCAGAATGCGGCGTTGTGGACTTTAAAGACTGTGTTGATTGATGCGCTGAAGCTGCTGCATCCTTATATGCCTTTTATCACGGAGGAAAT
>JAMPEB010000028.1 GCA_023665475.1 Lachnoclostridium sp.
CGTGCATGAAATCTTGCTATTTTAGTGCGAAAAGTTTTTATTCTTCAGAGCTGTCACAAGAAGATTTTGGGGATGAAATGCTAAAAAAGGAAGTATTTGTTGACAGAGAAGTTTACATAATGTAAACTATAAGAAATTACAATTTGTAATCCAACACAGTAAGGCAAATGAATGAATGAAAGAAAGGACAGCAACATGAACAAAAAAGAAAATATTACAGACAGTGAAGAAATTATTTTAGAGATTTTGGAAGGGCATGAACCGCTGAATATGCAGCAAATCGTACTGTATGCAAAGGAAAAGAGGGCATGGGCGGACAGCACGGTCAAAACCTTTGTCCGCCGTCTGGTGAAAAAGGGGGCTGTCAGGGAGGAACAGCGGGAAGTGCTGTATTTTGCCCCGGCATACACGCGGGAAAAAAGAAGCCAGATGGCGCTTGCCGAAATCATTGACAAGTTTTTTGAAGGCTCCTACAAAAAGGCGATGCTCAACTTTGTGGAGAATGCATATATAACGAAGGAAGAAATGGAAGAGGCGCTCAGGCTGATTGAAAGGGGGAAGGGACAGGAATGAGCGGAATATTACTTAATTTGGCTTTTATCACACTCGCCGGCAGCATCATACTCATCGTCCGTAAGATATGGGGAGAGACCCTGCACCCTCTGGTATTGAAGGGGCTGTGGATCCTCTTTTTCCTCTGTGCCCTGTGCCCTGTGCCCTATATGGAGCGCCTGGGACGGACGCTGCGGCATCCGGGCAGGGAAGAGGCTCCGGTGAAATATGAGTGGAGTGCTGAAAATGCATGGCATTTCGAGAATGTCACGCTTCCCGGGGACAACATGGACGGGTACAGGCTGAGGCGGAAGGTAAGGGAAGCCGCCCTGACCGTCTGGGCAGTGGGGTGCATCGTGTCATTATTGTACAGGATAATCGGAGCCGCCATCTTCCATCATAAGAGCAGGGCGGACCGCAAATACAGGCTGGCGCCGGAAAAGCTGCGGGAAATGGGCATCTCCCTTTCCGTTCCCGTGGAGATAACGGAAAGTGCGGGACCCATGGTGCTGGGAATCCGCCCTGCGGTCTATGTGCCGGAAAGTTTCCTGCAGGGGGACGAAAGCCTGTTCCGGAGCATCCTCTTACACGAGCAGGCACATATTACCCGGAAGCACCATCTGATACTGCTGTTAATGAACCTGACTGGCAGTCTTTACTGGTTCCTGCCCTATGTGGAGGGAATCTTTTTCCGGGCGCTGCGGGAGGATATGGAATACCGGTGCGATTATGAGGTGGTAGCAAAACAGGGCGTGGATGCAAAGGAATACGCAAGGCACTGCATTGCCATGGCACAGGGCAGGGGGCGGCTGTGCAGCGGGCTTTCCTTCGGAAAGGGCGGACTGAAAAAGAGGGTGCGCCATATCCTGCAGAACAGAAAAAGCAAGTGGGCTGCTCTGGCTGCGTGCGCCACGGCAGGAATCACGGTTTTGGTATGTTTCATAGGGGCTGCTGTTTATTATAAACGGGATGTGCAGGGCTTCACGAGATGGGAGGTGGAAGATGCGAAGGAAGCCGTTGTAAACTATGTGGATGCCTACAATAGCAAAAGAAAGGAGGCGATGGATGCATGCCTTACCGAAAACAGCCCCCGGAAGGAGGCGATTGACTATGTGACAGATAATTTGGAAGGCGGAGATGCCGTTTATGACATAACTTATTTACCGAAGGATTGGTTGTATTATTATGTAGTAAAGTATTGGGACACTCAGGGGGATGACAAGCAAAACTGTATTTATTTATTGGCAATTTATGAATCCCAGGGAAAGCAATATTATTGGGCCTTTTTTCTGGTACGAAAAGATGAAAACAGCCCCTGGAAAGTTCATCGCATGGGCTTTGTATGATAATCCCCTGTACAAAAGATAAAAGCCAACATGAAAATTTCACAAAGGGGGATCTGAATTATGATAAAAAGAAAAACCGGCACAAAAATGCCTAACAGATTTATGATGTTTTGCCTTATTTTTGCATTAACCATCGGAAATATGGGTATTGCCAAGGCGCAGGAGAAGCAATGCGCGGTTGAGGAAATGGTATTGCAGGAATATAAAAATGCGCTTCTGTCACGAAATGCCGAATCCTTCAACCTTCCTTTTGAAGACCCGGAGAAGGAAAATCTGTTTATGCGCTTTTTGGAATGGCGGACGGCAATGATGGATGTTTTAAATGTCGCTTATTCCACCTATGAATATGAAATAACAGATGTAGCAGTGGAAACGGAGGGGGAATGGCAAGCCCTGACCGTAAGTTTTAATGAAACCCATCAGTACAGCAACGGCGCAGGGAATGGCGCAAGCTACGGTCTAATCATGCACATAGATGCCAAGACAAGCTCCGATGGCGTCAAACTGATGGACATATCCTTTGAAAACGATGATTTTTATAACTATTTCATGGAACAGATGATTATGCCTGCTACAGAAAGCATGGGGGATGCGGATACCGTAAGGGAACAAACCGACAGGCTGATTGTAGATTTATATGAGTTGAAAGCTGAGATGGATTCCGTATACCTGAAGCAGAGGGACAGCCAAAGAGAACCGGCGGATGATGAGGAAATAGCGCCCTATGCTACGAGCTGCATCTATTCCGGAAGCATGGGCGCCAGTTATGCAAATAAGTATGCAAAATCTCGCAATACTTATTTTTATGATGCCGGAGCTGACTGTACTAACTTTGTGTCCCAATGCATCTGGGCCGCATATGGCGGCTGGAGCACTTCCATGTCCGATACGGCAATGAAAAACAATATCACCAATAAGGTCAGGATGACTTCCACATGGTATGCCGGAAGCGGAGGAGGCTCTCCTGCATGGGAAAATGTTGACCGCTTGTGGGATTATGCTGTGGGTAACAGCGGAAACGGACCTAAGGCAAGGGGATATAATGACGGCGGATATTATACGGGCATCCTGCCGATAGATATTGCAGTGGGCGATGTGCTACAGAAAAGTGAAGATGGTTCTGATTACTTCCATTCCATGTATGTCATCAGCACTCCCGGAGGGAGCGATCCAAAATATAACGAGATTATGATTGCCCAACATTCTTCAACCCCCTCCGTACAAGCATTGTCAGAAGTATTTTTAATAAGAGGAAAATATTTCAGGCAGATGCACTTTATTACAAACAATTTTGATAAGTAATCATCCATAGAAAAGCCGGAAGCGACTCCTACAGCCCCTCCCGGTTTTTTCTCGCCCAGCAATTTCTTCGTAACACGCCGATACCTACTCCTATGCCCTGCGCGCTCTCTACTGCACCACCAGATTCGAGTACCCCATCAGGCTTTCGTCCACTGCCCTTGCGGCTTCCCTGCCCTCTCGGATAGCCCACACCACAAGGGACTGCCCCCTATGCATATCTCCCGTGACAAACACATTGTCCACATTGGTCTTATAAGCACCGGCTTCCGTCTTTACATTGGTGCGCTCATTTAGTTCTACGCCAAACGCCTCCGCAATATATTTCTGGGTTCCCAGAAAGCCTGCCGCAACCAGCACAATTTCAGCGTCCAGAACCTGTTCGCTGCCTGCTATCTCCTGCATTTTCATGCGCCCTGTGGATTCATCCTTCACCCATGAAAGCTTAACGATTTTAACCCCTTTTAAATTGCCTTTTTTGTCCTTGATAAATTCCTTTACCGTGGACTCATAGATACGGGGGTCATGGCCGTACAGGGCAATGGCTTCCTCCTGACCGTAATCCGTCTTGCACACCTTGGGCCACTCCGGCCATGGGTTGTTTTCCGCACGCTTATCCGGAGCCTTGGGCATCATCTCTATCTGGGTCACGGATTTTGCGCCATGGCGGATGGAGGTGCCCACACAGTCATTTCCGGTATCGCCGCCACCGATAATAACCACATTTTTACCCTTGGTGTCCACATATTTCTTATCCGCAAAATCGGAATCCAAAAGGCTTTTGGTATTTGCCTTCAAAAAATCTACCGCAAAATAAATTCCCTTGGCATCCCTGCCCGGCGCATTGATATCCCTTGGGTTGGAAGCCCCGCAGGCAAGCACTACCCGGTCAAATTCCTGAAGCAGTTTATCCGCCTTAATGTCCTTCCCCACATCCGTATTTGTGACAAAGGTTACACCTTCCTCCTCCATAATTTTCCTCTTGCGCTCCACAATCTGTTTTTCCAATTTCATATTAGGAATGCCGTACATTAACAGTCCCCCAATTCGGTCGGAGCGCTCAAACACTGTCACCTGATGCCCTCTTTTATTTAACTGGTCCGCTGTGGCCAAACCGGAAGGTCCGCTTCCCACCACGGCTACCTTCTTGCCGGTGCGCACCTTGGGGGGCTTTGCCGCCGCATACCCTTCCCGATAGGCATGTTCAATGATAGCATACTCATTTTCCTTCGTGGACACAGGCTCCCCATTTAAGCCGCAGGTGCAGGCAGCCTCGCACAAGGCAGGGCATACCCGGGAGGTAAACTCCGGAAAATTATTGGTCTTTTTCAGACGGCTGTATGCCTGCTCCCAATTTCCCGTATAAACCAAATCATTCCACTCCGGAATCAGGTTGTGCAGGGGACATCCGCTTGCCATGCCGCAAATCATCATGCCTGATTGGCAGAAAGGCACGCCGCATTCCATACACCTTGCCCCCTGAAGCCTCTGCTTCTCCTCGGGCATATGCTCATGAAACTCATTAAAATGCTTAACTCTCTTTTTAGGGGATTCGGCTTCACTGACCTCCCTTTTATATTCCATAAACCCAGTCGGTTTTCCCATTCTTTCTATTCCTCCTGCTTTGAACTCTAAAAATACAATTGTAAACCGAATTGTGGGGATTGTGTGTCTCATAAGCAGACCCTTGAAAAACGCTGGTACTTAGATGCCGTACTTTGGCATCTTATGTACCACTGCGTTTTTCACGGAGCGAGAGCGTGTCTGCGATGAGATATACAATCCACACAATGACACTTGCTAAATAATTCAGTTTTCAATTTCCTATTTTCGCCTATTTGCATAAAACGCCTCAATCTGTGCCTGCTCTGCGCTCAATCCCTTTTCTTCCATCTGCACTATAGTCTTTAAAACCCTCTCATAGTCATGGGGGATAATCTTCTTAAATTTCGGCAGATACTCTCCGAAATTATCAAGTATCTCTTTTCCCTTTGCAGAATTGGTAAGCGCCACATGCTCCTGAATCATGCCCTTTAATTCCATTACATCATATTTTGAGGTAATCTCGGAAGAGGACACCATCTCTTTATTCAGGCGTTTGTACAAATCGTTTCCTTCATCCAGCACATAAGCGATGCCGCCGCTCATTCCCGCGGCAAAGTTCTTGCCCGTGCCGCCGAGCACCACCACGCGTCCGCCGGTCATGTACTCGCAGCCATGGTCGCCTACGCCCTCCACCACTGCGCTGGCTCCGGAGTTCCTCACACAGAAACGCTCGCCCGCCACGCCGTTTATGAATGCCTTTCCGCTGGTAGCGCCATAAAGAGCCACATTGCCAATGATGATGTTTTCCTCCGCCTTAAATTTGCTGCCCTTAGGCGGATATACAATCAGTTTGCCGCCGGAGAGACCCTTTCCAAAATAATCGTTGCTCTCGCCCACAAGCTCCAGCGTAAGCCCTTTTGGTATAAATGCCCCGAAGGACTGCCCGCCTGCGCCATTGCACAGGATGCGGTAGGTATCTTCCGCCACATCGTCCCCCAGCTTCTTTGTAATTTCACTGCCCAGAATCGTGCCAAAAGCACGGTCCGTATTGGAAACATCCACCTCAAGGCTTCTCTTCTGCCCCGACTCGATTGCCTTTCCAAGCTGTTTTAGCAGCACCTTTTCATCCAGCGTTTTTTCCAGTTCAAAGTCATATACCTGTTTTGGGTCGAAAATCACTTTTTGCTTCGTTTGCTTATAAGGATTTGCCAAAATAGTGGTAAGGTCGATTTCCTTCTGTCTGTCGCTTAAATGTTCCTTTACCTTCAGCAAATCGCTTCTGCCCACAAGTTCATCCACGGTTCTCACGCCCAATTTCGCCATATACTCGCGCAGCTCCTCCGCAATAAAGAGCATGAAGTTCTCCACATACTCCGGTTTTCCCTTAAAATTCTTCCGAAGCTCCGGGTTCTGGGTAGCCACGCCCACAGGGCAGGTGTCCAGATTGCAGACTCTCATCATGACACAGCCCATAGTCACAAGGGGCGCCGTGGCAAAGCCAAACTCTTCCGCCCCCAGAATAGCTGCTATCGCCACATCTCTGCCGCTCATAAGCTTTCCGTCCGTCTCGATACGCACCTTATTGCGCAGCCCGTTCATAATCAGGGTCTGGTGGGTTTCCGAAAGCCCAAGCTCCCAAGGAAGCCCCGCATTATGAATGGAACTTCTGGGCGCTGCCCCCGTGCCGCCGTCATAGCCGGACACCAGAACTACCTGTGCGCCTGCTTTTGCCACGCCTGCGGCAACCGTTCCCACTCCCGCCTCGGACACCAGCTTTACGGAAATCCGTGCATCTTTATTGGCATTCTTTAAATCATAAATAAGCTGCGCCAAATCCTCAATGGAATAGATATCGTGATGGGGCGGCGGAGAAATCAGGGCAACTCCGGGGGTTGAATGCCTTGTCTTGGCAATCCAAGGATACACTTTTCCGCCGGGCAGATGACCGCCCTCGCCGGGCTTTGCCCCCTGTGCCATCTTAATCTGAATCTCCTTTGCGCTGACCAGATAGCGGCTGGTGACGCCAAAACGCCCGCTCGCTACCTGCTTAATGGCGGAGCAGCGGTTCAGGCCGTCCTCGCCTACCAGCAGCCTGTCTAAATCCTCGCCGCCCTCGCCGGAATTGCTCTTTCCGTGAAGCCTGTTCATGGCGATTGCCATAGTCTCATGGGCTTCCTTTGAGATGGAGCCATAGGACATAGCGCCCGTTTTAAACCGGGTGACAATGGATGATGCCGGCTCTACCTCTTCGATAGGAACCCCTTTCTCCGGGTAATTGAAATCCATCAAGCCCCTCAGATTCCGGATGGAATTTTCATCGTTCACCATTGCGGTATACTGCTTAAACAGGGAATAGTCGCCCCGCTTCGTAGACTCCTGCAGCATATGAATGGTGGCAGGATTATATAAATGCTCGTCTCCGCCGCTTCTTGCCTTATGATGTCCGGGACTGTCTAAAGTCAGGTCATTTCCAAGACCAAGCGGATCAAACGCCATGGAATGAAGGCTGTCCACTTCCTGTTCGATATCCCGTAAAGTGATACCTCCCACACGGCACACCGTATTGCAGAAATATTTGTTAATCACCTCAGGGTCAATGCCGATTGCCTCAAAAATCTGGGAGCCCTGATAGGACTGAATGGTGCTGATGCCCATTTTGGATGCAATTTTTACAATGCCATGAAGCACCGCATTGTTATAATCATTTACCGCTGCATAATAATCCTTATCCAGCATATGATTGTCGATTAATTCCTTAATACTCTCCTGTGCCAGATAGGGATTAATCGCACAGGCGCCGTAACCTAAGAGCGTAGCAAAATGATGCACTTCCCTAGGCTCACCCGATTCCAGAATCAGCGCAACTCTGGTTCTTTTCTTGGTGCGCACCAGATATTGGTTTAACGCCGATACCGCAAGCAGGGAGGGAATGGGTACATGGTTCTCGTCCACATCCCTGTCGGATAAAATCAAAATATTGACTCCTTCCCGGTAAGCCCTGTCCACTTCCACAAAAAGCCTGTCAATGGCTCTCTCCAGACTCGTATTCTTATAATAAGTGATGGGAACCACTTCCACCTTAAACCCTTCCGCCTTCATATTCTTGATTTTCAGCAGATCCGTATTGGTCAGAATGGGATTATTTACCTTCAAAATATTGCAGTTCTTGGGCGATTCCTCAAGAATATTACCTTCCGTTCCCACATAAACCGTAGTGGAGGTGACAATCTCCTCACGGATTGCATCAATGGGCGGATTCGTCACCTGCGCAAAAAGCTGCTTAAAATAATGGAACAGGGGATGATGGGTTTTGCTTAATACCGGAAGGGGTGTATCCACACCCATTGCCGCAATCGCTTCACTGCCGTTTGCCGCCATGGGCAGAATGCTGGTCTTTACCTCGTCATAGGTATAGCCGAATGCCTTCTGCATCCGCTCGCGTTCTTCCTCAGTATAGCCTTCCACTCTCTGGTTAGGAATTGTCAAATCCTTCAGCTCAATCAGATTGTTGTCAAGCCATTCGCCATAGGGCTGTCTGGAAGCATATTTTTCTTTCAGTTCATCATCATCAATTACTTTTCCTAAAACTGTGTCAACCAAAAGCATTTTACCGGGACGGAGCCGCTCTTTTACTTTGATTTTGGAAGGCTCGATATCCAAAACCCCCACCTCAGAAGATAGGATTAATGTGTCATCCTCCGTAATCATATAGCGTGAAGGGCGCAGGCCATTCCTGTCCAACACCGCCCCCATAATGTCGCCGTCGGAAAACAAGATGGATGCCGGTCCGTCCCAAGGCTCCATCATGGTTGCATAATATTGATAAAAATCCCTCTTGGTCTGGGACATCGCCTTGTTGTTTGCCCAGGGCTCCGGAATGGCAATCATCACCGCCAGCGGCAGCTCCATGCCGCTCATCACCAGAAATTCCAAGGTATTATCTAACATTGCGGAATCGGAACCTGTCTTGCTGATTGCCGGCAGCACCTTGTGGAACTGTCCTTTTAAATACGCGGACTCCATATTTTCTTCCCGGGCAAGCATCTTGTCGGCATTGCCGCGGATAGTATTGATTTCTCCGTTATGTACCATCAGGCGGTTCGGATGCGCCCTCTCCCAACTGGGGTTTGTGTTGGTGGAAAAACGGGAATGTACCATGGCAATTGCGGATTCAAAATCCTCGTTCTGCAAATCCGCAAAGAAAGTCCTAAGCTGCCCCACCAAAAACATACCCTTGTATACAATGGTTCTGCCGGAAAAGGAAACCACATAAGTGTCATCTGTGGACTGCTCAAATACACGCCTTGCTATATATAACCTTCTGTCGAAAGCAAGCCCCTTCTCCACATCCGCAGGCTTCTTTACAAAGCCCTGCATGATATAAGGCATGCATTCCACTGCCTTATGCCCTAAAACGGCAGGAAAAATGGGTACTTCCCTCCAGCCCAAGAATTCCATGCCTTCCTTTTTTACAATGATTTCAAACATCTTTTTCGCCTGATTCCTGCGCAGCTCATCCTGAGGGAAGAAAAACATTCCGATTCCGTACTCTCTTTCCTTTCCGATATCGATGCCCTGCTCCTTCATCACTTTTGCAAAAAATTTATGGGGAATCTGGGTTAAAATGCCCACGCCGTCCCCGGTCTTTCCTTCCGCATCCTTTCCGGCTCTATGCTCCAGATTCTCCACAATCTTCAGGGCATTTTCCACCGTGCCGCGGCTCTTTTTGCCATTGATATTTACGCAGGCTCCGATACCGCAGTTGTCATGCTCGAACTCTTCCCGATAAAGAGGGGGCTTGGGCAAATCGTTTTTCACAGTAAACATGGTAGTTCTCCTTTCAAAGTATCTATTGTAGGCGTACCTATTATCTATTACCACAGCAAAAAAGTCGCAATGAGCCTGCCATGCGCCTCATTGCGACTTTCGTGATTACTATACTACAAATTTCTTTGTTTGTAAACACTTATTTTTTGCCGAATTGTCTGATAATTTGACGATTCAGATTCTCACTGCACAATTTTCTGATTATTCCCAGAATTGTCACATATACTTTACTGCAAGCAGCAACGCATTAATGGTAAATTTTCCCCTTAATCCAGTGATACACCCCCGAGAAAGCCGGGCTCTCCGCCAGCCATTTCCTAAGGGGCGCCAGCGTGCACCAAAGCAGCAGCCTGTAGCGGAAAATCTCTCCTTTTTTCATATATGTCCCGGTAATCAGCTTATGCTCCTGCTTATCCCGCTTCAAATTCTCTTTATTTTCGGAAAATCCGCCTCCCTCATAGGACGCCACAGTCAGATTCATGGCTGTAATTTTTGCCCCCGCCCTATAATAACACCAGAGAAAATGGTCATAATCAGCCCTGATCCTGTATTGCAAATCATAGGGCTTCTCCCTGCACAGCCTTGCCGCATACACACAGGATTGATGGCAGGGTATGTTTCGGTAACAGGTAAATCCCGTAATCCGCGGCGGCGCAGCAATGATAACTTTATTTTTCTCACTATAGGTATTTCCGTAGAGAATCAGGTTATCTAACGAGGTTCCCGTATTTTGCGTCTCCTCCGCTTCGATATACTGCGCTGTTTTTTTCAACACTTCCCTGTCAAAAAACACATCCCCGCAGTTCATAAACAGGATAAATTCGCCCTGCGCACGGGACACAGCCTGATTCATGGCATCATAAATTCCGCCGTCCTTTTCTTCATAAAACCGGATGCGCCCATTCTCCGAAATGCCTGCTTTCTTTTTCAGGTCTTCCACGGAACCGTCCCTGCTGCCACCGTCTTTCACAATCACTTCAAAATCCTGACAGGTCTGGGAAAGGATACTGTCCATGGTCCGACTCAATTTTTTACCCGGATTTAAGCATACCACAATAATCGAAAATCTCATACTCCTGCTGCCTTTCGCGCCTTACCGCATGAGTCATGTCAACACATGCTTCTGTCCTTCCAACAAACTCAAACTTCCCACAGCAACCCCAAGACATATGATACATGCCTGCCAACTCACAAAGCCTGTCACTGCCATAGCGGTATAAGACATAGAATACGCCAGAATATTCGCCGCTATATGAATACATACAGGCGCTACAAAACTTCCGAAATAATCATAAGAATATGCGATAAGGCAGCCCATGAAAAAGGCGTACACACCCTGTATGAAATTCATATGATATACGCCGAAAACTGCTGCCGAAAGCAGAATTGCCGTTTTCACATTCCAAAATCTTTTCATGTAATTATAGAAAATGCCGCGGAATAAAAGTTCCTCCGCTATCGGTGAAATCACTCCGTAACAAATGATTCCCACCAGAAAATAGGCGGAATACTGGTCTTCCACCACACTCTGATAACTGCGTGATTTATCCACCATGCCCGTCAGCTCAAGTAGCAGATTTAACCCCAATGTAGCGCCGACTGTTGCTACAGCCGCCAAAAAATAATTCTTCACAGGCTCTTTGGTCAGATGAGCCAGACGCATCTCTTCCGCCTTTCTTGCAATCAATATCTTAGCCGTGGAAAAGATTGCCGCCCCTCCCGCAATAAACCCGATAGCAGACATAATTGTAGTGGCATTTCCGGTGAGTCCTCCGTTTCCCTCATTGAAAAACAGAAAATCCGTCACTGAGCCAAATGCGCCTGTCCCCATCTGCACCACAATCAAATTAAGCGCATACATGGCTATCTGTCTTACCAAGAAGAAAATCAGGAAATAATATAAAATATTCCAGATGTGGGTAAAAAGAGGAACTTTCTCCTGTTCTTCCGTGCCCCTAAGCAGAAACTTTTCCAGTTCTTCCACGGACTGCACAATATAATCCGCCTTGGCTGCTTTTAACTCCTCCATACTGCCATAACCGTAGGTTACGCCCACACATTCCACATGAAGGGATTTCGCGCCCTCTACATCGAAATTTCTGTCTCCGATCATATAAACCAGATCTTTTTCCACCGGTTTGTCCTGAAAGAGACGGTTCAGCGCTTCCGCCACAACCTCACTCTTCTTTTCTCTTTTGCCGTCCAGCTCGCATCCCACCACTACTTCAAAATACTGCTTTAAATGAAAATGCTCCAAAATCCTTTCTACAAACACCTGAGGCTTGCTGGATGCCACTGCAAGATGCATCCCCTTATTCTTCAGGTTTTTCAGCATTTTAGGGATTCCCTCGTAAACCTTGTTCTCAAAAATACCTGTATTTTCAAAATGCTCCCTGTATTTCGCCACGGCTTCCTCAGCCTGTTCCCGGCTAAATCCGTAATACTTAATAAAACTCTCCCGAAGGGGAGGTCCTATAAAGGGTTCCAGTTTGTCAATATCCGGCTCCTCAATACCGAAAGACTGCAGGGCATACTGCACACAGGTAGTAATTCCCACCTTAGGGTCCATCAATGTTCCGTCCAAATCAAAAAGCAAATACTGTTTTACGCTCATATTCTAAAAACTCCTTATTTTATCGTTTCCGTCATCCACTGTATTTTCAAATTTTACAATGCGTACATCATAGCTCACCGCCTCGTTTACCTTCACATGAGCGATATCTCCCTGTTTTTTACCGATTAAAGCCTTCCCTAAAGGCGACTCGTTACTGATAAGACCTTCCAGGGAATTCCCTCTCACAGTGGTAACGATTTTGTAAGTTTCTACGGCTCCGTCCTCTATAAATTCCACTGTCACCGTGTTATTGATTCCCACTTCGTCCTCTGCGGAATCCTCGGAAATCACTTTGGCCGTGCGAATCATACGCTCCAGATAGCGGATGCGGCTCTCATTCTGATTCTTTACCTTTTTCGCCGCATGGTATTCAAAATTCTCGCTCAAGTCTCCATGGGCTCTGGTAGTTTTTACCTCTTCCAACGCCTGAGGGCGCACCACCAGCTTGCGGTACTCAATCTCCTCTTCCATCTTTTTGATATCACTTGCCGTCAACTCGTTATACATTGCCTGCTCCTTCTTATCTTCTCACGCTTGCAGCGCATACACCACCGCCACCGCCAGAATAATCTGGATAATGGCAAAGCGGTACACCGTCTGGGTATTCGACCAATCCCACACCTTTCTCACATGGTCATGGAGAGGAGTCCGCACATTGGTCAGAATCCGAATCTTGAAAAACCGTAATAAAAATACCTTTATCAGTCCCAAGCCGCCATCCAAAATTAACACAAGCGCCACCGGGATATAAAGAAAAGGGCATCCCGTTTTCAAGATGGCAATGCTGATAAAAAGCCCCATTGCCCGCGAGCCGGCATCCCCCATCATCAGCTTGCTGGGGGTGGCATTGTACCACAGATACCCGAGGATGCATACCGCAAACAATAGAATCCAGAAGGAAAAACCTTCCTGCTTGTCCTTAATGCGGTCAACCAAATAAATCGTCATAATCGTAATAATGGTCAAGGTTCCGGAAAGCCCGTCCACACCGTCGGAACAGTTGGTCACATTCACGGAAGCCCATATTAACACCACTGCAAGCAATGCAAACACCACCGGATGCAGGGTGAATTTTACATGGAATATGGCTAACTCCACTACATTGGAATTGTATTTTAAAAAAGTGTATGCTGTCAACGCCGCAATACACAAGTCCAAAAAACCTTTTTTGTATTCCCCCCAGGGAGTTTCGGAAGCATCGTCAAAAAATCCGGTAAGCATGGATAAGGTAAGCAGTATCAAATAAATGACATATTCTGCCTTTAAGGGCGTAAACAGCGCAACGGATGCCACAAACACCAACACAAAGATGATACCGGCTCCCCTCGGTTTTCCGGCGGAAAGTTTTCCCTGTACCGCGAAATCCCGCCCGACATCTTTGGGCAGATACGGACCGAGCTTACCTGTGGCAAATACGGTTGCCGCAAATGCAAAAAGAATCCCGCCAAAAGCAAGGAGGGATGCATATTCTTCCGATAATATGGAATATAACATATACGCTCCTATCCGCACAGATTCCTGCGCACATTTTACTGGTTCCCTGATTATGCCACAGAAATGAAGTCTCTCATTGGCTTTATAAAGGACGGCAGGGTTGTTTACCCTGCCTGCATGCTGGTTCTCTTTATCATTCGCGCTGTCTATTTCTGCTTTGGCACTTTAGCGAAATAAGCATCTACATTCTTTTTTATCGCCTCGGGCGGCTGTGCCTTTATCAAATAACCTACAGGCTTTAAAGCCAATACCTGACGGATGGTTTCGGGGTCGCTACGCCCTGTCAGAAACATAACCGCAATATCCGCCATACTCTCCTCGGAGCGAATCATTTCAAGCACCTGTTTCCCGTCACAGATGGGCATTTCATAATCAAGCATCACCAAATCCGGTCTGTCCAGAATAATGCTTCGGAAAGCAGACATACCCGAATCGGCTAACAAAATCTCATAATCCGTATCCAAAAGCTGTTTCATTGCCTGTAAAACAACCTTGGAATCATCCACCACAAGGATTCTCTTCTTCTTGTCGATTTCCTTCTGCTCTTCCTTGTTATGCTTAAGGTACTCACTCACCTCAACCATAGCATTCTCCGCCTTGATAGAGTTTCCGACTTTCACTTTATGCCGTGGCGCAATGCTGCAATATGCAAAATATCCCTCACCCGTATCCATGAGTATGCTGAACTGCGGGTCATCCCTGTCATATACCTTTTGGAACTGCTCATAGGTTAACAAATTCTCCGACTTTAATTCATAATTCTCCATGGGCGGAAACGCTTTCAGCACATACTCCACAAGCTGTCTCGCTGTATATCGGGTAGCATTCATCATAGTGACATTGACTTTTTTCGCATTCGGGTCCATGAGTTTCCCCGTTGTATTGAGAATAACCCTCTCTTCAAAGACAATAATCGTCTCATGCCGCTCGCCTGCTTTATTGGTGTAAACCAAACGGTAATAGATTCCCTTGCCGAATTTTTCTCCGCCGTAGCTCTCTGTGATAACACGGGAATCCAACCGGAACAAATCATGGATAAGCTCGGTAATCAGCTTCACCATGGCGGCATGCTCCTCCTCCGGAAGCAGCTTTTCCCATCTGCTCTCGGCATGACCCGCCATAGCGCGGTCTTCCGTCAAAGTATGCCCGATAAGCCATCCCACGCACACCCCCAGAAAATGGCTCACGGAATCGGTGGAGTAACGCGTCACTTCCAGCTCACTTTCCAGAGCCGGCAAAATCTTATTACGGAAATCATTATGAATGCGCTTATGCCTTTCCAATCCCTCATAATGGATGGATTCCATATATTCCTCTTCATGGGCGAAATGAATCATCGCATGGTCTTTAAAGTATTTTATGCCTTCCTGACATGCCCACTGGCTCTTTGCACCCTCGTCCCCGAATTCAAAAAGCTTGTTTACAATTTTAAAAAGCTTTTGATGTTCCTTGTCAATGTGTTCTACGCCGATATTAAACCTGTCGAGCCATACCAACTGCTTGCCCATAGCACTCTCCTCCAGCTTTTCTCTTTATAAACCGCAACATCAGATTATGTATAAAACTTTATAATATTATTATCATACCACAGATTTCCTTCTTTTGCCATTGAATTTTTTAACCACTTGATTTGATGTTATATCAATTTTAGGCATTGTCCGGCGCTCCTGCGTTTCTGTCCGTATAGCAATCCAAAAGGGCTACGGTTTCGTTCGCCGGTTTGCCATACATATTGCAGCATTTATGGGAGACCTCCGTGTCCGTCCTGCGCTCGTCCATCTCCACGCTCATGCGGACCACCCCGGCCTGTGTTTCTTTGTCCAAATGCTTTAAGATATCTTCGATTAATTGGTCGTTATTCATATGGAGTCCTCCTGATTTATTATGGACTGCCCTATCAGCCGGAAGTTACTGCTGTGTCAAATATCCCTTTATCGGAAAATCAGGTGCAGCTAAAGCCCAGTTAGTACAGCATTTTTTACAATGATAAATTGTCTCATAATATGTTTACAATATTCACACTTCATTTTTTCTGTCCTTTACAACTGCCGATTTATAAGTACAATTATAACTCACTTCAGACACAAACACAATTCAAAAAAGCATTGACATTTTCCCACTCATATACTATATTGTTTGTGATACATAAACCGCTAGGGGAGCACATCGCTGAGATTGAATTTCAATCGCTTTGAAGAGACGAAATTCTAACCCTCATTACCTGATCCGGTCAGCACCGGCGTAGGGAAGCAGATTACTGAAAGAGTCCGAAACAAGGGATTCTTTCGGTTCCGATGTTGTCCCTCCTTGCCAAAATAAGGAGGATTTTTTATGTCAATGTTTTTTTATTTTCATCAGGAGGATGGTTACTATTCCCTGACCACTCCGGGCATGATGCTTTTCATCGCCATCTTTGCAGCATTCCTTTTACTCACCGCATTTTTTAAGAACAAACCGAAAGAAAACGCAGAAACAGCTTCCCGTTCCGGATTATTTTCCACCAAGCAACTGGTATTTAGCGCAGTCGCCCTCGCCCTTGGCTTTATCACCTCTTACATCAAAATCATTGATATGCCTTGGGGCGGCTCCGTAACCCTTTGCTCTATGCTGTTCGTTGCCTTAATCGGTTATTGGTACGGACCCAAAATCGGCATTGCCGCCGGATTTGCCTATGGCATCCTGCAGTTTCTTCAGGGCGGCGGAGATTATATCCTCTCCCCCATGCAGGCATGTATGGATTATATTTTCGCATTTGCTTCTCTGGGGCTGTCCGGGCTTTTTTACCAGAAAAAGAACGGCCTGCTGAAAGGCTATCTGCTGGCTGTTTTCTGCCGGGGCATATTCCATTCCATCGGCGGATACCTGTATTGGATGGATTATATGCCGGACAATTTTCCCAAATCTCTTGCGGGCATCTACCCCATTGCCTACAACTATGCCTATCTTCTTTTGGAAGCGGCAGTCACCATTATTCTGCTTTTGCTGCCGCCCGTTAAAAACGCAATGGCAAGGGTAAAGACCATGGCGCAGGAAGCGTAGAATTGCACTAAATCTTTACACACTTTCCAAATGGAACGAATACAGCAGTTTCTCTTTCACGGGAAGCTGCTGTAATTTTCTTAACGCTTCCTCATAATAGTCAAGCTGTACTTCATAGCGGTTCCACAACTCCTCCATGGACGAAACCATATCTGTCTTATAATCTAAAAGCACTAACTGCCCATCCTCCACAAAAAATACATCGATAATTCCCTGTATCAGCACCATTTCATCCGAGGGAAACTCCCGATTCAGCCTGCCTGCCTCAATCCCCAGCACAAATGGCTGTTCCCTGTAGAGCTCTCCCCGCCTGTCCGCAGCCCACATCCGGTAGGCAATGCCGCTGTCCAGAAAGTGAACCAGTTTATTCAAATTTAATGCCTCAAAATATTCCTGCGGCAGCCGCAGCGCATCGATTTCCCTTTCCAAAAAGATTTTCAGTTCCTTTCTTAAACGAACCTTGTCCAGAGCTGCCTGATAAAGCGCAAAACTTTGGGGGAATTTCTCAAACTGTCCTCCGAGGATTGCTTCAAAATCTAAAAGCTCCATTGCCCTGTGATAGGCGTTTCCTCTGACGGTTCCGCTTATCTTTTCCTCTTTTCTGCCAAAAGAAGGAATATAGGGAATCACTTCCCTCTCTTCAAATGCGTGGAACGCCGCCTCATCCTTATCAGCCATAGCGGCAATCTTAAGCTCGGACACCGTGGTTTTGGTATACAAATCCGCCATATTCCGATACGGATATTGATAGGCAAAACTCTCTTCCATGCTTTGGCGCATCTCCCTGTCTCCGTAGCTCTCCGCCAGCCCCAGCATGGCTCTCCTTTCGGAAAGCTGTATCTGCTCCTTCCATTCTCCGCCGGCCAGCTCCTCCGCATTCACAATCCGCACTTCTATGGGGCACTGCGGCAATATGGGCATGAAAAAGTCCAGACAGCTTCCTGCCTCCATAAAATCCACATAAGTAAGGGACGCATTCTCCTGCGCTTTCCTTAACTCCCACTTTTCCGCGGCATTCTCGATGACCGCGCTCAAAATCAGTTTCTCTCCGGCACGGGTCAACGCCACATAAAGCACCCTCAGCTCCTCGGAAAGACTATCCTCCCGCATCTTTTTGGACAATGCCCGATACCTCAATGTTTTATTACGGATTCTCCTCACAGGCTCCACATAGTCGCAGGCAAGACCATAATCCATATCCACAATCAGGGATTGTGAGGTGTCCTGCATATTAAACCGTTTGGCAAGCCCTGCCACAAACACAATGGGAAACTCCAGCCCTTTACTTTTGTGGATGCTCATGATGCGCACTACATCGGCATTCTCGTCCAGCGAATCCGCTTCTCCATAGTCCACATCATATTTTTCCAACTGCTCCATATAACGCACAAAATGAAACAGTCCAAAGTAACTGGTTTTCTCGAAATCCGACGCCTTGGTAAAAAGCATTTCCACATTGGCACGGCGCCTGCTTCCGGCAGGAAGCGCCGTCACATAATCCAGATAGTGAAAATCCTCCGCTATTTTCTGCAGAAGGTTCCGAATGGGCAGATAAACCGTCATATCCCGATAAGCATCCAGCATGGCAAGAAATCCGGCGCATTTTTCCGCAAGGGGCGTTTCTTCACCGGCTGTATTTTGCACTGCCTCATACAGCAGACCGGACTCCGGGTTTTTTCCTCTTATCTCTGCGATTTCTTCCTCCGTAAATCCTCCGAATAAGGACTTCATCACACCAAACAACGGAATATCCTGCCTCGGATTATCCAAAACCCGCAGAAGCTGCAAAAGAGTTTGAACCTCCGAAGCCGCAAAATATCCTGTCTTGGAGCTGATATAAACAGGAATTCCCTCTTCTTCCAGCACTGCTTTGAACTCTTCATCCCAACCGCTTGTAGTGCGCAGCAGGATAACCATATCGCCGTAAGCTGCCGGTCTTAGCTGCCCCGTATCCTTATCCGTCACCCGAAAATCCGCTTTCAGGCTCTTTATCTTATGGGCTATGGCAAGGGCTTCCGCCTGCCTCACCGCCAAATCCTTTTGTTTTGCGTCGTCCTCCTTTTTGGGCTTTTCCACCAAAAGAAATTCACTTTCACACCCTCTGTTTTCCGGATAAACCGCCCCCGGATACAGGGCGGCTCTCTCATCATAATCAATATGCCCCACCTTGCTGCTCATCATCCTTGAAAAAAGGGCATTTACCGTATCCACCACCTGAATGCGGCTTCTGAAATTTTGGGACAGATCAATACGCCTGCAATTTCCCTCGTCCCTATAGCTCCGATATTTTTCCAAAAAAAGTTCGGGTCTTGCCAGACGAAACTGATAAATGCTCTGCTTTACATCTCCCACCATAAAGCGGTTAAAATGTCCCTCTTCTTCTCCGGAAATCGCCCGCAGCAAATCTTCCTGCACCTGATTGCTGTCCTGATACTCATCAATTAAAATTTCATGAAAATACTGCCTGTATTCCAATGCCACCGGACTTGGAACCGTTTTTCCCGTGTCGTCCTTTTTCAGTAAAATTTCTAAAGCATAGTGCTCCATATCGGAAAAGTCAATCATCTTCTTTTCCTGTTTTTTCTCTTTCATGCGCCTGTCAAATTCCATCACCAAATCGATGAGCACAGCCACCGGTGCCGCACATTCCTGTTCCTGTGCCGCTGCCAATGCTAACGGCGTAGCAAAAAAATCCTCCTTCATCTTCTGTATGGTATCTTTCACTTCGCTTCTCAGCAATTTGGCCAACTCCCTCTTTGTGGGAGATACGGTTTCATCCTTTTTGGAAGGAAGCCTGCCAAAGCTTACGGTAAAAATTTTCTCCGCGTATTCCGTAAGGGAAAGCCCCTCCTGCGGACAGATTCTCTCAAGACATTCCATCTCCTGCTCCAGCAGTTCCCCATACATATAGGGCCCGTCCGGGCTTTCGCATATTTGTTTCGCCCGTGACAGCTTTTCTATGCACCCCTCCAACATATGAGAGATATGTTTTTTCAAATAAAGACCGTAACTGCCGGTAAGGAGAGCCTCAACCGTCCCCCGGCTGTAATCTTCTTTCCTCTTTGCAAGCCATTCCTCCGGCCAGGAAAAACTTGCGGCATATTGGGATAAATGCAGAATATGCTGTTCCAGAATCCCTTCTTTTCCGCCGGGACAAAAATATTCCACACAGTTATGAAAAGCTTCTCCATTCACAAACCCGCTTCCGTTTCCGCCTTCCGCAGCGCCCGCAAAGGCATCTTCCAGCATCTCTCCCAGCACATCCCGCCTCAGCAGCTTAATTTCTCCCTCATCCGCCACCCGGAAAGCCGGGTCCAATCCTATCTCATTAAAGTGATTACGGATTAAAAACAGGCTGAAACTGTCTATGGTAGTTATCTGGGCATTATGGAGCAGGGTCATCTGCTTCTGTATATGCTCGGACAGTGGCTCCCTCTCCAACATCTTTGTGATGCCTGCAGCAATCCGCTCCCTCATTTCCATGGCTGCCGCATTGGTAAAAGTCACCACCAAAAGTCTGTCAATGTCAACAGGCTGATGTTCCCTGCACACCATCTGCACAATACGCTCGGACAGCACTGCGGTTTTTCCGCTCCCCGCAGCGGCGGACACCAAAATGTTATGCTGTTGTAAATCAATCGCCTTCTGCTGTTGCTCCGTAAATTGAACTGCCATACTTCCTCTCATTCCGCTTTATCCGCATACATCGTCTCATCTGCGTTATTTCCGCAGTCTGCATTCTTTCCGCAGTCTGCATGCATCCGTCTCATCAGTTCCTCTTTATCCCATTCCTTCAGAATACGCTTCTCATAACCGGGGACCGCGCCGTCATAGCCGCACACCTTTTTATATGCGCAATAAACACAGGCATTCTCGCTTCCCTTTTCATAAGGATTTATGCTGATATTACCGTCCAAAATTTCCCTGCCGATACACTGCATTTTATAATTTACATAATCGGACAAAATGCCCAGCTCCTCCCTGCTCATAATGCCCGAACGCGCGGTAAAGCTGCCATCCTTCTTTTTTTCCACGGGAATGACATCGGATTTACTGTCCATATATTGATCCAGACGCTCTACAATGTCCGGTTCCCCGTTCACCACACCGTGCATCCTCAGTTTTCCGAGTATCTGTTCTCCGATTTCCTCATCAGTCAGCTCCACCGGAGTTTCGATAACCGGGTCGTCAACATGATAATAAAGCAGCGCCGCCGGTACGATTTCTTTGTCCGGATGCTTTTTGGCTTCTATTTCCATGGCTGCATTCATATAAACCACTAATTGCAGTTGTAGCCCATAATACAACGCCGCCAGATTAAACTGCCGGTTCCCCGATTTATAGTCAATCACCTTTACATAAACATGCCTGTCATCTTCCGCCACATCGATTCTGTCAATGCGCCCCCTCAAATGCATTTTTTCTTCCTCGCTCAAGGTTACCCTGACGCTCTCCAAATCCTGCGCAAAGCGAAAGGAAACTTCATAGGCGTCCGGCAGAAACACTCCCCTTTTGAGCTGTGCCTGCAAGGTCAGAACGGTTCTTGACAAAATCCTTTTCATGCGGGTAATGGCATATTCGTTCCGGGCGCTGCTGTAAAGCACCGTCTCCCCGTAAGCGGCCGCATATGCTTCCAGCGCATCACCCACGGCCTCTTTCCCAAACGCTTCCGGAAAATCAAACCATGTGTAACCCTTCTCCGAGAGGCTCTCCGCAAAACTTTCCAATACTCCGTGATATAGATTTCCCATATCCACCGCTTCAAACCCAAACTCCTGCCTCTCCCTTAAAGTCAGCCCATACTGAAGAAAATGCCTATAGGCGCAGGCTGCGTAAGTTTCCAGCCGGGTAACGCTGTTTTGCAGATTTTTGCCATATAACATCCTTGCTACCACCCCGGACAGGGCAGAGTCCTGATATCTTTGAAATGCGGCTTCCTCCAACAGTCTGCGGTTTTCCTTCTGTTCCTCCCCGCCATATACCTGATAAAGCGTGAAAAAAATCCGTTCCTCCTCTTTTTGCAGGGTTCCCGCCGCATACTCCCGAAATTGCGCCGCCAGATACCGCATCCCCTCTCCCGGAGTCACAATCTGCTCCAAAATACTCCTGTTTTGCGGATACTGTACGGTGAGGGCGGGAAACAGCTTCTTTACCTCTTCGATGAGATATGCGGGACGAATACTCTTTCCCTTGCTGTTCATCCTTGCATAGGACAGATACAGCCTCTCTGAAGGTTTGGTCATATTTAAGTACAAATAGAACCTTTGAATGTACATCTGCTGTCTGGGAGTGGGCGCCAGCGTAAACTCCGACTCCTGCAGAAATTCCCTGTCCATGTCTGAGATAATGCCGCCCTTTTGTGCGCTCTTGGGAATATTGCCGTCATTGATTCCCAGAAAAAACAGTGCTTTCACCTGTCGTAAGCGGGTCCTCTCCATATCTCCCACCAGAATGCGGTCCACATTCTGGGGTATGGTGCCCACCTCTATCTCTCCAAAGCCCGCCTCCAAAATATCCTGAAATTCCTGAAGTGAGATAAGCTCCTCCCCCAAAAGGGCATATATCTGCTCCAAAAGTTCCAGAACCAGACGGTAAATCTGGGCATATTCCCGCTCTCTGGAAAGCTCTCCCATGCCGCGGAACCGCTTCTCATAATCCGCCAGCTTTTGCTGTACCTGATTTTGTACCAGAAATTCATATAACTCGTTCACATATTCTTTGGCAGGGGCGCTCTTTTGACAATTTGCCCTCTGCAGCGCATCCAACTGTGCCATAAACCGTTCCCTCAGGGCATTCAGCCGTTGCAACGGCTCCTCGTCATCCTCCCTCATCTCCGATGTTTTTGCCGTAAAAAGCCTGCTCCATCTGCGCCTGCCACGGATCCCCGTCCGTATCACATAGTTTTCCAGCATATCCACATCCTGCCTGTCAATATCCGCCAGACCGCTTCGCAGATAATGAAAAACCGCTTCATAGGAAAAATCCTGTCTGAAAAGTTCCAATGCACTTTTGATATATTCAATCATGGGATTCAATACAATCCCCCTTGTCCTGTCTATAAAGCAAGGAATCTGTAACTGCCCGAATTCCGATTCCACATAGGGCGCATACTCCTCCAAATCCCCCATGATAACAGCTATATCGCGATAAGCCATTCCCCGTTCCGCAATGAGCCTGCGGATGGCAAGCCCCGCCTGATGCACCTCGTCCCGCATCGTCATTGTCTCAAAAAGCACAATTTCTTCCTGTTCCTCCGCAAAAGGCTCATAGCGGTACCTAAAAATACCTTTTTCCAACGCGTGAAGCGCAGGAGCATCCGCAAAACGATGACGGGGATTGTTGACCGGCAGGATAAAAACATCTTTTTCCCTCGACACATTGGCTTCCTTCGCCAGTTTTACCAAATCCGTCACCGTTTTCTTGCTCAGATGAAACAGTTTCTGCTCTCCGTCCGATTCATAGGGATTCTCACCGGCGCCCACCGTCACCGTCACTATCGTCTCTTCGCTAAGTCTCATTAATTCCTGAATCAATCGGTTTTGAATGGGCGTAAAACCCGTAAAGCCGTCAAAAACCACCACGCTTCCCCGAATGATTTCGGATTTTTCCAAGGAACGCCTCAGGACATCCAAGGTCTCCTCCGTAGTAATAAAATTTCCCTGAATGTATTCCAAAAAGCCCTGATACAGCGTCTTTAAATCTTTCAGTTTTTGTACCAGAGCGCCCTTTTTTTTCGCAAATTGAATCAGTTTATCCACATCCTCCGTGCTGATGCCGTATTGCATAAATTCGGAAACGGCGCTTTTCACTTCATGGATATACCCCTGTTTATGGAGGAAACCGCCTAACGCCGGCAGCTCTTCTTTCAGCCCGGCTGCCACCTTTTGCAACACCAGACTTTTGCCTGTGTCATCCAATACCGGAATCTCTCTTTTGCCCACCTCTTCCATAATACGGTGGTTTAAGCGTCCAAAGCTTAAGACATCAATATTCATAATGCCGCCCAAATCGCTCAGAGTCACCAAATCCTTTTGGGTCTGCATGGTAAACTGATCCGGCACGACTATCAGAAAATTCTGCTTTTTATTTTCTTTCGCGCGCCTTATGATTTCTTCATATAGCTGCCTGCTTTTGCCGACACCCGATGGTCCAAAATAAAAGCGTAAGCTCATTCCAAGTAAAACCTCCACAAATAATCCGCCGCTTCTTCGGCATAGTCAATGCCAATCCGTTTGCCGGCTTTCACGCAGGACATAGGAACCTCGAGTCCCTCCGTCACATAAAATACATCGCTTTCCACCATGTCAATATCATTATCGGCTCTGGTGATATCCATGGCAATGCACATTTTTCCGGGACCGTCCGCCAAGTGTTTTTGCAGATTTTTGTATGCCTGCTCTGCGTTTCTTTTATTGGGGGATTGGTTCTTCTTTTCTGCGTTTTTTACCTTTCTTGCGGCCAAACGCAGTTCATACATTCTCTGCCGGGAAACCTCATCTGCCGGCACTACGCTGCGGATAAGCACTGCCTGAGGGATTCCTTCTGTCATGGCTGCGATATTCATGCAGCTATACATTCCGTAAATCAGGTATACATAGGAGGTTCCGCCTATATGGTACATAGGCTCCGTGCGTTCGGTCCGTCTGCCTCCATAGGTATGAGAACCTTTATCTTCCTCCCCCATATAGCTTTCCACCTCGGTAATAACGCCTCTGATAACGCCAATCCTTGTGTGATGTACCAGAATTTTCCCCAGAAGGTCTTTTGCCAGAGCAATGCCGTCACGGGTAAAAAAATCTCTGGGAAGACGGGAAAAGCTTTCCTGAGGTTCGGATGCGCATTCCTCTATCCTTGCGGCTATCAATGATGTTGACATAAAAACTCCTTTTCTGATTGGGTCTTCGCTGAAATCTTCGGTTGCTTACCGCAAAGTCAGCTCCACCGGACAATGGTCCGAACCCATCACATGCATATGGATATCCGCTCCGGCAAGTCTGGATTGTAATGCTTCCGACACCACAAAATAGTCAATACGCCAGCCCGCATTTTTCTCTCTGGCCTTAAACATATAGGACCACCAGGAGTACATTTCCGTTTTGTCGGGGTAAAAATAGCGGTAGGTGTCTATAAATCCGCTTTTTAGGAGGGTGTCAAAGCAGCCTCTTTCTTCGTCCGTAAATCCGGCATTGTGGTGGTTGGATTTAGGATTTTTTAAATCAATTTCCTTGTGCGCCACATTTAGGTCACCGCAGAAAATAACCGGCTTTTGCTCTTCAAGCTTTTTCAAATATGCCAGAAAAGCAGCCTCCCACTCCACACGGTAATCCAATCTCTCCAATTCCCTTTTGGAATTGGGCACATAGACCGTCACCACATAAAAGTCTTCAAACTCCGCGGCAATCACACGCCCTTCATGGTCATGCTCCTCTATGCCCATACCGTAAGTAACCTTCAGGGGTTCTTGCTTGGTAAAAAGCGCCGTCCCGGAGTAACCTTTTTTCTCCGCATAATTCCAATACTGGCAATATCCGGGCAGTGCAAGGTCGTGCTGTCCCGCCTGTAATTTCGTCTCCTGCAGGCAGAAGATATCCGCATCCGCCTCCTGAAAAAAATCCATAAACCCTTTTTGAAGACATGCACGCAGTCCGTTTACATTCCAAGATATTAATTTCATACGAATCCTCTTTTCCGAGCGACTTGTCGCGGAAGCGATTTCTCGTCTGCCACCAAGGCTATTTGTTTTCGCTCAGAAACAAACAGCCGATTTACCGGAGCAGCTTACTGCGATGACACGCCAAGAGACTGCAAACGCTTTTTAGGGCACTGCGATTCTCCTCTCTGCGTTCAGGGCATATCTGAGGCTCCGGTTTAAATCCGTTTTATCAGCTCCTTCAAATATCTGTCATAACTGTAAATGCGGTATCTCTGCTTATGGGATATCTCCTTGACCAGACCTTTCTTTTCCAGCATCAATACTGCTTTTGCCGCCGTATTGTACGCCACATCAAAGGTTTTTTCGATATCCCCGATAATGAAAATCGGATATTCCTCCATATAGGCTAAAATCTTCATCAACAACGCTTTTTGCTTTTCGCCGCTTATGACAGACAGGGTATCCTTGTGAATCCGTTCCAACTGCATGATAGTCCGGTTGGTCTGTGTCAGGGAATCTTCCACCATTTGCAGGAAAAAACCAATCCAGCTATGGTAATCCTCATTTTCCCTCACCTGTTTCATCAGATTTTTTCTGTTTTCATCCTGCTCCAAGAAATATTTTGCAAAAGGAATGTAATATCCAAGCTCACATCCCTGCTCCCGCAAAAATCGGTTCAGCAAAATGCTTGCCCATATCTCATTGTCTTCCTCATATGGCATAATAGTCAGGAATTGATAACACAAAAGCGCTGCCCGAACCATCATGTCCGCCTCGGTCTCCCTCCGCCTGTAATCATCCAAATCCATCATCAAATCTACAATCCGCTCCGGCGCCGGGGGATTGTGCTCCCTCAGGCTGATTCTGCGGACGCTGCTCTCCTCCCATATCTGATGCTTGCGGAAACGGTAGGGTTTCTTTTGTATCTCCACCATTCCCATAAGAATATCCATACAGGTAAAACTGTCCTTATCTCCCATTGCGCCATAAAATTCCAATTTCCGGTTGATTTCATCCGTCATCCGAAAACCAAAGATATCCGGCAGTTCTACGAAAGCGCCTTTGTTTTCCAAAACCGCGACCAGCTCCTGCTTATAAAGCTGCATGTTTTTCCCTTTAAAATCGCCCTCGTAAAAGCAAAGCCCCTGCTGCCTGCCGATTTCCCTGTAAATCGCATTCAGTCGGTTTTTCAATTCGTCCGATGCAAAGGGGCTTTCATCCACCCATTTTAAATCCGCCGGAATATAGGTCTGGTAGTACAATCTGCCCCCTGTATCCGCCATACCGTTCCGGTTTCGCACTACCTCGTATTTTCCTGCTCTGTTGCCGCCCATGTTGTCAGCCATTTGACTTGCACCTGCCTTTATTCACTTCTATTATTCTATTTTACTATCTTTATTTCAATATTTCAATGGATTTTAGAATTAAAATTTCAACTAAATTTGACAATAATAGGAGCATCTTTAACATGAATACAGGAAGAGGATACTGACCGTCTATCGGCAGTACCCTCTTCTTTATCATTTTCGTTTATGTCTTTGCATCAACACTGAACTAAACGGCGCTCCAGTCCACCTTCCGCATTTTCTCAAGCAGCTCCTCCAGGCTGTCTGCCTGTAGGGTTGTGCGCTTTGCATCCTCTCTTTTCTGAGCGCGTTTTTCTTCCTGCATCTTTTCAATATACTCTCTCTGGCTGGCGCTGGACTTTTCCAATTCCGCAAAGAAAGATGTGGTGCCGTCTGCATTAAAGGAAATGCCAAACTTCGTTATGATGCTGCCTTCGCCCTTTCCAAATGCCGATGTAAAGCCAAACTGCCTGTTAATCTCATCCGACATCCGTAAAGCGCCCTGCACACGATCCATATATTCCTTCTCACATTTTTCGTCGGAAGCCATCTTCTCAAGCTCTTCCACGGAAAATAAGACGGAAATCTCCTTCGTTCCGCCGGCAAGAGCTGCCTTTGCTTCTTCCGCGTTCTTAAAATCCGCCACCATGAAATCCATATTTTTGTACATCTTTTTCAATTTTTCCAAAAGCTTCTGCGCCTTACTGCTGAGTTTCGGCTGACTGCTTGCAGAAGTGTTTGTTTCTTCCGTTCTATAATCTTCTTTCTCTTCAAACCAATCTTTGTGCTTGGCATAGCTGTCTCTAAACCAGCTCAAGGAAAGCTTCGCCGCCCTCTGCATATACCTCATATCCTTTGTTTTTGAAAAGTCATGCAGGCATTGGTCCACACTCTCAGCAATTTCCGGGGATTTTTCATGCATAATCTTATTGTAATCAAGCCCGCTTGAAATATGTTCCGGCGCTACCTCCCTGTGCTCGTTCTGTATAATCTCATTGGCAAACGCCACATCCCTTGCCGCCTTTGCCGCACGCTGCTCATCGGTCATAGCTGCCTCTGCCTGACCTTTACGGTTCTCCACGAGCGCCGCCATGCCGTCGCCGGAAAACTGTATCATCACATTATCGCCATACTGCGCGCTGATTTCTTTCATCACCTGCAGAGTCTCTTCCCTGGTCATTTTGTCCATGATTTTATTACCATGCTCGTCGGTGGTATTAAACTCATATTTTACCAGAGTGTCTTTTTTACCCTTGCCGTTTCCATAGGTTTTAAGAGGTTCTGTCCCCCTGTAAAACTGACTGTAATTTTGATAAATCTCCATGCCCATTTTTTGTCCTCCTTGATCAATCAATTTGAAATCCGTTTCCTATTGCATCACCACAAAAGCTTCTGCAGATAATGCTTCATATATTATATCGGTGTTTTATTTCTTGAACTTAACAGGGAGCATACAAGCCAAATCAATAATTTTAATTGACATATTTTTTATGCAAACATATAATAATATTCATGTTAAATCAGGGAGGTTCCTATGAATACCACAAAAAATCCTGAAATACTGCGGCAAAAGAAATTGTTTTTGTTTGATATAGACGGTACGATTGCCGTGGGAGATACCCTGTATGAGGGAAGCGCTAAGCTGCTTGATTATATTGACCGCATCGGAGGAAAATCCTATTTTATCACCAATAATTCCACCAAGAGCGGTCTTGACTATGTGAAAAAATTCCGCAACGCTTATCATCTGGAAACCACAGAGGACCAGTTTGTCACATCCGGTTACATGACACTGCGTTTTTTAAAAGAGCACTATGCCGACAAGAAAATCTTTGTGCTTGGCACGGCTTCCTTTGTTGCAGAGCTTAAAAAGAACGGACTGACTGTCACGGAAGCGGCGGAGGAAGACATTGACTGTATTGTCGTTGCTTATGACAGCGAGCTTACTTATGAAAAGCTGATTGCTGCCAGCAAGGCGCTCCTCACTACCGATGCCCCTTTTTATGCCACCAATCCCGACCTTCGCTGCCCCATAGATTTCGGCTTTATTCCCGACTGCGGCTCCATCTGCAATATGCTTAGCCAGACCACGGACAAGACTCCCACATATCTGGGCAAGCCAAGCAGGGAAGTTGTGGAATTGTGCCTTTCACTCTCCGGTTTTACCCCGGAGGAAACTCTGGTTGTAGGGGACAGGCTCTACACGGACATTGCCTGCGGAATCAACGGGGGCGTGGACACCTGTGTACTGTTCACAGGGGAAGCCACGCCCGCCGATATTGTTGATACTCCTTATAAACCCGATTTTGTATTTGACACGGTAAAAGACTTAGTGGATGCTCTTCTCCAGCACGCCGAATCCTAACGGATAAGGGCCGGTATGCACACTGATAGTCGCGCCAATCTGACGGATAGGCAGTTCCTCTTCACTGACAGAATACCCTTCTGCCCGAAGCGCTTCCAGCGTTTCATCCCGAAACCGTACCGCTTCCTCATAATCATATCCAAATCCAATCGTTATGCTGTAATCCTTGATATCTGCATTCTGTTCCTTCAAATAAACAAGCAACAGATTGCGGGCTTTCGCCACCGTGCTTTTGCGGCTCCTGCCCACTCCGGAAGCAAAGATTTCTCCTTCTTTCAAGGTAATGACAGGACGGATACCAAACACACTGCCTGCCACGCTTGCCACCTTTCCGATGCGCCCGCCATGCTTCAAATATTCCATATCTCCCACCGTAAAGAAAATCCTTCCGGTACTCTTGATTTCTTCCAGGCGTTTTACGGAATCTTCAAAATTTGTATCATTGTCCCGAAGGCGTACTGCCTCCAGCACATACAGTCCCTGCAGCACCGTATCCACGGTAGAATCAATTACCGCAATCCGTGCATCAGGATGCTCCTCCAAAACCATTTCCTTTGCATTCATTGCAGATTGCAGCGAACCGCTGAATTTGGTAGTGATGCAGATACAGATAACGGGAGTCCCCGCTTCCACAAAGGGAAGAAACGCATCCGCAAAATCCTGCACGGAGGGCATGGAGGACTTGGGATAAACCTTGGGATCGTCCACCATCTGCTGATAAAAATCCCTTATGCCGATATCTACTATCTCCCTTTGATAATGCTCATCATCAAAGGACACATAAAAGGGAACCACAGTCACATTCTTCTCTTTTACAAGCTCCGGCGGCAAATCGCAGGAACCGTCACTGATAATATGATACTTTTCACTCATTGTCACATGATACCTTTCGTAATATAAAGTGATTTGCGCTGCCAATGCAATATGAGAGCCTCAAAAAAATTCCTCTATGATAATTTATAAAAACCGACGCGCAATTCTTTTTACAAACATAATAGCTTAACTGAGAATAGAATACCACTTTATGTTTCTAAAATCAATATGTTTTTGTTTTTTATTTGTTTTGTATTATTTTTGTAACCACATTTTGCAGTTTTTAATACCATGTTATATGATAGTATGCCATCTTGCGCTGTCTTGCTGCCATTTTGCAGCACATTATATCGAATCAGGGATTGAGCGTGACATTATGTTCCGGTCAGATATATGCTATCATTTCAGTATAGGAATTTTCATTACTATTTGTGACTCCGAAAGCGGCATGAGGGTTTTGTATGGAAATAGAAAAAAAGGACAGTTTTAAAAAGAAAGGCGTATTGGAGCATATCGTTTTGTGTCTTGCATTTTTTGTTGAAAGTGCTATAATCATCTTAATGGAAGCATAGCTCAGCCGGGATGAGCGTTCGCCTCACACGCGAAAGGTCAGGGGTTCGAGCCCCCTTGCTTCCATTTTT
>JAMPEB010000029.1 GCA_023665475.1 Lachnoclostridium sp.
AAATAAGCGATTATGTGGTAATATATAGGAGCAAAGATAAAAACACAACGCAAGGCAATCTTGCAGAATTGGTAGGTAGTCCAATCGCACTATTATGGTGTAAGTAGCCCGCCCTCCTTAGGGTCGTCCGTTCTTTGTTCATTATAATTATTTTAAGGAGGACTTGTCATGGAAAAAGTAGTGGGAAAGCTGACAGTATTTTTTGAAGAACCATTTTGGGTGGGAGTGTTTGAACATGTATTGGACGGAAAGCTGTCTGTATGTAAGGTTACATTTGGCGCAGAACCAAAAGACTATGGAATATATGATTTCGTTTTGAAAAATTACTATCGGCTACGGTTTAGTCCGGCTGTGGCAATTGGTGTAAAAGAAGCAGGTCGCAATCCTAAAAGGGTACAGCGTGAAGTAAGAAAGCAGATGCAGAATACCGGGATAGGTACAAAATCGCAACCGGCTTTGAAATTACAGCAGGAGCAGTTGAAAATTGAACATAAGACTGTGAGCCGAGAACAACGAGAAGCAGAGAAACAGCGGCAGTTTGAACTGAAACAGCAGAAAAGGAAAGAGAAATATAGGGGCAGATGATACCTGCTCCAGTGTTTCTTGAATAATATGATTGGGGAAACTGAATGATTACAAAAGAAGAATTTATTAAAGAATTAAATAATATATCATATTCAAATGAAGAATTGGTAGAAAGATATATTTGGTTTGGAACACCGGCAATATTTTCTGATTGTGAGCAAACATATTATGATTTAAAAAGAGAGATTTCTACACAATTTCCGGTAAAGAGTAAAAATAACATTATTGTTGTAGGTTCGGCGAAGCTTGGATTTAGCATTGCCCCTAGAAAAAGGTTTCGTGACATTCAAGATGAATCAGATATTGATGTGGCAATTATTGATGAAGAATTATTTGATAGTTATTGGGAGCGGCTATTTGAGTTTAATATAAATGTTAAAAGCCGCAGTGAAAAAGACGAGGATTTATATCAGAGATTTTTGCAATATTTTTTCAAAGGATGGCTAAGACCAGATTTATTTCCATTTAATTTTAGAGGTAAGAGAGAATGGTTCGACTTTTTTAGTGGGATTTCGTATAAAAAATATGATAAGAGAAAAGTTGCTGCCGCGATATATAAAAATGAGTACTTTTTTAAAAAGTATCATGAAGAAAATATAAAAACTTTACGGGAGGAATTAAGGAATGAAAAAGTATAATAAAATTGGTATGGCAACTAATAAAACAATTTTAGAATTATATCAGATGATGAGAGAGGGAAGTTTAGTTCTGCAACCATCATTTCAAAGAAAGTTAGTATGGAATAATAAACATAAAGAAAATTTTATTCAAACGATTTTAAGCGGTTTCCCATTTCCTGAGGTTTATTTATCGGATGGAGAAATTGATCTTGATAATATGAAGTCTAAAACTTTAGTGGTTGATGGACAACAAAGATTAAATACAATTTATCAATATATTGTAAATGATGAAGAGTTAGTGTTAAAAAATACAAAGCGTTTTAATCAATTAACGGGGGATGAAAAAGAAGATTTTTTAGATTATCCAGTAGTTGTGCGTGCATTGGGGAGAATTTCTCTTGTAGAAATAAAAGAGATTTTTAATAGGATAAATTCTGTTCAGTATGCGCTTAATGCAATGGAAATCAATAATGCGTTGTACGAGGGAGAATTTATTTCCACTGCGAAGCAAATTGTTAATACAAATTTATTAGGAGATTTAGATGTTTTAAGTGAAACAGAAGTTTCTAGAATGAAAGATTTGGAGTTTATAACATTACTTATGACAACTGTTGAATTGGGAGGATATTTTACAGGAAATAAAGAAATTGAAGATATGATAAAAAAATATGAAGATGAATATCCTCAACAAGAAAAAATGTATAATAATTTTGTTAATGTATTAGGGTTTATAAAAGACCTTAAGTTGCCAGTAGATTCATTTTGGTTTAGAAAATCCTGTGTTTTTTCTTTGATTGCGGAATTAATGTTCAAATTGTATGGAAATGATAAAAAGCTTCCTTCGCTAGAAATTGGACGAGAAACTTTGGTACAGTTAGAAAGAAGAATATTAAAAGATAAAAATGATGGAAAAATAGGAAAATATAGCGATTTCTATAGTTATGTATATCAAGGTACAGCAAGTAGAAAGGGAAGAATTGTTCGAGGAGAAGTACTGGAAGAAGAGTTAAATAAGATTATGTAATGTATTGGCTCTATTTTGGCTCTAAAAATTTCGACTGGCACAAATACAAGAGTTATTTTTAAAGAATATGGATAATAAATCCTACAAAAAGTAGAGAAAAGCAGCCAGTTCAAGCTATCCGCCGAGGAGTTCGAGTAACAGACGAAAGGACTGAAAAATTATATTACCGGTATAATGACAAAACCTAAAATTGGTGGTATAGTGATTATAAGTTAAGAAACAAAGCGGACCGGATGAGTCCAGAAAGGAAAAGATCATGGCAACAGTTAATTTCGCAACAGCTTTAGCTGTTTATTATCTGCATAGCGAACATTATGAGGCACTGTTCAGTAAAGAAAAAGAACAGAGTCTGGTTAAGATGCGCTCATGCAAGATAAGAAAAAGGCGAAAACTGTGTGATGTCTGAAGATGCAGGTCTTTTAGGAGGCTGCAGATATAAAACATGGATTTCATGTACCGCTTATCTTAAATGAGGTAGGCGGTATTTTTTATGTTCCATTAGCTCAGTTGGGAGAGCACTCGACTTTTAATCGAGGAGTCATGGGTTCGAGTCCCATATGGAGCATTGCCGCCTGATATTAAGTCTGATAACAGGAGGTGAGGATCATGGTGAATTTACCGGTTATAGATATGGTGAGGACAGGGCAGAACATAGGCAGGCTGCGGAAACAGGCAGGATTATCTGTAAAGGATCTGCAGGATATTTTTGGGTTTGCCACACCGCAGGCTATATACAAGTGGCAGCAGGGAGCTGCTTTGCCGACCATAGATAATCTGGTGGTGCTTGCAGCAGTTCTGCAGGTGCGTATGGATGATATTCTGGTGACTGACATGGCAACACAGATACAGGACAGCGCATAAAGGGAAGATGGGAAAGTGAAGAAATAATAAAACGGCAGGCTGAAAATGCCTGCAGTAAGGTCCCCTAGTCTAAAGGTAAGGATGTCGGCCTTTCAAGCCGGAGGTATTGGGTTCAAATCCCATGGGGATCATCATATGGCTCCTTGGTCTAAAGGTAAGGATGTCGGCCTCTCAAGCCGGAGATGATGGGTTCAAGTCCCGCAGGAGCTACTGTGACCATAGGACAATGGCAGTCCGGCAGATTGTGGCTCTGCTCACGGGGGTTCGATTCCCCCTGGTCACCCTATGGATGGGTATGCCTAGCGGCGAGGTTGCTATGGTCCGGTGGCCCATGTTCAGCAACGACCGAAACGGAGTGTAGACCAGCGGATTGTAAATCCGTCACACAGAAACAACGCAGGTTCGAGTCCTGCCCCATCCACTTTTTTTAGTTTCTAATATTTTCTTATATTGCTTTGCAACTCTTGAAATTGCCATAAATTCGGTGTATTCTCTTAATATACGGTATTGTCGGTATGGAGTTTAATGACAGACGAAAGGACTGGAAAATGTGTAAAATAGGTATTTTTCAGTCCTTTCTGTTATCCTGCGAGAGGGCTTTGCGATTGATGTTGAAACACTTGTCGCATATTCCGTGAAGAGGTGGAAATGAAATCAATAGAAATTTTGAATAAAATAAACAAAAATAAGAAAGAACATATTTTTACCAAAACAGATAACATGGGCAATACAATTTCTGTAGTGAATAAAGTTGCGGAATCTGCAAACGAGGAAGAACTTCAATATGTAACGAATGTATGCCAAATTCCGAGCAGTTATGTAAAATTTTTATCAATTTATAATGGAGCAAGACTGTTTGATTATGATGGAATAGACGGACTGCAATTATTGAGCAGTAAGGCGATACTCCATTATACGCAATATGCAAAAAATACATTTGAAGAAGAGTGGGACGATGAAATAATTATTTTTGCTAAAATTATTGGTGAGGATAACTATTTGGGCTTTAAAACACTTGATAAAGACAATGAGAATTATGTTGTTTTGGATTGCTGTTTTGAAGTATGCCCCAAAGAATGGAGGATTATTGAAACTTCTTTTGATGAATTTCTTTCTAAATACTTGTTGTCAAACGGGGATAAGTTTTGGGTTGCGTGATTATTGGCTATGGTTATACTTGAGGAAAAGGTTTTGGATATGCAATATTCTAATATTTCTGTGATATAAAAGATTCTGTCTTGCGAAAAGGATAATTGCTAGCATCTGCTTATTTTATAATATAATTATAAATGCATAGTGCGGAGAGGCAACCCTGTGTATAAATTTCATGTAGAAGCATAAAATGTAAAGACACTGTATTGATTTTGTCTTTATTATGTGATAATCTATAGATAGAATAAAGAAGGGAGTGTTATTATGGCACAGACATTGGTAAATATCCGTATGGATGAAGAATTAAAAAAGAATATGGAGCAGATTTGTCAGGAACTCGGAATGAATATGACCACTGCAATTACTATATTTGCGAAAAAAATGACAAGGGAAAAAAGGATTCCGTTTGATGTATCTGTTGATCCGTTTTATTCAGAAAGCAACATGGCACATTTGCATAGAGGTGTGGAAGCTCTCAATAATGGAAAAGGTGTAGAACACGATATTATTGAGGTAGACGAATGAAGAAGATTTGGTTTGATGAGGCATGGGAGGATTATATTTACTGGCAGATGCAGGACAAAAAGACATTAAAGCGTATTAATATGTTGCTGAAAGATATTGAAAGAGGAAATTTTGATGGTATCGGAAAACCAGAGCCATTGAAGGGAGACATGAGTGGATTTTGGAGCCGGAGGATTGATGATGTGAATAGGTTGGTGTATCGGATTAGTGGTGATGTGTTGGAGATTGTTTCTTGTAAGGGACATTATGAGGAGTGAAGAGGGTTCTCTTATCAGTTATCACGGTAAATATTATTATTGTTCCGGCAGTACCATGAGAACGATAACCAAAAAAGAGTTGGATAAAGCACTTCTGAAATCGCAGGGCAGAGCATGGGATGGTATGCTGATACCCAAATTACAGGTAACAGATTTAAGGAGAGAGGAATTGCCCTATTTAAGGAAATGACTTTGAGAAGGCACAGACTGACGGACGAGGACACAAGAGTTAGAATTTTAATTACGGAAAAGTACTCATGGCCGGGGCGGTAGCTTCCCGAGCCATCGACCGGTTCTCCGAAATACATAGGAAAGGAGGTGCGTATCATGACAGATGATTTCAATAATTCATATACAAGCGATGATAATGCATTTATTACAATAGTGCTGCCCCATTCAAGGTCACAGGACGGAAGTTGTTTAATTTCTATGAATTTTAAATTTTTTCATTTGATAAGTGCTCCTTTGTAAATATTGTTCGATGATTTGGTATTAGCATTTGAATAATTGATGCGCTGAATTACTCCTTCTTGCTATTTATAGATGCTTCACCATAATGTATTCCGCTTCATTCTCCGTTACAATTTCAAAACCAAGCTTTAAATACATCTTTGCTGCATAATTAGCTTTTTGAACGGAAAGGGAAACTTGCTTATACTCATGTGACTTAAGCAGAACAAAGATTTCTTTCATCATAGCTGTTCCAATGCCAAAGCCCCGATATTCTTTATAAAGAGAAATTGCCAAAGAAGGTGTTTTATCGTCTATATGTCCGTAATCGTTCATAATGCGAACCCAGACAGCACCGATGATTTTACCGCCAACCTCTGCTACTAATCCCCTATCATCTTTTAATTTCCCGAAACATTCAACATAAACTTGTAATTCGGGAGATGTGATAATGGTTTTAGGTGGAGGTTCAATATTCTCCGGAATAAAGATCGCTTCATATAAGAAATTGTTTAATAGTGGATATTCCTGTTCTTTTATTTCTCGTATTGTATAGTTCATATATGACCTCGTGAAGCCGTTTTTACATTTTTCTATAGTTTAGGATAGCATTATTTGGATAATACAGCAACAAAAACTTATCATGAAATATAAATTAAAAAATTTTGAAGTTCTCTTTTTAGTAGAGTTTGATCTCGCCCTCATAATTCTCTGCTTTTTCCGGCAATGGTCCGGTTGCAGACATTGTAAAAGCAATATCTCTGCTCCGGATAGTGCATGGCAAAAGGAAAATTAGCGCACATTAAGCAATTGAATTGGTGGAAAATTTAGAATTTTATAAATCCGGTAAGGAAGAGAGCATAATATCAATAGGGTGTTATTTTGCATAAGAAGCAGAATGATTTGAAAGGGCAGAAATGGAAAATAGAAAAATCGTTGGAACGATAAGGAATGTGGGGTATGGTAGGTTACTGTGCTCCATGAACTATAATTATGCTTTACAAAATAAAGAATGCATGGCATAATAGACTAAAAGTAGACTGATTCCAGACTAAAGGAGAGGCGCATGGATAATCTTATATATCTTGATACTTATATTCTTCAACAGGATATGAGAATACGGATGCCAAAATCTATTCTTTCTAATTTACAAGCCCAAAGAGGGATTACAAGGTTTAAAGTATATTATGATGCAGTCAATAAGGCAATTGTTATGAAGCCTGAGGAGATGTTGGAAAATGGAAAATAGTATTGGGTATCAAACAGAATACGGGAAATGCTTATGTGTGGATTCATTGAAAGGGCTTCAAAGCTGTAAAGATAATAGTATTAACTTAGTTATAACAAGTCCTCCATTTGCACTTCAACGAAAAAAAGATTATGGAAATGAGGAACAATCTGAATATGTTGATTGGCTATGTCAGTTTGCAGATGTTGTACATAAAAAAATATGTGAAGATGGAAGTTTTGTGATAGATATAGGAGGTGCCTATGAAAAAGGTTCCCCATCATATAGTTTATATCAATTTAGAGCGTTAATAAAAATGTGTGACGAAATAGGTTTCAAATTGGCACAACCATTTTATTGGCACAATCCATCTGCGTTACCGGCGCCGATTGAGTGGGTAAATAAAAGAAAGCTTCGTGCCAAAACATCAGTTAATACAGTGTGGTGGTTATGTAAAAATCCAATGCTTTGTAAAGCAAATGTCAGTAATGTTTTGGTTCCATATTCACCACGAATGGAGCGATTAATAGCTCATCCAGAGGAATTTGTGAAGGAAGAAGGTACCATTCGCCCATCCGGTCATGTGCTGGGGAAATCATCTTGGAGTAAGAATAATGGCGGTGCAATTCCGGCAAACCTTCTTCAAATACCGAACAGCGAGAGTAATAGCCAATATTTAAAATATTGCAAGAATCTTAAAATAAAAGGTCATCCAGCTCGTTTTCCGGCAGCATTGCCAGAATTTTTTATTAAATTTCTTACCGAGCAAGGAGATTTAGTAGTAGATATTTTTAGCGGAAGCAATACAACTGGCGAAATGGCAGAAAAGCTCCACCGAAAGTGGCAGAGCTTTGAGCTTTCACAAGAATATGTAGCTTCATCGTCATTTCGGTTTGCTGAAAGCAATGAAGAGGCAAGTTTGTACTATGAACGAATAATGAATGGAGAAATGGTGGAAATTATTCCTTATCAACAAACATTAAAGATTGTTAATGAGTGAATCGGGATCAATAGCATTATGCTTATTAATTGGGTAAACTTGAATACCATTCTCTCTAACAAAGCTTACGGGGATTTTAGGGTTGTTTAAATGGGAACATGTTTTCAGCTTTTCTTCCCAATGAGCATAGATTGGTTCAAGCATTTTTGGTGTCATAACATACATTTCTGATAGAGTAATATCATGATAAATTGCAAATGTCCAAGGTACCTGTCGATATTTTGCAATAATATCGTGATTTGTATGATGATTTGTGCTGAAACCAGATGCTGAGGTTTCAAGATTAATGGATTTCATTTCCCATTCTGTTCCGCTTGCAGACAGGGCATCATTGCCTTCCCGTCCGGGTAGTGATTTGAAATTAAGATAAATCAGTTGCTGCAATACTTTAGCACCGTTATCTTGAAATATATCATCAATACCATATGATTTTGCTAATTCAGAAAGATCATGGAGACTTGACCATAGAGATTCGATTTTAGCAATACGCTGCTGATGTTGCAAGTCATAAAAAGACATAATCAATCCTCCTTTGTGTCTATAAATAGTTTATATGTTTCAATATCAAGTGCATCAGCAATACGCTGAATGTTTTCAAGAGCAATACTTCTTCGGAAACATTCAATTGCACTGATATAGGTGCGATGCAAACCACATATCTCAGCGAACTCTTCTTGGGAAAGTCCTAATAAAGTACGATACTTTTTTAAGTTTGTACCAAAAACTTTAACAATGTCCATATGATATCCTCCATTTGTAATGGTAGCCACTAGAAGACAATAAGTCGACAGACAATAAGTCTCAATCATGACAATGTAAAACAGTATATAAACACAAATTGAAAGTAGCAGCACTTGACAAAAGGCTAAAAGAAAATTAACATTACCATTATATCAAAGAGATGTAAGACGGATAATTTTGCTGTTCTGCAAGTTTCATTTGATGATAGAGAAATAGTATACAATATTTTTAACCAGCAGCAGATACAAGCACAATTACGGCAGATGCAACAACAGTACCATAACCAACAAATATGGAAGGTGTCTGAGTGTGCGAAAAAGTTGGATGATTTCCTTAAAAGTGTGGAGGATATAGATGCGCAGTATCAGCAGCTTGCCTTTTCTGAATGCTGTGTGGTATTAGGCAGACATATGCAAAGACAAATATGAATTAGCTACACATGTGTAGCTAATTGTGGCATTAAGAAGCAAGTATTCTCTAACTGCATTTGAAGTCATGAAATATATTTTGGCGTTAATAGATGTGGATACGAGCGAAATCAGCAAAGCCACAAAAAACTTACATAATAAATAAGGGGACGAAAGGGGATAATATACAATGACTGCAAAAGAAGCATTAAAAAACTATTTTGGATACGATTCCTTTCGGGAAGGGCAGGAAAATATAATAGAATCCATAATGGCAGGGCGTGACAGCCTTGCCATTATGCCGACAGGGGCGGGCAAGTCCGTATGTTATCAGGTTCCGGCACTGCTTTTGTCTGGAATTACCATCGTAATATCGCCGCTTATTTCCCTTATGCAGGATCAGGTAAAGGCACTGAATGAAGCAGGGATTCATGCGGCATTTATCAATTCATCCCTTACAGAGGCTCAGGTGAGCAAGGCGCTGAAGCTGGCGGCGGCAGGCAGATATAAACTGATTTATGTGGCGCCGGAGCGGTTGGAAAGTTTTGATTTTATGGAGTTTGTAAATCAGGTAGACATTTCTATGGTAACGGTTGACGAGGCTCATTGTATTTCGCAATGGGGACAGGACTTTCGACCAAGCTATCTTAAGATTGTGGATTTTATCAAAAATTTTCCCCAAAGACCCATTGTCAGTGCCTTTACTGCAACCGCTACGGAAGAGGTAAAAAATGATATTTTGTGCATTTTAAATCTGAGGGAGCCCAAGGTGACAGTTACGGGATTTGACAGGAAAAACCTGTATTACAGCGTGGAGAGCGTACGAAAGAAAGAGGATTTTGTCATTGATTACATAGAAAAACATTCCGAGGACAGCGGAATCATTTATTGCGCAACCAGAAAAAATGTGGACAAGCTTTTTGAGGCACTCTGGAAAAGGGGCGTTCCTGTCACCGAATATCATGCAGGAATGGAGAATGAGATACGGAAGAAAAATCAGGATGATTTCATATATGACCGCTCTTCGGTTATCATAGCGACAAATGCGTTTGGCATGGGGATTGACAAATCCAATGTCCGGTATGTAATTCATTACAATATGCCCCAGAGCATGGAGAATTATTATCAGGAGGCGGGACGAGCCGGGAGGGACGGTGAACCGGCGCAGTGCGTTCTGCTCTTTTCGCCGCAGGATGTTATGATTCAGAGGTTTCTCTTGGAAAGGAAGGATTTTTCGGGTTTAGATGACGAGGATGCAGAACTGGTAAGGCAGCGGGATATGTATCGTCTCACGACTATGGAGCGGTACTGCAGGACCACAGGCTGTTTGCGGAATTATATTTTGTTGTACTTTGGGGAAAAGGTATCAGAACCCTGCGATAACTGCGGAAACTGTCACAGAATATATAAAGAAACGGACATGACGGTGGAGGCAAAACAGGTGATTAACTGCGTGGCTGAGACAAGAGGGCGTTATGGGCTGGTGATTGTTTTGGGAACCTTAATGGGGGCAAACAGGGCACGGCTTAAGGAATTGGGCACCGACAAGTATAAGTCCTATGGCGCACTGAAAAATTACACGGAAGCACAAATCCGCACATTAATCGGTCAAATGATTGGAGAGGGGTATTTATATCAAACGCAGGAACAATACAGTGTGCTGAAGATAGGGGACATAGAACCTCTAAAAGACGAAAATACCCGTGTCATTGTGCGCACATATGAGGAAAAGGAGGCGGAGAGAAAGAAGAAAGCACCGGGCAGGCGCAGTACGGATTCGCTCACATCGGCAGGCTATGACTTGTTTGAGTCACTGCGGAAGCTGCGCATGGAAATTGCGAGAGAGGAGTCACTGCCGCCTTATATTATCTTTAATGATAAGACATTGATTGAAATGTGTGAGAAATTACCTGTTACAGAGAAAGATATGTTAAAGGTATCGGGCGTGGGTCAAAACAAGCTGGAAAAATATGGCGGGAGATTTATGGGTGTTATTGAGGCTTTCTTAATGATGCATCCCGGCGCAGTGGTGAGTATATCGGATGAACCGACGGAGCTGGAGGAGTCTGTGATAGGGAAATACAGGGAATCTTCTGGGAGAAACGGCAGCAGTAAATCCTTTGACAGGGCAGAGTTTAACAGGCTTCGGAACCGCCCGGAGGGAGCAGGGGCATCATGGAGCGAAGAGGAGGATGCGAGGCTGGAGCAGGAGTATCAATCAGGAATGCGTATTTCCGAGATAGCAAGGCTGCATAACAGAACCAGAGGCGGCATACATGCACGGCTGAAAAAGCATGGGTTAGTAGAATAAGCGAAAATGTATTTATTTTGGCGAAACAATATATCAGATTGGAGGTAAAATTATGATTAGAGAAGCAATCCAAAATGATTTAAATGAAATATTGCAGTTATACCTGTATCTGCATGAGACAAGTATACCCGAAGATTCCCGGAAGTTGAGGGATACTTGGGATAGTATTGTAAATGATAAAAATCATCATCTGATTGTCTGCGAAATTGATGGGAAAATTGTAGCATCTTGCGTGTGCGTGATTATCCCAAATCTTACAAGAAATGTTCGCCCATATGCATTTGTAGAAAATGTAGTAACCCATGGGGATTATCGAAAGAAAGGTTATGCTACTGCTTGTTTAAACTTCGCAAAACAGATTGCGGAAAAGAATCATTGTTATAAAATGATGTTGCTTACAGGTTCGAGGGAAGAGAGTACATTGAGTTTTTATAAAAGTGCCGGGTATAACAGTTCGGATAAGACAGCATTTATTCAGTGGATAGGTATGTGAGGATGGAGGTACAAAAATGAATTTTAAATTAAGCGTGGACAAATGGAATTTGGTATCTGAAAAAGGTCTGCCGGAAGATGGAGAATGGTGTTTCCTTGTTTGGAAATCCAAAAGCGGAGAATTTGAGTGGAGCTTGGGAGGTTACAGTGAGGACGAGAAGCAGTTTTATGTTAATTTTGGCATGGGAGGTTTGGTCTTGGATGCTGAAAATGTAGTCGCGTGGGCAGTCTGTTTTGGCGATGAAACCTTTACGGTGCAATAGGCAATAGCATCTGTAAAGACCCTTTCTAAGCCATATGGAATTCTTTGGCGGAGTGTGGTAGAATGAAACAAAACCATTATATGATTTGTGAAAAAGGAGGATTATTGTGAGCGAACCAAAGAGAACCGGATTACTGCAGCTATTGGGGAACAGTCTGGGCTGCCAGTTTGTAATACCTGTATACCAGAGAAATTATACTTGGGCGGCGGACAAAGAAGTAAAGCAATACTTTGATGATTTAAAAAATGTGTTGCGGGGAGACTATAAGAATCACTTTATGGGGATTATTATTTATCTCGAAAAGGCAATCGATTTCAGTTCCCGGGAATTTTCAATCATTGACGGACAGCAGAGATTGACGACAACATTTCTGATTCTTTATGCAATAAAGCAGTTATTGGTTAATAGTCACGAAACAGAAAGAGTACAGCAATTAGAAGGACAATATCTTACAAATCCCTATCACAATGACAAAATAAAATATAAATTAAAGCCGCTTGTGTCCGACGATGATGTTTATAGATGCATTGTAGAAGACAGAATGGGGGACATTACGGATAAGGATTCTAATGTTTTAAAGAACTATCAATATATCAGTAGCAGTTTAAATGAATTGTTACTGGAAGGGTATGATGCAAATGCAGTTTTAATGGCTTTGGATCAACTTTATGTCGTATGCGTGCCGATTTCTGAAGAGGATAACGCGCAGAAAATATTTGAGAGCATCAATGCAACCGGTGTAAAACTTACATCGGCAGATTTAATACGCAATTATCTGTTAATGGATCTGCAGAGTGATGTGCAGGAAAAATATTATATTCATTATTGGAAGAAATTAGAAGAAAATGTATCGTCGGATTCAAAGACATTAGAATTATTTTTCAGAATGTATCTGGCAATAAAAACATATAATCTGGTGCCTAAAAATAATGTCTATAGAGAGTTTGTAAAATGGATTGAGGAACAAAATATCCTGAAACAGGATTTATTTGAAGATTTGTTAGAATATGCAAAAATTTTTAAACTCTTGATGAGAGAGGACATACGGCAGCTTGAAGTTCCGTTAAAAGATTCTGTGGTGGATTTTAGAAAAATCAATTCAGATCTACCAATGGCTATTGCTATGGAGTGTTATCGGTTGTATCGAAAGAATGCAATTGATGTAAGTACATTAGCTCAACTGATAGATGCAGTCAATGTGTATATGATTCGCAGAAGTTTGTGTGATATGAATTCGCAAAACATATCAAAACTTTTTCCCGCCGTATTAAAGAAAGTGATGGAAAAAAGTGCGGGCGATTTTACGGATATTGTTAAGCATCTCAATCAGGAAATGGTTGGAAATAATGCATCCACTAGTGGAAGTTATATGCCTACTGATAAGCAGATGATGGAATTATTGTTTCGTGCAAATGTTTATAAGAGACCGGCGCTCAGAATTGTTCTTGACCGTTTGGAATTGAATGACAATCCGGCGCCGGTTGATTTGAGCATGTTAAGCATAGAACATTTAATGCCGCAGACGCCGACAGAAGAATGGCTGGAGGAACTTGACACAGATGTGGAAACATATCTTGAAAACTTACATAGGCTGGGGAATCTGACGCTTGCAGCAAGGAAAGACAATAGTAAAATGAGTAATCTGATGTGGGATTATAAGAATGAAGTTTTGAAAGAAACAGCCCATCTGAAACTGAATTTGGAGTTAATGTCCATAGAAAAATGGGATTTAGCCCAGATAGACAGAAGAACAAGAGAATTGATAGAGCAAATATGTGAAATATATCCTTATCCGGAAGTCAGCATTACACAGAAAATGGATGATAATGCCATGGATGAAATGACAGCCCTTGATATGTGCGCAAAGATGGCGATTGAGGAAGAGAATATCATCTGTGTACGGAAAAAGCGGGCGTTTAAAACAAAGGATAATAGAAAAGGCTATACTATTATGTCTTCTAAAGTGTATCCTCAGGGTGATAAGGAGAAATATTGGTTTGGATATCGCAATAAAAGATTTGAAGGAATTGAAGACTGCGGGGAGCAGTATGTGATTCTGGGATGCCGGAATCAGAACCTTTCCGTTATTAAATTTCCGAGAAAATTTATTGAACAACATTTGAATATGCTTAATACATCTTTGGACAGCGATACAGGTGAGGTAACACACTATCATTTGGTTATTTTTAAAAACCCTGACGGGAAGATGACGATGCTTCTTTCCAAACCGACATTGCGGGAAATAGATATTTCGGAATATGTGGTGGGAAACAATTAAAAAAGAAGAACATTTTGTATGATTGAACGGAGGCAAATTATGTTATTTATCGAATATCCTAAATGTTCAACCTGCCGGAAGGCAAAAAAGTGGTTGGACATGCATCATGTAATATATCAGGAACGGCATATTATGGAGGAAAAACCTTCCTATAACGAATTAAAGCAGTGGTATGGAAAGAGTGGATTACCGCTTAAGAAATTTTTTAATACCAGCGGTATGTTGTATAAGGAAATGCGGTTGAAAGATAAGCTGGATTCTATGAGTGTGGAAGAGCAGTTACAGCTTCTGTCCACCAATGGAATGTTAGTGAAGCGCCCGCTGATTGTGAGCGACGATATCGTGCTGCTTGGTTTTAAAGAAGCCGAGTGGGCGGAGAAATTAATTAATGAAGACTAAATATATTGGGAACAATCTCTGTGGTTTGACGAGGGGCAGAAATTCGTGTTGGAAATATGGCAGAATTTTTATATGGGAGAGATTTGAAAAAGATTAAGTTAAGGATGCTTTTCTATTGTAAGGCAAAAATAAAATGTATATAATATAACTAGGGAAAATTTGAAAAGTAGGGAGATGAATGAGATGATAATGACAAAGGTAGAAATTGATGTGCCGGAGGAAATTGTACCATATACAGTGTTAAAGGATAAGGATGCACAAATAATGAGAAATGCAATGTTGGTATATCCTTATATTAAAAGTGGCGTTATGTCTCATGGGAAGGCAGCAGAAATGCTGGGACTCCATAAGATTGATTTGATTGCATTATATGGTAAACTAGGCCTGCCATACTTTGATGAAACAGAAGAAGAGTTTGAAGAGGATTTGACGGTGATGAAGAAATTAAGGAGTACAACAGCATGATAGTTATTTCAGATACCACGCCGATTATTTCGCTGATGAAAGCAGGACAGTTGGAATTGCTGCATGAATTATTTGGCATAGTTTATATTCCGAAAGCTGTATATCAAGAACTGACAGAGAACGAAATATTTCTTGAAGAAATACGAATTATACAAGAGTGTGAATTCCTTTATGTGGATGAGGTGGATAATGCGAAATCGGTTGTTATACTGAGGAATTTTACTGGATTAGATGCTGGAGAAAGTGAAGCAATTATTTTGGCGGATGAAAAACATTCGGATGTACTGTTGATGGATGAGCATAAAGGTAGACAGGTCGCTAAAAAGCTGGGTATAACAATAGTGGGTACGATTGGAATTCTGGCGCAGGCATTTGATGAAGGGCTGCTGACAAAGGAAGATGTGGAAGAGTGTATTGGAAGGTTAAAGGAGAGTGGGATACGGATAAGTGAGAAGTTGTACCAGAGTTTGAGAAAAAATATGGAAAAAAGAGTGTAGAGAATGTACACGATGATAGTAGGCCTTTTGACCATTTCTATAATCTTATTTACAACCAGCAGATCAGCAAAATTCATTGAGAAAACAATATAGGTGTATTATAATGATATATGTAATACAAACAATTATTTCTATGTAATGGCAACACCAAATAAATGAAGCAAAGAAATATACATTAGGTGACACTAATTCGGTTGCAGAAATGGAAGCAGAAGATAATCTCTATGTATGAAATTATAAAATCAGCATTTGAAGAAGATTCGGTGCGCAGAGAGAGACCTTATACAAATATTCTTGTACCCTTAATTGATAATGAAACGGAATTAAAAAATGAATTAGCTGATTTAAAAGATAGCATTTCTAGCATTATGAAAGCAGTAATCGTTTTTCAAGATATAAATAGTTTTGGACAATTTATTATGAAAGATGAAATGTTGGAACATTTTTTAGTGAATACTTTTTTGTGAAAAATAATGATGTATTTGGGAGGGTTTGCTAATCGGCATCAAATAGAGTTTTTGAAGAAAGTTATTTCAAGTAATCCCAATGCAAAGTATCAGCATTTTGGAGATATTGATATTGGGGGATTTTTAATTCATAAACATCTGTGTCGCGAAACTTTGAAAGGTTTTGAATTGTATTGTATGGGTATGCAGCAATTAAAAGATAAGCGTTTTAGTAATTGCTTGCGAAAGTTGACGGATAATGATATAAATAGGATTGAATCATTAATAAAAGATGCTCCCTATAGTGAGGTTTTAAAGTATATGAAAGAGCATAATGTTAAGCTTGAACAGGAAATAGTAAGCTATTATCTGGCACAAAAGTGAGCTATGTGTTTGTCAAGTAAAGTAAATTTTGCGGTACGGTTCCCCTTCAATCGAAGGCATCAATTTTCAAGTCCCAATGACAATGTCTGTCCGGGATAAATTAAGGATGGGTTATCCCCGATTACATTTTTATTTTGCTCATAAAGCTCAACCCAGCGCTCTTCACTCCCACAGTACCCTCCCGCGATTTTCCACAGGCTGTCTCCGGCTTGTACGGTGTAGGTGTTGTCCGCCAAAGAACTGTCATTGTCCTTATCATCACTTAGTTCCTGTTTTTCCGGATTTGCACAATACTCATCTATTGGGAAATCTATATTATCATTTAAGAGCCAATCCCGATATTCAAGGAGCTTATTGGCCGCTTCCGTCTGGTAAAGAGCCACAAAATCACTTATTTCCGGATGTTCCTTTGCCAACTCATAATATTGGGCATCTATATGTGAATACCACTTCGCTATCTCCGGCCGGGTCGCTTTTCGGTTTAATTCTTCAACAACTATATCCGGCAGTTCATCCATATAGTCATAGGCATTGAGGAACCGGAAATTCCCGTTCTCCTTTTTTACAAGCAGACCCTCTGCTCCGGGCAGGGGAGGCAAGTTATCTATAACTAATTCATAGCTTGCATGCGCGACCCACACGGTTGTGTCTGTCGATAATTGAATGGTGTAAGGCAGCTCTATATTCTGATATCCCTGCATTCCCAATTCCTTGAGCGCCAATATCTGGAGAATTCTTTCCTTTGAGATGGCATCATATTCAACCAACTCGCTCAAATTTTTCCCGGATAGGATTTCATAATATTGTTCTACGGCTTCCCTAATAGCTGTCTCGTCCGTTTCTGCTGCATTGGAGCAGAAAGCGGGCAATAACAGAAATGAGACAAAAAATATTATTTTCCATGCCGCTTTGAATGATTTCATGTGTACACCCCTGCATATCGCAGGCTTCTGCCTGCGATACTGCTACCAATAAAGAGTTTGAAAGTTTACTTTCAAACTTACACCCCTGCATATCTTTATGTGCTCAAGTTTCTCTTTTGACATTATTTTACAGCAGAAAAGCATCATAGAAGCATACGAAATGCATCATTTTTGCATATTAATCATAATATTTTTGCCGATTCTTGTAATTGTTTGCCGGAATGCTATAATAATGATAAAAATATGTGGCAGGAATATGGTTTTCCTAATCGTATGTGTGCAAAGGAGGGACAGGGGATGAAAAGTATAAAACTTTTGATGATGGCTGTAGTCATATCAATCGGTTTGGCATGGTCTGCATATTCTGGCGTCGAATTACCGGAATCCGAATCGGTAGGTTCCTCTTCGTTTTCCATTGATGAAATCGCCCCATATTCAGGGACTCCCTATATAGAAGTTAACAATAATATACCCTATTTTTCGGAAACCGATTTAACTGTCGAACCTTTTGAACGGTACAGCGATTTGGATGAACAGGGGAGATGCGGTACTGCTTATGCAAATATATGTACAGATATTATGCCGACGGAAGCACATGGTGAAATCGGTCAGATCAGGCCTTCCGGCTGGCATACTGTGAAATATAATGATATTATTGATGGGAATTATCTTTATAACCGATGTCATCTGATAGGTTATCAGTTAGCCGGTGAGAATGCCAATGAAAAAAATTTAATTACCGGAACACGATATTTAAATGTACAGGGAATGCTACCCTATGAAAACAGGATTGCAGACTATGTGACAGAGACCGGAAATCATGTTCTTTACCGTGTTACCCCTGTTTTTGAAGGAGATAATTTGTTGGCTTCCGGAGTTTTAATGGAAGCAGAGTCTGTGGAAGACAAGGGAGACGGGATTTTATTCTGCGTATATGTATATAATGTACAACCGGGAATCATAATTAATTATGCTTCCGGTGAAAGCGGTTTGGATGAAGTTCAGACGGAACCGTCCGCATCAGAATCATCTATATCAGAACCATCCGTATCAGAACTGCAAGGCATGACTTATATATTAAATACAAACACTAAGAAATTCCATTATCCATCGTGTCCCAGCGTAGATCAGATGAAAGAAAAAAATAAACAAGTATTTACCGGAAACAGGGAAGATGTGCTCTCACAGGGTTATGCGCCATGTAAAAACTGCAATCCATAATAAAACTGGACAAGAAGCACATTTTGCCATATGATAAAGATAGGCGGGGAATGTTATTCAGAAAGAGGTGTGTATATGCAGTTTCTCATTTTATTATTGGTTGCGTTAGTAATCAGCGCTATTGGCTTTAAAAAATTTGTATGGTTCATATCCCTCGGATATGGATTTTCCATTGCCGGTCTCGGCGTTGCGATGCTTGTGATGTTTTGGGGGAATCTGACGCCTGTCACGGTTCTGCTGGCTGTTCTGTGCATCATCTACGGATGCAGGCTCGGCGGTTATCTGCTGGTTCGGGAGAGAAAAAGCGCTTCCTATCAGAAGACAATGAAGAATGATATTAAAGATGGCTCCGATATGAAACTGATTCTGAAGATTTTGGTGTGGGTAAGCTGTGCCCTTCTTTATTGCTGCGAGGTGGCGCCGATTTTCTTCCGCCTGCAGCATGACACTCCTACAGATGTTATGGCAGTGGTGGGAACGGTGGTTATGGCATTGGGAATCCTTCTGGAGTCCGCCTCGGATTATACAAAGAATCAATACAAGAAAACACATCCGCAGCGTTTCTGTGATGTGGGATTGTTTCGGTTTGTGCGCTGTCCCAATTACTTAGGAGAGGTATTGATCTGGACGGGGGTTTTCCTTTCCGGCGTGACAGTCCTTTCCGGTGTGGTGGAATGGTGCGCTGCACTGGCGGGCTGGGTCTGTATCGTATATATCATGTTTGGCGGAGCCAGAAGATTGGAACTTCGCCAGAACAAAAATTACGGAGAAGATCCGGAGTATCAGCAGTATGTGAAGAAGACACCGATTTTGCTTCCGTTTATTCCGCTTTACAGCGTGGCGAAATATAAGTGGCTGGTGGGGTAAAGAAAGTTACAAAGAATTGTATAAGCTTTCCGACAGGCTTGCAAGTTAGATTTTGGTCAGGTATAATGAAGGAAAACCGTGGAAAGGGCGTATTTATGAAAAGAAAAATGAGAATGGCAATGGGGATGGCGGTGTTTTTGACGATAGCGTTTTGCCTGCAGGGTTGTGGCAAAAAGGCGGAGGACGCTGCCAATCAGAAAGCTGAGGAAACGATGGAACAGAGTGGAATTATAGAAAATAACTTTTCCACGGAAGGAAACTCTTCCGGAGAAGCGAGTCTTTCCGCAAAAGAGAATCTTTCCGGGAAAGAAAACCTTTCCGGTGAGCAGTCAGAGTCCGGTTCTGCGGGAAAGGATGCGGAACAATCGGGTATTGCAAAGCAGGATGTAGAAAAGCAGGGCGGAAACGGAACGAATACCAAGAAGCAGGATGTTAAAAAACAGGAAACACAAGTGAAAACCACACAAAAGAGAGACACACAGACGGCAACGCCTGCCACAGCGGGAGCACTTCGGGTGGAAGGCACACAGCTTACGGACGCAAACGGAAATGCCGTGCAGTTAAAAGGTATCAGCACACATGGCATGGCATGGTATCCGGATTATATTAATGAAGATTGTTTTAAGCAGTTCAGACAGGAATGGGATGCAAATGTGGTGCGTCTGGCGATGTATACTGCTGAGAACGGAGGTTATTGCAGCGGAGGTGATAAAAATTATTTAAAGGGATTAGTGAAGTCCGGTGTGGAGTATGCAACGGCGCAGGATTTGTATGTCATCATTGATTGGCATATCCTCTCAGACAGCAATCCCAATACACATATAGGCGAGGCAAAGAATTTCTTTACGGAAATGGCACAGGAATACGCCGATTATAATAATGTTATCTATGAAATCTGCAACGAGCCCAATGGAGGTACAAGCTGGAATGAGGTGAAATCCTATGCGGAAGAGGTGATAGGAGTTATCCGTTCTTATGATGACGATGCAGTCATTATTGTGGGTACGCCGAATTGGTGTCAGTTTGTGGATCAGGCAGCGGCAAATCCCATTACCGGGTATGATAATATTATGTATGCGCTGCACTTTTATGCGGCGACACACAAGGAGTCGCTGCGAAATACCATGACGGCTGCCATTGATGCGGGACTTCCCGTTTTTGTGTCGGAATACGGGATTTGTGACGCCAGCGGAAACGGCGGCATAGATGAATGGCAGGCAAATCAGTGGGTGGATACCATGAATGCTTACGGCGTCAGTTATGTGGCGTGGAATCTTTCCAATAAAAATGAGACTTCTGCTATCCTGAACAGTAATTGCAGCAAGACTTCCGGTTTTACGGACAATGATTTAAGCGCTTCGGGCAAATGGCTCTATCAGATGCTGACCGGCGATGCCGTTATGGGGAACAGCAACGAGGTGCGGCAGCAGGAAAGCAGCGGGAACAATAATGCAGGACAGCAGCAGGACAACGGCACGAACGGTAATACATCGAATAATGCACAGCAAGGAGGCAGTTCTCAGTCAGCAGTATCTTTAAGTAATGGGGATCTTGCCTGTACGGCGGAAGTGAAAAACAGTTGGGATTCCAACGGACAAACCTGTTATCAATATGAGTTGACAATACAAAATGCATCTTCTACGGATTGCGGCAGTTGGAGCATAGATTTGAATTTTAATGAGGCTCTTTCTTTTCAGGATGGCTGGAATGGGGAGTATTCCGCTTCCGGCAGTACCTTGCACATTACCAATAAGGATTATAACGGGGGCATTCCGGCAGGAGGTTCCATAAAGGATATCGGCTTTATTGTGTGCGGTAGCGGTAATCTGACGGTTACACAGTAGTGTGGTGTAAAATTTTTCTTGAGGAATGGAGCAGCTTGATAATGGATTGGAAAGGGCATAGGGCTTATGTTGGATAAAGGCAAACGGGTGCAAAAGAACATATGGCAGAATGTGAACCCTGAAAAAGCGGCATTTTTGCAAAAATACCACAAGGATGTTCAGATTGTCAGGGAAGGAATCGAGAATATAGAGGAGATTCCCGATTGGTGGAAAAAGCTGCTGCTTGCAAAAAAGAAGGAGGAAAAGCTGGGCATTGCCATCCGAATGTGGAAGGAATGCATGGGTGATCTGTTAAAAAAGACGATTGCCTATATGGAAGAGAATTTGACAGATGTGGAGCTGATTACATATAAGGATGGTTATTCTCTTTTATATTCCATAACTTCCTTTGGAGACAAGACGCTGTACTATGAAGGCGGAAATGCCAATGAGTTTTTTGTGCTGGATGAATTGAGGCGTAAGTGGAATGCCGTGCCGGAAACCATTCATAATTTTTATGATAATCTGCATGACGGATTTTTTTCCTACGCAAGCAGCAGTATCGGTTTGTACCGGGCGGACAACATTATTTATCTGCATCAATATAGCTGGTCCGTTGTGGAGGAATTAGAGTTGTCGTTACAGATTGATTTAGAGTCTTCTTTCAGCTTTTTCGGATTGGAGAAGGGAGCTTATGTTGCGGTAGATATTACAGATTGCGAAGATGATAAGGCGTTTCTGTGGTTTTTTGACAAAGAGCCGCAGTATGAGGTGAATTTTTGGGAAATGGTGGATGAATGGCTGGTGGCTGCCATGAAATTGGAAGGGATTAACCATTAAGGATTGCTTGGAAGTTTGAAAGAGAAGCTGCGACATAAAAAAGAGGAGGCAATGTAAAATGAAAACAGAAAAAAATCAGGTGTGGACTTTTAATGAGGAGATTGATTTAGAAAAGTGCGGGCAGGGGGTGCAGCGCAAAATATTGTGTTACACGGATGAATTGATGTGTGTGGAGAATCATTTTGAAAAAGGAGGCATCGGCGCCCTGCACCATCATCCCCATACGCAGATTACTTATGTGGTGTCCGGTAAGTTTGAGTTTACCATTGACGGGGTGAAGAAGGTGGTTGCCGCAGGGGACAGCATGCTGAAAAAGGATTCTGTGGAACATGGATGTGTGTGTCTGGAAGAGGGAATTCTGTTGGACATTTTCACACCCATGAGGGACGAGTTTGTGTAACGGAGGCAGATTCTATCAGCCACAAATTTTTCATATAGTGTAGTAAGATTATTTACCGGGAAAAGGCTAGAGTGCTATATGAAATCAGAATGGGTAGAAGATACTGTCGGCAGAGGAGGTAACCCAAACAGGAATGGGGCGGATGTAGATTCGTGGAAGCGAAAGGTCAGAAAGTGGCTGGAAAAGGAAGATGTGGAAAAGGGTATCTTTCTGGCAACCACATTATTATTTTTTGGCTCCATGTACTTTTTGGGAAGGGCTGTAGCGGAGACCATGTCAGGAAATTCTCCCAAGGTACAGCAGACATCCGCGGGAGTTTTGACTTCGGAGAATTGGGGGCTGGGTTTTGGAGCAGAGGGCGCGCAGCCTACGGGAAATGCAACTTCGGAGCAGTTGAAGGAATACAATGCTTACTTTGTGGGCGATAATAGCGAAAAGGTGATTTATCTGACTTTTGACTGCGGTTATGAAAACGGCAATACGGAGGCAATTCTGGATGCGTTGAAAAAACACAGTGCGCCTGCCACTTTTTTTGTGGTAGGACATTATCTGGAATCGGCACCGGATTTGGTGAAGCGCATGGTGGAAGAAGGGCATACGGTGGGCAATCATACCTATCATCACCCGGATATGTCCGCAATTTCCGATAAGGATGCTTTTCAAAAAGAAATGACAGATGTGTCGGAAAAATTCAAAGAGGTTACGGGGCAGGAGATGGCGATGTATTATCGGCCGCCTCAGGGGAAGTACAATACGACGAATCTGCAAATGGCAAAGGAATTGGGGTATTCCACCTTTTTCTGGAGTCTGGCATATGTGGATTGGAATGTAGACAGTCAGCCCAGTCATGAGGAAGCGTTTCGGAAACTGACGACCCGTATCCATCCGGGTGCCGTTGTTCTGTTACATAACACCTCAAAAACCAATGGAGAAATCTTGGATGAATTGCTCACCAAATGGGAGGAAATGGGATATACCTTTGGCGTCTTGGCGGATATTGCAGGGTAGCTCCATGGGAAAATTTAACCCCATGGGAAATTTGCCCCATGGGAAACTCAGGGAGGAAGGACATTTATGTCGGAGCAGTTTTCCAGAACAGAACTGTTAATAGGAAAAGACGGAATAGGGTGTTTAAGCAAATCCAGAGTAGCCATATTCGGCATCGGCGGTGTAGGGGGGTATGTGGCGGAGGCACTTGCCCGAAGCGGCGTCGGACACTTGGATTTGATAGATAATGATAAGGTCTGTGTCAGCAATATCAACAGGCAGATTATCGCTACTCACGATACGGTGGGGCAGTATAAGGTGGATGTCATGAAAGCCCGCATTTTGTCCATTAATCCGGAGGCGGCGGTGGAAGCGCATCGGTGTTTTTATCTGCCGGAAACTGCGGGGCAGTTTGATTTTTCAAACTATGATTATGTGGTGGACGCGGTGGATACCGTTACCGCAAAAATTGAGATTATTATGCAGGCGAAAGCGGCAGGCGTGCCGGTGGTAAGCAGCATGGGAGCGGGAAATAAATTGGAGGCTTCTGCTTTTCGGGTGGCGGATATTTATGAAACCAGCGTATGTCCTTTGGCGAGGGTTATGCGCAGGGAACTGAAGAAGCGGGGCGTGGAAAAATTGAAGGTGGTTTACTCCACGGAAAACGCTTTTTCCGTGAAAGAAATTCCTGCTGTGGAAGAAGTTCCCAGCGGTAAGCGGAGTATTCCCGGAAGTATTGCTTTTGTGCCGTCTGTGGCGGGATTGATTCTTGCGGGAGAAGTGGTTAAGGATTTGACGGGCTGCCGTTCGGAGTCGGAATCCATGGCTTGAAAAGTAAATGCCCCTGCCGGGGAGTTTCCTTTTCTGCGCTCATGGTAGAATGATTCTGCTACGCAGAATTCAAGTCAGCTTGCGCTGCCTTGCCCTCACAAAGCATAGGTACGCTTTGCGAGGCATTATACGAGTCCATGGCTTGAAAATCAAATGTCTGCTACGCAGCCGCTTGATTTTCTGCGCTCATGGTAAAAATAAGGTTACAGGGAAGTCGGCGGATGTAACTTTATTTTTGAAATTTTTTAAAAAACGGAAACCTTTGAAGAAGGATGTCGTTTATATAGGGGAAGGGGATAAAAACGGGTGGAGGACAAAGCATGAGGGATACGGAAATTATAGATTTATACTGGGAAAGAAGTGAAAGGGCCATTGCCGAGAGTGAAAAGAGTTACGGAAAATATTGTCGCAGTATCGCATTGCATATTCTTCATGACAGGGAGGATTGTGACGAGTGTGTCAATGACACTTGGCTGAGAGCATGGAATGCCATGCCCCCCAAGCGTCCGGACAGGCTGTCCGTCTTTTTGGGCACTATCACCAGAAATCTGTCTTTGGATAAGTGGAAGCATAAGAATGCAGCCAAGAGAGGAAGTGGAGAAATGGAATTTGCATTGGATGAGCTGATGGAATGTATTCCGGCATCCCACAACACGGAGGAAGTCGTGGAGGCCTCGGAATTGGAGCATATGTTGAACAAATTTTTACATAGCCTTAACGAACAGGACTGCAATGTGTTTCTCAGGCGATATTGGTATGTGGAAGAGTACGCCGGAATAGCCAAGCGTTATCATATGAATCTGAACACGGTGAAAACCTCGCTTTTCCGCACCAGAAAGAAACTGCGGGAATATTTGGAACAGGAGGGAATTGTGCTATGAGTGACTTGATTCATTTGGAGGATAAGCATACGGAAAAAGAAGCGGACAGGCAAAAAGCAATACGCCTGATGGAAGCATTGTCGGGCGTGGACGGGGAATTGCTGGAGCGGAGCGAAGGAGTTCAAGGAGCGATTCCTTTTTGGAGATACGGGAAGCAGTTGGCGGCCTGTTTTGTCCTTGTGGCGATGGGAGCCTGTGTCTTTGGGGTCTACAGTGTCACAAGCAATAAAAAGGATGCCTCAGGCAGCGGATACGCTTTTTTGAAGCCACAATCAGTGGAAAACGGCGCTATGGCAGGCGGCAGTGACGGGGCAAGCGCGGACATGGAGCCGCAGGAAGAGGCGTATAGGAATGACTTGGGTTTTGAAAAAGAAGCACCTAGCGCGGAGATGAAATCCGAAGCGGGTGTACCTATGCAAAACGCTGTGGAGGATATGCAGGAAGCGGGAAAAAAATCGCAGGCAGACACATCTATGGAAAATGGGGTATTAGGGGGGGAGGAATTTTCGACTGCCCAGAGCAGTAACAAAAGCCCGTCGGATTCCGACCAAGTGGAGGTATGTCTGGGAGATGTCCGGCCTGAGATTACTTTGCGGGAAGCAAAGGAGATGGAGAGAATCGGCGGATATGTGCCGGAAACGATTCCGGCAGGCTATCAGCTTGAGTCGGCAAGAGGGACTTCGCCGGATAACAGTTATCTGGATATGAGTCTGTGCTGGTGCAAAGGCATGGATGATATCATGCTGCATATTACGGAATTTTATGCCGTTGCCAGTATGCCGGCGGATGCGTATGATTCTTTCCAAAAGAGAATTGTTGACCCGGAAAGACCGGAAAGCTATAATGTAAATTTCTATGAAATTCCTTATGCGGATACGGTGCCCATGGAATATTTTGAGGTCTTTTACAATCCTGTGTTTACGGAGGCGGATTTTTCCCTTGAAATGGTGGAAGCGCGCATGAAATCCGTACCGGATGCGGGGGATACAAGCACGCCGAGAGGAAATTTTGCGGTGCTTTATGACAGCGGTATTCTGGTGGAATTTAACGGCAAAGGAAGCGCAGAGGAAATATGGGAGATGTTTGCATCCATTCACCCGTAAACGATCTGCGGAATGCCTTTGACAGCCTGTTTATTGATTTTCATTTTCACGCATCCGGTAACCGACGCCGATTTCCGTAAACACATATTGGGGCTGGGCGGGCTGGGCTTCGATTTTGCGCCGGATATTTGCCATGTTTACCCGTAGGATCTGATTGCCGTCATCGGAGTAAGGGCCCCAAATGGTATTCATGATATAGCCGTAAGTCAGCACTTTGCCGGAATTTTCCGCAAGAAGGGTCAGAAGCTGGTACTCAATCTGTGTCAGGTGGATATCCTTTCCCGCAAGCAGGACTTTGCGTTTGTCAAACTGGATTTCCAAGTCAAGGGCTTTGTATATGTGGTTGGGCGATTCCTTATGGCTGTGGCGGAGAGAAGTGCGGATGCGCGCCATCAGCTCGGCGGTTCCGAAGGGTTTTGTGATATAGTCGTCCGCTCCCATATCCAAGGCGGCGACTTTTTCCTCCTCTCCCATATGGGCGGACAGGATAATAATGGGGAGGCTGCTCCAACTGCGGACCTGTTGCAGTACGACAAGTCCGTCCATATCGGGAAGTCCCAAATCCAAAAGAATGACATTGGGACAGAAGGATGTGGTGAGGCTGATGCCTTCCCTGCCGGAAAAAGCAGTCATGACTTTGTAATCGTTAGATTCCAGAACGGAGGTAATAAAGCTGTTTAGGTTTTTGTCATCTTCAATTAACAGTATCTTTGTCTTCGGGTTCATGTTCTCCCTCTTTTCTTTTGTATGGTCAAAATGTTTCGTTCAGTCTTGGGGCAGCGTAAAGACAAATTCGGCGCCTGCCTCGTGATTCCGCCCTAAAATGGTGCCGTGATGCGCTATGATGATGGTCCGGCAGATGGAAAGTCCGATGCCGGTGCCTTTGCCGGATGCGGAATAGGATGTGCCGTCAAAGAGGCAGTCCAGTTTTTCTTGAGGAATGCCGTTACCGTAATCCTTTATGGAGACAGATACGGCATGGGGCGTGTCCCGTACGGTCAGCTCAATGGGAGCGGCGCTTCCCGAATGGAGAGAAGCATTGGACAGCAGATTGATTATGACCTGTTCAATCAAAATGGCATCCATGGGGAGCGCAAGATAAGATTCGGGCATCTGTACTTTGACGGCGACATCGGGATAATGCTTTTTAAATTTTTGCAGAGCTTCGGCAATTACTTCTTCCAAAGCTTCGGGGCGGGTGGTAATGGAAAAACCGTCTTTTTGAATGCGGGTAACGGCAAGAAGATTTTCCACTACGCTTAAAAGCCAGTCTGCTTCCTCATGAATATTGGTCAAAAGCTCTGCTTTTTCTTTTTCGCTTAATTGGTTTTTACTGTCTAAATAGAGAGAGCTGTTACCGATAATGACGGCTAAGGGAGTTCTTAAGTCGTGGGAGATAGAACGCAGCAGATTTGCACGCATTTTCTCAATCTCGGATTCTGAGAGAAGCTTTCGGTGTTGGTTTGAAATATCTTTTAATAAAAGCACGGAAAAAGATGTGATACAATGCGAGATGGCAAGAACTGCCAATAGGAAAAACAGCAGTATCGCAAAGTGGCTTTCCGGCAGCAGGGCATGGTAAACAAAAGCAACAGCCATGGCGGCGCCCAAGCAAATGCTGGAAAGCAGGAGGCTGTAGAGGTACTGCTTCCAAACAGGCATATTCTGTAATTTTCGATGCATGACATCTCCTTTGTAAATAAAAACACAACAACTGTATGATTCTATTGTACCTTACTTGCATGGCAATGGGTATAAAGATAGCGTTAAGAAGCATCTCTCATCCATCTGCCGCAAGCGCCGCAGGGAAGCACCAGACCGCTTTCCGTGACAGGCAGACCGATTTCACCGGCTTCCACATGACCACCCAGAGGCTTGGCAAGGGCAGAATTCAGCATATAGGAGAGAACTGCCGGTTGCAGTCCTGTGGTATAGGAATTGAGCAAAAAGAACAAGGCATCTTTGGAAAGCAATTGAGAGGTCAATTCAATGAAAGACCATATATTTGTCTCCAGCTTCCATGTCTCGCCCTTGGGTCCCCTTCCGTAAGAGGGCGGGTCCATGATAATCCCGTCGTATTTGTTGCCCCGCCGGATTTCACGCTCCACAAATTTAACGCAGTCATCCACCAAAAAACGGATGGGCGCATTTTTCAGGCAGGAGGCGGCATTTTCCTTTGCCCATCCTACCATGCCCTTGGAAGCATCCACATGGGTCACGGTAGCGCCGGCTGCTGCTGCGGCAATGGTAGCGCCGCCGGTATAGGCAAACAGATTCAGCACTTTTACGGGTTGGTCCGCGGGGCGGTGAGCTTCTTTGATAATATGGGAAAACCAATCCCAATTAACCGCCTGTTCGGGAAACAGACCGGTGTGTTTAAAACTGAAGGGCTTCAAGTGAAAAGTCAGGGAGCGGCATTCCGGTGTTGAGGCGTCCGCAAGGTCATAAGATATATTCCATTCGTCCGGAAGTTTAAAAAATTCCCATTCTCCGCCACCCTTGGCGCTTCTGTGGTAATGTCCGTTTTTCTGTTTCCAGCCGGGATTGGCGTAATTTGTGCTCCAGATAACCTGAGGGTCGGGACGCACAAGGAGATATTTCCCCCAACGCTCTAATTTTTCCCCATTGCCGGTATCTATCACTTCATAGTCTTTCCAATTGTCTGCAATCCACATAGGTATATCCTCCCTCATTACTATACAGGATTTTTGTATTTTATGCAACGGCGGGGCAAAAATGTATTTAAAATTGCCTTGCCCGGTGTATAATTATGTCATTATCGGATGAATTGAGTGCAGCTCTGAAGAATAAAAACTTTTCGCACTAAAATAGCAAGATTTCATGCACGA
>JAMPEB010000002.1 GCA_023665475.1 Lachnoclostridium sp.
ACCACTTTGTGGGCGGTTGTTTCCTCTTTTGTATCTATACTATATCATGTTTTGGCTTTTGTTGCAAGAATAAATTACCGTTAAAATAAGCCGAAAAAATCTATCACTATTACGATGCTCATTTATATATCCCAACAATAGACTTGCGTAACCGCTCTTCTTCTCCTTGTATATGTTTTGTCACTATTTTATGTATATACTTCTTCTGCAACTGCCAACCTCGACATATTACCTCCTCTTATGTTTCCTCCTTTAATCATAGAATCTTTTACAAGTTTATCACCCAACTCACTTACTTCCATTGTCGGTTTCTTTAGAATTTTATCTACTGTATCTTTTTGGTCATTCAAGAGTTTGCTGTTCGCAATGGCAGAACTTGTTGCTCCATAGACAATCCTATAAGCCGTTTCTTCGTCAAGCAGTCCAGATGTCGCAAAACCTTCGTGATTGGATTTTTGTATTTCTGGCACACGGTTGTAATTTCCATACATGGTTTCAAAATTTGGAGTGGGTGCAAGTTGGTAATTTAATGCCATTTTAGGCATATTGATAACAAAGTCCTGCAATTCCTCTCTTAAGGCTTGCTTGATTACCTTTAATGGTGCTTCAATGTTTGTCTGCCCTCTCGGTTGGTCATTTACTATGGCATAAAAGGGATTTCCGCCACGGAATACCGCACCGTTCGCAAGTGCTGGTGGTATATTGGGCATCGTGATATTTGGTATGGTAAACCCTAAACTCTTCCCCCCCACAAGCGGCAGCCAATCCGGCAAGTCAAAATGCAACTGATTTACAGCATCAATCATGCCATTCAAGCCATTTCCTATGCCGTTTAGCATGGAATTGATAAAACTTATGATACCGTTAATTGGCACTTTTATAGCGTTCTTAATGCCGTTCCAGATATTTGTTGTGGTGGTTTTCAATGTGTTCCAAATCCCGATAATTTTATCTTTTATATTAGTAAACACTCCCACCACTTTTTCTGTAAGAGAAGATATTCCGCTAAACAAACCCTGCATCAGAAAAACCCCGATTTCAGAAAACACCTTTGAAGGTGAATGAATCCCAAACAAATCCTTTACCCAATTCACAACAGGGTCTACTAAATTTTCTCTTAGCCATGCGCCGACATTCGCAAGTGCATCTCCAATTCCCTTAAAGAATCCGCCGATTGCATCCAAACCTAATGCATTAAACAGGCTGCCGATTAAATTTAATCCTCCCGATAATTCCATGACAAATATTTCTGGGATTTGTGAAGCTAATTCTACTATTGCTGCCGTTAATTTTATCAGGATATCTCCCCAATCAATGCTTTCTATGAGAGTTCCTATTCCAGACTTAACGCTTTGGAATAATGCCCCCAATCGGTTTCTCCTACCACGGCTAAAAGCATTTCCACCAAGCCGACTGCTGCATTGCTGATAGTTTCTCCAATATTTTTCCAATCAATATTTGTTACGGCAGATGTAAGCGCATCCATTAAGTCTTTTCCGATTTCATACCAATTTGTTTCTGCAATAAAGGTTTTTAATAAACTTATAACGGAATTTAACGAATTGATAAAAGTGGTTCCTATGTTTCCCCAATCAATTTTAGAAAACAGATTGTTTACAAATACTGACAATTTGGTGCCTGCGTTTTCCCAATCAAAAGTTTCAAAAAAATTTTCTAAAACTTCAAATATTCCATTGAGTTCTGTTGCATATAAATGGCTTAACCCCTCCCAATCTACAGTATTGAAAACTTCATTTAATCCCTCGCCTAAGAAGATGCCAACCGAATCCCAATGTGTATTATCAAGGAATGCATTTATTCCGGCAATGGCTGTATTGATTGTTTTTCCGATTGTTCGCCCAATAGAAACCGCCAAACCATCCGACTCAACAGCACCGTTTATCAGTGTTGCTATTGATTTGCCTATTTGGACAGCAGTTTCTTTTATGCCTGCCCAATTTATGCCGTCAAGTGCCGATTTTATCTTTACGCCCAAGATTGCTCCTAACTCTGCAAAATCAGCACTTGCCCAAGCATCCTTTATCTTCTGCGCAAAGTCTGAAACATTGCTGTCAATCGGTACAGTTTCAAACATATCAGATGGGGTAATTTCCCCACTGCCGCCCGACTCCTCTTTATTGTTCGTGTAGATAACATTTAATTCATCAAAAGCCCGTAAACCCTTTTGAACATCTTTTCCTGCATCCTTTGTTGCGCTTCCTGCCTCTGAAACACTGTCCGCATAGTCGGTAAATGTCTTTTTGGCTTGTACTGCAAGGCTCTTTCCCGTGAGTGCTGAAAAGAATTGCCCTACCGTGTTAAATGCCTTTGTCAGCATATCAATAAATGCCGACAATGCCGGTGCTATCACATTCAGAATCGGCGCAAATGCAGCGGCAAGGCTGTTTTTCAACGCCTCCAGGGAAGATTGCAGCATGGATATGCTTGTGTTCGTTTCGCTTGAATACTGCGCTAAATTCTTAAAGCCCTCTTTCATGGCGTTTCTTAATTTGTTGATAAGACTGTAAAGGCTTCTGATTCCAAGACTATATTTGAGAATAGTTTTTAAGCCACCGCCTAAAGATATATTCATGCCTTTGCTTGCGCCCTTTATGCCTGTAAGGGATTTCGCCATTTGGGACAGCCTAGAAAATGCGCTCTTTGCCTTGGAAGTAAGCTTCGATACAGTGCTTGCAACTTGTGATAATGCACTGACCGCCATGCTTGCTGATTTCCCAATCCCCGAAAGCAAAGCGTTGAAATCTCCGATACTGCTTGAATGTGTAAAGGTTTTCCGCAACAGGCTCCTCATATTTTGCAACTGATTTGAAAGGCTGTCTACATTCTGCTGTGCTTCTTGCAATCCGCTGATATCAAACTGTGGATAGTTCATAGCCAGACCAGCGTTTTCTCCAAATCTGTCAACCGCCTGCTGGTAATTTTCAATATTCCTTGCCGCTTCGCCGAAAACTGCCGCCATGGCATCCGCATTATAATTAAGCGAATCCATGGGGACAGATACAACTTCCCTTAAAGTTTCTAATAAGTTGTCTGCGGCTTGTTCTGCTTCTTGCATTCCACTTATGTTTATCTCTGTTTGTGGTAAGCTGTTTAATATCTGACCATATTTTTCTCCAAAACGCTCAAATGCCTGTTCGTAATTTTCAATTCCTTTTGTCGCTTCTCCAAATACAGACCGCATGGCATCGTCATTGAAAAAAGACAAAACGGGATTTCCTTCTCTTATCTCTTCAAATATGTTGGAAACTTCTTGCTGTGCTTCTTGCAATCCGCTGATATTGACATCAAACTGCGGTTGTTCCGCCTGTAATTCCGCAAGCTGCGTTTTTAAGTTTTCGATAACATTTGTGTATTCAATCGCTTTTGCGACTGCATCCTCATAAGCCTTGCCCTCGGTCTTTCCTGTGGCTTCCAATTCTGCTTTCTTTAATGTTGCCAGATTAAGGCTGTTTGTATATTTATCAATCTGTTTTTGGATTTCAACAGCGGAACCTTTGAAGGTAAAAGATTTTCCCAAGTCCTTAAATCTTTCTGATAATTCTTCAAGGCTCTTTGCCGCTTTCTGCACTTGCGGCTCCATGCTTGCGGATATGCCCTTTGCGGCATTTTGGAAACTGCCTAAATTCTTTGTAATCTCCTGCGCTTTTTTGGCAAATTCTTCTAATCCGCTGTTTTTGCCTATTACCGTTATTCCCTCCACAATAAGCCCTAACTTCTCGACTAAATCATCAAGGGATTTATTTACAGATTTTACATCACTTTCTATTCTTATCTCCAGACCGCCAACTTCCGTGCCCATAACGCATCCTCCTTTTTGCGCATTGGTCGCTGGTTTCTTGAACTCTGGACACTGATAAAAAGAAAGACACCCCATAAAACAAAATTTGTCTTATAAGGTGTCTAACACTCTAATTTTATTATATCATGGATATATCAAAAGTAAAGATAATTGTTAGATGATTCCATAGTATGCCCTTTGTGTTTCCCGGCTCTGAATCTCCACGGGAATCAAAAGCATCGCTAAAGCGTTCATAAAGTTTTCATCATCCCCTTGAAACCGCGCTAAGTCTGTAGCCACTTTTACATCTGGATATTTTTTCCTTCGCTCTTTTTCAAACTTTCTCAATTCTGCCTTAGAGTATTGCACAAGCATTTTAAATATCATGATAACAGCCTCGTTTGCTCCTTCCATTGAATCAAGGTATATTTTGCCGTCATAATTCATAAAAAGCATATCGGCATACTGTGGGTAATTTCCCTTTTTGAGTTTACCAAAATCCGTTACAATAACCCGACCGCCTGCAAATACTTCCTCCACCCCTTTTTTCTTAAAGAAATTTACCATAATACTACACCCCCTATCGCAAAGACCATATCAAAAATTAAAGTAACCGCCATATAACCAAAACCTATCTGTGTTGCTAAGTCCTGCTTTCCTCTACCCGAATAAACCAATGCACCCAATAAAAGGACATTTGCCACACATAACAATGTCAATAATACTGTAATCATACCTCTTTTTCCTCCTTTTCTGGTTCTGCATTCAGCATGAAAAAATGTTCCATACGCCCATTACTGCCACGGCAACGGATTTTATAATTGCGGATTGTTTCTTGTCCTGTCAATATTCCGTTGAGTTTTTTGCACAATGGGCAGTAGATTTTTTTATCTTCTGTGATGATAGCTTGTCTTTCCTCCATGCGCTTATTTCATCTCCTTTTTGGCTGCTGAAATAGTGCCATATTTCAGTATTTCTTCTACATAATTCTTAATCGTTTTGCTCTGCAAGCTGTGGCAGTGTGTCTATACCATCATCCCTCGGTATATCTCCCAATATTGGTAAATGGTCAAGTATTGGCCGCTCCTCTCGTTCTGCCATTCCAAATTTAAACTCCTGTTCATTGCTCCAGCGCGTATTTTCTTTATTGTTCAACCAAAATATAGTTCCAGCATTATTGCGATTGTCGCCTAATTTTTGCTCGTAAAAATCTTCAATAAGAATGTACGCTTTTCTGATAAGGCCAAAATCTGCTGTCGCAATCTTTTGCCTGCCCTTGTTCTCGCCCTCCATCTTGTAAACATTCCCCCTGCGGTCAGAGCCTTTCACATAATCAACTACCGTTTGTGGTGATACTCCTAATGCCAATGCCAAGCCGCTTTTTGTCGGATTTCGTTTCCACACATAATTTATTTCCTGCGTATCCTCATCTCGTGACAAGGTCAAACAACTTTGAAAATATGCAGATATTCTGTTTTTCACTTCCTCTCTTGACAACACTATATCATCACGCTCCTCTAAAATAGCTTGTATCTGTTCTGGAGAATAAGAAAGTCCTCCTGCTTTCTTGGCTTCCTCCCATGCCCTGACCATGTACTGACCTCTGCCGTCTGATTTTTCACTGTTTTTCATATACTCATTTACTCCTTTTTATAAATTGTGTATATGTGCATAACTTAGCACAATCAACTTGTTTTGAATCTTTTTTTGCTTTAATATAATTTTTCTGTGTTCTCCCGTGTCTGGATTTTGTATCAAAACCGCAGGAGTCCCTGTGTATATCTTCCGTATTTCCCACCCTTCAAATTCTTTTAAACCACTAATTGATGTAATCCGTTCTTTTATTATTTTTGTTCGCATATATCCTCCTCGCTACGCTTACGATTGTAATAATTATGTATTTTCTTATGGCAGGAGCCGCATAAAGTACAAAGGTCTGTAAGTACATTCTCGTTGCCTAATCTTGCATAGGTCACATGATGAACCTGTACGCTTCTGATGCGTTCAATCGGTCTGCCGCACATCACGCAGCCGCCATCTATGGCTATGCGTTCCTGTTTCTTAGCTTCCCATTCATCGCTACGCATATAATCTTTATACTGTTGTGTCTGCATTTTTCATCATCTCCTTATATAATCGCTCAAACTCGGTAATCTCCCCTACAACAAGATTCCTGATAAATTTACATTCATTGTACTTTTTTGAAATCGCATCTCCCTCATTGACTACCATTTCCCAAAATTCATCTGTATTTTGGATATTTTCGATATGTTTTTTATGAAATTCCCATACATCTTTGTACATTGAAAAATAATCCATACTAACACCTGCTTTCTAAAATTTCGTTACATAAAACCGTAAAATTTCTTACATTCATTTTGCACACTTCATTTTATTAAAGTGCTTGAAACCCTTGATTTTACAAGAATGTGTAAAAATGTGCATTTTAAATGTGACATCCTAAAGTTAAACTCTATAGGGAATTTACATTTATTTTGCACAAATTTACACATTCCCATTTTTACTAGTCAAAAGGCAACGGCTCCTTCCCCTCATATTTGACAAAATCTGTTTCCACCGTATAGCCCTTTACGATATTTCTTACAGTCTTGCCCTCCACCGTTCCGCTGTTCATAAATAAGCCCTTTGTTTTAAGTTCTGCAAAGAAATTACCTTTATTTTCACAACCATAACCATTATCTTCACACCACTTTGTATAGGCTTCATAAATATCCTTTGCTTTGCTGTTTCTGCCTGTCTTAATTAAACATTCGTTGATAAAATTACCAATTTTGTCGCTATCCGTTCTATAAGTGTTAGTAGCCGTCTGTACTGCTTGTGGTGGCTCTAATCCCTGCTGCCTGTATAGTTGCAATCCCTCAATGCACCAATTCAAGATGCCGGATAGTTCCTGTTTATCCCTTAATCTGTTTTTTAGGTCTTTATCCTGCTCCTGCGGCTCGAAATGTCGGTCAAAACTGATAACATTTATTCTGCCGGAACTGAAAACTGTATCATCTGTAATCGTTGGCAGATAATTTGTGTTTATCAGTAATTTGAATTTTGGAACAAAACTAAATTCCCTCTGGTGCAGATGCCTTGCTGTGATGGAATCCCTACCCAGCAAAGATTTTAATAGTGCGGTATCAAATAACATCCTTTTCGGCGGCTCGGATGCATTGCAAAACCTACATCCTGCTAGTCTTGCAATGTCACCGCTTGCCTGTCTGCTGTCAAGATTTTGCTTTATCGCAAGGCTTTCCGGCTTCATTGTCAAAGCATAATCCCCCAATAGATGTATAAGCGTTTCGCAGAATGTACTTTTTCCGTTTCGTGTTGTACTTCCATAAAGAATAAAAGCGGTTTCCTGCTCCGTGTTCCCTGTCAATGAAAGCCCTGCTATCTTTTGGAGATACAATATTTTCTCCTTATCATCCTGCATGATTTCCACTAAAAACTTTTTCCACTCTCTGCAATCGGCAGCAGGATTGTATTCAGCATTGCATATCTTTGAAAGAAGCATATCCGGGCTGTGTTGCATAAACTTAGGATTATCCTTGGATAAATCAAGCGTACCATTCTGCACATTCAAAAGATAATCATTTACATCTAACTGCTCATTGCTGAAAAAATACACATCTTTGCTGTCCTGTAGCATATTGTTTCGATTTCTGATATTACATAATATTGTTACTGCTTTTAAATATTTGCCCTCGGTATCAACATTTATTGCATATCTAACAAGTGCATCTGACAAGGCTTTTGCGGATGCTTTCGCACTCAATCCCTCAACATCATCAACCCATCTTTTACCGTCATACCGCATAAAATCTCCGCGTGATGGGTTATATCTGTGCTTGTCCTTAAAAACATCTGCAAACAACTTCCCATAACCTTTATCTGATGTTTCGTACCTCTCTGCGTGTAAATCCCTTAATGCCTGCTCTAAATGGCTGTCCTGCTGCCCTTGAGGTGTTATAGCGGTGTCGCGTTTCGCTACGCCCTCCCTTACGGTTTCTTTAACGGCACTTTTATTAATTGCATCGCCAATTAGCTTGTACAAATCTTCTTTGGTATGTGACTCCATATAATTTGTAAAATCACCTCCTTTAATGCCCATACCTTCTGTAGGCACTATTACAATCGCTTTACCACCTCCTAGAGAATTGAAATATTGTTTTAATTCATTGGCACTTTTCAATCCACCACCATCTACATCATCATCTGCAAAAATAATTAATTGTGCATTCTTAACATATTCAAATACTTTTTTTCGATTTTTCCAATCGTTAGAACTTCCACAAGTAAAACCAATCAATCCATACTTTCTGCCATTAACACAATCCTTTCCCCCTTCAAAATAGCCTATAATCCCCCTCTCTTCTGCCGTCCGTTTTAACTTTTCAATGGAATCGTTACAAAAAATCGATAAAGATATATCAATATCTTTTAATGTATTTATCCATGTTCCATTTTTATCATATCCCTGTCTAAAAATTTTTCCCGGCATCTTGTATTTGTAATGTGTATGTTGTCCATTATCAATTCTGCGATAAATATATTCCGCCTCGCAATTTTTACGATAGTAATATTGGCTTTTACTTATTCTTCTCTTTTGTTCATTTTCCTTATTATAAAAGTCATAATAAAGTTGTTCTGGTTTTAATCCTACAGCATCAAGAACCGTCTTGTAATCGCAATTAGCTTTACAGTCAAGAAGTATTTTTATATCTCCTATACTGATATGTAAAGATGGCTTATTATCTGAATGTCCCGGACAATAACAATGAGCAACTCCATTTATAACTTTCTCCACTTTAAAATAAGAAAGAATAATTTTGAATATTTCTTCTTTACTCACTCATCCCACCGCCCCTCTAAAATTCCTCGGATATACTCTGCTTCCTCGTCAACGGCATCCATTTTTTGCTGTATATGTCTGTAGTAATATTCATTATTACTGTATTCTGTTTGTAATTCTTCTAAGATTTCATACTTACGCATCAACTCTTTTTGCTGTTTTCTCAATCGGTATCTTTTTAAAATATTCATTCTGCCATACCCCCTTTGTCGGGTTGATATATATACCCTGTTGTTTCATAAAACAATTTCGGGTATATTAGATATGAGAACTGCTTGCTTTTATTTTTTCTACGGTACGCTATTCCCCAATCTACTGCCCCACTCTGTAGGAGCAATCGCACCGTTTGAGCATCTACCTTTAGGGCTTTAGCGGCAACTGCTACAGGAATGTTTGCACATTCAAAAATAGGTTCATTCATATGGACCACCGCCTATTCTGCTGCTAAATCGTCAATGATTGCTCTAATTTCAGCTTTCTTTTTCTCTGGTAACTCAGTTCTCAATTTTCTGCTGAAATTTCCATCATTGATACCAAGTTTTAATGCTATTCTCCATAACGGTATACCATTGGTTTTTGCATATTCTCTAATATCCTTATTGCAAATATTTTTATTGCACATTAAAATTACCTCCCACATATAAATTGTTGTTGTTGACATTTTCACTTGCAAGTGGTACAATGATCAAAAAATGAGCATTATTTTGTTTTTGCTCTTTTCATAAGCATACTATAACATTGTTTTTGTTGTTATAGGAAAAAAGTTTGTTTTATGCTCATTTCTTAATCATTTTTATAATATAGTTCATTTTTCAAGCAAAGGAGTTTTGTATGAATATATTTGAAAGATTACGAAAAGAAAGACACCCTGATGAAAACTATCCAGAAAAGTCTTGGAGTGTTGCAGACCTTGTAAGAGCGTTTAAAGAACTTAACCCACAATCAAAAATTGACCGTAATAAAATAAATCGCATTGAAAACGGCTCTCAATCACCAGATACCGACACTTTAATAGCTTACTCTAAAGTGTTTAATGTATCCGTTGATTACTTGCTTGGTCTATCTCCTTCAAAAATTATTGATGAAGATATAAGAATGATATGTAACTATACCGGATTGTCGGATGAAGCCATAACTGAAATTAAAAAATTGTCTTATTTAGATAAAATGATATTAGATAAAATGATATGTAATTATTGTCTGTTCTCTAATTTTATAAAAAATACAAAAAGAATTTTAGCCTTTAATGCCTTTCATTCTGATGTAAGAATTGTCTTTAATGAAAATGCCAAAAAATTTGATAGAGGTATAGCCATATTAGAAAACACCATAAATTCAAGCGATATAACCCGATTACTCTATGGCACTATTGATAATAATATACATAATTTGCTCGACTGTCTTACAAAAGATAAAGAACTAACAGATATAATAACTACTCATTTTTTAGAAAGTTCTGTTAAAAATCTTTGGTTGGCAGATGATATGCCAAATTTAAAAACTCTTGATGAAACCGCTGAAAGTATTGTTAAAAACAATGCTAATAAAGTTTCTAAAAATAATACAAAAGAAGAAAGTAATGACAATGAAACCACCTGACAACTTTGATTCTGCTTACAGAAAGGAAGTGAATTTATGGCATTATTAAAGTGCCCTGAGTGCAAACATGATGTATCAGACAAAGCTACCGCCTGCCCTCATTGCGGATATCCTGTCAATAGTCCAACTAGTACAAAGCCGCGCATCAGAAACGGAAAACCCACAAAGCTGCCCAATGGTTATGGAACAATCTACAAACTGTCAGGAAAGCGTTCCAAGCCATTTAGAGCCGTTAAAACAGATAAATGGGTATTAGATGCCACTACAGGCAAAAGCAAGCAAATACGCTTTACTATAGGCTATTATACCACCCGTGAAGAAGCCATGATTGCATTGGCAAATTATAATGAAAATCCATACGATATCAAGGCAGACAGCATTACTTTTTCGGAAGTATATAAAAAATGGAGTAAGGGATATTTTCCCACTCTCTCCAACCCCTCTAGTATTAGAACGATTACGGCGGCATACGCTTATTGTAACGGTCTTTATGATATGAGGATGAAGGATATACGCGTATCTCATTTGGAGGGTACTATATTAAATGCTGATGTCGGGGATAGTACAAAGGGCAGAATCAAAAGTCTGTTCAATATGATGTACAAATATGCTGTAGCCCATGATATTGTGGATAAAGATTATGCTTCTGTAATGTTTGCAAATGGCAATCCAATCAAAAGAGAGCGCACAAAAGAAGTTATTCCTTTTACAGATGAAGAAGTCCGGCAATTATGGGATAACAAAGACTTGATTCCTTTTGCCGATATGGTATTGGTAGGAATATACAGCGGATGGCGACCACAAGAATTGTCTATACTGCAAATTGCGGATATCGACCTCGAAGCCGGAACTATGAAAGGCGGTTTAAAAACAGATGCAGGAAAAAATAGAATTGTTCCTATTCATCCATTAATAAAACCGTTAATTGAAAACCGCATGGAAGAAGCTGCTACTCTACAATCTGAATATCTTTTTAACGATTTAAACGGACAGCAAGGTACATATATGACCTATGATAAATACCGCAAGAGATTTCAAAAGGTCATGGACAGATTAAAAATGAAACACCGCCCACACGAAACCCGGCACACATTTATTACAAAAGCAAAGTCATGTGGTGTTGATGAATATATTTTAAAACTGATTGTTGGACACGCCATTGAGGATATTACCGAAAAGGTATATACCCATAGAACAATGGAACAATTAAAATCCGAAATGGAAAAGGTCACAAAATAGAGAGGAGTTGATGTAAATTGATTGTAGCAATTAAAAAGGCTCTACAGTACCGCAAATACCATAGAGCCAACACCCAATAATAAGCCACTACGCAAATTAAAGGGAATATGCTCATTATAGCACACTTCCCGACCAAAAGAAAGGAAGAATTTGTAATGAAAACGAATGATTCTGTTATGAAGCCTATTAAGGATTACTTATTTCTTGTTATGGGGAAAAATAAATGGTCTTTGCTTAGACTGTCAACAGAATGTGGTGTTTCGTATGACACCCTAAACGCTGTTATGTACCGTAGTAAAGACATAAAGCTTTCAACATTGATAGATATTGCAGACGGTCTAAATGTAGATATTGGAGTGCTTATTTCTGGCAAAGAACAACGGAAAGCAGAAAATGAGGAAATTCTTCTTAATGCCTACAAAATGCTAAAAACGCAGTTACGGAAAGGGGGAATTATTTAATGGAAAAATATCTCAACAGGCTTGCGGATTTGGTTTTAGAGGAAATCGGTAACAGGAATTGCAGTTGCGTGTGCTTTGCGGATTTATGCGGAATTTCCAGAAATGAAATGAGCAATATTGTGAACAGGAAGAAAAATGATATAAAATTGTCAACCATATTGAAAATATGCGAAAATTCTCAAATAAATGAAGATGATGTTTTTGGTGTCAATTTCGATGTGCAAAAAGATATTGAGGTTATTGTTAGGGTCAAAGGAAAATCCCACCGATTTTTAAAGGATGGCATGAAATAGAACACCCTCTATAAAATCCACAAGATTCCCAGATAAAAATGATTTTCCCGCTACAAAAACGCATTAAAGGGTGTCTGTACAATGCAGATGCCCTTTACTCATTCCAAAAGAGAAAACCGCCACCCTCTTTCTTGGGGTAACGGTTTCCTAGTCAATGCTTTTTGAGAAAGAAAATTACTACTGCCATAACAATATTCGCTGTCACTGAAATAAGTAATCCTGTAGCCAGAATTTTTTCTTTCCTTCTTTCATTTCGCAGCATTTCCATTGCTAAACCTTCTGGTCTTTTTTCTTTCATTATAGTTTCCCTCCCTTCTTATATTCTAATTAAATCTTAACATATAGAAGGAAATTATAACAGTTCAAAAAAGGTTCAAAAAAGTATCAAAAAAAGTTAATTGAATTTGTGTGCTACCTCATGTGTGCTACCTGTGTGCTACTTGTGTGCTACACGGCAAAATTTAGGGCTTCCGTCAACCTCTCCTGTCAACGGAAGCCCTTGAAAATACGCTATTTCTTAAAGTTCTTTAGAACTTGTTTGCCTTAGCAGCTTCCTCAATGAGCACTGCAACTGCAACGGTAGCGCCTACCATGGGGTTGTTGCCCATACCGATAAGACCCATCATCTCTACATGGGCGGGAACGGAAGAAGAACCTGCAAACTGTGCATCGGAATGCATACGGCCTAAGGTATCTGTAAATCCATAGGAAGCAGGACCGGCAGCCATATTATCGGGATGCAGGGTACGACCTGTTCCGCCGCCGGAAGCTACGGAGAAATACTTCTTTCCGGCTTCGTTTCTCTCCTTTTTGTATGTACCTGCTACAGGATGCTGGAATCTGGTAGGGTTGGTGGAGTTTCCTGTGATGGACACATCCACATTTTCCTTCCACATAATTGCCACGCCTTCCGGAACGCTGTTTGCGCCATAGCAGTTTACCTTGGAACGAAGCCCATCAGAATATGCAATCTTCTCAACCTCTTTTACAGTGTTTGTATAAGGGTCATATTCTGTCTCAACAAAGGTAAAGCCGTTGATACGGGAAATAATCTTTGCCGCATCCTTTCCAAGACCATTCAGGATAACGCGCAGCGGCTTCTGGCGCACCTTGTTTGCCTTCTCGGCGATACCGATTGCGCCCTCTGCTGCTGCAAAGGACTCATGCCCTGCAAGGAAGCAGAAACAGTCGGTATCCTCTTCCAAAAGCATCTTGCCCAGATTACCGTGTCCAAGACCTACCTTACGGGTATCTGCAACAGAACCGGGAATGCAGAAAGCCTGTAAGCCCTCGCCGATTGCTGCGGCAGCTTCAGATGCCTTGCGGCAGTCTTTCTTGATTGCGATTGCAGCGCCTACGGTGTAAGCCCAGCAAGCATTTTCAAAGCAGATGGGCTGAATCTTCTTAACCTGATCATAAACATCCAGACCTGCATCCTTGGTAATCTTCTCTGCTTCTTCGATAGAGGAGATACCATAGCTGTTCAGTACAGCATTAATTTTATCAATACGTCTTTCATATGATTCAAATAAAGCCATTTTCCTTGTCCTCCTTATATATTTCGGAACCTTCTCAATTTGCTTCGCTCATCGGGAAGTATCCATAACTGCCTGACAGCAGCCATGCTTTATTCTTTTCTGGGGTCAATCACCTTCACTGCATCGTCTACACGGCCATATCTGCCCTTTGCCTTCTCCCATGCAGTATTAGGATCATCGCCCTTTTTGATAAAGTCGGTCATTTTTCCGAGACTTACAAATTCATAACCGATAATCTGGTCATCTTTGTCAAGGGCAATGCCGGTCACATAGCCTTCTGCCATTTCCAGATAACGGGGACCTTTCTTTAAGGTGCCGTACATGGTTCCGACCTGACTTCTTAAGCCCTTGCCCAAGTCTTCCAGACCGGCGCCGACAGGAAGACCTTCTTCGGAAAATGCACTCTGTGTACGCCCATATACAATCTGAAGGAACAGTTCTCTCATTGCGGTATTGATGGCATCACATACCAAATCGGTGTTCAATGCCTCCATTACCGTAAGTCCCGGCAGAATTTCCGAAGCCATTGCTGCGGAATGGGTCATGCCGGAGCAGCCGATTGTCTCAACCAACGCCTCCTGAATAATGCCTTCTTTTACATTCAGGGTCAGCTTGCAGGCGCCCTGCTGGGGTGCGCACCAGCCCACGCCATGTGTCAGACCGGAAATATCTTCCACTTTCTTGACCTGAACCCATTTTGCTTCTTCCGGAATGGGGGCACAGCCATGATGTACGCCCTGAGCTACAGGACACATTTCTTCAACTTCCTTTGAATAAATCATGCGAAATCTCCTTTCAATTCTATCACTTATAATATTATAAAAATAATATCATAACCATTGTGTACATTTTCTCACATTTGAGATAAAAAATCTAGGGGTATTTGTTAAAATATGTCATTAATTTTGGAATTAATATAACAGTTAAGCCAGAATCATCCTGTCATTGGCAAACTCGCTGCCGCTGACCTCCTCAAACTTGGCAAGCAGATCCTTTACATGGAGATTCTTCTTTTCCTCTCCCGCCACATCATAAATGATACGGCCTTCGTTCATCATAATCAAACGATTCCCATGGGCTATGGCATCTCGCATATTATGCGTAACCATCATAGCCGTCAAATGGTTCTCCGATATAATTTTATCGCTGATTTCCAAAACTTTTGCTGCGGTTTTAGGGTCTAGCGCCGCTGTGTGCTCATCCAGCAAAAGCAGCTTGGGCTGCTGCAGGGATGCCATCAAAAGGGTAATCGCCTGCCTCTGTCCGCCGGAAAGAAGCCCTACCTTGCTGGTCATTCTGTCTTCCAGCCCTAAATTTAAAGATGCCAGCTTTTCACGGAACATCTTCCGCTCTGCTTTGGATACGCCCCAGCGCAGAGTCCTTCTCTTTCCTCTCCTGTAAGCGATCGCCATATTTTCCTCGATATCCATGGTCGCAGCGGTGCCTGTCATAGGGTCTTGAAACACACGCCCCAGATATTTCGCCCTCTTATGCTCCGGCAGCCCTGTGATATCTTTTTCTTCAATGATGATTTTTCCGGAATCAACGGGCCATACCCCGGCAATGGCATTCAGAGTGGTGGATTTGCCCGCGCCGTTTCCTCCGATGATCGTCACAAAATCACCGGGATTTAAGGTCAGGTTCACGCCGTCAAGCGCCACCTTTTCATTGATGGTGCCGCGGTTAAACACTTTATGCACATCTTTGATTTCCAATGTGTATGTCATCATTTCGATGCCACCCCTTTCTTGATACTGCGCTTTTCCTTCAGATAAGGAATGGCTAAAAAGATAGCAACTACGATTGCAGAAAATAGCTTCATGTCTTCGGATGGCATTTTCAGCCACAATACAAACTGATATACCATGTAATAAATGACTGCCCCCAAAATCACCGCTATCAGGGTAAATGCAAACGCTAACTTTCTTTTGCTGGCAAACTTGCCGAACAGCACCTCGCCAATGATAACCGCTGCCAGACCGATAACGATGGCTCCGCGTCCCATATTTACATCCGCCGCGCCCTGAAACTGCGCATACATACCGCCGCATAATCCTACCAGCCCGTTAGAAATCATCAGTGCCAGTACTTTGATAAAATCGGTGTTAATGCCCTGCGCTCTTGCCATATTTCCGTTGCAGCCCGTTGCGCGGATGGCGTGCCCCTGTTCCGTGCCGAAATACCAATACAGAATGGCTACCAGAACTATCAGAAAGAGAACCATTCCTCCGAAAAACTTTGCCCTGCTCTCAGCGCTTTCATTCACATACAGCAGCGAAACCACTAATGTATGATTACTCGTGCTGACAGGCTGGTTTGATTTTCCCATGATATTTAAGTTGATGGAGTATAAGGAAATCTGAGTCAATATGCTCGCCAGAATCCCCGGAATGCCAAGCAGCGTATTCAAAAGTCCGGTTGCAAGCCCTGCTAACATTCCTACCAGAAATGCCGCAAACAGGGACAAAACAGGGGACATTCCACTGCGGATCAGCATGACACAAACCGCTGCGCCGGTTGCAATGGAACCATCCACGGTCAAATCCGCAAAATCAAGCAGCCGGAATGTGATGTAAACCCCCAATGCCATAACACCCCAGACCATGCCCTGTGCAATGGAGCCCGGCAATGACCTGAATAAGGAAACAGGATTCAAAGACATCAAGTATTCCATTTTCTTTCCTCCTCGTTGCTTTCTATTCCTTGCTTGAAATCTCAGATAGGGATACCGTAATATTACGCCATCCCTATCATCATTTTCTTATTTCACAATTTCCACAGGGAATCCTGTGCATGTCTATTACGCAAAATCCTTACTCAATTGCAACATAATCATCAGGAACCGTGATTCCCAAATCCTTACATGCCTGAACATTGTATTTCTTGGTAACATTGGGCGCAAAGCGTACATCCATAGTGCTGATATCCTTGCCCTCTACCAGAATCTCATAAGCCATCTCGCCTGTGGTATAGCCGATATCATAATAGCTGATGGATAAGGTTGCAACGCCGCAGCCCTTGTTGTCCGCAGTGCCGCCGCAGATACCTTCCTCCCCTGCGATTACAGGAACCTTTGCGGGATTTACAATATTGTAAACCGTCTCCGTGCAGGAAGCAAGGGTGTTGTCCGTAGGTATGTATAAAACATCGCAATCCGCAATGGCTGCCGTTACAACAGACTGAACCTCGTTGCTGTCTGCAATTCCATACTCTTTGTAAGCGATACCGTCCGCCTTAAGCGCCTCGCCGAAAAGCTGAACCTGATACAAGGAATTAGGCTCTGCGGTACAATACAAAAGTCCTACCTGTTTTACATCCGGAAACAGTTCCAAAAGCATATTCTCCTGCTCGGCAATGGGCGCCAAATCAGAAGTTCCAGAGATATTCCTGCCTGTAGAACCCTTCCAATCCTTAATTTCCAGAGCGGTTGCATAGTCGGTTACGGATGTTCCCAAAATGGGAATCTGTGTTGTGGCTGACGCTGCGCTCTGAAGCGGAGAAGTTGCGTTTGCAAGGATTAAATCTACCTTGTCAGACACAAAGCCGTTGCAGATGGTTGCACACACAGGCTGCTCATTCTGCGCATTCTGCACATCAAATGTAACCTTGTCGCCAAGCTTATCCTTCAATGCATCCTGAAATCCTTCCGTAGCTGCATCCAAAGCAGGATGCTCCACCAATTGGCAGATACCTATATTATAGGTCTTGTCGCCATTGCCGGCGCTTTTGTTGTCACCGCAGCCTGCCAGCATGGATGCCGCCATTGCTCCGATGAGCAGTACAGATAATAATTTCTTTTTCATGATATCCTCCTTTTCTGCGCATACCTTTTTTTCAACTTTGTTGAAAATGCGCATAACTAGTTTGTATCTATGTATACAAACTCGGGTGTGAAAACTTCTTTTTTCACACTATTCCTCCCTATGGTGGCAGTTTATTTTTTATAATTTAAACACACACACCATAATGTTTAATATACATCATTTTTCAAGTTTCGTCAATCATCTGTGACCTAAGTTGTAATACGCTTCCCCAGACTGCCGACAGCAAACTCCTGTCAAAGGCCACAAAGTAGCCTTTCTTTTATTATAAATTATTCATATCTTCATATCTGCCTTCAGGACATGGCCAAAATTCCATTTCTGCAACAATATTGTCCTTATCCTTAAAAATATGACTTCCGGGAATGACTCCTCTCACGCAGGAGGTCGGATAAATAATGCTATTCCTGCCAACAATGGTTCCGGGATTTAGCACACTGTTGCATCCCACTTCCACAGAGTCCCCCAAGATTGCCCCCATCTTCTTAAGCCCTGTTTCTACATGTATATTCTCGCCTTTTATCACCACCAAGGACTTATCGCTCTTTACATTGGAGGTAATGGAGCCTGCGCCCATATGCGCCCTAAAACCTAAAATGCTGTCCCCCACATAATTGTAATGGGGCACCTGAACCCGATTAAATAAAACCACATTCTTAAGCTCCGTGGAATTACCTACCACTGCGCCTTTTCCCACAATGGCGTTGCCCCGGATAAACGCACAATGCCTTATTTCTGCTTCCTCATCAATGATAAGGGGACCGTTTAAGCAGGCTGTGGGAGCCACCTTGGCGCTCTTTGCCACCCAGATGTCCTCCCCCCGTTTCTCATACACATCCTCAGGAAGACTCTTTCCCAATTCTAAAATAAAATCATGGATTCTGGGCAGCGCCTCCCATGGGTAAGAATCCTCCTCAAACAGCTCTGCCGCTATGGTTTCGTTTAAATTTAACAGACTTTCTACTTTGATATTTTCCATTGCTTTCTGCTCCCTTTCCCATTTTAAATGATTTGCCTTTTCTCTTTCCGCTGTTTTTCTTTCTTCATTTCTCTGCTTTTTCTTATCTCTCTTGTTTTAACTCTCCATTTTCATTTTATGGGATATCTAGTTTCTTTAATTTGCCATTCTCCCATATGTCGGCTCTTTCTAATTTCCCATTCTCATCATAATAATAACAATAGTCGTTTAATCTGTCATTTGAAAAAAAACTATATTTCTTTACTTTACCATTTTCGTAAAATGTATAATATCCATCTATAGGCATGCCATCATTATACATTGCATAAGATTCCAATTCACCATCTTCATATAATTCATAATATAATCCTGTAAAGGGCTTTCCACCATTAAATTCATCTCCGCCATAATATAACAAGGAACAATCCGGTCCGGAATAATCAAAACCATCCTCCCTTTCATACGCATCTTCACTTCCTTCGATTCCCCCTTGGGCAATAATTTCCTCTAATGTAAGAGGTGCCGGTATTATATACACAGTATTTGCTCCTCTCTGAACTATTTTTATACACTATAAATCAGCTCGGACGGTATCAAGATCCAAGTGACCGCTCCGCCGCTTATTGTTTCGGGTATCGTGATCGGTTTCGGGTCTGTTCCGGGTATCACCGAGGCTCCGAGATTTTCAATTTCCATCCGCTTCCTGTCTCTTTCCCCCGAAAATAGGATGCCTGCCGGTTAAATACACTTTTGTCAAGGCGTTTTTACTTTTTATAGTTTTCCGCCGCAGCCCGGAACATCCCGTACAATATCCCTTGATTATTGAGCTGTTTTACGATATTAGTCCGCCTGGTCACGAAATCATCCAGCTTCTTCATATATTCATCCGAGGTAATGTTTCCCTCCGCCACAAGGGTAAGCCCTTTCTCCCAGCTTGCGGTAAGCGCAGGGTCAAGCAGGGGTTTAATGGAGCTGCCCACCACATCATAAATCATTTCCCCCATAAGCGTGGGAGTCAATACCTGTGTTTTTTTATTTAAAGCTAAATACTCAATATTTACAAGCTTTTTTAAGATTTCCGCACGGGTTGCGCTGGTGCCGATACCGCTCCCCTTAATCTGCGCGCGGAGTTCCTCATCCTCAATGAACTGCCCTGCATTTTCCATGGTGAGGATAATGCTTCCCGAATTATAGCGTTTGGGCGGAGAAGTTTCGCCCTCCTTGATTTCATAGGGGCTTTTTGCCTCTCCGCAGGCTACGGATATCTTGTCGCCTTTTTTCAATTTACTTAAAAGCTTGACAAACTCCGCATCACATCTTTCCTCCGATGCCTCCTGTTCAGCCGCATCCCCTCCGTTTTCCTGCTCCTTTGCTGCGTTTTCCCCGTCTGTCCCGGCATTTTCCGCGGATGCGTTCTTCCCTTCTTTCCTAAAGGAATTTTCCGCCACCTTCAGATACCCTTCCTCTTCCAGCAGCTTAAAGTTCGCAAAAAATTTTTCTCCCTTTACATTGATACACAAAGAAATTTTTCGGTATACCGCAGCAGGATAAAAAATACTTAAAAACCGCCTTGCGATAACTTCATACACTTTTGCGGACACAGCGGACAGAGAGCGTAAATTATTAAGCCCCTGCCCCGTAGGGATAATCGCATAATGGTCCGTAATCTGCTTGTCATTTACATAGCGGGTCTTTGCCAGATTTTTATAACTGCCCTGCTGTATGATTTCCGCCGCAAAAGCGCTTACAATGCCATATCCCCTAAGCCCTGCAATGTTTTTATGGATTTCCTTTGCCACTGCGGTAGACAGCACTCTGGCATCGGTACGGGGATAAGTCACCATTTTCTTTTCATACAGCTCCTGCACAATGGAAAGGGTCTGGTCGGGACTGATTTTAAAAAGCTTTGAACAGTCGTTCTGCAGTTCCGCCAGATTATAAAGCAGGGGAGGATTTTTATTTTCTTTCTTGCGCTCGATGCTCTCCACCGCAATATTTCCTGCCGTCCCATCTTCGTCTGCATTTTGATGCTGCTCCCGCACCAAAGACCGCGCCGAATCCGATGCAGCCGCTTCTTCTGTCAGATAAGCAATCAGCAGCTCGGCGCTTTCCTTTTCCTTAAAACCGTTTTCCTTATAAAGCAGGGGAGACGCATAATATTTCGAGCCTTCCACCGCTTTCCATTCCCCGGAAAATTCTTTATCCTGCAATTTAAAATTTCCCAACACCCGATAAAAAGGTGTCTTTACAAAAGCGCGGATTTCCCGCTCCCTGTTTACAATCATGCCAAGAACGCAGGTCATGACACGACCTACGGAAATCACTGCCTTATCCCGTTTCAGATAGTTTTTTACGATAACGCCGTATTTTAAAGTAAGCGCCCGGGAAAAGTTAATACCCATCAGATAATCTTCCTTTGCGCGCAGATAAGCGGCATCCGAAAGGTTGTCATAATCGGATAAATCCTTTGCTTCCCTGATACCCCGGAGAATTTCCTCCTCCGTCTGGGAATCGATCCACACACGCTTCCTTTTCTTTTGTGGAAAACGCTGTCTTACGCCGGACATCTGCTCCACCAGACGATATATGTATTCCCCCTCCCGTCCCGAATCGGTACACACATAAATATCGGACACATCTTCCCTGTTCAGCAAAGAACTTACGATTTTGTACTGTTTTTGCGCACTGCCGATAATTTCATACTTAAACTCTTTCGGAATAAAAGGGATGGTGTCAAAACTCCATCTTTTATATTTTTCATCATAACATTCCGGATAGCTCATTGTCACAAGATGCCCTACGCACCAAGTCACAATCGCCGTATCCGCTTCCAGATATCCGTCCTTAGACTTCATATTCAGTTTCAGCGCATTAGCAAACTCCCTTGCCACGCTTGGTTTCTCCGCTATAAATAAACTCTTGCCCACAAGATACCGTCCTGTCCTGATTTTTTAACTTCCCGCACTTCCAAACATGCCCCTTTAACAGCACCAACAATCCCTAAATCATTCCGTTCATACTTCACATCAACAATTACTAAATCCATACAGATTGGAAGAATCCCAATCCATGAAGAACGCGGTTTTTGCGTTCTTCCATGTGAGATTTAGAATTTCTTAGGTGCTGTACTTCAAGCGCCTTAGAAATTCTTCTCACATTTCGCTCAAATGCCTGAGTTCCACTTTCCCACGCTTATTCAGCCTCAAAAGTTCCTTGTCAAACCCTTTCTCGCCAAACAAAACGGCTCTGTCAACCCGCACTTTTGCCCGCTTTGCCTGCTTTAAAAGGTCCTTGTAATCTTTGCCTGTAAGCTCTCTGTCATAAATACAGGACGCCACCATCCGCTGGTTGTCGCCGTCCACGGTGACTAAATCCAAGACATAATTTTTTCCAATCCACTCCATGGCAGGATTTCCTGCCTGCAGTTCATTTTCTGTCATCTGCCTGCATATCATGCCATAGCTTTCTCCGATATAAGCTTCCAAAGCTTCCGCTATTTTCTTTTCATAAAATTCTTCCGGTGAAAGCCGTTCTAAACAGCTCTGAAAAGGAAACAGAAAACGAAAATAGAATCTGACATAGGGAACCGTAATGCGATAAACCCCCGCATAAATTTTTTCCACCAAATCAAGCTCCATCAGATTTTTCAGATATACGCTGATTTTTGCCCTGGAAAATCCTGTGTGCCGATAAATATCATTCAACTTGCCCCGCCCCGTAGCAATGGCGGCAAGAATCGTATTATAAACCGCCGGCTCTCTCAGTTCCTCCGCCAGATAATACGCCATCTCATTATACAGACGACTCTCTTTAGAAATGATATTATGGATGATATTTTCCTTTGCCGACATGTTTTTGTTAAAATTATTCCAGAAGCCCGGTATGCCTCCCAGCACCGAATAACAGCAAATCGCATCCCTCATGCCATATTCCGGAAATAATTCCCTGATTGCAGGAAAAGAAAGCTCCTTCAGTTTTAAGAAGCCTGTAAGATAGGTTGCAAGACCTCCCATGCAGTCTACCATGCTGTTTTCTACCCACCCTGTGGCAGAACTTAAAAGCACGGTCATAACAGGTCTGCTCATTCTGCGATTTTCCAAAAACTGCACCAATTCTTCAAAAAAATGACTTCCGCCTTTTATCAAATGCTGAAATTCATCCAGCACCAAAATTTGCTTTTGCGTCTGTTCCGGCAGCAGAACATCTAAAATATCCTGATATTCGGGATATTCCGCAAGCTGATATCCCGCTTCTCTCAGTTCACAGCCCCACTGATACCTCTGTTCCCTGTCCGAACAGGCTCTCGCCGCATAATAAACACTTTCCTTATTTGCAGTAAATTCTTGCAAAAGTTCGGTTTTTCCCACCCCTTTTGCACCATATACCACCAAAATTTGACTGTCTACGCCGTCAAAATAGCGATTCAGCGTGCGAATTTCATCATCATGTCCTGCGAACATAACCACCTCATTGCATTTCCTTAAGCAGCTTTTCTATTTCCTCCGAAGGCTGGGGTTTACCCAGCAGATAACCCTGTATCACATCACAGCCGATATTGTTCAGATACTGCAGCTGGTCTTCCTGTTCTACGCCCTCAGCTATGGTTTCCAGCCCCAGCATACTCACCATATTAATAATGGACTCTGTGATAATTCTGGTAGCCGAATCCGTAAGCACCGTATCAATAAATGACTTATCAATCTTTAAAGTATCGATGGGCAGCTTCTTTAAATACGCCAAAGAAGAAAATCCCGTCCCGAAATCATCCAGTGAAATGCGGATTCCGTACTCCCTAAGCTGCTTCAACTTATCGGACACTTCATCAAAGTCATCAATCAGTATGCTTTCCGTAATCTCGAGCTCTATATCGGAAGGCTCTACCTGATATTTGCGAATCATCTTAAGGATACCGTCCACAAAATCTTTTTTGCTGTATTGAAGTGCGGAAATATTGATGGACATGGTAAAATGAATATCAAACTGTCTGCTCCATCTTGCATATTGTTCAATACTGCGCTCCACCACCCAATTTCCGATGGGGATGATCGCACCGTTCTTCTCCGCTATGGGAATAAAGGTAGCGGGACTGATCATACCGTCCTCATTATCCCTCCAGCGAATCAATGCCTCCATTCCTCTAAGGCGCTTACTGTCCGTATAATACTGCGGCTGAAAGTGAAGCAGGAAATTGTTACGGAAGACCGCCTCTTTCAACTTATTTTCAATTTCAATATTGTGGAGAAATTCTTTCAGAATCGGGGTATCAAAATATTGAACCGTATTTTTCCCCATCATCTTACAGCGGAACATTACTATCTCCGCGCAGTTAATCAGTTCCAGAGCGGAATTTGACGCCTCCGGATACTGGGCAATGCCGATGCTGACCGTAATCTTGAGACTCTGTCCGCTGCTCAGACGGAAAGGCTCACTGATGCGCTCCTGAATTTTCTTTTGTATGTGTTCCACACTGTGCTCTCCTGTAGGCGCATACACCGCAATACAGAAAACATCGCTTTCCATACGGCACACGATTACATTTTCATCGCTGAATTCCTTTAAAAAACATCCGAACTGCTGAATCAGTTCATCTCCTACCACAAGACCCATGCCGTCGCTGACTTTTTTAAAATCATCTATGTCAATCACCATGACGCTTACGACATCTTCCCTCTCCGAAGCCTTGCGCACAAATTCTCCCAACAGACGCACAAAGTTATTGCGGTTATAAAGCCCTGTGATTCCGTCATAGTACGCCATATAGGACAACTCTTCGTTCTGAACCTTTAACCGGGTAATATTGTCAATGCTTACGATTTTATCCGTGGGACGCTTATTTTCATCATAAACAATATGTACCTGAAAACGCAGCCACGCCTTTTTATCTTTAGTATGGCACTCTACCGCAGCCGATTCCTGCATGGTCTTTTCCACAAACAAAGCGTCCCTCAGGGGAATGACATATGTTTCATCCACCGAATCAAACAACTTTGGCAAATCTTTGCCATTCTTTACATCAAAATCAAAAAAATCCTGCCACCTTCCCAGAGTCATGACCTCATCCTTGTCAAAAGAATAATACAAAAATGCATTGGCAGTATTGTCACAGACAAGCCGGTACATACGCTCCCTAACGCTTAGTTTTTGATTCATGGCCTTCAGCAAGTCAAGCTGATAGTGTAATTCGCTCATATAAAACCCTCATTTCCGCGCCGATTAAGGTAGCATACATTTCCTTATCCGCACATAACCCCTGCTTTCTGTGACTTTGTGATACCCGATCATTTATTTGTTCATTTTGCACCGATATACCCCTGTGCCTTTAACAGCTCCGCACAGAGAATCGCACCGCCCGCTGCGCCGCGGACTGTATTATGGGAAAGTCCTACGAATTTATAATCATATACCGTATCTTCTCTCAGCCGTCCTACACTGATACCCATACCCCGCTCATAATTCACATCCAAAGAAACCTGAGGTCTGTTTTCTTCTTCCAGATATTGAATAAACTGCTTCGGAGCACTGGGAAGTCCCAGTTCCTGAGGCGCTCCCTTAAAGGCGCGCAGCTTTTCGATCAACTGCTCCTTTGTGGGCTTCTTTTGAAACCTTACAAATACCGCCGCCGTATGTCCGTTCAGTATGGGCACACGGATACACTGACAGGTAATGGCAGGCGACACAGCCGGAACGATAACTCCATCTTGAATGGTTCCCCAGATACGAAGGGGCTCCTTTTCGCTCTTTTCTTCCTCTCCGCCGATATAGGGGATAATATTGCCCTCCATCTCCGGCCAATCCTTAAAAGTTTTTCCGGCTCCGGAAATCGCCTGATAAGTGGTAGCCACTACCTCCACAGGCTCAAATTCCTTCCACGCCGTCAAAACCGGCGCATAACTTTGAATGGAACAGTTGGGTTTTACCGCCACAAAACCCCTTGTGGTACCCAGCCGCTTCTTCTGAAATTCAATCACTTTCATATGTTCCGGATTGATTTCCGGCACCACCATGGGTACATCCGGCGTCCATCTGTGGGCGCTGTTGTTGGAAACCACAGGAGTTTCCGTCTTTGCATAATCCTCTTCTATTTTCTTAATCTCTTCCTTTGTCATGTCCACCGCACTGAACACGAAATCCACCGAAGCGGCAACCTTCTCCACTTCGGTCACATCCATGACTACTATTTTTTTGACCGCTTCCGGCATAGGCGTATCCATCTTCCATCTGCCGCCCACTGCCTCTTCATAGGTCTTGCCTGCCGAACGGGGACTGGCTGCAATGGTTGTCACCTCAAACCATGGATGATTTTCCAAAAGCGCAATAAATCTCTGCCCTACCATACCTGTTCCGCCTAAAATGCCGACTTTTAATTTTTCGCTCATAGCTTTCTCCTCTTACGGCAGTTTTCACTGTCTGTTTTTTACATTGTCTTTATAGTAAATCAAATAATACCAAAAATCAAACGCTCCCACCGGCAATTCCCGAATCTTCGGGAAGAAACATGCTCTCCTGAGCCAGATACTCCTTATGCTTCTCTATCACCTTTTTCATTGCCTCCGGTCCCGGCGCTCCCACGGTAAGCCTTTTCTCCACACAGGTCTTTAAGGAAACGGCATCGTAAACATCCGGTCCGAATTTATCGCTGACTGCCTGCAGCTCTTCGAGACTTAAGGCGTCAATGGAAGTATCTTTTTCAATACAATAAAGAACCAGCCTTCCGATAATGCCGTGGGCATCCCTGAAAGGCACGCCCTTTCCCACCAGATAATCCGCGGCATCCGTTGCGTTGGCAAATCCGTTTACTGCGCTGCGCTCCATATTCTCCTTACAAAACTTCATAGTGCCCAGCATTCCCGTAAACAGAATCAGACAATCCTTTACGGTATCCATGGCGTCAAACGCCACTTCCTTATCCTCCTGCATATCTTTATTATATGCCAGAGGAAGTCCCTTCATGGTAGTGAGTAAGGACATTAACGCGCCATATACACGCCCGGTCTTCCCTCTTACAAGCTCTGCGATATCCGGATTCTTTTTCTGGGGCATAATGCTGCTTCCCGTAGAATAAGCATCGTCTATCTCTACAAACTGATATTCGTTGGAATTCCAGATAATGATTTCTTCACAAAAACGGCTTAAGTGCATCATAATTGTGGAAAGCGCCGCCAGAAACTCAATCAGATAATCCCTGTCCGCAACGGAATCCATGCTGTTAAGCGTAGGTCCCTCAAACCCTAACATGGACGCCGTATAATTCCTGTCTAACGGATAAGTGGTGCCTGCCAGCGCCCCCGCACCCAAAGGACAATAATTCATCCTGTGGAAAATATCGGACAGCCTCTGCCTGTCCCTCTTAAACATCTCAAAATAAGCCCCATAATGATGTGCCAGAGTAACGGGCTGCGCCTTTTGTAAATGGGTAAAGCCCGGCATGTAAGTTTCCACATTCCGTTCCATGGTATCTAAAATAACCGCAAGCAATTCTTTTAATAATTCATCCGTCTCCACAACCCGCATTCTGGTGTAAAGCCGCATGTCCAATGCCACCTGATCATTGCGGCTCCTGCCGGTGTGAAGCTTCTTTCCGGTATCTCCGATTCTCTCTGTCAGCTTCGCCTCGACAAAGCTGTGAATATCCTCATAAGTCTCATCTATTGCAAGCCTGCCCTGCTCCACATCGTCACGGATGCCTGTCAGTCCTTTGACAATGGCATTCTTCTCCTCCATTGTGAGAATGCCCTGCTTTGCCAGCATAACGGCATGCACCACACTGCCCTCCACATCCTGTAAAAAAAGGCGTTTGTCAAAGCCGATGGACGCATTGAAATCATATACTAACCGGTCGGTTTCCTTGATAAATCTCCCGCCCCACAACTGTGCCATAAAAATTTCCTACCTTACTTTTTTAGCTATAAAATTAATAATATCATAAATATGGGATGATTGCAAGATTGAGCTTGCAAAAAATAGGCGTCCGCCCTCGCATGGCTAAACTGTTAAGTCATAATAAAACAGATACTGCTGCAGCACCCCTGCATATCCTTTATATTTTTCAAAAGGAAATCCGTCCGGATATTGTTTTTCAAGCACTCTGTTGATATGTACATCCTTTGGGAACGCGTCCAATTGGTGCAGCCCGAACAGGCTGATGCAGTCCGCCACCTTGTCCCCCACTCCGCAAAGTTTTTTAAGTTCTCCCGCAGAATGCGGATATTCCATGCCGCCGACTTTTTCCAAATCCACCTCACCCGTGGCAATGCTCTGTGCGCTCTGCTTCACATAGCGGCTCCGATAACCCAGATTACAGGCGTATAATTCCTCCAAGGAAGCAGCCGCAAGACTTTTCGGTGTGGGAAAGGCATGATAAATCCGCCCTTCTCTTGTATGCAGCTCTTCCCCGTATCTTGTGCAGAGCAAATCAATGCTCCTGCGAATCCGCTTGATATTGTTCTGCTGCGAAATAATAAAGCTGATTACCGTCTCCCATGCATCCTGCTTTAAAATCCGAATGCCCTTGCCGTAATCCGCCGCTTTTTGCAGATACAAATCCCCAGCATCCGCCAGTGCTATGATTTTCCCATAATCCGTATTCAAATCAAAATATTCTTTCCATATCTGCTCAAATTCTTCTTCCGCGCAGTCAAAAAAGATTTCATCCTCTTTCTGCATAAGCTCTAAATACCTGCCGTGTGCTGTCAGAGCGTACCGCCCGCCGCTAAGCTCATTCATCCGGAAGCACTGCCCCGATTCGCTGATTTGCGCAAGGGAAAAATTGTTGTTTTTTATCTGTACCATACCACAATATTAACAAAAAAATGAGAGCGCTGTCAATGCGCTCCCATTTTTAGGATTTCAAATCATCCGCTTGCTGCATTTTTGTAAATTCCATACCACTTTTTACAGGTAAAATTTTCTTTGGCAGACATATTTTTATACCTTTACGGCAGATAACGGCTGACATCCTTGGGCACCCATGCCGCATGGGTCATGGTGCCGTCCTCATTTAAGGTAAAAGTCGTAATCACCAAATCCTCCATGCCGTTTTCGCTTGAACTGTATCCGTCAATATACGGCACACCCAATGTATAATTCTCGAAATTATAATATTTTGAACTAAATACTCCGCTGCTTCCCTCGGTATCGGTTTCCTCCTTGTCTGCATGATACGGCGGTATGACATAATTGCCGTTTTTGTCCATGCTTACTGTCCGCACCGTATGTTCCAGCCTCACACAATACTCCGCAAGATTCTCCGATGTCAGCTTATCCGCCCACTCCATGGCTTCTTTCGTCTTCCGGGGCATTTCGATTTCATCTCCCTCATTTTCATTCTTTCCGGAAAGTCTATCGTCGATTTCATCAATCAAAGCCTGCGCCTTCACCGGATCTGCCAAAGAAGCATCCAGCTTCAGGTCAAACAATGCATTCAATCCCTCATATTCCGTGTTTCGGGAAATGCTTCCATCCTCCTCATTGTAATGATAGCAGAGATTATTGTAAAAAGCAGTGTCCGTAACGCATATATACAGCTTTCGGTCTGCGAAATAAGAAATATTATCGCATTCTATCAGACGGTAAAGCACGCCGCCCTCCACAAACTCGCTGTAATTTCCTGCCATGGTTACTATATTGTAAAATGCGGGATTTAAGCCCTCGATTAACGGTGATGCAAAATAATCTTCCTGTTCCGCATTGATTGCCCTGCCGTCCTCCCGCTCGATCATCACTACGCAGTAACTTCTGTCGCTGTGAATCTCACCGTTTGAAATACGCGCCCCTTCAGACAAATCCTCCCCGGACACAAGCCCCAGCATACTCACCTTATATCCGCCGCAGCTCTGGCTTTCCGCCACTATACCGCTCTGTGTGTTTTCCGTATTCTCACCGGAATTTACGGACTGTTCCACAAAAGATTTCGCCACTTCCTGCTCTCCTAATCTGTCCGCCACATCCCCCGCGCTCAAATACTGCCATGCGGCAAACGCGGTAATGGAACCGGATGCCACCAGGGCTGCCGCAATCACGGCTGCGGAAGCCTTTTTATACTTTTTCTGTTTCATATTTTCCTTCTCCTTTACCTGTTCCATGATTTTCCGGTTTAAGATATCGCCGGGCTCCTCCTTGGGAGCAAGAACACATCGCAAAAGCTCATCCAAATCATTTTTCATTGAAAATACCCTCCAATTTCTTTTTCAAAAGCAGCCTCGCCTGATACAAACGGCTTTTTACGGTTCCCATTGGTATGTCCGCCGTCTTCGCAATCTGCGCCAGATTCAAATCCTGCATATAATACAGAAGCACTACCGTTTTCATCTTTTCCGGCAGGGTGTTGACGGCATTCCATACCAGCATATCCCTCTCCTTCTCCAAAATTTTCTCTTCCGTAGCCGCTCTGTCATCAGGAATATATTCCTGCCCCTCTTCGTCCAGATAATCCCGCGTTCCTGCAATGCGTTTTCTCCAGGCAAACTTACGCTTCTTATTTTTCCAAAGCTTTAAGGCAACAGAGAGACAGTAGCTTTTCACATTACCCATGGCATCAATGATTTCCAGCTTTTCCACCACTTTCAGCCATGTATCCTGATACAGCTCCTCCGCGTCCTGTACATTGGGGGCGAGATGCCTGCAAAAGGAATAAATATCTTTTCCGTATGCATCAATGCATTTTGCCAACTCTTGTTTCGTCATGATTGTCTCCAGCTTCTTTGTACCTTCCAAAGATATCTTTGTGAAGGAGTATGTCCTTCACCTGTATATCGTAACAAAAATGAAAAAGGTTCAAAAAATAACGCAGCGTTATATATTGCTTGTCACGCTGCGTTATATGCTAATATGGTTCTTGAAAGGAGGCAGGATATATTATATCAGGAGAACTTATTTGGGTTGTCGGAGTCTTGAAGTATCTGGAAAAGAGGTTAATAGTGTGAAAAATACTTCTAAGGCAGCGTTTTTCATTCAAATTCGAGCCGCCGGAAGCGGCATGGAGGATTATCATGGAAAAAACAAAAATAAGCAGAAAGCAATTTGCGATATATATGATAGCGGCATTTGGTCCGGCATGGATTTTGGAAATGATAGGAAGTATTTTCAGCAACAACGGAAATCAAACGGTATTTGGCATTATTTTGGTGATTACTATGTTCATGCCATTTTTTGGTGTACTCATAGCAAGAATCCCACTAAAAGGCATGGGATGGGTGCCGCATCTTAAAGGTAAAATCCGATATGTATTCTTTGCACTTTGGATGCCGGCTTTACTAAGCATCATTGGCGGCGTTTTGTTTTTTGCAATTTTCCCGGATGCATTTGATTCTGAATTTTTGACTATACATGGCATTTTAGAAGAGGCGGGGGCGTTGGAACAGTTTGAAGCACAAGGTTTAACGATACCGATGTATCTACTGATTGCCAGCATTCAGGCGGTTACATTTGTACCGTTTCTCAATATGTTTGCCGCTTTGGGAGAAGAGATTGGTTGGAGAGGCGCTATGTATCCCTATCTGAAGGAGAGACTCGGCGTCACCAAGGGTCGTATCGCGGGCGGTGCAATCTGGGGCGCCTGGCACTGGCCTGCCATGATTTTTGCCGGCTATGAGTATGGCAAAGAATATATCGGTGCACCGGTACTCGGACCTGTCGTATTCTGTATCTGTACTATTATGATGGGTATTCTATTGGATTATGTATACGAAAAGACAGGGACCATCTGGCTGCCATCCCTGATGCATGGCGCTATCAATGCATTTACTACCTTTGCATACTTAACAAAACCCGAATATGCAAATAAGGCAATCCTCGGTCCGGCATATATTGGCATCATCAGTATGATTCCCATGATTATTACGGCAGTCATCATTTGCGTAAAGAAAAAATCCTAACTCTATCCGGGATTAAAGGCATAAAAATTCTTGCGTTCAATTTATCCTGCGTAATGCGGAGCGCTTCATCAAAATAGGAAGATTGAAGTAAATTTATCTGTTGATTCTCTGCATTTTCTTTATAATGGATTGCCAATACATTCGGTCTTTTAAAATTCGGATTACCGTAATTGTGGAATCTTCTACAACAAAGAAGATTAGATATGTACTATAAGGCTTAAAATAAATGTTTAATCCTTCAATTACATATCCTGTTGCTTCATAACCTTTTGGAAAGGAATCTAGTTCCTTTATCGCTTTTTTAATCTTCTTTGAAAAATTCTCCGCATACTCACGATATTTGAATGTATCGAGAATATACTTTTTTGTTGACTTAATATCCAAGAGAGCATCTTTGGAAATAACAATTTTGTATTTCTTTGGTTTATCCAAAGAATGTTTTTCTTCTTTTAGCATTATATTTTGTCAATTTCCTCCCATGCTTCATCAATCGTATAGACATCGCCTTTTTTCATGCTGTCTATGCCTTTGGAGAGTTCGCCATATAATGCGGCTATGGCTGCTTTTTCGGAGTATTCTGTTTTCTGGATTTCTTTATTTCTTATTGCTTGCGCTGCAGATGCCATAGTATCACTTCCTTTCGTTTTCCAATGTTCGTAGCATCTATGCTTATTATATGGTATTTAGTATTAGTATATCAACATATTTTTATTAAATTTTAATTTATCTAAATATGTGTGCCTCAATCTTTTATAATATAATATGTCCATATTCAAGGCAATTAGATGCCAAATGACATTGATGCCATTAAGGCAGGGAGTTTTTTCACTTTGCGATTCTTCCTTCCGATATTCCAAAGGTAATATAATGATTATATAAAGCTGTTTTATCATAGCCGAATGCTCTTTTTAAATCCGGATATCTGTCCGCGTATGCAATATAATCAAATTCGATTGCCTGCCATGAAAACTCCGCCACTCTTCCCTCGGATATTCCAAAGGTCACATAATGAGTATATAAAGCTGTTTTATCATAGCCGAATGCCTTTTTTAAATCCGGATATCTGTCCGCATATGCCATATAGTCAAATCCTGATACAAGCCATGGATTGTTGCTGTTTAGATTCGTCGGATCCCAATTTCTATAGGGTGAATCCTCCGGTATTTGCACCGTTGCCGGTTTAACGGCGTCTCCCACGATGTTATCTCCGGAATACACTATAACTGTCGTTCCAACCTTACAATTATCATAAATCCATTTTGCATCGACCACCGATAAACGGACACAGCCAAGGGATGCATTCTGTCCTAAGAGATTATACTGATCCCATTCCAAGGTATCATCCGAAGGCTTTAGATAGGGGACGGAATGGAATAATATCGCTTTGTTGAATCTTACGGAATATTTTCCATAGGTTCCGTCTACCATAGCACACCATTCATAATAATTAGATGTTTTAAATACTCCTTCCGGAGTTTCATGTCCCTCTCTTCCGCAGGAGCAAGCCATAACCTTGGCAAGCACAGAAGTTCCGTCTTCTTTCTGTTCCATAACCGTAACGCAGTTTTGCGTCCTGTTCACATAGACGGTATAGGTCGGTCTTAAGTCCGGTTCCTTTGCCTGAAGCAACATATCAAATTTGAATAAAAACAACACACTAAGGCTTATAAGTATCAGTTTCTTAATTATTTTTCCCATGGCAATTCTCTCCCAAATCATTCTAAATCGATTTTATCGGTTCCGCAAACAAGGCACTCCGTACCCATACAACTTTTTCATTATATCAGCACTTTTGTTCTTCTACAATAGATATCTTGAAATTTACGCAACTTTGAGCAAAAACATATTTTATTAAGATATTTCTGCCATAAAGCCACCGATGGAAGGAGCTGACAGCCAAAAGGAAGCAGGAAGCTGCAGCCAAAAGGAAGCTGACGCCAAAAGGCAGTGGCAGCAAAAAGGCAGCCTCCCCATGGAAGACTGCCTTTGATTCCTATTTCTCACATCTGTCAAATCCGGGATTAAAAGCATAGAAATTCTTGGCGTTCAATTTATCCTGTGTAATGCGGAGCGCCTCGCCGAACCGCTGGAAATGAACAACTTCCCTCATGCGCAGGAATTTAATAGGCTCGCGCACATCCGGGTCATCCACCAGCCGCAGAATATTGTCATAGGTGGTGCGTGCCTTCTGCTCTGCAGCCATATCTTCTGTCAAATCCGTGATGATATCGCCCGTAACCTGAAACTGTGAAGCCGAAAAAGGCATTCCCGATGCCGCCTGCGGCCATACGCCCACGGTATGGTCCACATAATAATTGGCAAACCCGCTTTTTTCAATCTCCTCCATTGACAGATTTCTGGTAAGCTGATGCACAATGGTTGCCACCATTTCCAGATGCGCCAGCTCCTCCGTACCGATATCCGTCAATACTCCGGCAACTTCACGATAAGGCATGGAATACCGCTGAGACAGATAACGCATACTGGCACCCATCTCGCCGTCCGGCCCACCGTACTGGGAAATAATTGCCTGCGCTAATTTGGCATTGGGTTTTTTAATGTTTACCGGATACTCCAATCGCTTTTCATAATTCCACATTTAACCGCACACTCCTTCCCAAGGCAGGGGAGCCATGCCCCAGCGCCAATCCTTGCTGCAATCTGCCATATCCGTAGTCAACGGATAATATTTCTGCGAAAATTCCTTGATCAGTTGGGTTCTGATACGGTTATAATGATTAAAGTATTCCATTGCACTCCGGTCAAAAGGATGCGTATCCAGATAAAGGGTCAATTCCACCACCACAAAGCTCACAATGCCGATATCCTTTAACATCTGTTCCTGATTGTTCATGATACACATCTCCTTCCCGTAAAAGGTTTATTTAATTCCGGGAAGATTGTTCCGCAATGATATGCTTTCTCTAAATCATCGTACATTTTATCAAAACGCTGCCAGGGAACATATGCCATGGCAAGCGGATATTTATCAAACTGCTCGTCGCTTCTGCAGTCCTGCATAAATCACATTCCTCGTTTTATTGTTTTTACTATTGTATGAAAATCTAAGGTTTGTGTTCCTATTTTCCGGGTTCCGTTCCGGGCAGTCTTCTCCTGATAAGCCTGTTTTTTAATTTCTTCCCGTCAAAAGGAATCAGCGGATAGATATAGCTTTCATGGGAAATCGTTCTGTTGCAGGCAATGGACAAAATCGTGATAAGAATACCCGCAGCATAACCCCACGCCCCAAAAAGCTGCGCCAATATCAGGTTCAGAATCCTCATAAATTTCAGGGCGTAGCCCAGCTCATAATTTGCCTGCGTATAGTTTGCGATTGCCACAAACGCCATATACAGCATGACCTCCGGGCTGAACCATCCGCTGTTTACGGAAAATTCTCCCAAGACCAGCGCCGCCATAACACTTAAAGGAGTGCTCAACATATTGGGCGTATTGATTGCCGCAAGCTTTAAGCCGTCTATGGCAAGCTCCAGAAGCAAAAACTGCCAGATAAGCGGTATATTGGGAGCTTCCTTCAACAAAATAAAGGAAAAGCTCTCCGGCACCCACTGGGGATGTGTGGCAAGGAGCAGATAGGTAGGAGTAAGCAGATAAGTTAAAACCGCAATCAAAAAGCGGGTCAGACGCAGATAAGTTCCCGTGATGGGCGGAAAATAATAATCATCCGCCTCCTCCACCACATCGAATATGGTGGTGGGCAGAATCATGGCGGAAGGGGAATTGTCCACCAAAATTACGATATTTCCCTCTAGCACCTGCGCTGCCGCGGCATCCGGTCTTTCCGTATACTTAAATTTCGGGAAAGGATTGTACCATTTTCTTTGGTAAAGGCATTCCGCAAGGCTCTCCTGATTCATGGTCAGGGAATCCACCTGTATCTTCTCTATTTTCCGCCGGATATTTTCCAAGAATGTCTTGTCCACCCTCTCTTCCATATAGCACAGCACAATATCCGTCTTTGAGCTCTCTCCGGCATTCATGATTTCCATGCGAAGATCCTCGCTGCGGATTCTCCTGCGGATCAAAGCGGTATTAAAAATTACGGTCTCTACAAATCCGTCCTTGGAGCCCCTTAAGACCTTATCTTTTTCCGGCTCTTCCACCCCTCTTGCCGGATAGGTTCTGGAATCGATTAACAGAGCCTCCGTATACCCGTCCACCAACAGAACAAAGATACCGGACAGCAGCGAATTTATAATGTTATCCCACTGCTTTGATAAATCCACTTCCACATAGGAAATATGCTGTTTTGACATGGCATGGGCATCCTTTGGCATCTTGTCCGGCGTCAGATCCAAAAATTGCTGCAACAGCTTTTGTATCAGGTCGTCCTTGCAAAAGCCGTCCACAAAGTACATACAGGCTTCTTTTCCGCCTATATGGATGGTACGGTACACAATATCAAAATTTTTTTCCACCCCTAAAACATGATTCAGATACTGAATGTCTTCTTTCAGATTTCCGGATATTTTGCTTTTTTGATTCTCTGCCCCATTATTCACAATAAATACTCCCTTTCCTGCTGATTATCATTTTTGTGATAGTTTAGCCTGAAAGGGAGCATTTCATTCTATGCTACAGAAAATATTTTCGTTAACGAGTATATCTTATTTTGAAAGAACGGGAGCTTCTGTGGTACTTCCGAATCCGCCGTTCCGGATACCCTGTGCGTCATCGTCCACGGTGATTCCGTACTCCAGAAAAATCCCCTGCACAAATCCCGTACCCGCGGCGACTTCTACGGTTTTCCCCTCATTGGAATCATTAGTCAGCTTCACAAATATGTGACCTTCATTGTCGGAATAAAAATAATCGCTGTCAATAATTCCTACCGTATTATTCATTTGCAGCCGGTATTTAAAGCCAAGACCGCTTCTGGGATACAGCTTAAGCACCCAGTCCTCTTCCATTTCCGCCCTGATGCCCGTAGGAATCCGGACGGTCTGACCCGGCGCCAAAGAAAAAGGAAAGGGCGCATAAAAATCATATCCGGCGCTGCCTTTGGTAGCCCTTTGGGGAAGCTGTAAGACCTCATACATTTTCTGCGCTTCCTCTTTCGTATATTGAGGAAAATCCTCCAATACAGCGTCTATAAATTTATCTTTGCTTACTTTATGAAACTTTGCTATCCTGTGCATGGTTCCTCCCGTCTTATTTCTTCTCATTCCGCCGTGTAAGCGGCATTTTTATCGATTTCCCTGTAATCCCCGCAGTGCAGGACGGGAGTTTCGGGCGTTTCGCTTTGCAAAGTCCGGGGGACATCAATCACACGCTGGTTTTTACTCCCCTTCCACAAAAGCTTTGCATCACTTTCTTCCACATGAAATTCTCCGTCCACCAATACATCCACATACTGCATCACAGGATAGCTTCTGATATCCTCCCAGCTTGCGCCGGTGTATAGCCAGACGGTCTTGTCCGGATATTTTTGCTTAATCTCGGCTGCCAGCTCCCTCACATCCTGACGGTTTCCGGGATATAAAGGATCCCCGCCGGAAAAAGTAATGCCGGAAATATAGTCCTTATCCAATTGTTCAAAAATCTCCTGTCTGGCGGCCTCGTCAAACAAAAGACCTCCGTCCGGATTCCATGTAACAGGATTCTGGCACTCCCTGCAGCAATGGTCACAGCCCGCCACCCAGAGAACTACCCGCAGACCGTCTCCGTTCCGCATGTCATCCTTGGTAATATTGTGATATCTCATAATAAATTCACATATGTGAAACCTTGCTCTTTGCACAAGCATCCTTCGCCCGCATGGTTTCACATACTTTTCCTTTCTGCAATTTCCGCCATTTTGGCGTCATTGAGTCTGGTATTGCCATGCACACGGGAATAGGACAGATATCCGTTCATCCTGTCTATCTTTGTAAGGTTATGGCTGCCGCATTTGGGACATACATCCATCTCCAATTCCTGATGTCCGCAGTCATCGCAATAGGCAAGGGACAGATTGACCCCCTCATAAAAGCCCATATCCATGGCGCGGCGGATCAAGGTTCTCACCGCCTCAATATTATAATCGATAGGATATTTCACATACTGAATCTTGCCGCCGTTGCTCAAATCCCAGAATCTGTTCTCCAAATCCTGCTTCTGGATGGGGGTGATATCCTCCGTCACATGGCAGTGGAAACTGTTGCTGACATATTCCCTGTCAGACACGCCCTCCACAATGCCGTATTTTTTGCGGAACTGCTTTACCTGAAGTCCGCAGAGACTCTCCGCAGGAGTTCCGTAAATGGCATAAAGGTTGCCGTCCTCTTCCTTAAATTCATTGATCTTCTGATTGATATGGTCAAGCACCTCCACGGCAAAAGCTCCGTCTTCCACCAAAGATTTCCCGTTATACAGCTCCTGCAATTCATTTAAGGCAGTGATGCCGAAACTTGCGGTAGCCGATTTTAAAAGCGGTTTGATTTTATCCGTAAGCTTTAAATTTCCTCCCCAAAATCCGCCTTCACAGTACGCCAGGGGATTGGTGGAAGCCCGCATCTCACCCAGATATGCATAGGTACGGATGTGAAGCTGGCGAATCAGGTTCAAATAATAATCTAGCACCTCATAAAAATCCCGGCTCTCTTTTCTCGCCTTTGCCAGAATCATGGGAAGATGCAGTGATACCGCTCCCACATTAAAACGCCCCACAAATATCGGTTCATCCTTATCATCTGCCGGATGCATGCCGCCCCTCACATACCAGGGGGACAAAAAGGCACGGCAGCCCATGGGAGAGATAATCTTGCCATACTGCTTATAGATGCTCGCCACATACCCTTTTCCGGTAAGACTCAGCCAATCCGGATACATGGACTTGGCGGAACACTCCACCCCCGCCTCAAACACATCCTCCAAAGGCTTGCCCGGTCCGTGCAGATTCTCATCATACAAAAATACAATCTTAGGAAAGAGCACCGGTTTTTTGCATTCCTTTTTACCCTGTCCGTTTTTCCTCACATTCAGCATGGTAATGGTCGCAAGCTTTGCAAATCTGCCCGTTCCGGTTCCCGCGGTTACGGTGATAAAGGGATAGTCCCCCCTGCTGCTTGCCACGGTATTGAATTTATACTCCCAGCCCTGAAAGCCCTGTTCAAATTCCTTTGTCACATCCTGATATGCCACTTCCTCGGCTTTTTTCCTGTCAATGCCGAGTCCCACATATTTTTCAATATTCCGTTTGTATGATTTCTCCGCATAGGGTTCTAAAATCATATCCACGCTGGGCACGGTAAATCCTCCGTACTGCTGGCTTGCGGCGCTTAACACAATATCGCCGATGACATCAAAGGCTACATCCAGAGTCTTAGGTTCATTGTACCAGATATTGCCCATCTCAAAGCCGCCGGAAAGCACATTGTTGACATCAAAGAGACAGCAGTTCATCGTATCCCTTCTTGCCGACATATCATGTACATAAATATATCCGTCCCTGCAGGCCTGAATCTCCTCCGTCGTCAAAAAGAACTTTTGGTACAACTCTTTATTTAACTGATTAAAAATCAAACTTCTCTTGGTAGACACCAGCGCCGAATCCGTATTTGCATTTTCTTTGTCGCCGATATACATGATGGATTGGCTCTTTTTATAAACATCATCCAGCATCCGCACAAAATCCTGCTTGTAATTACGGTAATCCCTATAGCTTTTTGCCACCACCGGTTTTACCTGTTCCAAAGCGCTCTCCACAATATTGTGCATAATGGGAATAGGCACCTCTTCCGCACCCAGCTCGTTTACTTTCTCTATCACATATTGGCAGATATCACATTTCTCCTGCTCCGTAAACTTGGTCAACGCCCTGTATGCACTTTTGCCCACCGCATTGATAACCTTTTGTACATTAAAGGCTTCCACGCTGCCATCCTTCTTGATGACAACCACCTTTCTGTCCGGTTTGTAGCGCATACTGTAATCCACAACATCCTTGTCCGCCAAATCAAAATTACTGCTCATTTTACCCATTCCTCTCCTCGAATTAACATTGATAGCATCTTGACATGATTATCCGGTCTTATTACCATGCGTTGTACTATATATGGATATTTTATCCTTTTGCAAAGCAACATATTGTGCCTTTACCTATCAGTATATAGAAACAAGAGTAGGTTTGTCAATGTGGGATTTGATTAAAAAATAGACAAAAAGACACTCTGAAATTTAGATATCTTTTTAATGGATTTCCTCTTGACTGCTTTTGAAGTTCGGGAAATTAAGCTCTTTATTATATTGACTTATCCAGTCATTATTAAGAGCGTTTTGGTGACTGATTCGGTCAACTTTCTTTTGTCCATATCCTGTGCCTTACAATTGATATCCCGACTATGGATATCATGGTCCGAAACATTATGAATCCTGATTGTTCACAATATCCATAAGCCACTGTCTGTAGCTCTCTTTCACAAATTGGGGTGCGGCAATTTGTGCTTCCTTCCCGATTCCCGCAAGCCAGCCAAAAAACTGTCCGCTGACTATCACTTTAGTTCGGATGCGGAAATATCCGTCCTCCAACGGTCGGATGTCCGCCTCTTTGCCAAAGCGGTCCAGCACTACGCCGATAAAACGGTTAGGAAATACTAGCGAAACCGTCTCTTCTTCTCCTCCAAACATTCCGAAAGTACGGTTTGCATAAGATGCCACATCCGACTGTTCAAACTGTTTTACGCCTTCTCTTTCTTCCGCCGTCACGGTCACCTGTCCCATCTTATCCACCCGGTAATGCTTGATAATGCCGTCCTTACTGTCATATGCCGCCAGATAATAATTTTCTTCCCGCCAGATTAACACCCACGGACTGACTTTTCTGAAACCCTCTTCTCTGGGAACCAGCTCCTTTTTCAGATTCCAGTCCAGATAGGAAAAGGATATCTGTTTGTTTTCCTGAATTGCCCTGTGAATATTGTCTATGCTATAATAAATGCTTTCATTTTCGGTTTTAATGCGTCCCGCCACATATACCTGTCTCTGTAGCTTGCCTGCGTCATGCTTTCCTGCTTTCAGCTCCAATTTCCCTATTAACTCCCTTGACTTCCGGGTCGTAATAAAACGGGATGCCTGCACCGCATCCACCAAAAGCTTGAGTTCCGGCAGTTCAAATTCTCTGGACGCCATATAATAACCGCCCCCCAGCCTGCTCTGCACCTGAATAATGTCATAGCCGAAATCGCACAGTTTTTCGATATCATCATAAATGCTTTTCCTCTCTGAATGAATCCCATATCCTTCCAGCCGCTCAATCAACTCCGCCGTACTCATGACATGGCTTTCGTCTGTATTTTCCTCCAATATCTGTGCAATATACAAAAGCTTTAATTTCTGTCCCGATGATTTTGGCATCCCGATACCTCCTGCTCTCTATATGTCATGAAATCCCAGCACTTCCCTAATCATGTGTAAATCGCTCACCTCATAATCGGGCTTCCACAAGGACGGGTTTTCGGTTCCTTCCGGTCGATACCAGCAAGTGGGAATCCCTGCCTGCACACCGCCCCTTATGTCGCTGGAAAGAGAATCCCCTACTAACAGGATTCTTCTTTTATCCTTTTCCTCAACATGTTCCAGACAATAATCAAAAAATCCCTTTTGGGGCTTGGGCGTCCCAATGGATTCCGAAATAAAAAATCCGTCCATAACATCATACAATCCCGAAAGCTTCAGCTTGTTCATCTGCGTCTCGGCAATGCCGTTTGTCACCACATACTGCTTCACCCGGCTCTTGAGCATTCTGCATATTTCCAAGGAATCATCTATCAGCCGGTATATATGCCCCAGATGATACTGGTATTCCTCCGCCATATTTCGGGCATCCTCACCCTGTATTTTGCATTCTTCAAAGAGTGTCCGAAATCTTCCGATAAACAGCTCTTCTTGGGTAACTTCTCCAAGTTCCAGCCTTTTCCAATACCTGTCATTAATCTGTGTATAGCGTTCCAATATTTCTTCCGTAATTTCTTTTCCGATGGTTTCAAAGCATTGTCCCAGAGAATGTCTCTGCGCATACAAAAAATCCAAAAGCGTTCCGTCCACATCCCACAATATTGTCGTAAACTGTCCCATGCTCCCTTCCTTTCCTCACAGTCCGAAATCATGAATGAAACCGGCTACAAAACAAGGCTGCCCATTATGATATTCCACCTGTCAATTCATAATGTAACAGCCCTTCTCTATTCTATGATTTTCTGTTTACCGCATCTACTCTCCGGGCGGATATCCGGTCTGTACAGCGTTTTCATTAACTGCGCTTAAAGAATACCTTATTTATCAGTATTTACTGCACTTGCATCAGATGCTGCGGGTGCGGACGCTTCTGCGGTCTGCACTGCGGAATTCTTTGCCTTACGAAGCGTAATGCCGATAAAAACTCCCAGCGCCGCCAATGCCACGATTACCAATAACAGCATCAGATAAGATAAAAAAGCATTTGCAAATAATATTCCTTCCATATTTTAAACCTCTCCTTCTGTTATCCTTTTCTGTATTTCCGCGCCCCCAACCGGAACCTTACCTGTATATAAATCTTCTCATATCCTCTTTTTATAGTATACCTTTTCCGAATGCTTTCCGTCAAGAGGTCTTTGGGGCAAAATTCCAATTTCCCATAAGCTGTTCCGCCATCGCAAATGCCTGCTGAATGATATCTTCCTCATAACCCATGATTTCCAGCAGCCTGATAGCATTTCTGGTAGTGGATTTGCCATGCAGCAGCTGATAGGGAAACACCACATCCCCGTCCCTGATTTCCTCCTCAAAATGATAGTTTTCATACACATCCTTTAAAAGCTCTGTCAATTCAATATCATGCGTGGCGGCAAAGCACAAAGTCCCTCTGTCATACAGGCTTCGCAATATCTGGGTGGACGCCGCGATTCTCTCAATGGTATTGGTTCCTCTGAGCACTTCATCCACAAAGCAGATAATCGGCACGGCACTCTCCTTTGTCCCGTCCAAAATCCGCTTCATAGCGCGGATTTCCACCATATAGTAACTCTCACCTCCCTGTATGTCATCCCTCAGGCTCATGGAGGAATACACCCGGTAAAGCGGCGCCCTGTAAAAAGATGCCGTACAGGTGTGGATTGTCTGCGCAAGAATCACATTAAGCGCCACTGTCTTTAAAAATGTTGACTTTCCCGAAGCATTGGAACCTGTCAGCAAAATTCCTTTTTGGGCGGTATCGATGCTGTTTTTTACAGGCTCCTCAAGTAACGGATGATAGCTTTCTTTCAGACACAGACCCTTCGCCCCGTTCTCTTTTAAAAACTCAGGGATACAATACCCATGCTTTAAAGAAGCACGAAACGCTCCGATGCAGATTGCCGTCTCCACATATCCGGTGAGTGTGATCAGCGTATCCGCCGCATCCATATTATTTTGGAGTCTCTCAAGCATGGTGTTGAACTGTATCAAATCCAAATGAAAAGTCATGCGCAGATAATCCACCAATATATCAAGGGGATTGCCCGATGTGCTGTACCGGTTTTTTGAAAATACAAAATAAGAATGCCTGCTGATGTTCTTTAATCTGTCCAGACTCTCCCCCATACTTTTCCACTCTTCCCTGCAGGGAGGCACTTCTGTTTTTATCATTTTGTCACAGGCGTTCAGCAGTCTCACCAGATATGCAAAACTGATAATATAAGGCTCAATTTCTCCTTTTTCCTTAAAATAAGTCAATATATTATAACAAATCAGGACAGAGATTCCCAAAAGCGCCAGCGAAAGCTTAAAGGGAGCCAGCAGGATAAAGGGCAGAAACAGGATATCCAGAAAAATATGTTTTTTGTTGGAGCGTTTTCCCAGAATATCCAGATTCTCCAGATAATCATAAAGCGAATACTTTCCCGTATGTCCCAGCTTTGCCATCAGGTATTGGATTTTTACCCGTTCGTTGGGATGCTCCAGAAAATATCCCGCAACTTCCTCCAAGTGCTCCAGCTCTTCTGTAGAAGCGCATGTATTTCTAAGCGTATAATACAAATACTCTTCCCCCGATGCCGAAAAAGCATAATTCATCCGCTTAAAAATATCATCCATATTCAAGTCGTTCCATGTGATATCGTCTATCTGACCGTCCTGTTTGTGCCTGTGAAAATAGCTGCCCATATGGGTATACCGCTCTAAGGCATACTCTTTGTCAGGAATGCCGCCGAAATTTTCATACAGTTCTTTTACAAATTGCCGTTCCCTGCGCTTTGCCGAATAAGCTTCCTTTACAAAAACCACCGCCACAAAGACGCCCAGCACTAAGATCAAAACCAAATATTCCACTTACTTCCTCCCTGCGGCTCCACACTAACCTCATGATTCCGTTTCGCAAATCTCACACTGCTATGCCACCAAAAAGAACTTAACCAGAAAGACTGCCGACAATACATAAGTCAGCACGGAAACTTCCTTTGCTTTTCCGGTAAAGAGCTTTATCACGGAATATGCTATTAATCCGATACCGATAGCGTGTCCGATGGAGCCGGATATCGGCATGGCAATCACCATCAGGGCAACAGGCACCGACTGATAAATATCATCAAAATTTACATTCTTCAAACCTGTGATCATGAGCACTCCCACATAAATCAATGCCGAGGAAGTAGCTGCGACAGGAATAATCGCTGCAATGGGCGCAATAAAGGTACAAAGCAGGAACATAATACCCGTGGTAAGTGCCGTCAGTCCCGTGCGCCCTCCTGCCTCCACACCGGATGCGGACTCTATGAAAGTAGTCACCGTGGAAGTTCCGGTAGCGGAACCCACCATGGTGCCCACCGCATCCGAGAGCAAAGCTTCCTTCATCTTGGGCATCTTACCGTCTTTGTCCAGCATTCCCGCACGGCTTGCGGTACCCACTAAAGTTCCGATGGTATCGAACATATCAATAATGCAAAAAGTAACAATCAAAGTAATCACGGTAAACCATCCGATTTTTACAAAACCCGCAAAGTTAAACTTAAACAGTGTCGTAGACACCATATCGCCCACAGGGGGAATAAAAGATGCGGATGCCAAGGATTCAAAAGGATTTGATTTAAGGAAAACCGCTTCCCCGACCCAATAAATAACGCTTGCCGCCAGCATCCCCAAAATCACGGCGGCTTTAATGCCTTTCTGCGCCAGAATCACAATGACAAACAGACCGATAAACATGGTCACCACATACAAAACCATAACCGCATAAGCGCTGCCCATGTTTGTCTTTGCAAGACCGGGAGTCAGGGCGCCAAAGAAATCACGCATGACATAAAAAGGTCCTGCATCATCGGAATACACTCCCGCATTGGAACCCAGACCGATATTCATTAACATCAGTCCGATAGCCGGTGCAATGCCCAGCCGAACACCTAAGGGAATTGCCTCCACGATTTTCTCGCGCACATTCAAAACGGAAAGAATCACAAATACAATACCTTCCACTAAAATAATGCAGAGCGCCGCCTGAAAGGATGCCACATAGCTTAAGCCGGTAATGTTTACAATATTTGCCACTACCACGGCAAAAAAGCTGTTCAGTCCCATTCCGGGCGCCATGGCAAAGGGTTTGTTTGCCAGAAACGCCATAGTAATGGTACCCGCTGCGGACGCAATACAGGTTGCCAAGAACACGCCGTTCCAGAGGTCCTCCCCCTCCGCTGCAAATCCGGTAAGCAGATTGGGATTCAGGGCGATGATATACGACATGGTCATAAATGTGGTCAATCCGGCAATGATTTCCGTTTTGACAGTAGTGTTGTTTGCCTTGAGTTTAAATATTTTTTCTAACATTTTTTGTCTCCTTGCCACGACTTTTTTTATCAATCATTCTTTGTACGATCCGATTGCACTTTTCATAGATATATCCGGGGTCTTCCCCCACATTATATTCACCCTTCCAATAGAGAATCTTTCCCCCTATCATGGTCATGGATACATTGGCTCTGCTGCAGCTGTATACCAGATTATTGGGAATACTGTGGATTGGCTGCATATTGGGCTGGTTCAAGTCAATCATGATAATATCCGCGTATTTACCCTTTGCCAGAGTATCCGCCCGATTCAGCCGCATTGCTTTGGCGCCATGAACCGTTGCCATTCTGAGCACCCTGCCGGCGCTCATGCTTGCCGCGTTCTGTTCCCTGATTTTGCTTAGGCAGGATGTCAAAAACATTTCCTTGAACATATCAAGGCTGTTATTGCTTGCCGCGCCGTCCGTACCGATAGCCACCGGAATCCTGCGTTTTACAAAATCCGCTATGGGTGCAATGCCGCTTGCAAGCTTCATATTGGAAGCCGGATTGGTTATCACATGCATCCGTCTCATGCGGAGTACATTCATATCCTCCTCCGTCATGTGCACACAGTGAAAACCGCCTCCTCCGAATTCAAAGATACCCAGAGAATCCAATAACATTGCCGGAGTCATGCCGTAACGCGCCTTACACTCCTCCACTTCACGCTGTGTCTCCGCCAGATGAGTGTACACCGGCGCATGAAATTCATGAGCCAGCGCCGATATCTGACATAAAAGTTCCTGAGAACAGGTATACTCCGCATGAAACCCCAGCTGATAACTGATTAGGGAATGTTTTTTATTCCACTTTTTGTATTCCTTTTCCACCTGTCTGATAGAGGAAGTAAAATTATTCAGCCCCGGCACCAGCACACAGCGCATCCCCATATCCATACAGGCCTCCGCCACCGAATCCGGAGACAGGTACATGTCGCAGACCGCTGTGATACCGGAAGAAAGATATTCTAAAATCGCCAATTTCGTCAGCTCATAAATATCCTCCGGCGTAAGAAGCTTCTCCATGGGAAAAATCTTCTCATTCAGCCATTGCTGCAGCGACACATCATCTCCATAAGAGCGCAGAAAAGTCATTGCCGAGTGGGCATGGGCATTCTTAAATCCCGGCATCAGAAGATTACCCTTACAATCCACCTCAATATCCCAATAAATTCTGGGAATATCCGCTTTGTTCCACTCACTGTCCAATTCTTCCGTGCCTGCCACATAAGCAATCTTATCGTTCCTAATCCAGATTTCTCCCCAAAAGACATCTCTATTCTTCTCCATGGTAAGAATTCTTGCATTATATAACCTGATATTCACCTTGCCGCATCACCTCCCTTTCATCCGGCGTCCGCTTTATCACTCCAGCGAAAATGCAAAGGGCAGCATCTGCGCTAATGTAAACTCCTTGTATTCCTCAGTATTTTTTACCAGAAATATCCGAAAATCCTCCCCGCAAAACTCCTGCATTATCTGCCTGCAAATGCCGCAGGGCGATGCAAAGCCGGAAGGAGCCTCTCCCTCCGGACCGCCAACAATGGCAATCGCCGTAAATTTGCGTTCTCCTTCGCTGACCGCCTTAAAAAACGCCGTCCTCTCCGCACAGTTTGTAGCTCCGTAAGAAGCGTTTTCAATATTGCAGCCCTGATAAATGGCGCCTTCTGCCGTAAGAAGCGCCGCACCCACCGTATAATGGGAATAAGGAGCATAGGCACGGTTTCTTGCCGCCAATGCCTGCCCCATCAGTCCCGATTTATCATAATCTGCCTTTTTGTCCATCCGCAAGCCCCTTAAAGCCTTTCACCGACTCTGTTATCAGTTCCTTCAGGACCGGTGCGGACTTGTCCGCCGCTTCCTGTACTTCCCTGTGGCTTAAAGTACGGTCTGTAATTCCCGCTGCCGGATTACTGATACAGGATATACCGCAGACTTTCATACCGCAGTGGCGCGCTGCAATAGCCTCTACCGCCGTACTCATTCCCACTGCATCACAGCCAACCGCCTTTAACAGACGCACATCTGCCGGAGATTCAAAAGAAGGACCTGTTACCTGAGCATAAACTCCTTCTTTTAAGGAAATCTTTTTCTCCCTTGCCTTAGTGCGTATAATGTTCTGCAGTTTTCGGTCATAAACATGACTCATATCCGGGAATCTTGTCCCCAGCTCGTCCAAATTAGCCCCAACTAAAGGATTCGGCGCAAATAAGGAAATATGGTCTGTAATTAACATCAAATCTCCCGCCTGAAAAGAAGCGTTTACTCCTCCTGCCGCATTGGTCAGAAACAGGATATTTGCTCCCAAAAGCTTCATCAACCGGATAGGCAGTACCACATCCGTCACATCATAACCCTCATAGTAATGCACCCTGCCACTCATGCAGACTACAGGAATGCCGCCTATCGTCCCAAAAATAAATTTTCCGGCATGTCCCGGCACTGTGGACAGGGGAAACCCTTCAATATCTTTATAAGGAATTTCTTTTTCCACGCTGATGCTTCCTGCATAGCTGCCCAGACCGGAGCCAAGCACAATACCCACCTTAGGCGCAAAATCTGTCTTCTTCCTCACACAGGCATAGCAATTCTGCAATTTTTCATATACCGATACCGCTTTTTCCATCCCTGTTTTCTCCTCTCAGTTCATTATTTTTTAGGGGGTTCACAATTACCCATAATATTTCCAGATGTTGGAAACATTCTCATTATACAAAATTTCCGTCAAAAAAGCAATCTGTATTCATAAAAAGCCCATGAAGAGTCCATCCTCAGGATGCCTCTCCACAGGCTTATGTACTGCCGTTAAACAGAATCCTTTATCCTCAAATAATAATACACACCATTCCGCCGTTGCTGTCATTGACAATTTTCTGCATGGTTTCCTGAAGTTTTACCTGACTTTCCTCACCGATGGAAGCAATCTTGGTTGTGATTCCGTCATTGACAAGCTGTTCCACCGTTTTTCCGAAAATATTGGTATCCCAAATTCCCTGCTCCTTATCCGCCTGCTCAATATAAGTGATTAAATCATCCGCCTGCTCCTTTGTGCCTACGATGGGAGCAATTTCTGTCTCGATATTCGCCCTTATCATATGGATGGAGGGACTGCTGGCTTTGATTTTTACACCAAATTTATTACCATGTTTGATAATCTCCGGCTGTTCCAGCGTGATTTCCTCTTTCTCCGGCATAACCACGCCGTATCCCCGGATTCGCACCATATTCACGGCATCCAACACTTTATCATATTCCTTTTTCATGGCGGAAAACTCTTTCAATTTGCGAATCAATTGATACTCATCCGATATTTCTTCTCCCACCATCTCCGTCAGCATCTCATAATAATAAGCGTCATCCACATCCAATTGGACTTTTATGACTCCGTCATAAAGCCGGATACTGTCCATTTTACAGCGTTTTACATAATCACTTTCCAAGAAAACGCCCTTATCCTGCACATCTCTTATCGTATCGTATTGTGCCATGAGAATCCGCACACCGTCAATGATATCCTTCTTCATACGATTATCTGCAGGCAGCATTTCCACCCACTTCGGCATATAAAATTCCATGGAGGAAATCGGGAACTCATATAAAATTTTCTCCAAAATCTGGTGAATATCTTCTTTTTTCAACTGCTCACAATTTACCGTGAGCACGGATACACCATATTTTTCCTCTATTTGATCCGCTGTCCTCTTTGCCTCGTCGGAATAAGGTTTTTTGCTGTTCACCAGCACCAAAAACGGCTTGCCGGTCTTTTGTAGCGCCAGAATCGTCTTTTCTTCCGCATCCAGATAATTTTCCCTTGGAATCTCCCCAATGCTTCCGTCCGTAGTAATAACCAGACCTATGGTGGAATGTTCCTTCATAACCCTGTCCGTACCGATTTCCGCAGCCTGTGTAAAGGGAATCTCATAGTCAAACCACGGGGTTTTCACCATGCGTTCTTCCTCTTCCTCCAGATGCCCGGCAGCTCCCTCCACCATATACCCCACGCAGTCGATAAGGCGCACGGACACATGGGTATCCTCATTCAGCGCCACATCGGCGGCATCATTGGGAATAAACTTAGGCTCCGTGGTGGTGATGGTGCGACCGCCTGCACTTTGAGGCATCTCATCCTGAGCTCTGACTTTTTGATTCTCATCCTCCATATAAGGCAGCACCAATTCTTCCATAAAGCGTTTGATGAATGTGGACTTACCTGTTCTCACCGGACCCAGCACACCTATGTAAATTTCCCCTCCGGTGCGCTTCTGTATGTCATAATAGAGATCATATGTATCCACCGCATATTCCATATAACAATACCATCCCTTCCCATACCTGTGATATTACTGTTATATGTATATGCAGGGGAATCTGACTTCATGCAGACTATTTGGGAGCCGCCTTTTGTCAGTCCGCATTATATCACCTCAATCGACAAACCCACACTTTCAGCGTTCTATGTCTGATTTCATCGGTTTTCACCCGTTCATAGCGCAAGCTCCCTATTTTATTTCATAACCACTCTCTTAAAATTCTTCTTTCCCCTCTTTACCACAATACCTTCGCCGGCAAACTGCTCCGGCGCATAAACTGACTTGATATCCGCCACTTTCTCGCCGTCAACGGTGACTCCGCCCTGCTCCACCGCACGCCTTGCCTCGGAGCGGGACTGGGTAAGCCCGGACTTTACCAGTACGCCCAGAATATCTATCTGACCATCGGTAAAATCTTCCACCGTAAGGTGAGCCGTGGGCATTTCCGCCGCATTTCCTCCTGCAAAGAGCGCCCTTGCGCTTTCCTGTGCTTTTGCTGCTTCCTCCTCGCCGTGAACCATCTTCGTCAGCTCATAGGCAAGGATTTCCTTGGCTTCGTTTAACTTGCTGCCTTCCCATCCAGCCATTTCCTCAATCTGCTCCAAGGGCAGGAAGGTCAGCATGCGGATGCATTTTAATACATCTCCGTCCCCCACATTTCTCCAATACTGATAGAACTCAAAAGGAGAAGTCTTATTAGGGTCAAGCCACACAGCATTCCCCGCTGTCTTGCCCATCTTGTTGCCCTGAGAATCCGTAAGAAGGGTAATGGTCATGGCATGGGCATCCTTCCCTAACTTTCTGCGAATCAGCTCCGTTCCGCCCAGCATATTGCTCCATTGGTCATCCCCGCCAAACTGCATATTGCAGTCATAGTGCTGGAACATATGATAAAAGTCATAGGACTGCATAATCATATAATTGAATTCCAAAAAGCTTAAACCCTTCTCCATGCGCTGCTTATAGCATTCCGCGCGCAGCATATTGTTTACGGAAAAGCAGGCGCCGACCTCCCTTAAAAGCTCCACATAATTTAATTCCAGCAGCCAGTCCGCATTGTTTACCATAAGCGCTTTTCCCTCGGAGAAATCGATAAAACGCTCCATCTGGCGCTTAAAGCACTCTGCATTGTGGTTGATATCCTCTCTGGTCAGCATCTTTCTCATATCGCTGCGTCCGGATGGGTCGCCTATCATGGTTGTACCGCCCCCGATTAAGGCAATGGGCTTATTGCCTGCCATCTGCAGCCTCTTCATCAAAGTAAGCGCCATAAAATGCCCTGCGGTCAGGCTGTCCGCCGTACAGTCAAAACCGATATAGAATACAGCCTTTCCGCTGTTGATTAAATTTTTGATTTCCTCCTCATTGGTGAGCTGCGCCAAAAGTCCTCTTGCTTTCAGTTCTTCATAAATCTGCATAGTAGTTCCTTCCTTTCTCACTTTTCCTTTTTATTTTTTATCTTTCATTTTTTATTGGTACCGGGTGAACTAAAAAGACCCCGTCCCTGAAAGGACGAGGTCAAAAACCCGTGTTACCACCTAACTTTACAGACAGCTCACACTGCCTGCCTTAACAGGTACAACCGCTTCATCTTGTTTCTGCGGCGATACCCTCCTGCTATAACGTGCATTCCTCCGTCATGACCTACTAGAATCCAAGCTTTCACTTCCTTCATTCTGCCATGAGACTCCAAGATGTATTCATAAAAGACTTCCCGCACGCCTCTCATCAACCGGCTGTTTTCTGTTCGTTCCGTCCTTTACTACTTGTTCTTATCAATGTCTTTCCAATGCTGTATTTAATTGTAACCTCTCAATGCATTGCCTCATTTGTAAGATATCATCCGAAATATTAACTGATTTGTATATTAACGGATATTTCATGTTTTGTCAAGCAGGATTTTTTATCAAGGATATGCGGAAAACATACTCTCAACATACTTCCCATATGCTATCTTTTCACCGCATAGATTTCCTTATCATTCTTATCTATTTCAAAAGCGTTCTTAGATACCCTGATCAGCCTTGTCCCTGCCGGCATATCGATATATTGAAAAATGTCCTGATCAAACTGCTGCCATACGGCGCCCACGGGCACCAGCTCTATATCCTGTGCGCTTTTTGTATATTCATCGCCGTTTCCCGCAAAGAAAAACCAGCCGCTGTCGCCTTCGCGAATGGGCTCCCTTCTTTCCATATAGCCGACTTTCCAGCCTTCCCTTGTTATCTTCTTGGAAACATAGGCATATGAATTTAAAATCATCTTTCGGTTTCTGATGACACTATAATTTCCTTCATTTGCTTTAAACGCCGCAATCTGCTCATCACTTGCCACCATATCCGTATGGATGCTTTCGATATCCCCACCCCAGATGCTGCGCTCATCCGCCTCATTTTTTAAGATAACAGCCAGCTCAAACAACTCGGCTTCCTCTATCTTTAATTTGGCACTTACCTCCTGAATCAGCTTCTTTCCGCTTTCTCCGTAAAGATATATCGCAGCTTCGCCATCCTTATAAAGCAGCAGCTTCACTGCCCCCAGATTCTCCTTGTCATTATAAAACACCATGAACGGCGGCAGCTTATCGTTCACATACCAGTCAAACTCTGTCCCATCTTTTCCGTTCATGTAATATACGGCGCCATTATTTTCCAAATCGCTCTTTTTTATATCGGGCAGATAGGATTTGATGCTGCTTTCGATGATTTCTTTTATCTGATTCAAGATTCTGTGCATAACAATTTACTCCTTGTTTACATTAATCGCTTATCAGGCGTTTGCGAAACTCTAGTTTTTGCAGAGTGTCGTTCGGCGAAACATACACCATCTGTATGTTGCACATTCCACCGCAGACACGCTCCCGCTTTGGCTGCTTGGAAACATGCAATGCTTATGCAATAAACATTTGTGCCCAACTCGGTTTATGAAAGTTTGAGTTTTGCAATTACCTAAATATCAGTTATCAGGCATCTGCGAAACAGCTCACTTACAAATGTCTTATCACTTATTCACCATCAGTCTTTCCATGGCACGGTTCAGTCCGTCCACGGTAAGCTTGAACATGGGGAACATCTCCTTGATTGCCGTCTCCGCTTCCCTCCAGGGCGCTTTGCCCGGTGCCATTTTCGGATTCAGCCACACCACCTTCTTGTAATGGCGTTTCACCAGCTTAAGCCACTCATAGCCGGAAAGCCCGCCGTTTGGCCCCCTGTAATTGCCGGTGTCGGAATACAGCTCCTCCGGCGCCATCGCCGCATCCCCTACGATAATCACCTTATAATCGCTGTCCAGATTGCGGAACATCCACTCCGTATCCACCCAATCCCCATTCTCGCATTCCGGGGTCTTGTAAACCTTGCTGTAAATGCAGTTATGGAAATAATAAGCCTTTACATCCTTGTAATGATTGGACTTATGGACTGCCTGAAACAAATCATTCAACAATGAACTGTAGGGAATCATGGTGCCGCCGCTGTCCATCAAAAGAAGCAGCTTCACGGCATTTTTTCTGGGTTTTTGCATCACAATCTGTAAACAGCCCCCATTGTTGCAGGTCTTATCCACGGTGCCGTTTATGTCAAGCTCCGTCTCCGGCACATCCAGCCTGCTGGAAAACTGCCGCAGCTTGCGAAACGCCATCTGGAACTGCCTGTTGTCAAGAACCCTGTCATCCCTGAAATCCTTGTATTTTCTTGCGCCTACCACAGAAAATGCCGACTGATAACCTGTCTGGCCACCCACGCGCACACCGCCTACATTGCCGCCCATATTGCCGAAAGAGGTCTTTCCCATGGTGCCAATCCAGAAGCTTCCGCCGTTGTGCTCTTCATTCTGGTCCTTCAAACGCTGCTTAAAGGTTTCCTCCACATCCTCCTTGTCAATCTGCAGGTCTTCCATCCGGTTCAAATGGTCCCTTGCCTCCTCATGGGCAAGCTCCATCATCTCAGATTTATCCAGCCATCTGAGCATCTGCGCCCCCACTTCCGGCTCCTTCTGCACCGCCTTGAAGCACTCCTCAAAAGCCATGTCGAATTTATCAAAATCCGTCTCACTCTTTACTAAAATCATGCGGGCGACATAATAAAACTGCGTGAGGGAACTGCCGCACAATCCCCTGTCAAGGGCATCCTGCAATGTAAGCCACTCTCCTAAAGTCACCCGTATTCCTTTGTCCCGCAAGGTATGGAAAAAATCGATAAACATGCTAAACCTCCATGTCAGAGCCAATATTTCTGTGCTGCCATTTTGTACTATTATTTCTGTGCTGGTATTTCTGTACTGTTATTTCTGTGCCAGTATTTCTGTACTGTCCTTCCACGCCATTCCAAAAAATATCATCTATGCAGCTATCCAAAATATTTTATTGTTTGCAGCCATTCAAGCTGTATTTGTAAAACCGTGATTTTAAAATCCTTATTTTGTTTATTCATATTTCGGACTCATCCATATACTCCTGCATACAACAGAAACGGCTTCACAAAGCCTGTTTTCATATATCGAAGATTTCTGCCTGCAATACTGCTGCCAGCAAAAAGTATGAAAATTTATTTCAAACCTCTTTTAATAATGAACTTTATCCCAAAACATACAACCAATACAATGACCGCAACCATGCCGCGAACCAGAATGCTGGCATACCAAGGTGCGGACCATGCGGCATACAAATCGGGATGGGCTTTATAATCCAAATAGACATACACTCCATTCCCTACAGCCACTCCCACAAAGCAGCCCATGATAATGTTAAGCACCTGATTGATTCGTTTTTGCATCTCAACTTTCCTCCCTCTAAGACAAGTCCGAATGCTTCACCAACTCTAAATCTTCATCCTTCTTTACCACAACTCCCACAAAAGGAAGTGCGCTCCTTATGGTGTCCGCGGGGATTCCGCCAATCTGCAGGGCATTCACCCAATCAATCAGCTCGGAGGTGCTGGGTTTTTTGCGGATGTCACGGATGCTGCGGATATTATAAAATACCTCCATGGCATTCTGCAGCAGATGCTCCTCCACATCGGGGAAATGCACCTTCACAATCTGCTCCATCAGCTCCTTGTCCGGAAATTCGATATAATGAAAAATGCAGCGGCGCAAAAACGCATCCGGAAGCTCCTTCTCCGCATTGGAGGTAATCATCACAATGGGTCTGTGCTTTGCCTTTACCGTTCTCTTGGTTTCGTTAATATAAAACTCCATCTGGTCAAGCTCCCACAAAAGGTCATTGGGAAATTCCAAGTCTGCCTTGTCAATCTCGTCAATCAAAAGCACCACCTGCTCTTCACTGTCAAAAGCTTCTCCCAGCTTGCCAAGCTTAATATACCTTGCGATATCATCCACGCCTTCCTCGCCAAACTGCCCATCATAAAGGCGCTGGATGGTATCGTATACATAAAGCCCCTCCTGAGCCTTGGTGGTTGATTTGATATTCCAGATAATCAGCTTCTTGCCTAAAGCCCTTGCCACGGCATCCGCTAACTGGGTTTTCCCTGTTCCCGGCTCCCCTTTGATTAGAAGGGGCTTCTGCAGGGCTATGGCAATGTTTACGCTTGCCATCAGTTCCTCGCTTGCCACATATTCACTTGTCCCCTGAAATCCCTGTGTTTCCATATTGCCTTATTTACCTCTCATTCTGCTGTTATAACAGCTATATATTCTAATTTTATCTTTTCATAACTACAGTAATCATTCATCATTCATCACATATTTCCCATTCCATTATCCTGTTCTGAACAGTTGCCATATTAATAATATTGTGCTTCGTTCTTTTTTACAAATATGCCTTACAATATGCCCTCACTTCCTATCATCATACAATATTTTTCCGCTCATTTCAAGGCAGAACCATATATTTCACCACAAAACACCACCCCTTTATCCTCTTACTGTCCGCCGGAGCCGTTCAAACCTAAAATCTGAGATTGTGAACAGCAAAAAGAAAGCTGCCCCTTTACGATTTTTCCATCGTAAAAGCAGCAGCCCTTCCTCATTTTTTACACACCCGGACATTTGCGAAACAAATATTTGAGGTTATCATTCCTCGCTAAGATACTCATATAAAAACTTTCCGAAAGTATCCTCCCAAAATCCTATAATAACCAGATTTTGAGGAAGCCCCGCACTGCGTTCCTGCTGCGTGGCCGTCACAATGTCATCATACTCATTATTTGTGATACCGAAGATGATTTCTCCTCCCGCATCACCACCGCCAAAATCAGCTAAAAACGCCTTGTAACTCTCAGGAAAAACAACCGACAGCGCTTTCATTGCGTTTTCTATTTCGCTTTCTGAAACACCGCCAACAAATTCTACAGCATCCATATCCATAAGTTCTTTTGCCTTTTTGTAATACTCCATATGCACATTTTCATCCTTTCTGCTCTTATCTTAAATATCCTTTAATTCTTCTGGCAGCTCTCTTTCCTGTTTGAGCAGGTATTTCTTTAAAAGTTCTTTGCCATACGCACCCGGCGGCAGGATTCCCAATTCATCATATGCCCACCTTATTTTGATTTCCATACCACTCAGTCCTTCGTTATTTTCATAAGAATACTTTACATTAAATTTCCAATCTTTATCCAATGTAAAGGTAAAAGAATACCACGGCTCCTCACCCGCATCTTTGAATGCATGCCACAAGCTTTCATTTATTTTATCGAGGTCATTCATAAGCTTATTATATTCTCTTTCATTTACACCATACTTATCCCAAATATTCTCACAATAATGATAGTTTCCGTCTTCTGTATAAAAATAAAAGAGAGCCATGCTGGAATATTCGGTTTGATTTGCATACAACACAACTTTTTCCCATTCAAAGGGGATTACTTCATCTAATTTCTGCGCGATTGCCGTATAATATTTTGTTAAAGTTTCTTCGTTCATCATAAGACTTTTTCCTTTCTCGTTTTTCAAATTTCTCCAAGCCTCTGTTAAGGATTATCTGAAAACGCTACAGCAGATAGTCATATTCCTCCACTGACGGTTCATTTCCGGACAGCAAAATGCACAAACCATGTTCTTCTTCCCATGCGCAGTCGCATAACCAGCCAAACTGACCTTCCCTGTCAATATACAGATTTGTTACCCCGATTAATTTAACAATCAAATCCTCTGTTACATTTTCTAAGCTTAATTGTTCGGGAATATCAAATTCCTCAGAAATCATATCAAAATTCTCTTTATAATAATTTAACAGAACCTCCGGGACTTTCTTGCTATATTCCTCAAAATGATCATTATACTGAACATAGGCTTCTCTTTGAATGTCCAATATTTCCTGGTCTGAATAACATTCTGCGACAATACATAAATTAATTTCCCTATTCAGAATAGTAACTTTTTCTCTCTTAACCCATGAATCATCGTACTCCATATCGCCAAATATCTTATCCTTAATGGTTTTCATACATCCTATCCTCCAATTATTTTATTGTGAAACTTTTTCATATATCATATCTACTTTTTCCCCAAACCGGTCAGGATTATCTTGTTTTACATCAGCCAGCAGATTTAATATTTTTTCTTTCTCCTCCTGTTCTAATCCATCAATAACTTCAACATATTTTTCAAAATACTTCTGGCTGTTAAGGATGCGTTTATTTAATGTCATTGCCCAATCGTGTGCATCCTTCATTGCAGGCGTGCAAAGGGCAATGCATTTTAAATACTCTTCACTTATCAACTGCTCAATCAGATGTATCATGCCGGACATAAGCTCATCATCCTCTGTATCATCATAAAACGCCTGGCATATCTGATTCACATCTTCCATTTCAATATTTCCGTCTAAATCTTGTAATGCATCTTCAAATAGCTCACATTCCTCGTCTGTGCTTAACTTTCTGCAATGATATAATTGCTGTATTTGAGCGTTCTTTTCCATATTAGTAACCATGCCTTTCCACAAACTTCTTATTTTTAAATCAAACTATTTTTGTAGTTTGATTTATTATATCATTACCGCCGGAAATGTCAATCTATAATAGTTTCTTTTCTTGAAAAATATATCTTAATGTGCTACCATAATCTTGTTTTATATGGAAACTCAAGAAAGGAACATAAGAAAATGATTACTGACCTTTTAAAACAGAAGCGCACTTTATCTTTTGAAGTATATCCCCCAAAAAAAGAGGATGAATTTGAGGCGGCCTATCAGGTTTTGGACTCCCTCGGCGGCCTGAATCCCGATTTTATCAGCGTCACCTATGGCGCAGGCGGGAGCAATTCCAAAAAGACCGTGGAACTCGCCTCCTATATCCAGAATAACTTAAAAATTGATGCCTTGGCGCATATGACCTGCGTGGGATGCAAAAAAGAACTTTTAATGCAGGTGTCGGAAGAATTAAAAGCAGCCAATGTCACCCATGTGCTTGCCCTGCGCGGCGACCGCCCGAAAGATATGACGGACGAACAGTTTGAATCAAGAGACTTTGCCCATGCCAATGACATGATGGCATTTTTAAAGGAGCATACCGAACTGCATTTAGCCGGGGCATGTTATCCCGAGAAGCATTATGAGTGCTTCAGCATGGAAACGGATTTGAATAATTTAAAACGCAAACAGGATGCAGGGGCAGAATTTTTGATTACCCAGCTCTTTTTCGACAATGACTTTTTTTATTCCTTCCGGGAAAAGGCTCAGAAAAAGGGAATTACTATTCCAATCTGTGCAGGCATTATGCCCATCACCACTCCCAAGCAGATAGGAACCACCATCACCCTCTCCGGCTCCAGCATCCCGAAGGAGCTTGCGGATATTGTTGCAAAATACGGCGACAATGCCGATGACATCCGAAAGGCGGGCACGGATTATGCCATCCGCCAAATCTTAGATTTGCAGGCAAATGATGCGGACGGCATTCATATTTACTGCATGAACCGCCCCAAGACCACCGCTGCCATTGTGGAGGCTGTGAGGTAAAGATGGTTAAACGGGAGTTGACAAACGCCTTAATGGACAGAGAGAAAGGGACATCCTATGTGGGATAAAGTATTTAAGCATCAAAAACAGAATTACCCCAACGGCTTTTCAAAGACACCGGCAAAGGACCGAAAAAATGCCGGCATAATCGTTGTCTGCGGTGTGATTTGCGCTTTATTAGGAGCATTTGGCTGCTTGACTATGCTAATAACAACTATGGGATTGAATGCCAATATTTCCAGAGATAATAGCGCAACTTTTTTCGCTGCTTTGGGACTTGTTTTGATTCTTCTCGGAGCGCTGCTATTTTGGTTTGGCTGCAGGCGCTTATCCGGTACAAATTCGCACCTCACAGACCGGCAATCCTCTCCTCAAACTGCTGCAGACTCCGGACACCTGCAGCAGCCTTGCACCAGAGACTGAGTATTTCCGGATTTTTCTGACTTTTGATTCGGTTCTCAAGTTCCGCGGGAACCGCTCCCAATTCCCCTAAAAAATCCAAGATTGCCTCAGCTTTTCCTTGTTCTATTCCTCGCCTGAGTATCGTCTTCGCCTCATATTCCAGAACCTGTCCTACCATAACCTCTTTCACTCCCTCCCTGACAATGTCATGCCCTGCAGCTATATGCTCCAGCGCCTTATTTGACATATCCATAAGTGTACATCTTGTGTACCATCAAATTTTCTTCATCATACACTTTAGCAAAACATTGAATAAATTTTCCGAAGAAATAATAAATCATCTAAAGTATAATCACTATTTTTCTTTAAATCCAATTCTGCCAATACGCCTTTCATTCCTTTTATTTTTTGCTCATCATCTAACATTTCAAGAAACTTTAAATCCACACCATATTTTTGGTACATTTCTTCAACACGCTGTATTATCATCCTATCTTTAATCTCAGGCTTTTTAATAACCATCCCACCCAAATCAAATATATACCTGTTCTTCATATGATCAAAATGAGATTTAATCCCTTGTAACTCAAAATGAAATGTTTTTGCACACCAATATAACATTGCAATCAACATTCCCTCTACTTGATAATAACACACATCATATTGCAGGCTGCATATCTTAATAACAGTATTATTTCCTAATAAGCTATTTATTTTAATATAATCTGCCAGCATGTCAACAGCTTTATAAATTGCAGCCCTGTCTTCCTTGCAAAATATTTCATTTAATCTTAATGGTTTGCTGCTAAATGAAAGATATATTCCCTCGCGCACTGCTATAACCTCATCCAAAATATCTTTCTTATCACATACTTCACCAAATATTGTTATACTGATTCCCCAGATTCCTTCCAATAATGTATACTTGTACTCATACATTTGGTTTTGATTATCCTTTTCTTTCATCATAATACCCAGCTTGCTTTACAAGATTTTTCACTTTTTCCACTGCCAATTTAAAAGCCCTCTCCTTTTTCAAAAAGGTGTTCCTCATCGACTAATTCATAAACCTAAAAATACTCTATGCAAATTAAATTATCCGTTTGCTCATACCAATTCTGTACATCTGTTAAATTTTTTAGTTTCTTTTGCTGTGCTGCATCATTTGATTGATTTTCAACTTCCCTTTTCATACATTCACTTGCCACATTCTTATCCTGAATTACTTTATCCTCATTTAAATAATTCAAAATAAATTCAATATTAAACAAACAGAAGCTTACTTCATTACCTGTATCCTCAAGTAACATTTCCAAAAAAGCTTCCATATTTGTAGCAAATATATTTCCATAAGCAAACTCTGTTTCTGCATATTCTTTTGTTGTATTATTTACATTTTCCGGTTTTATTCTTTCATGTTTTTTCCAAATATCTTCATTTAATTCCTTGTTATCCAATACAGCATCCCAGCAGATATCTAATATTTCTCTATATTCTTCCCATCTATTCCATTGTCTATCTTTGGCGAACTGCTGATACGCTTTAAATTGACGTTCCAAGCACATAAGAGCTACTTTTCGTTTCTCATATTTATTTAATCCTGCGCATATTTTTTCCATACTCTTCTTATGCTCTTCTAAGAAATGCAACATACATCTTTACTCCATTCATTGCAATGATAATCCTACTTTTCATACATTTTCACGATTCCGGCTTCCCGCTGCGCTTTTTAGATTCTTTTGCAGCAACACATAATATATCAGGCATAATACAATGCCGAAAACCGTAGCCGCAGGACCCGCAAGCCCAATCTCCATAAGGGATGCATTCGGTCTTATGCTCATCATATATGACATGGGCAGACGGACTAAAAAGGATTGTGCCAGACCCTGCAGCATAACAAACAATGCCTTGGAATGCCCGTTAAAATAACCCATGAAGCTGAATAAAATGCTTGTGACAACCGCTTCCGGGGCAAAACCGCGCAAGAATTCATGCGCCCTTAAAATCACTGCCGCATCGTCCGTAAACAATGCCGATAAAATATCTCCATAGAAAAATACGCCGGCCGCTATGGCAACTCCGATCACCGCGCCAAATCCCATCCCATACTTCATCGCCGCTTTCGCGCGGTCCTCTCTTCCTGCCCCCACATTCTGGGCAACAAAAGATGCCATGGACTGCATGATGGAAGAAGGGATAAGCATAATAAATGACTGTATCTTCTGCGCCACTCCGTATCCCGATGATGCATCCAGTCCAATTCGGTTAATAAATGCGCATAACGCCAGAAAAGAAACATTTGTAAGCAGCTCCTGTAGGGCAAGAGGGGCTCCTATTCCACAAAAATGCGGTATTTCCTTCCCAAAATGAAAATCTTTCCGCACGATACGAAACGGCAGTTCTTTTCGCCTTATAATAATAAGCGATAAAATCACACTTATCGCCTGTGCGCCTATTGTCGCAATCGCCGCCCCGGCAACATTCATCTTAAAACCCGCAACCAGAATCAAGTCCCCGATAATATTGGCAATGCATGCTATCACAACAAAGAGAAAGGGCAGTCTGGAATCGCCGAGTCCCCTGAAAATACTGCTGATAAAATTATAAAACACCACAAAAATAAAACCAGCCCCGCAAATCCGGATATAAAGCGCAGTCAAGGATACTGCCTCGCTGGGAGCCTGCATAAGGATGGTAATTGGTCTGGCAAAAACAATCAATATCATGGAAACAATGACCGCAAGCGCAGCAAAGAAACATACCGCATTTCCGATTAATCCGCCAATTTTTTGCGGGCAGCCTTCCCCGATATACTTTCCGATTAAGACCGTAACGCTCGTGGTAAGCGCGCTGATTGTAAAAGTAACCATATTTATAATGCTGCTTCCCGTAGCAACGCCTGAAATTCCCTCTGTGGTTCCAAACCTTCCTACAATCAGCAAATCCACTGCACTGTACATCGCCTGCAGAATCAATGCGCCGAGAATCGGCAGCATAAAGCCTATCATTTTCTTAGGGATGCTTCCCTCTGTAAAGCTCTGATTTTGATTTACTTCTTTCAAACTCATAATGTGCCTACTTCTTCATTCTTGCCTTTCCTGTTACTTTTTCCACTACCAGTTTAAAAACCTTTGTACGGGGCATAACCTCTTTATTAAAGGGAAATTCCTCCTGATGATAATGCCTCATCAAAATGCATAAAGCATCGTACTTTTCATCCTCAGGAATCATTTCTATATGCCCCTGTCCAATCACGCTTTTATACTCCATCGTACAGTTTCCGCTGTCAAGCTCTGTTACTAATCTATGCTCGCAATCCATCTCAAAGCTGGCTCGATTGTCCTTTTCCATTAAATCATATTTGGTGCCTTCCACTGCGCCATGAAAATATAATTCAATCCTGCCATCTTTTACACACATTCCGAAATTAAGCGGCAGTATGTACGGATAGCCGTCATTGTTTAAGGCAATCCTGCACACATCACATTTTTCCATGATAGCTACAATATCTGCAAACTCTTTTATCTCTCTATCCGAACGGCGCATTTTTGTCCTCCTTCCATTATAGCACACATAAATTTCATCCGGCTTTCCTTGTAATTGTCTGATTTGTGATTGGATAATTTGATGTTCTCCGACTTATAGGTTTCTTTATTCAAAATATCCCTTACACCGCCGACTGCCTATTATAATTCGTCACATCCGAGCCGATTTTCTCATACAGCTCCTTAACCCTTAATTCCTTGTTCATCACTGCTTTTAATTCCGCATCCGTCGCACCGATGAACTCCACAAAATCCACTTTTCCATAGGGCGTTTTAATGGACTCCAGCTCCTTATCCGGAATGGTGATAAAGCCTGTTATATTGGATTTCATTTTCGTATCTATGCCCTCTGTCTGTCCGCTGTATACATACTCATAGGGCCTGAATATTTCCCCATTGTTAAAGGTAAGGCGCGCAATGGACTGCAGAATGCCGCAGATTCCTTGGATTTCCCTCTCTTCATCCTCATAATTATCCTTTTTCAGCTTAAAGGTAAATTCCATTCCATAACCGCTGATTTTTTTATCCTTCGTTTCCTTCTCATACAGCTCCGATAAGCCAAAGGTCACAAAATGCCAATAATCGCCGCCGTCATAGATGCTGATTCCATCCAACGGGTCAGGTCCGCCCAGAATCCACTTTATTAAAGTGCCATAGTGCTTTGGGTTATCCTGTGTGGGATATATTTTTTTGCACGCATCCGTTATGGCATCCCAGCCGGGCGCAGGGATTTCCTCTTCCTGTGACTTAGCAGTTTCTTTGTTTTTTCCTTTAAACATATCAAACAGTCCCATCGTTTTCTCCTTTATACGGATTGTACATCCAAATGATTTAAGACTTGCATCTTACTGATAAATATATTATAATTTAAACATAAAAAGGAGCAACCACCCACAAAGTGGTTAACCTCCCGGATTAGACAATAAGCCTACCTGCTTTGGTCAAGAAACAAGGTAGGCTTATTTATTTTCGCTTGTTATTCCTATCTATGCAGGCAAGCAGTGTAATTAAAAATGTTCCAAACAAAACTACATCCTGAAACGAAAACATTTCCATCCGCACCACCTCCCTTCTTAATGAATCTTATGATTCACGCAAGTTCGGGAGGCTATCCACCTTGTAACATGGTTGTCCTATAAATACATTTTCACATATGTGATTCCGTTTATCAAGTTATCATTTTTTCATTCCTCATGTTATACTATTACCACAAGATTCTTTAGTAGTTCTATCCCTCACTGCTGCCACGGCACATCTAACACCTCAATCTTCTTATCCCGCAGCATCAAATCCTTCACTGCCTGCGCTGCGTTCTTTCCTTCAAAAAGAACCGCGTTTACCTGTTCTATAATGGGAATCTGCACATCATACTTCTTGGCAAGAGCCATGGCTGCCTTTGCGGAATACACGCCTTCCACCACCATCTGAACCTCGTCCATTGCTTCCTGCATGGATTTGCCCTGTCCGATAAGAATGCCTGCCCGGCGGTTTCTGGAATGCATGCTGGCGCAGGTCACAATCAAATCTCCGATGCCTGTAAGCCCGCAGAAGGTTTCAAATTTTCCGCCCATTGCCACCCCAAGTCTGGCAATCTCGGTGATGCCTCTGGTAATCAGGGCAGCCTTTGTGTTGTCACCATACCCCAATCCGTCGGCAATTCCGGCGGCTAAAGCCACCACATTTTTCAGTGCCCCGCCAACTTCTATTCCCAGAATATCAGGGCTGGTATAGACACGGAATACCTCGCTCATAAACAGATTTTGGATATATTCTGCGGTTGCCTTGCTCTTTGCTCCCACTACAATGGTGGTGGGAAGTCCCTGTATAACCTCTTCCGCATGGGTGGGTCCTGACAAAACGGCAACATCCGCCTGCGGAATTTCCTGCTCTATCTGCTGTGACAGAGTCATCAGGGTATCTTCCTCTATTCCCTTTGCCACATCCACGATTTTCTGCCCCTGTGCCACTAAAGGACTCATACGGTGCGCCGTGCTTCTGGTATAGGCGCTGGCCACTGCCATGACTAACAAATCTTTTCCTTCCACGGCTTCTTTGTCATCCGCCGTAAAAGTCATATCCTCCGGCAGCGTAATATCCGGAAACATCTTATGTTTATGACAGCTATTAAGCTGCTCTACCTCATTTCCAAGGGCGGACCACACGCACACCTCATGCCCGTTATTGTGTAATAATACTGCCAGCGCAGTACCCCACGTTCCGGCGCCTAAAATACTTACCTTTGCCATACAAACCCTCCACTTTTTGATTTACTCTATCACCACGCGGCTATATTCCTCGCCGTCTTCTTCATAGGGCATTGCATAGAAACGCTTGCCGATAATGGTTCTTAACTTCTGAATATCAGACAAACTTCCCCCAAACTCCTGATAGCAGAGTTTTTCGCTCTTTTGATTTAAGTCCTCATAAAAATCCGTGACATACACCCAAAATTCATCCAAGAGGTTCTCAAAGGGAATCTGGGGAATATACTGTGGGGAACCTTCCTCCTCCCCATAGCATTCCGGCTCCAGTTCAAAGGAAAGAGAAGTCACATAAATCTCCTCATCCCTATAAGGGCTTTTCGTCTTATAAATTCCCTCCTCCACCATCTGATAACCTTCTCCTACATACTTCTGCGCTTCGTAATTACTAAAGTTTTTCATGCTCTGCCTCATTTCTATTTTTATTACTCTTTATTTTCTTCCACATCCAATTTATTTTTCTTAGTCAAATAAGTCTTTCGCTCCACGCCCTTTACAAGCCGCTTAATATTCTCCCTGTGCTTCCAATAAGCCATCACCGTCAAAAACACGGTAACCGCATACAATTCATATAACTGCATCTGGTCCAGCCCTCCAAACACGCCCATCTGTCCGCAGACTATCATCTCTATGAGAAAGCCAGCATAAACCACAAGGGAACCCAGCGATACATAATGGGTGGTAAAGAAGATTCCAAAAAAGATAATGACGCCCATGGGAATGAAATAGGGATGGAAAGACAAAATCAGCCCTGCGGTAGCGGCAATGCCCTTTCCCCCTTTGAAATTCATGTAAAAGGGAAAATTATGCCCTAAGACCGCCCCTGCTCCCGCATACAGACTGAGCAGATAAATAGTGTCCGGATGGCTTGCTCCGAATATCAGATGGGTAAGCCACACCGCCGCCATACATTTAAGACAGTCCCCCAAAAGCACAATGATTCCCGCCTTGGTTCCCAGTACCCTCAAGGCATTGGTGGTGCCTGAATTGCCGCTTCCGTGCTGTCTGATGTCAATACCATGTGCCTTTCCGTAAAAATACGCTGTCTGAAACATTCCCAGCACATATCCGATTGCAATACAAATTATGCGTTCCGTCATCGCTTGCTATCCTTTCTTTCTCTGATAATAAATCTCAGGGGCGTTCCCCTGAAGCCAAAGGTTTCACGGATTTGATTCTCTATGTATCTGGTGTATGAAAAATGCATCAGTTCCTTGTCATTGACAAAAATTACAAATGTGGGCGGCTTTACGGACGCCTGCGTAATATAATACAATTTCAAAATTTTTCCTTTATCGGAGGGCGGCTGCTGCATGGCAACCGCCTCCGTCATAATCTCGTTTAAAACGCCTGTGGCAACTCTCATGGCATGATTCTCACTGACCATGTCAATGGTCTCAAAAAGCTTGGGCAGCCTCTGTCCGGTCTGGGCGGACACAAAAAGCAGTTCCGCATAGGGCATATAGGACAAAGTATTCCTCACCTTCTCAGTAAACCGGTAAATGGTTTTGTCATCCTTCTCAATGGCATCCCATTTATTCACCGCAATAATCACTGCCTTACCCCTGTCATGGGCAATTCCCGCAATTTTGGCATCCTGTTCCGTAACACCCTCCGTAGCGTCAATCACCAGAACCACTACCTCCGCCCTCTCGATTGCGCTAACGGTGCGCACAATCATAAAATGCTCCAGCTCTTCCTTTATTTTGTTCTTCCGGCGAAGCCCCGCAGTGTCAATGAACACATATTCCTTGCCGTTATAAGCAATTTCCGTGTCCACCGCATCCCTTGTGGTTCCTGCGATATCGGACACTATCAGCCGATCCTCACCTAAAAGCTTGTTGATCAGAGAAGATTTGCCCACATTAGGCTTTCCTACAATGGCAACCCTCGGTCGCTCGTCCTCTTCCTCTTCCCCGGCATCTTTTGCAAAATGAGAGACCACCTGATCCAGCATATCTCCAAGGCCCATACGGTTAAGCGCCGATATGGCATAGGGTTCTCCGATACCCAGATTGTAAAACTCATAAACATCCATCATATGCTTTTTTACGCTGTCCACTTTATTCACCACAAGCACCACTGGTTTATGGGAACGGCGCAGCATATCCGCCACCTTAAAATCCGCATCCACAAGCCCCTGTTTGACATCCACCAGAAAAACAATCACATCCGCCGTGTCTATGGCAACCTGCGCCTGCCCCCTCATCTGGGAGAGAATCACATCCTTGCTCTCCGGCTCGATTCCTCCTGTATCAATCAGCGTAAAATTCCTGTCAAGCCAGCTTACATCCGCATAAATGCGGTCTCTGGTAATGCCCGGAGTATCTTTTACAATGGATATATCTGCACCGGCAAGGGCATTAAACAGCGTGGATTTGCCCACATTCGGTCTTCCTACCACAGCCACAATCGGTTTGGTCTTTGCCATATCGCTATACCTCCTTATCAATTTCCCCTCCGGACACAACCGCATCCAAAAAGTCGTATCCGCTTGATTTTACAATATAAATGGGAACTTGTAAAGCTTTTTCCAAATCCTCCACGGTCAAATCATCCAAAAATATACTTTCCCCGCTCCGCAAAACATTTTGCGGAAGAAGCAGTTCTTCTCCCAATTTCTGACCCAAAAGCTGGTTTTTGATATCCTGCCCCGTAAGCAGTCCGCTTACCGTAATACTCTCCCCAAAGAAATCATTGCGTATGGCATACAAATGGATTTGCACATACGGGTACTGTTCTTCTATTTCCTGACACATCCGCTTCAAATAAGGATAAGCCAGATAACCCGTTGCAAGGGAAACTTCCCTGAGGACGCCGCCGTTATCCGATACGCCGTCATTTTTCCTCCTGTTCAGGGCATCCTGAAATTCGTCTATCAGAAGCCTCAACATCCCGACGCCGTTTTCAAGCTGTAAATAGCCGTCATAGCGCGCTTCCTCCGGAAGCTCCTCCTCCGCCAGCGCATACCACTCATCACTGGCGTGAATAAAATGGAGCCCATACTTTTCCATACAGACTGCCTGATAACGGTGAATTAAGTCAAGCACTTCCTTTGCGTCCTCTTTTTCAAAGGGTTCAAGGACTTCCAGACCCTCTCTGTATCTGGACAGCCCCACCGGCACCACGGACACGCTCTCCAGATTCGGAATATACTTCATCAGCTCCTTAATACTGAATTCCAGCTCTTTTCCGTCATTCATCCCCTTGCACAATACAATCTGCCCATTCATCCGGATGCCCGCCTCGTTTAAGACATCCACCTTCTTTAATGCCTCTCCCGCAAAACGATTATTTAACATCCTGCATCTGAGTTCAGGATTCATGGTCTGAAAGGAAATATTAATGGGTGACAAATGATAATTACAGATACGCTGAATATCATGATCCGACATATTGGTAAGGGTCACATAATTCCCCTGCAAAAAAGAAAGTCTGGAATCATCATCTTTAAAATACAGGGTTTCCCTCATACCCTTCGGCATCTGGTCAATAAAACAAAATACACATTTATTGTGACAATGTCTGTATTCATCCATTAAACCGCTCTCGAACTCTATCCCCAAGTCTTCCTCAGGGTCTTTATCTATCTCTAAAAGCCATTGCTCGCCGTCCGGTTTTTCCACCAAAACTTCAATATAAGAATCCTGAATAAAAAACTGATAGTCAAAAACATCTTCCAACTCCGCATTGTTAATCAACAGAAGCTTGTCTCCCGGCTCCATTCCCATTTCTTCGGCAATGCTTCCTTCTTTTACTGTTTTGACGATATTCTCCTTTGGCATTTTCAGACTCCTCTTACTTCTCTTCACACTTCCGGACATGCCTCTTTAGCGGCACAAACAATCAACGAGAAGAACGCTGTCCTTGCGTTCTTCAGTGTGAGATTAGAATTTCTTTGCGAAACAGCCTATGCTGTGAGCAATTAGAAATTCTTCTCACACTTTATTGTACAAGAAATCCATTGACATGTCACTATCATAATGTTATAAAATATATGTACTTAAACATTTGTCGGAAAATGTTGTACGGAGGAAAATTTATGCCTAACTTACATGAACTTGAGAACTCAATGCCCATAGCTCCCTTAAAAATTATCGCCCTTCCTTCCGCCGCCCAATTAGGTCGCAGAATCAACGATTATATGGTGGAATTCAGAAGGAGCATTCATAATGACAGGGTTAAGAAAGACCCTGCTTTCCATGGTTATATTGAGAATAATTATCTGCTGGAAGTAAATATTCCCCGTTTTGGCAGCGGCGAAGCCAAAGCGGTCATTGAAGAAACAATCCGCGGAAAAGATATTTTTATTTTAGTGGATGTGTGCAATCACAGTATTACCTATCAAATGAACGGCTATACCAATCATATGTCCCCCGATGACCACTATCAGGACTTAAAACGCGTCATATCGGCCTGCAACGGCAAGGCAAACCGCATTAATGTCATTATGCCCTTTCTCTACGAGGGAAGACAGCACAAAAGAAATGCCAGAGAGTCCCTTGACTGCGCCTATGCCCTTGAGGAATTAAAAAATATGGGAGTCAACAACTTTATCACATTTGACGCCCATGACCCCAGAGTCCAGAATTCCACTCCGCTAAGCGGATTTGACAATTTTATGCCGCCCTATCAGTTCATTAAGGCGCTGTTAAACTCCGAAGATGACCTTTTGGTAGATAAGGAGCATCTGATTGTCATAAGCCCTGACGAAGGGGCATTGGACCGTGCCATTTATTTTGCCAGCGTGCTTGGTGTGGATACCGGAATGTTTTATAAAAGACGCGATTATTCCGTTATTGTAAACGGCAAAAACCCTGTTGTGGCACATGAATTTCTGGGCGACAATATTGACGGCAAAGATGTCATTATCATCGACGATATGATTTCTTCCGGCGGCAGTATGCTGGATACCGCCAGACAATTAAAGAAAATGAATGCCCGCCGGGTATTTATCTGCACTACCTTCGGGCTTTTCACGGACGGACTGAGTGCATTCGATAAAGCATATGAGCAGGGACATTTTGATAAAATCGTCACCACAGATCTTTCTTATCTCCCCCCCGAGCTTCGCTCAAAGCCCTATTTCATTGAGGCGGATATGAGTAAATTCGTGGCTTCCTTAATCGACTTTATGAACCATGACGCGTCCCTTTCCAATGTTATGGCTACCACAGAAAAAATGCACGGCATTCTGGAAGCCTACAACAACCGTACCGATATAGAGTTTGAATAACAATCAGCCATGCAGAAATGCTCATACAAGATGCTCATGGGAGCTTGCTCACTAAGAGCATCTTGTATGAGCATTTCTATAGGGCGGATGCCCGACATTCATAAGCTGCCGACCACATATATTATTTTTAGCAAACAAATATTTCGGCAGCTTATGAATGGCATGACTGAAGCTTCATGCGATGAATGCTTGCATTCTAGCGCATATTTTCGAGGCTGGTTCTGTGCTCAATTCTCCCGATACTCCGGAAAGCTGAGGATTACTTTAAAGACATCCCCGTCCAACTGAATCTCAAAAGTTCCGCCCTGCGCCTGCGTCAGACTTTTGGCAATGAAAAGCCCAAGACCGCTTCCTTCCGTAGTTCTGGAAGCGTCTCCCCGGATAAAACGCTCCGTCAGTTCATCTCCCCGCATGTTAATCTGCCGTTCCGAAATATTTTTAACGGAAAGCTCTATGGTATCTCCCACGGAAAGACCTACATATACTCTGGTATTCTCCAAGGCATACTTATAGATATTGTGAAACAGGTTTTCTATAATACGCCACATACGGCGGCTATCCGCATAGATATATGCCGGAACATCCTCATTCTCCAGCACTACCTGAAGCTTCTTCTCCTCCAATCTCTCGGAAAACTCTCCCACAGTCTGCTTTAACAGTTCGGTCAGATTCAATTTTTCCATGTCCAGAATAATATTGCCGGAAGAAATCTTGGAAGCTTCTACAAGGTCGTCCGTAAGCTGCTTCAGCCTCTGCGCCTTGCTGTCCAGAATATCGATATATCCCTTTGCCGGTTCCTCTTCTATTTTCAGACGCTTTAACAAATCCACATAGTTGATGATGGAAGTAAGCGGTGTCTTAATATCATGAGATACATTCGTAATAAGGTCTGTTTTCATCTGCTCGTCTTTGATACTGGTAGCCACTGCCTTGCGGATGCCTTCGCCGATATTATTCACCGCATCTGCCAATTCTCTGCTTGTGCCGCTCAGGGAATCCAGATTTAATTTGTAATCCACCTCCCCGTCACGGATACGCTTAATACCCTCTATAATACTGACGCGCTCCGCATTTTGTTTAAACAGCCTCATACCCACCATGCCGTCAGCAAACACCACACCCAAAATGAGGAATATTACGCGAAATCCTCCCTTATCCCGCAGTATCAGGACTAAAAAGATGGCAAATAAATTCATCATCAAAAACAGATTATAGGGAATCAAGGTTCTGACCGCCAGATTCCTGTGAAAGAACATAAAGCGTATTCCCTTTATAATAAGCCTTATCAGATAATAACAAAAGCTTCCCCTGAAAAGGATTCTGCCGCGGATACGGCGCGCCAGACTATGCAGTATGATACTGACTCCAAGACTTAAGGAGGCTCCGAATATGCCATAAGTTCCATACTCATACAATTTTGTCTCACTGAGCGCCAATAACTCGGAATGACTATGATATACCGTATCCGCCACTTCCTGCAGCATGGTTCCTCCGATGGAGCAGCCATAAACCAAAGCGGCTCCAAAAAGAAGCAGTAATTCTGTCCAGATATGATCAATAAAACTCAGTTGGTACTTTCTTTCCCCTTCTTTATTGTAACATTCCCCCGCCGTCACGGTGAGATAACCGCAAAGCCCTATCCATAACAAAGAAAGGACTACGATAACGGCAATAATTTTCCTGATATTGGGCACAATCCTGCAAAATACGGCATTGGCATCGTAAAAAGCGTCCCCTTCTACGGAATACGCCATATCCACCGCCATCCAGATATGGGTTTTCTCCGGATATACATAACTGTAATTGTTCACATAGCGGTAAATATCCCCCTCGGTAATGCCTGTATTTCCTACAAATTCAAGATTCTCTAAATAACAGACCAGATAAGTTCCATATTCCGAAAAATATTCCGTAATCTCACTGTCCGCAATTCCCTTTAACGCCGGCAGATTCGTATAGGTGCTGGTAATACCGTTTTCCCCCTGCATTCGTATGGCATATTTAAAATTACCTTTGTCTTCCTCATAAAGTTCCTGTCCCTTTTGATACACCTCATAGCTCTCGGACAGATGTTCTATGGTTCTTACCACACTGTCCTGTAATTCCAGATATTCAATCCAATCTCCTGCATAGGCAACCAACTGGCGCTCCCTGTCCACCGTCTCATAACGACAGCTTAACAGGGAAATATAGATAGTAAAGCTTCCGTCGTCTTCTCTGGACACATTAATTTGATTAGAATCCCTCGCCATGATATAAGAAAATGCCATATCTTCCAACTGCTCTACCGTCAACTGCTCCATAACGGTTTTCAACTGTTCCGCTTCCTCTTCGGAATGCCTGCTCTCCGCATTTTCATCCGGCAGATAAACCGAATCCGTTCCGGCTTTCGGTACAAAAGCGCTGTCCAGAAATCCGGCAAAATATAACTGACCGTCTTCGTCCAACGCAAAATTTTCTATGGAGGCAGCGGGTCCGAAATAATTCACAAAATCAGACATACTCATGGCGCGATTCGTGTATTCCACACCATGCTTTCCCCATTTGATCAAATCATCCAATCGGTAAACGGCTGTGACAGTTTCCTCTCCTTGCGCCATATTATAGCGGTTGGCATATTGCGTTATGTCAATCTTTTTTCCGGCGTCGAACCTTCCTGCGGTTTCCATCTGGTCCTTTATTACCACATACTCTATAATATCCGCAGCCGCCGTATTTACCATATCATGAAAAACCTGAGAATCTCCAAATTCCGGTTCCGTGTCCAGAGGGGCAAGCCAATATATCTGCGACTCCTTCATGGACTCTACGCCCAAGTAGGAATTAAACAGGATGCCTGCCAAAGCCACCATGATTAATGTCGCCGTAAAATGTTGTACAAGACCCAGAGCCAGTCTTTTTAAAATAGGTCTTTTCATTGTTTCTCCGTTTCTATAGCAATTTCCAAGCTTTTATTGCCTGTCTATTTTATATCCTACGCCCCATACCACCTTCAAATATTTGGGTTCTTTGGGGTTAATTTCAATTTTTTCACGAATATGACGGATATGCACCGCAACGGTATTTTCCGCACCGATGGCATCTTCGTTCCAGATACTTGAATAAATCTCATTGATGGAAAACACCTTTCCCTGATTTTTTAGTAACAGCAGCAGGATATTATACTCAATGGGCGTCATCTTTACGGACTCCCCGTCCACTGTCACCTGTTTTGTGTCATCGTTTACAATAAGACCGCCAACCTGATAGAGCGAATGATTATCGCCATGCAGACTCCCTAACGATGTGTATCGGCGGAGATTGGATTTCACTCTCGCCGCCAATTCCAACGGATTAAAGGGTTTTGCAATATAATCGTCCGCTCCGATATTCAGCCCGAATATCTTATCCGTGTCTTCCGATTTCGCAGACAATATAATAATGGGAATACTGCTGTGTTCCCGAATCTTAAGCGTTGCCCTGATGCCGTCCAGCCTAGGCATCATCACATCCATAATCAGCAAGTGAATCTCCTCTTTCTCCAAAACCTCAATTGCCTGCTGCCCATCATATGCTTTGAAAATTTTATAGCCGTCCTGACTTAAATAAATCTCAATGGCATCTACAATTTCTTTGTCATCATCACATACTAATATATTTGCCATAATCTCCTCTTTTCCGTGCTTATACCCCCGCATATCGCAGGCCTCTGCCTGCGATACTGCTACCAATAAAGAGTTTGAAAGTTTACTTTCAAACTTTTTTGCCTCAATTATTCCTTATCATTAAAAAAGCTCCCAGATTGCCCCTCTTTCCCTGACTTGCCCTGTGGGAAAAAAGATAATCCGGATTATGACAGGTACAAATATCCGTTACCGCAATCCTTTCCGGCAAAATCCCTGCCCTTCTGAGAATCATAAGATTGGCCAGCCATAAATCAAGCTGATATTTGCCCTCTTCTTTTCCGTCTTCCACCACATGGGTATAGCAGCCCCGTGTTCCGCCCCTGTACCCTGCTTTTATAATTTCCTGTTCCAGAGCTTCCTCTCCCTTGAACAGTTCCATAAATACCTGAGCTACTTCCCCGCTGACTTCGTAACAGTCCTGACAGATAGAAGGTCCGATGGCTGCATACAGATGTTCCGGCTTTGTCCCAAAATACTTCCCCATGGCTTCCACCATGCATGCTCCCATTCTTTCCGCAGTACCGCGCCAGCCGGAATGCGCCAGCCCGATTGCCCGATGAACGGGGTCCACAAAATAAAGAGGCACGCAGTCTGCGTAAGAAGTCACCAGAACAATTCCCGGAATATCCGTAATCAGACCGTCCACATCCGTGTAATCCAAGGGTCTCAGAATCCCCTTCCCCCTGTCAGCCTCCGTGACCTGTCTGATGTTGGTAGTGTGTGTCTGCTGTGACAGCACCATATCCTCAACAGAACAGTCAAGGACTTCCGCCACCTTCTCATAATTCGCGCGGACTTTTCCGGGAGCATCCCCTCTGTTAAAATTCAGATTCAGGCTTCGGAAAATCCCCTCGCTGACGCCGCCCGTTCTGGTGGTAAACAAATGCTTTACCATCCCCGTATCGGCAAGCAAAGGAAATTCCAAGTATTCCATAGAATTGTATTCCACGGAATTGTATTCCGTTGGTGCTGTTTCCTGCCGCATACACTGTTGTTTGATATTATTTTTATACAGGGTACGATCTGCCCGCTTTACCTGATACATATATTTTCCTGCCTGTTACCGATTCTTTTATCAAATACAAACTATCTATAGCCACGCCTATTGGCGTAAATATGCGGGAATGCATTGGGAATCCATTGTATTTCCTCTCCGTCGATTGCCACCACATCATATCTCACCATAGCGTTCTCCGAAACATGATGCAAAAACCTATAATAATCCGCCACTTTACAAATCTGCTGTTGTTTTTTGATGTCCACGGCGGCGGCAGCGCTTCCGAAAGTCTTTCCGCTCCTGTATTTTACCTCCACAAATACAAGGCAATTCCCCTCATAGCCTACAATATCGATTTCTCCCTGATGTCCTCTGAAATTTCTCTCCACAATCCGCATTCCGCGCGCCGTCAGATAGTCTGCCGCAATCTGCTCTTTATGAAACCCCAGCCTCCTTTTATTCATATACAATTCCCCATCCGTTTCTCATGATGTACAGGATTGTTCCACAAAATCATTTCCCGTAATCACTTTATCTTGCCTTTAATCTTATCCATAGAGTCTACAAAAATAAGAATTTCAGCCACTACTTCATATAATTCCGGCGGTATCATTTCTCCGATTTCCAATTTGGACAAGGTATCGGCAAGCTTATCATCCCTATGTATGGGAATATCGCTCTCCTTTGCCTTTTCAATCATCTTCTCGGCAACTAATCCCCGGCCGCTGGCTATGACCTTGGGCGCATCCTCCTCCGGATTATACTCCAGAGCAATGGCCTGCTTGATTTTTTGTTCTTTCTTTTCTTTCTCTCCCGCCATATTCATACCATGCCTTTCCGCAAACTGCGAATTCCCGATACCTGTTTCACGCCCGCACATCAAAGGCATACTGCGAAAGCTTTATATTACCCGCCCGCGCCAGCAGATTTTGAATCACTCCGTTTGTCCGGAAAGCATCGTCCTCGTCCCCACTATTTCTTATCTGCATTTTACAACTGCAATCATAACCTCGCTTCTTCAGTCGCTCCGTCAAGAGGTCCATATGCTCTTCCAAAAAATCCAACATATCATCATCCTGCACATAAAACTGTGTGTTTACCTTTTGATTCTGCATGGACACATACACATCCACGGGACCCAGATGATCCATATCTAAATGCAAGAGGGCGCTGACCGCACCATCTTTTGAGGCTAAATTTTTCTTGTTGGTATATACATATAATTCTCCGTGGGCGTTATGCTGCTGAAACCGCAGGGGCAGTTGGATATAAGTGCATACCTGATTTACCTGCTGCATAAAATCCAGATTGCCGCTTAGATTCGCCGACGCCTTGTAGGCTTCCGTGGAGGTCTGCCCTGCGCTCTCTAAAATCCGCGTCACTCCTCTAATCTGTTTGTCCAGTCTCTGGTACAGTTCTTCCACCCTATTGGGATTCGCCACATCTTCCGGCTTTATGGTCCAGAGTTTCTGCAGATTATTGTTCACGATATTCTGTAAATCTTTATTTCCTATGAGTTCCCTTAACAACTTTGTGTCGTGTTCCGCAATGCCTTTTTGCAGCGCCTGTCCGGCAAAATCCAATAATTTTGATACATCCGCATTCTCGGGAATTTCCTGACCTGTAAGACCGGAAAGTTCTTTTGCCAGATTTTGGATTTGTGAAAAGATTTCCTTGGACGGGGCATCTAAGACAGCCTCCTGCGCGGCGCTGTCTGTTGTCACGATATCCTCTGGGGTAACATTACCCGGGGTAATCTCACCCTGTGCAGTATTCCCCGTGGCAATATCCTCTGCAACAACATTCTGTAAAACCGTATTTGAGGAACCGACATTCTCCGAATCGTTGGTATTTAGAATGTTTTCCGGCAATATTCCCTCCTGCTGCAGGGTATCTTCTCCCGCAAAGGTCTCCAAAAGAGCCTCCGCAGGCATTTCCGCCGCCATGGACAATATCTCCCGGTAAAGTCCTGCCGCTCCTTCCACATTGCCGGACTGTGCCATGTTCTGCATCACATCGGGCAAAGCCTCCAGCACATCATTCATCCCGTTTACCAATTGGTGGGTGAGATTTTTATAGGCTTCCAATTGTTCTAAATTATTCTCTGTCACGGGCAGGGAAAGCCTGTGTAAATCTATAATATCTAAAATTTCCGCATCCGGAAAAGCCATTACTTCCCGAAATACCTGCTGCAGGGAATTTTTGTCAATAGGCAGCCCCGCTCCCATCATCTGCCTTGTCATTTCCACCGTAGTATCATTCACCGGAAGAGATGCCATATCCAATGCTTTTAAAGTATTGGCATCCGTTGCCATATTGGCAAACAACGGGCTTAAAACAAGAGCTTTCCCGTTGTTCCGCACTTGAAAAGTCATGTTTTTTCCCACTTCGATATTAACGCTCTGCTCCAGCCTTGCGCTCATCAAAAAATCTTCCAAAACCTTAATCTGCACCTCGCTGCCGTTCTTAGCCACTACCTCGCCCTGAATGGTCTGTCCCGGCACGAGGGCGCGAATCTGACGACTTATCTGGGCAGCCTTCGCAGAATCCGCCTGTGTCTGTGATACCGCCTTCTCCGCGTCAGCCGGCGGTCTGTCGGTTTTAAAAAAATCCGTTAATCTCATTTTTATACCCCAATAAAATTTTTGATAAAGCTCTTCCTGTGGATAGGCGTAGGACCATGTTTTTTCAGTGCTTCAATATGCGCGGCGCTGCCATAGCCCTTATTCCCTGCGAACCCGTACTCAGGATATTCCCTATCATATTCCACCATCAGCCTATCCCTGATTACTTTTGCATAAATACTCGCCGCTCCTATGGAAATACTCTTGGCATCCCCCTTGATAATCGGCACTTGCCGGATATCCACTCCCGGTATGGTCACTGCATCGTTTAACAAAAGAGCCGGCTTCACCGAAAGCTTTCCGACTGCCTCCCTCATGGCTTCATAAGTAGCCTGTAAAATGTTAATCTCGTCAATCCGTTCGGGAGAAGCATAACCCACCGCACACGCTACCGCCTTTTCCTCTATCTCCAAAAAAAGCGCCTCTCTCATTTTTTCGGAGAGCTGCTTGGAATCATTAATATATAAAATATCACAATCTTTGGGCAAAATCACTGCCCCTGCCACCACAGGCCCCGCAAGGGGACCTCTGCCCACTTCGTCAATGCCGCAGATAAACCGGCAGTCCCCATATTGTTTCTCATATAGTTTCAGCGCCTCTATCCGCTCTTTTTCCTTCTCCAATGCCTCCAGCCTCTTTTTTGCCAAAAGCACTATTTTTTTGACGCCTTCCCTGTCATCTTCCTCATAGCATTGTATGAATTGCGGCAGTTCATCCCTGCGAAGCGTCTGAAGCTGTTCTTTTATCTCTTTCAGTGTTTTCATCCGTTGTTTACCCCTGTTCTTTGTACATCTTCACTTTACTGCGTCCATCACCTAAGGTCCCAGCAGCCCGAATTTTGAAAAAGGCCAGATGCGCAGCCACGCCTTCCCCACAATATCTTCCCTGTGAACATTTCCTATGCTTTCCTTGCGGCTGTCATTGCTGTTATTACGGTTGTCCCCCATCACAAAATACTCGTCGTTTTCAAGGGTTATAGGCTGTGCCGCAATCCCCACATTCTGCGCTTTGATAATTTCCCGTCCGTAACTTTCCTCAAGAACCTCTCCGTTGATATAAATACTGCCGTTATCATCAATCTGCACCGTTTCCCCGGGCATCCCGATAACCCTTTTGATATAATATTTCCCGTCTTCCTGTTTAGAAGGAAATATGATAATGTCAAATCTTTTCGGTTTACTGAACCGGTAGGTCAGTTTATCGATAATCAACTGGTCGCCGCTTGACAGCGTTGTCTCCATGGAACTTTGCTGTACCTGTGTCCTCTGCCCTACGAAAGTACAGATCAAATAAGTAATGACCAGCACTATCAAAAGATAGAAACCCGTATTCAACAATTCCTTTAATATCTTATTTTTCATACTATTGATGCTCCAATACCCCAAACTTTGAAAAAGGCCAGATGCGCAGCCACGCTCTCCCCACAATATCCTCCCTGTGAATATTGCCGATGATTTCCATACGGCTGTCACTGCTGTTATTGCGGTTGTCACCCATCACGAAATATTCGTCCTCACCAAGGGTAATAGGTTTTGCCGCGATTCCTACATTCTCCGCTCTGATGATTTCCCGCCCGTAACCTTCCTCAAGAACTTCTCCGTTGATGTAAATCCTGCCGGCGTCATCAATCTGTATCGTCTCTCCCGGCATTCCGATAATTCTTTTGATATAATAGGTGTTTTCCTGATACTTAAAAGGAAATACGATAATATCATACCGCTTAGGATCACTAAATTTATAAGTCAGCTTATCTACGATCAGATTATCCCCGTTGGAAAGAGTCGCCTCCATAGATTCCCCTTCCACTTCCGTCCTCTGACCCACAAAAGTAATTACCAGATAGGTGATCAAAAGTACCACCAAAAGATAGAGTCCTGTGTTAAACAACTCCTTCATTACTTTATTCATGATACCGTTACTCCTCCTGTACTTTTTCAGGCAGTTCCAATGTAATGCGCCCTAATCTTCCGCTTCTGAAATCCTCCAAAAGAATGGATGCTGCTCTCTCCAAGTCAAGCTGTTCATTCTTTCTGTAGCATTTCCTACTCTCGGCAATCATGGACAGAATATCCGCCTCTTTTCCTGTCGTTTCTATTTCATAACGCCCCGCAACCGCCTCCGGATACCGCTCTTTCAGCGTGCCGATAAGGTCACAGGCAAGCTCTTCCGCTATCATGATTTCATCATTCATGGAACCGATAAAGGCAAGCTTCATTCCCATCTGCTGGTCCTCAAATTTGGGCCAGAGAATCCCCGGCGTATCCAAAAGCTCCAGATTTTTGTTCAACCGAATCCATTGCTTCCCTTTGGTGACTCCGGGCTTATTGCCGGTCTTGGTACACGCTTTTCCCGCAAAGGAATTGATAAATGTGGATTTCCCCACATTGGGAATTCCCGCCACCATGGCACGCACCGGACGATTCACAATTCCCCGCCTTTTATCTCTCTCTATTTTTTCCTTACAGGCTTCCTGCACCAGCGTCTGGACGGTTTTCACGCCTTTTCCCGATTTGGAATTCAATTCCTGCACATAAGCGCCCTGTTTTTCAAAATATTCCATCCACTGCTGACTGCTTTTCGGGTCCGCAAGATCTGCTTTATTCAACAGGACAATCCTGCTTTTATTTCTGCCCATTTCATTGATGTCAGGATTGCGGCTGCTTAAAGGAATCCTTGCATCCACCAGCTCAATGATCAGATCCACTAATTTTATATTCTCCTGCATCATGCGCTTGGCTTTTGTCATATGTCCGGGATACCACTGATAATTCATTTTACAAACCCGATTCCGTTATCTTCTTTGCCCAGATGGAACCATACCTTTCCTATAATGTTGTCTTTTCTCACCGGACCTATATTTGCCGAGCGGCTGTCCTCACTGTTATTCGGATTATCCCCCATACAGAAATACTCCTCGTTTTGCAGGATAAACTCTTCATCCGCAATCCCCGCATCCAGAATTTTTTCTGTGGTCCACTTACTTTCCTGTCCGTTTACATATAAAACGCCCTCCGATACCCAGACTTTGTCGCCGGGCACCGCCAAAACCCTTTTGGTGTGATAATGGGAGTTTTCATTGCCGTTTGGCAGAAAAATAACCACATCCCCGCTTCTCGGAGACGAAATCACATAGATAAAACGATCTACAAATATCTTCTCCCCGTTATACAGAGAAGGTTCCATGGAAACTCCCACCACATTGGTCGTCATTCCAAAAAAATAAGTAATTACCCCCGCAAGAAAAACAGCCAGAAAAACGCAAAAAATCCAACTGAACACTTCCTTGACAATGGCAATGTTAATCTTCTTTCTTTTCTTGTAAAAGCTGAGTCCACTACTGCGTGCCATACCGATTCCTTTGTAAATTTTAATACGAAGCAAAATCATTATACCATATTTCCCACCAATAGAAAAGGGCAATTATCACGGTAGTCCTACCGGAAATTGCCCTCTCCAATGTTCGCATTATTTTACGATTTCTTTGACCTTTGCTCTCTTACCAACACGGCTTCTTAAATAGTTCAGTTTAGCGCGTCTCACTTTACCGCGTCTCACCACTTCGATTTTCTCTACATTGGGAGAATGCAACGGCCATGTTTTCTCCACGCCCACGCCGTTTGAAATCTTACGGACAGTAAAGGTCTCCCGGTTGCTTCCGCCCTGTCTCTTCAGGACAATCCCTTCAAAAACCTGTACTCTCTCTCTGTTTCCTTCCTTAATCTTACCGTAAACCTTTACGGTATCGCCAACAGAAAAGGTATCCACTGTTTCCTTCATCTGTTCGGCTTCGATTTCTCTGATAATATCACTCATGTCGAGCCTCCTTCATAAAATGGATGTTCTTAATACACCTGTGTAACAGAGGACCATCTCGTTTTCGCAACATGAAAAGTCTACCACATTGGGCGCATAATTGCAAGAACTTTTTTATTCTTCCGCCTTTGCCCCGCATTTTCCGCAAAAAACGACATTTCCGGAAAGCTCTGTCCCACACTGACTACAGAACTTTTTTGCCCGGAAGGGGACTTCTCCCGAATAAGCCTGTATTCTTTCCCCTGCTCCGGAAACCGCAGATTGATTTCCTTTTATGAAAAATAAATAAACATATGCAGCAATCAACCCGAGATAACATACAATCCATAATATATCGGACAATGTTCCCATAGTGCCGAAGCCTTGTATGGCGTGAACCGCTTCCTCAATATCCATACTTCCCATAATCGTTCTCATAATTCTCTCCATTCCGCCGCTTTTCGGTTAGCGGCATAAACAATCTCATTTTCCTTGTAACCGTACAAATGAATCAAAAGATGATGCTGACAATATGGGGCAGAATTTGAACAGCCAGCACTGCCGCCACAAATATCCTGTTCCTCTTTATCATACCCAGCAAAGCTGCCGCAAGCAATACCGGAGTCACCATGCCGACTCCGTAAAACAGTCCCCAAAAGCTCCGGGTCACAATCAATCCCACAACCGCGCTTATCACACCCAGCGCCGCCGTTATATATTCCAGAAACGGCAGAATCCACGCCATAGCGCTATTATGATACAGTTTTGCCTCCATTTGCGTCAGCAGCTCGTCAAATGCCATTTCCTTCTCTTTTGCCAAAACACTTTCTTTTGTCACTTTTTGTCTGTTGCTCAAAGAAAATGCTCCGGCGCTGACGGCTGCCGCAGTAGCCGTCAAGGCTTTCTCTCCGCTTTCCGCAACCGCCGATATAGCCTTTCCTCCGCTTTCCGTAATCACTGATATCGTTTTTCCTCCGCTCTCTTTGATGTTTTCCAGTATCTGACTCGGCTGTGCGGTATTCTGCTGCGGCTGCTGAAAAGTCTGGCTCACCGGAATTTCCTGTGGCGTGACCGTCACCGGTATTGCCTGTTGTGATGTAATCTGCTGTGGCATATCTGCCTGAGGTGGCATCATTCCCTGATTGAACGGGGCTGCATTCATCATCCTTTGCATTTTCAGCGCATCCGCCTCTTCCTTTGTAATAACCTTTGCTCCTATGGGCCAGAGCAGAAATATACTGCTTCTGGCAATCACCACAGCAAACGGTATTCCGATAATCGTGATTGCGCATACTATCATAGCTCCGATATTAGCAATAAAAGCAATAATCCCGAACGGCAGCCACAAAATATTGGCTATTACTCCTCCCACGCGCCGAATCGTCGAAACATTTTCCTTGCCCTTTAAATCAGTTTCCCTTATGATTACCTTTCCAAAGGGAAATGTCATCAGTTTTGCGTACTGGAACAAAGCCTTCCCGATAGGAATGCCGATGATTGTGATGCACCACAATATTCCGAGAAGTCCATACACCAGAAAGTTCCACCATCCAAAAAATATAAACCAAAGAATATTTCCTAACAATGCCATTTTAATTTTCTCCTTTTGTCTACTTCAGCTTATTTCCGCATCCCGTGCAGAAAATCATTCCTTCATCGTACGGTTTTCCGCATTTCTCGCATATGTATGGGTTCAGTTCCGTAGTGGGGAACAACTCTTCCAGCCTTTCCCCGCATTTATTGCAGAACAAACTGTCAAGAACCAGAATATTCCCGCATTTTTCGCATTTTCGCAGACCCTGTACCGCCAATTTTCTTTTTTCTAAAATATCGATTTCTTCCTCCATCCTCCGCACTTCCTTCAATGGTTCCTCAAAGATCGTGCCCGCGGCATTGTTTGCATCATTGGAATCCACATATAATTGTCCGATATAAGCAATCATTTCCTGCTTTTTTTGTTCCAGCACCGATGCCTGTCTGTCCAATTCCTCTATTTCCGGCGAAACGGCGCCGCCTGCCTGTGTTTTTCCTGCATCCCATAATCCCATAGTATCTCTCCTTTGCCCTATAATAAATTTGCCTTTGCATCCAAAAGCCTCAATTGTTTAATTCCTGCTCCAGCTCTTCACACTTTATCTTGTATTCCTGTTCTAATTCCCATTTATATTGTTTGATCGCATTTTTACTGTAGAAAAACGCTCCCGCATTGATGCCTATTCCCAGCAAAAGAAACAAAAAACATACTGCGGCCGCTTTTTTCCTGCGTTTCCTGTTTTCCTTTTCCAAGACTTCACACTCTTTCAAAATCCGTCCGGTTTCACCCTGCAAATTGCAGCAGGAATCTTCCACCGTCTTCTTTTTCTGCCTGCTTTCTTCAAGATTGCGTCGGGCGTTTTCCAACTGTGTGTAGATATCTTCCGCCGCATGGGCGGCATTCTTTCTCTTAAAAATACCCATGTTTCCTCCGTCAGTAATCTGAAATCATTACACTTGCATTCACAGAAACGGTATAGGTTGTATGTCCGCTCAAAAAGTTCTTCTTACTGCCTTCCGCTTCGCACAATATCAGGTCATTTTTTTCATACATCGGACAGTCTGCCAGATTCAACCTTGCTTCCCCTGTGCAGTCGGCATTATCCCGCTTAAATTCCATATGTCCCTGCATCATTCCTGAACTGTCACTGTTCCACAAAAATTCATATTCGTAAATTCCCTCCGCTTTTTTCACGGATAGAAAAGTGCTTTCCATTTCCGGATGATTCCAATCCACCTGCTCATCGGTGGTAATCTTTACCCTTTTCACACTGTCACGCTCCGCCACCAGCGTTTTTTTATCTGTTACAAACATAGCCGGCACAAAGGAATTATCCGCCAGATACTTTAAGGTATACTTTATCGGGACGGAATTAGAAGCAGGCGCATCCGTACAAACAAAATCATTGATCCGGCTTTCTATGCTGTCTTTATCCCCTGCGCCGTTCCAAAGCTCATCCCACCACTTCCCGATGCCAAGTTTTTGGGATGAAGTATCTGTAATGATGCCCGCATCTTTTTGTTCTCCGCCATATTGATAAAGATGGGATGTAAGGTTCAATTCCTTGCAGACTGTCCCGATACTCACCAAATCCGCGGATATGACGCCCCCTATTTTATTGCTTAGCTTTGCGCTGAGTTCCTCGCTGCTTATATTACCGGAAACCAGCACCACCACTACCCGTCCGTAATCCACGGAAGATATATATGCCGGCTCATAATCCCCAAGCGCTGTCATATCTGCGCCGTCCTTAAAATATTCCGCCGCGCTCTTTTTCGGTTCGGCGCTGACCGTATAATGGGTCTGCCTATAAATGACTGCTGCGCAAGAAGTCTCTTCTTGACTTGTTTTTTCAAAATCAATGCTGATGCCTAATGTCTGTATTCCCAAGCCCGCCTTTAATTCTTCGGAGCTTTTATACACTTCCATAACATAATCCCATTGTTTTGCAGGCTTTCCCTCATTTCTCCCGGCGCAGTCATCCAAAAATGCCATAGTGCCCTGATAGCTCACATTCTCTATTTCCGCAGAACCTCCCCCCGCCTGATTGCTTGTCAGATACATTGGGGTTCTGTCTAAAGGCAGAAGGGTATAATCCGCCGTCCCCCGAAAAAGTGAATCCCCTTTTATCACAGCGCCTGGAAATATTACCGTATTTCCGCTGTCTAAAATGGTATAACCGCCTTTCATTTCATATATCTGCGTATCGGTAAGGCACATCATCGGGCCGAAGCTTTCCTCTTTTATGCCTTTTTCCACTCTGTCCAAAGAAGCGATATAAGAATTCATCTCTTCATGGTTCTCTCTACTCAGTCTGGCGTCCGCCGGAAATCTTGCATTCCGCATTTCTTCCTTACACTTATTGAAATAACCGCTTAACTTATCTGTCTTCCACAGTCTGTACTCCGCATCATATTTCTGCGCCGTCTGTGTTCTTTCCTTTTTTATGTAATCCCACTGCCCGAAAAATCCCCGAAAGCTTACCGTACACATCAGGCATATCGCAAACAGGCATATACCATATGTCCTTGCTTTGCTTTTCCTCAATTTTTTCTTTTGCCTTAACGCTTTCCAATATTGAGTGTTTAATTGTGCCTCCGCAGAAGAAGCGTTTTTTATCTGTTGCTCCAGCGCAATCTGCTCTTCATATATTTTCTGAATTTCCTGACGCAGCGCCTCTTCTTCCTGATTGTTATTATCCATCGTTCTTTACAATCCTTCCTCCAGCCGCTTTCTCGGTAATGCCTCTTATTGATTTTCCTACATTTCATATAACCTGATTTAGTTTACCCCCCCGGATTGTTTTGTCAACTCTTTTTTTGAGTTTCCCGAAATAGTTTCCCGAAATATTCCGCCTTTGCTCCTTATTTACCAATAGCAATGTCCATGGCAAAGCGCAAACTTCCCCTTGACTCCCTCCCCTACCCATGTTACTATCTTTTTAGGATTCCTCTGGGATTGGAGGAACTTATGCAACCAAATACACAAAAGAAAACAGTGCAGGAAACGGTTTTAGATGGAAAAACCGTGCAGAAAAATCCCATACGCCGCAAAACCCTGCAGGAGCTTACCCTGAAGGACAACTTTCTCTTCGCCGCCGTCATGTCCGACCCGGAGAACTGCCGGCAGCTTCTGGAACTGGCGCTGGGTCTTGAAATCGAGCGGGTGGAAATCGACACCGAAAAGAGCATCATCTACCACCCCGAATACAGGGGCGTGCGCCTCGATGTATACGCAAGGGACGAACACCATACCCGCTTCAATGTGGAGATGCAGATAGCGAATCAGGCTTTGGAAAAGCGCGTCCGCTACTACCATTCCCAGATGGACATGGAACTGCTGCTGTCCGGCACGCCTTACGAGACTCTGCCCGACTGCTATGTGCTGTTCATCTGCGACTTTGACCCTTTCGGGGCGGGAAAATACCGCTACACGCTAAAGCATGTCTTTGCAGAGGATGAAAGCCACTGCTATTCCGACGGCAGCCACACAGTGTTCCTCAGCACAAAGGGACATAATGTGGATGAAGTACCTGTTCCATTAGTCAACTTCTTAAAATATGCCGCCGCGGGACTGAATGAGAGCACGGCGGATTTCGGGGATGAGTTCGTGGCGAAACTGCAACAATCGGTAAGGGCAATCAAAGCTGACAGGGAGATAGGAGGTCGTTATATGCTGTTTGAAGAACTGCTGCAGAATGAACACAGGGACGGATTTGCCGAAGGAAAAACGGAAGGTCTTGCTGAAGGAGAGGTGAGAGGGCTTGCCAAAGGTGAAACAAAAGGCAGGCGGGAAATGCGAACGGAAATGCTCTCGCAAATAGAGCAGATCTGCGAAGGTTTTCCCGAAGAAATCCGCTTGCAGATTTTGTCTGCATTGGAAAGCAATGCAGAAGAATAACCACCGCCAGATTTTTATTTCTAAATTTCTATTCTGAAAAGATTTCTTTTTTCAAAACATTACCCTAAAACTATTGTCGGGTCTGTCCGGCAAAAAACGACATACCGGAAGACCCGCAGCATCTTTCAGAGGAATCCTGATAAGTTAAAACTCCTTTTTTCCATCTTTATTTAAGCTCTTTACTCTTATACTCCAGTATCAATATATCTTCTTCAAAATATTCGTATTCAGATTCTGTTAAAATTTTTTTCATATCTATTTGACCCAAAATCAAGAAAACTTTATTCATATTTTCGATATCGTATTCGTTTAATTGTAAATCATGTCTTAATTTTAATCTTAAAATTGAAGAAAGTGCAACTGCACATTCTGCCCCATCTTCATTAATATATTCAGCAAAAGCCTCATAACACATTCCGGCAGACTGTTCATATGAATAACCATTTTGCAATATTTCACTATAAAAGCTATCAACAATCAAAAATTTTAACTCAAAAAAATTAATTAACATTCCTTTTTCTCTTTTGTTTTGTATATTACTTGAATAGACTTTCTTTCGTCAGGTTTCCGGACTCATCGTATTCATACTCATTCCACCGCTCGACGCTTCCCTCCGAATCGTATTGCGCCCGTTTCGTCAGATTTCCGACGCCGTCGTATTCATACTCGTTCCGGCCTTCCATGCTCCCCTCCGAATCGTACTGCGCCCGTTTCGTCAGGTTTCCGAAATCGTCATATGCATACCCATACCATCGAAAACCGCCCAGATAATACACTTCCTGTTTTGTCAAATTTCCAAAACCGTCATATGCATACTCTTCCCTCCAATTAACATCCCCTTCCTGATTGTATACTGTCCGTTTTGTCAGATTCCCGGATTTGTCGTATTCATACTCATATTCTTCCCTAAAACTGACACTCCCGTCAGGATTGTGCATTATCTGTTTTGTCATATTTCCGAAACTGTCATATTCATACACATACTTGTTAAAAACACTTCCATCAGGATTGTATGCTGTCCGCGTCGTCCGGTTCCCGGACTCATCATATTCATACTCGTTCCACTGCTCAACACTCCCCTCCGAACTGTACGCTACCTGTTTCGTCAGGTTTCCTGAACTATCATATTCATACCCGTACCGCCTTTTCACATTTCCCTCCGAATCGTACTCTGCCTGTTTCGTTCGGTTCCCGAAACTGTCATATTCATACTCATACCACTCGTTCAATATAAGATTATCCGGTCTGATCAGACTCTCCGTCTCCTCTTCCCCCAACGGTTCCAAACTTTCAGCCGCACCCGCAGAATCTGCAATTTCCGCATTCTCCACACCGTTCTCCCCGCTTTGATAATATGCCGCGGCGCATCCTCCGAAAAGGAATGCCGATATCACAGCCGCTGCAACCGAAATGATTGTCCTCTTCTTTTTCATAGTTATCCTCCTGCCTGCGATACTGCTACCAATAAAGAGTTTGAAAGTTTACTTTCAAACTTATACCCCTCACAAACCCTGTTGTCATGTATCGCAGGCTTTAGGTCTACAAACCTTATATTTCCTTAAATTTAATATAGCCGGATTATTTTGTCAATATTTTTTGCGTCTCAAATCAGTATCGTCAGATTGTTCGTTCCAAAGGTCCTCCGGAACCGTACCTCTTTTGCCTGCTTGATGATCATTTCGATTCCGAGGCTGTCATCCGTAAGTATCTCCCCATTTCTCACCGCTTCCGCCATCTTTCTCCGGTAATAGTCAATAGGGTCAAATAAACTGCCCGCACACCTCATATAGAGGATGATTTTCTCTTTCGCCATCATAATGCGTACATCCGCATATTGCCCGCTCATCTCCCCAAGACAATGCTCGAATATAATCAAAAGCATCTCCTCCACGGCGAGACTCATGGTCATGGTAGTCTTTGAGGAAATGCCCTTTTCCTTACAGAAATCAAAAATCTTCGCGGCCGCCTTTGAGGCTTCCTCAGATGTGTTTTTTACGGAAAACGCCAGATATTTCCCATCCTCTTCATAGCGCCTGTCCAACAAGAGCATACCCTGTAAACAGGGATTTACACCACGCTTTTTCTTTGCCACACCCCACATGGCTAGCAGGGTTATCGACTCGGCAGCGGCAAAAGAAATCCATAATAACCGCGGTTCCTTACAGCAGGAAAGAATCCATGCCGCAGGCACGATAAGGGCAAAGCCTTTCAAAAAGGTAAAACAGTTTGCCATGGCAATTTTTTCCGTGGTGAAATAATAAAAAACATAAATCTGATTCAACAGTCCCGGCAATATGCTAAAAGCAAACAATATCACCGCCATATTTGCGGAAGGCATATTTTTGACTCCCAGAACCTCCCCTATCCGCCCGGCAAAGAGACAGAGGAACGCCGTCATGACAAGCACTGTTTTGATTCCTTTGTCCAAGGCTTCCTTTATCACGGTCTTTATGCTGAGGTTATCCATCTCGCCGTAAAAAACGCCGATAAGCGGCGTAACCGTCTGGGCGATTCCCGATATCACAGCGCCGGAAAACTGATTCACCGTCCCGATTACCGCGAACACTATCAGTCCCTCTTCGGACAGTCCCCTAAAAATAATGGAATTCAATGCAATCCCTCTAAAAATGCCGCAGAGATTGTTCAGCGCAACGGAACTTCCCGTTTTGATCGTCTTCATTGTACTTTTCCATACATCTTCCATTTTTCCGGGAACAAGTTCCGATTCGCCGCAAAATAAAGCCAGAATTCCGTAAACATCTCCTATCAGGGTACTTAACACAAATGCCGTTGCAATACCCTTTATTCCCATATGCCATTTCCCCTGAAAAAGCGCGCAGAGCGCCAAATCCGCCGCCAGCATCACAAGGAACATATAAGTTCCCTGTCTTGGCCGTCCATCTGTTTTCAAAAAATGAAAAGGATAATACATAAAAGAAAATGCCGTGCCTCCACACAGCAAAATCTTTCCGTATTCCCACACATAGGGCTTCATACGCTCCGTTGCCCCCAATGCCTTTACCAGAACGGGAAAACACAAAAGCCCCGCCGCGGTAAGTAGCGCAGAAAACGCAAGGGTCAGCACAAGCGCAAGGCTGACATAGGAATTTACCCTGTTTACCTTATTTTTACCGATACAGACGGAAGCATTGGAAGCGGCTCCCACATTGATAAGCGACCCCAATGTGGCAAATGCCAGATATATGGGATTGGCCATATTCAGGGCTGCCAGCGCATCCGCGCCGATATCATTTCCCGCAATCATGCTGTTTGCCACCGTCACGACCGTGGTTCCCACCAAAGCCGCAACGGAAGGAAGCATATACTTTTTAACCGCCTCTTTAATAAAAGAATCGTTGGCGTCAAAGCTTCCGCTTTCCCCCGTCTCCGGCATATTTTTTATTTCGTCTTTCAAGCTCCTTTCACCCTTTCCTGCCGATATTTGTACAGATATTTTACAGTTCCTTACAAGATATTATAATCTATCGAAATACAATAGGGAACTGGTCATTCGTCCGTACAAAAGACCGGAGGATTCTTTATTCCGCCACGGCTTCTTTCATGCTTTTCACATATTCATAAATATGGGGAGCCGCATCCCTGCCATATTTTGCAATCAGCTTGACAATGGCGCTTCCCACAATGGCGCCGTCGGAAAGCCCCGCCATCTTCTTTGCCTGCTCCGGAGTGCTGATGCCAAAGCCGATGGCGCAGGGAACCTCGGTTACGGCACGGATGCTTTCCACCATGGCGCCCACATCCGTCTTAATCTCACTGCGCACTCCGGTCACCCCCATGGAGCTGACCACATAGATAAATCCTTCCGCCTCGGAGGCAATCTTTTGTATGCGGCTCTCGGAGGTCGGCGCAATCATGGAAATTAACGCCACATTATGGGCGGCCGCCGGCTCTTCCACTTCCTTCTTTTCCTCATAGGGAAGGTCCGGAATAATGATACCGTCCACCTTAAGCTCCTCACATTTTGCAAAAAACCTGTCATACCCATAATGGAACACCGGATTTACATAGGTCATAAAGGCAAGGGGAATCTGGGACTGTTCCCTTACTTTCCCCACGATTTCAAAAGCTTTGTCAGTGGTCATTCCGCCTTTTAAAGCCCGGATATTTGCCTCCTGAATCACCACTCCCTCAGCCGTAGGGTCAGAAAAAGGAAGCCCTATTTCAACTAAATCCGCGCCTGCCCTCTCCATCTCCAAAATAAATCTTACCGTGCTCTCGGCATCCGGGTCACCGGCGGTAAGAAAAGCGATAAACGCCTTTTTATTCGGTGTATCAAATACTTTTCCCAACTGATTAGTCATGGATATCCACCCCCCTGTATCTTGCAATCGCCGCAACATCTTTATCTCCCCGTCCCGATATGCAGATGATAATGCTCTGGTCCGGGCTGTAATTTCCTGCAATCTTCTTTGCCTGCGCAACGGCATGGGCGCTTTCGATTGCCGGAATGATCCCCTCCATCTTGGAAAGGTACTCAAAAGCTTCCACCGCTTCATCATCTGTTACCGGCACATACTCTGCCCTGCCGATATCATGCAGATAGGCATGTTCCGGTCCGATGCCGGGATAGTCAAGCCCTGCGGAAATGGAATAAACCGGTGCAATCTGACCGTATTCGTCCTGACAAAAATAGGATTTCATTCCGTGGAAAATACCGATGCTGCCTTTGGCAATGGTCGCCGCATGCAATGCGGTATCTACGCCTTTTCCCGCCGCCTCACAGCCAATCAGCTCCACATCCTTGTCATCGATAAAATGATAAAACATTCCCATGGAATTACTTCCGCCGCCCACACAGGCAATCACCGCCGCCGGAAGTTTTCCTTCTGCCTCAAGTATCTGCTGCCTCGCCTCTTTGCTGATTACGCTCTGGAAATCGCGGACAATCATGGGAAAAGGATGGGGACCCATCACGGATCCAAGGCAATAATGGGTATCCGATACCCGGTTACTCCATTCCCGCATGGCGTCGTTTACCGCATCCTTAAGAGTCTGGGTCCCTGTGGTCACAGCATGTACCTTTGCCCCCAAAAGCTCCATGCGGTACACATTTAACGCCTGCCTTTCCGTATCCTCCCTGCCCATAAATACTTCACATTCCATGTCGAGAAATGCCGCCGCGGTTGCGGTCGCCACGCCGTGCTGTCCCGCACCTGTCTCTGCAATCAGCCTTGTTTTGCCCATTTTCTTGGCAAGCAGCGCCTGTCCCAGCACATTATTGATTTTGTGGGAACCGGTGTGGTTCAAATCCTCTCTCTTTAGGTAAATTTTGGCTCCGCCCAAATCCTTTGTCATCTTCTCCGCATAATACAAAAGAGAGGGTCTGCCGCCATACTCATTAAAAAGCCTTGTAAGCTCTTGATTAAACTCGGGGTCGTTTTTGTAATGTTCGTAAGCTTCTTCCAGTTTCAGCAGTTCATTCATTAAAGTCTCTGAAATATACTGACCTCCGTAAATCCCATATCGTCCTCTGCTCATCCTTTTCATCCTTTCCTGTCATTTTCATAATTCCTTATCAGCTCCACCGCCGCCTTTATCTTTGCAAAATCTTTTACGCCCTCCGTCTCCACGCCGGAGCTTAAATCAACGGCGAAAGGCTGTAATTTCACGGCTTCGGGAAGATTATCCGCCCGTAAGCCCCCTGCCAGAAAAAAGTCCCTGTCAATTCCTTCCAATATGCGCCAATCAAATGTTTTGCCGCTTCCCGCGCCGCTGTCAAACAAAAGGTAATCCGCTGCGGAATCCAGCCACGCTTCCGCTTCAAAGCGCTCCCGCACTTTCACCGCCTTGATAACGGGCTTTGCCGTAACCGCTTTCACATACAGAATATCCTCCTCCGTCTCATCTCCGTGAAGCTGCGCCATATCGATAATGCCTTCCTGCAAAAGAGAAATCACCTCTTCCATAGGCGCATTTAAGAATACACCCACAACTTTGATATCGTCCCTTAGTTTTTCCCGGAGAGCCTTTGCCTGTCCTGCCGTGACATACCGGCTGCTTTTTTCATAGAATACAAATCCGATATAATCGGGCTTCACCTGATTGACATATTCCGTATCTTCCGGACGGAATAAACCGCAAATCTTGATCTTCATACTACCTCCATGCCGCTTTCTCGGAATCTCAAATCTGGATGAAGAATGCCTGTTTTTCAAGGCATTCTTCGGTGTGAAGCTTTAGATTTTCTTAGGCGATGTCTTAAAGAGGGGTGTTTTCACACCCTCTTAACGCCTTAGAAAATCTCTTCACACTACTTTCTAAGCTCCCGAAGCAACGCCGCCTTGTCATCGCTGCGCATCAGGGTTTCTCCGATTAAGACTCCGTTGGTGCCGTTTTCTTCCAGCCTTTTAATATCTTCTCTTGTCTTCATTCCGCTCTCCGACACAAACAGAATATCCTTGGACACGAGACTTCGCAATCTCACCGAGTTATTGATATCTACGGTAAAGTCCTTCAGATTACGGTTATTGACGCCGATAATCCGTGCTCCGGCATTCTCCGCCGCCTTAAGCTCGTGCTCGTCATGGGCCTCCACCAATGCGGACAGTCCCAATTCATCCGCCAGTTGTATATATTCCTTCAACTGTTCCTCCGATAAAATCGCACAGATAAGTAAAACGGCGTCAGCTCCTATTACCTTTGCCTCATAAATCATATAAGAATCTACGGTAAAATCCTTCCTCAGCAACGGAATCGTTGTCTCCTTTCTAATAGCCGTCAGATAATCGTTGCTTCCTTGAAAATAGGAGGGTTCCGTCAGCACGGATATAGCATCCGCACCGGCTTTTTCATATTCTTTCGCAATTTCCACATAGGGAAAATGTTCTGCAATCACTCCCTTTGAAGGGGACGCCTTCTTGACCTCACAGATAAAGCTCATGCCCTCTTTTGCCAGAGCCTTCTCAAAGGGAAATCCCGTATGCCGTTCCATGGCAAAAGCCTGCGACCTTATTTCATCCAAAGATTTTTTTGTTTTCTGCGCTTCAAGTCTCTTCTTTGTGGACGCTGCAATCTCATCCAAAATCATATGTGCCGCTCCTTTCCGTGGTTTATGCATTTTCGTTTAATGATTGGTGCATTCCACAAACTGCTCGAGTTTCGCAAGGGCTTTTCCGCTGTCAATGATTTCCTGCGCCAATTTTATGCCGTCCGCAATGCTTTCCGCCTTTCCTGCTATATAGAGCGCCGCTCCCGCATTCAAAACCGTGGCATCCCTTTTGGCGCCTTTCTCGCCCTTTAAAACCGCTTTGGTAATCTCGGCATTTTCCTTGGGGGTTCCCCCTACCAAATCCTCTTTTTTACATCTTGTCATGCCGAACTCTTCCGGCGTAATCACATAACGCTTAAAACTGCCGTTGTCAATCTCACAGATGCTGGTGGGAGCGCTTGCGGATATCTCATCTAACTTATCCTGCCCGTAGACCACCATGCCACGCTTGATTCCCAGATTGGAAAGCACTTTTGCCATAGGCTCCAACATACTTTCATCATACACTCCCATAATCTGCAAAGAAGGGCTTGCCGGATTTGCCAAAGGACCGAGAATATTGAAAATCGTGCGGATGCCCAAGGCTTTGCGGACAGGTCCCACAAACCGCATTGCCGCATGGTATTTCTGCGCAAACAGGAAACAGATTCCTGTCTCTTTTAACACTTTTTCGTTTTTTTCCGGCTCCAGAGAAATGTCCACACCCAGATTTTCCAGACAGTCCGCAGCGCCGGATTTGGAGCTTGCCGCCCGATTGCCATGCTTTGTGACGGGCACACCTGCCGCCGCAATCACCAAAGAAGCCGTAGTGGAAATATTAAAGGAATTGGAACCGTCTCCTCCCGTTCCCACGATTTCCAGAGTGTCCCCTTCCGTGTGCAGCTTCAGTCCGTGACTTCTCATAACTTCCGCCGAACCCGTGATTTCTTCAATGGTCTCTCCCTTCATGGCAAGCGCCGTCAGGTAAGCGCTCTTTTGTATATCATCCGCCTCTCCGCTCATAATCTCATTCATAACATCCTTTGACATCTCATAACCGATATCTTCTTTTTTTACCAATTTGGAAATTGCCTCACTGATTACCATTTTCTCATTCTCCTTTTGTAAATTATTTATTGTTAAAAAATTTTCCATGATTTTTTTGCCCTCCGGCGTAAGCACGGACTCCGGATGAAACTGCACCCCATACACCGGAAATTTGCCATGTTCCACCGCCATGACCTCGCCGTCCTTTGTTCTGGCAGTCACCCTCAAATCCTTGGGAATGCTGTCCGGCTCGGCTGCCAGGGAATGATATCTCGCCACCGTGATTTCCCTGTTCATCCCTTTAAAAATCCCACAGTCCGTATCCAGTTGCGCCACGGACTGCTTACCGTGCATCAACTGTTTCGCATAGGTTATCGTAGCTCCGAAGGCTTCACAGATTGCCTGATGCCCAAGGCAGATTCCCAAAATAGGAATTTTTCCCGCGAAATGCACCACTGCTTCCTCACAGATTCCTGCATCCGCAGGCCTGCCTGGCCCCGGCGAAATAATAATATGAGAAGGTGCAAGAGCCTCTATCTGTTCTATGGTCATTTCATCATTTCTGATAACCTTGATATCCGGATTTACGGAACCCGCAAGCTGGTACACATTGTATGAAAAACTGTCATAATTATCGATTAAAAGTATCATGCGTCCAATCCCTCCTGTGCCAAATGAACTGCCGTCATCACGGCCGCCGCTTTCTGTATGCACTCCCTGTACTCCTTCTCGGGAACGCTGTCCGCCACTATTCCCGCTCCGGAACGGACGAATATTTTACCGTTTTTGGAGAAAGCAAGCCTGATTGCAATACAGACATCCAGACTTTCCGTAAAGGAAATATATCCGATGGCTCCCCCGTATATGCCCCGTTTATTATTTTCCAATTCATTGATAATTTCGCAGGCTCTCAGCTTCGGCGCTCCGGAAAGCGTTCCCGCCGGAAGAATGGCGTCAACCGCATCCAAGGCGTCTTTGTCTTTTCTGATATTCCCTGCCACAGTGGAACCGATATGCATTACATGAGAGTATCTTTCTACGGACATATACTGTTCCACTTTTACACTGCCGATTTCACTGATTTTGCCGATATCGTTTCTTCCCAGATCCACCAGCATATTATGCTCCGCCAATTCCTTTTCGTCCGCCAGAAGCTCCTTTTCCAAAGCCAAATCTTCCTCTTCGTTAGCTCCTCTCGGTCTTGTGCCTGCCAGCGGAAAGGTATACAGTCTGCCCTGCTCCAGCTTCACCAGAGTCTCCGGGCTCGCTCCCGCAATCTCCCCGTCCGTCCCCGAAAAGTAAAACATATAGGGCGAAGGATTTGTTGTACGGAGCACCCTGTAAGCATCCAGCAGGCTTCCTTCCATGGATGCCTCCAGACGGTTGGACAACACTACCTGAAAGATATCCCCTTTCTTAATATAGTGCTTTGCCCGCTCCACCATAGTGCAGTATTCTTCCTCTCCAAAGAGCGGAGTAAAATCTGTTTTCAACTTTAAAGGAACATGGGGCGCCTTTTCTCTCTTTTGCAGCAAAAGCCTCATATTATCCAATTCCAAGACTGCCTTATGATAATTTTCCTCCAAATCCTCCGTTTTCACATTAATGATCAAAAGAATTTTCTGCCTGTAATGGTCAAAAGCAATCACTTTGTGAAACAACATCAGGTTCACATCCTGAAAACCCTCCTCGTCCTTTGCGTCCAGCTTTAAAGTGGGCTCGCTGTATTTAATGTAATCGTAAGAGAAATAACCCACCAATCCCCCGGTAAAAGAGGGCAGATACTCAATCTTCGGGCTTTTGTTCTCTCTGATAATGTTTCGGATACAGCTTCGCACATCTTCCTTCACCGCTCCCGTAGTCATGGCGGACTTTAAAGTCGTCTCCCCGTTATAACAGGTAATTTCCAGCAGCGGGTCATACCCCAGAAAAGAATACCTTCCCCATTTTTTATCCGCCTCCGCACTTTCCAGCAGATACACATGGCGGCTCACATTTTTCAAAATATGAAGCACCTCTATAGGAGTAAGGGTATCCGCATAAAGCTCCGCGCTGATGGGAATCACTCCGTAAGAGTCCGCCTGTGCCAATTTTTTACATTCTTCCAAATCCGGTCTGACTTTCATAAGCTCCTCCTTTTCTTAACAACATAAGAAATCGTCGCTCGGCAGCGACGATTCAGAGAATGCTTCGCATTCTCCCTAAATGGTTTACACTGTCGCAATTTCCTAATGATACAAAAAATCCCGTCCTGACAGATTGTCTACTGTCAAGGACGGGATATCAATTCAGTCATCTCGCGGTGCCACCTTGCTTCACGCTTACTGCGTGCCCTTACAGGATACTAACATATCCCTGACAACTAACGCGTGCCTGACGTCACAGAATACTGAGCATTCGCTTTTCCCTGTGCCCTCCGTGGTCCATTTGCCTGCCTGCGTTTCTGACCTTTCTCAGCCCCCGGTCTCTCTGTAAGTGCATATACAAGCGTTATCTCCACATCTACGGTTTCGTGTTCGCTTATTCAATTTTCTATATCATATACCCTCAGTAAAAAACTGTCAAGAGGGATTTCAAAATTTTTATGGCAAATTTTTTATGGCGAAGTATAGAATTCATGTCCACCATGGGCAAAAAGAAAAGAAAGATGATTGTCAAACCAGCTCATAGTGCTGTTATCGGCATACTGTCTTGCGGCAAAATACAATGCTCCCTGAGAAATATCCTCTCCCTCCAACGCCCTTTCCACTGCCTGACGGGTTTCCTGACTGACCTTTACCCGGTCATAATTTCCGTCCGCCACGGGAGAAAATTGATAAACCCCCTGCTCTTCTTGAAATACCACTTCTCTCACCGTATTGGGGAAATGCTTGTCTTCCACTCTGTTTAATACCACATTTGCCACCAAAAGCTTACCGTCCGCATCTTCCGACCCCGCCTCCGCTTCCACGATACGGCAGAGTGTCTCCTTGTCCGACTCATTCAGTTCTATTACGCTTTCTTTTACCAGCACCTCATAATCCACCACGCGCTGCCCCGATGCCGCAGTCTTCAAAATTCCTATCAGACTGTTTTTTTGGGTCTCGTCCACTTTTTCCTCACAAACAGACACTGTTATCGCAGCCAACCTCTCCTGTGGCAGATTCCTGAGATTCCAGAAACTGCATAAACATAAAAAGTTAGCCGCTGCCAATACTGTCACTGCTTTTTTATACATTTTCATCTTGTCCTCTCTCACACAATTAAAACATTACCTTATAGTTTATGAGGACAAGCCGAAAAATATGCCAATATATTCCTATTACCTTCAAGATTTCCGAATTGTACAAATTTGTATAAAATGATATAATAAATCATGACAAAAAATAGAGAAGGACATTCCGCCAACAAAATCAAGCCAAAAGAGACGGCTCCGCAGCATTATGCAGGAGTGTTTTCTGCCTGTAAAAAAAACGGGGATATTTATTATCGGGCATCCCTGACCCACCGCAGAAAGCATATCAGTCTGGGGAGTTATGCTTCCGCCAGAGAGGCTCATGAAGCATATCTGGAAGGTTCGCGTCTGCTTGCGGATTCTCATATTGCCCTCATAGATTTTACGGAGGATTCTCCCCTGCCTTTTGAAAAATGGGTATGTCTGATTAATTTCAGGGATAACGGTTTATATCTGGGCAATCCCATTTACATTGGTCAAAAGCTGTTTTATTATTATATAACCCCCTCATATGTACTTAAATTTGATATGGACGATTTGTTTTATTATTCTTCCCACAAAATCATGCGTCGGGGAAATCACTATTTTGTGGCGGATTACGGTATGCAGGTGAATCTCGCTTCCCGATACGGCATCAAAAATTACGCGGTCTGCGGTGTGGACTTTCGCTTCCGTAACGGGGACAACACGGATTTCCGTCGGGAAAATCTGGAAATCCTGAATGCTTATCACGGCGTCCGTTTGAAGCAGCAAAAAAACGGACAGTATTGCTATACTGTCCGCATCCATGTAAGAGGCAATCTTCTGGTGGGTCATTACGCCACGGAGTTAGAGGCCGCCATTGCCTACAACAAAGCCATTGATATCTTATTGCAAAGGGGAGTGTGCAAAAATTATACTCCCAATTATATCGACGGCATATCCCCCGCCGAATATGCGGAAATCTATACTTCGCTGGAAGTTTCCCAAAGTATTGTGAATTTCCGCCCAAATCCTTCCCAAACTTAATCTTTCCCTATTTTTCCGTATAATCGATAAAGCTGATATTCAGACTTGCATATCCGGCAATTCCGTCAATAGAAGCATCCTGTTTATACTGCCACATAGTGAATTTGTAAGGATAATCCGGAACATCCTGAAGCTGGGACAACCACACATCATACGCCGTCAGCTTGGACATATCGATTTCTTTGATCAGCCACTCTTTATTTCCGTAAATCATGGCTTTGTGACCGGAACTCTGAATCGTGTCCAAAAACGCCTTGGCAATGGTAGTCTTCTCCGTTTTGCTCAGTCCGTCAATTCTCGCGGTATCGTTCTCGATATGCTCCATATCAAAGGCAATCGGATAGTCCACGCGGTAATCGCCGATATGCTCAAGCACCATGTTAGCCTCCTCCACAGCCTCCTCCGCCGTAATCGCCTGTGAGAAAAAGTACAGACCGACCTGAAGCCCGGCATCGCTGGCGCGCTTGATATTATCTTCAAAATATTCGTCCAATACCAGTTGACCGCTTCCGTAGCCTCTTGCGCCCACACGGAGCATGACAAAATTCACCCCTGCTTTTTTCAGCTTTACAAAATCCACATAATCCTGATATTTGGAGATATCTGCCCCCACAAAAGAGGTCAGTTTCCCGTCCACATAATATTTCATCAAATCGGACTGACAGACAAGCTTGGTAAAATCATATTCGTGTTTGGGCAGATAAGGACTGATCAGCACCCACTCTTCCTTGCCGTTTGCATAAGTTATCAGGGTATGCTTTCCGTCCGTTGCAGGGTCGTTCTCCACAGGCTCCGGTGTTTTGGAGGGTTTCGCTGTCTCCGATTCTTTTGCAGGCTCGGTATCCTGCGTCTGATAATATTCCCAAAAATCCAAATCCTGCGGCTTTAATTTCCCGCCGGAAGGTTTGTCCACGCCGGCGTTAAGAGAGTTGTCCACACTGTCCGTCTCGTCCAGAATCACCCCATGGGAAGAACCTGAGGACTGCACTTTATGGGTTCTGTTTCCTTCCTGATTATTTATAAGCAGCACTATCACCAGAATGGTTCCCACAAACAATGTTACCGCCATAACGGCAGATATCACCGTAGGGGTAATTCCGGTACGGTCATCATAATCATCGGGTAACTGCATCGTTACACCTCCCTTCCTGCACTCACTTTTATGATCCCGCTCTGCGGAATCTCATAACACAATCTCTTACGCTATACCTTTACAATGGCTTTCTTGGGGCATTTTTCCGCGCATGTTCCGCAGCCCGTGCATTTTTCCTGATCGATCACCGCATGGAAATCCGTAACCCGAACAGCCTCATGGGGACAATTTTTGACACAGATGCCGCAGCCGATACAGCCTGTTGTGCAGGCTTTCATGGTCACCGGACCTTTATCCGTGGAACTGCATGCCACCACCTGCTTGGCACGATACGGAATAAGGGAAATCAAGTGCTTGGGGCAGACATCCACGCATTTGCCGCATGCCTTACACTTTTCCTTATCCACAACCGCCACGCCGTTTATCACCGAAATTGCATCAAAGGGGCAGACCTGTACGCAGCTTCCATAACCCATGCAGCCGCTGTTACAAGATTTGGGGCCGCCCCCCGGCACAAATCCCATCATCCTGCAATCGGTAATTCCTATATAATCATAATCCACTCCCGCCTTGTCACAATCACCCTGACAATGGACAAAGGCAACCATTTTTTCCGTATTTTCGGCGTTCACGCCCATAATCTGCGCAATTTTCCGACCGACACTCTCTCCTCCCACCGGACAGGCGTTGACGGGAGCTTCCCCCTTGGCGATGGCGCCTGCAAGACCGCTACAGCCTGCAAACCCGCAGCCTCCGCAATTATTGCCGGGCAGGACTCCAAGCACTGCCTCTTCTTTCTCGTCCACTTCCACTTTGAATTTGATGCCCGCTACACCCAGAAACAGTCCTACAAAGATTCCCACTGCGCCCACAATGGCAGCCGCTGTTATGATACCCGCTATATTCATATAAATAACCACGCCTTTCCTTATCTATCCTTATCCTATAAAAGTCCGGAAAATCCGCAAAACGCAATAGCCATAAGCCCCGCAGTCAACAACACCATGGGCGTTCCCCTGAAAGCCTTCGGCACATCGTTATACTCCATTTTTTCACGCAGCCCCGCAAGAATCACAATCGCTACGGTAAACCCCAGCGCCGTAGCAAAACCGTTTACAATGCCGGTAAGAATCCCATATTCTTTCTGAACATTGGTGATAGCAACGCCCAAAACCGCGCAGTTTGTCGTGATTAAAGGCAGATAAACCCCCAGCGCCTCATAAAGTGATGGTATGGCTTTTCTTAAAAACATTTCCACAAACTGTACCAAAGCGGCAATGACTAAAATAAATACAATGGTCTGTAAATACTCAATATGTAACGCCTGCAGTACAAATTTGTAAATCACACCCGCCACCGCGCTCGCCAAGGTAATGACAAAAATCACAGCCGTCCCCATACCCGCAGCGGTCTTAATTCTCTTAGATACTCCGAGGAAGGGACACAGCCCCAGAAACTGACTCAGCACCACATTGCTTATCAGAGAGGAACTGATGAGCAGAAGCAATAAATCTCTTACGCTTTCCATCTAGTTACCCTCCTTTTCCAAATCAATAATCTCTTCATCATCGTAAAAGCGTTTTGAACAGCCGCTTTCCGGACAGTTCATGCAGTCCTCGCTGCATCCCGACTGTATCTTGCTGTAATCTTTTCCCCTTTTTGCCCCCGCAAGCTTGACATGGTTCTGGAGCGCCGTCAGTCCCGCCAGCACGAAGAAAGCTCCCGGCGCCAGCACAAAGATATTAATGGGAACATAGGAAGACGGCATAATTCCATATCCAAAAAGAGTTCCCGCTCCCAGAATTTCCCTGACCGCACCGATACAGGTCAGCGCCAGTGAGAAACCAAGTCCCATTCCGATTCCGTCAAACAGGGAGGGAATCGGTGGATTGGAATAAGCATAGCTCTCGGCTCTCCCCAAAATAATACAGTTCACTACGATCAAGGGGATGTATACTCCCAGCGCTTTATTTAAAAACGGCAGATAAGCTTCCAAAAGTAACTGCATTACTGTCACAAAGGATGCTATTATCACAATAAATGCGGGAATCCTGACCCGATTCGGAATCACTTTGCGAAGCAGGGAAATAATCAGATTGCTGCATGCGAGGACAGCCGCCGTGGTAAGCCCCATTCCAAGACCGTTTATGGCGGATGTGGTGACCGCCAGCGTGGGGCACATGCCCAAAGCCAGCACAAGGGTAGGATTTTCTTTTATAATGCCGTTATAGAGTCTCTCTCCCGTGCTATTCATGGCTTCCACCTCCCTGTATCAATTTTGCGGCTGCCTTTAATCCGCCGTTTACAGCGTTTGTCACTGCCTTAGTGGTAACGGTAGCTCCACTGATAGCATCAATTTCGCTTTCCGTCTTGCTTCCTGATTTCGTATAAGTAAATCCGGATACCTTCTTTTGGTGAAACTGCGGCGTAAGAACCTCATCCGCGCGCATACCGAGACCCGGCGTCTCGGAAATCTCCAAAATGGATATGTCATTTAAAGTGCCGTCCAGCAAAACCCCTATGTACAGAACGATATTTCCGCCGTAACCTTCCGTTGATATGGTTTCTATCACATACCCAAGCAGCTTATCTCCCGCATTCTTCGCCTCAAAAACCTTGCCCAGCTTCACTCCCTCCGCCGCCAATTCCGCCGCAAACGCCTCATCCGGCGCATAGGAAATCTCTACAAACTGCGTCGCATTTGAGAATACCGCCATACAAGCCTCCTGCACCGCTTTCTCCTGCTGGCGTCTTATGGGTTCTTTTGTCAATTCATATACAAATCCAAGCATCAATCCTGAAATCAGGGTGATAACAAACAGAATTCCCGCTTCTTTCAGCATCACTTTGATATCATTATTTTTCTGCATATTTTCTCCATTTTTCATGTTATATTCGTTGTCTGCGTTACTTTCCCGAAACTGCCTTTTTCCTTTCCGGCTGCATGCCGAAAGCAGTGGGTTTCGTAACGCGTTCTATCAACGGAACCAAAAGATTCCCTAATATAATGGCATAGGACACGCCTTCGGAACCCGGTCCGAAAATACGGAAAATTCCTGTCATAATTCCCAAAAAAATACCAAACAGGTACTGTCCCCTGACCGTGACAGGTCTTGTCACATAGTCCGTTGCCATAAAGAATGCTCCCAGCATCAGACCTCCGCCCGCAAGCTGTGCGGACAGATATGCCGGATCGAATCCTCTCCCTCCGAAAAAGCCTGTAAACAGCACAAAACTTACAATATAGCTGCCCGGAATACGCAGATCGATCACTCCGAGAAGTATCAGAAAACAGGCTCCTGCCATAATGGCAATCATGGAGGTTTCCCCTATGGTTCCCCCCGTGTTCCCCATAATCATATCCCTTACATTCACTGCCTCCCCCGCCTTCAACGCCGCAAGGGGAGTCGCTTTTGTATAGGCGTCACAGACAAAATCCGTCATCTGGGCAGGAAAAGAAATCAGCAAAAAGCATCTTGCCGCCAGCGCAGGATTCATGAAATTCTGCCCCAGTCCGCCAAACAGCATCTTTACTACCAGAATGGCAAATACTCCTCCTAAAGCCGCCATCCAAAAAGGAATGTTCACCGGCAGATTCAGCGCTAATAACAGCCCTGTGACCACGGCCGACAAATCCGTAACGGTTCTTTTCTTCCGGCACAATCCGAATAAAAACTCCGTCAGCACGGTAGACGCCACCGTGACCAGAACTACCGCAAATGCCCTTGGACCGAAATTGTAAATGCCATAACCCATTGCCGGAAGCAGAGCGATAATCACAGCCAGCATGATTCCGCTTGTAGTGACCCTGGAACGGATATGCGGATTGGATGATACCTTAAAAAGCTCACTCACTTTCTCTTCCTCCTTATTTCTTTCTCTTGGAAAGCTGTATCTTACGCATAGACTTAATCTGCTGGGTCAACTGCCTTTTGGCGGGGCAGACAAAGCTGCAGCAGCCACACTCGCAGCACTCCATCCCATGATTTGCCAAAAAAGCTTCCTCGTCAAAATGTTCCGCATAGTCCGCCAGTTTGTTGGGCATCACCCTGCCGGGGCATACCTCCAGACATCTTCCGCAGTTAATGCAGGGACCCGGTTTCGCATCGGCCACCTCATCCTCCAGAAATGCCAACAGCGCCGTGGAAGTTTTGGTGGTGGGAACATCCAGCCCGAACATGGCAAAGCCCATCATGGGACCCCCGCAAATGATTTTCCCCGGCGTTTTCTTAAAGCCGCCCGCTTCCTCCGCCAATTCCCTATAGCTGGTACCGATGCGGATACGGAAATTTCTGGGCGTCCGCACAGCATCCCCCGTCACCGTCACGATTCTCTCCATCAAGGGACGACCTTCAAATACGGCGCGATAAACCGCCACCACCGTATCCACATTATTTACGATGCATCCCACATCCGCAGGCAGCATGGCGGAATGAATCTTACGCCCCGTAGTAGCGTAAATCAACTGCCTCTCCGCGCCTTGGGGATATTTTGTTTTTAATGCTTTTACGCTGATTTTACTCTCGTTTTTCGTCATCTGTCTCAGCAGGGCGATACAATCCGGCTTGTTATCTTCCACAGCCAGAATCCCCTGCGCATTTTCAAAAAGGCTCAATACCGCTTTTAAGCCGCCGATCAGCTTCTCCGGCTCCTCTAACATTCTGCGATAATCGGAAGTCAGATAGGGTTCGCACTCGGCACAGTTTACAATACAGTAGTCGATTTTTTCCGGATTCTTGGGAGAAAGCTTGACATGGGTGGGAAATCCCGCTCCGCCCATACCTACGATTCCCGCTGCCTGCACAGCCTTGAGAATTTTCTCCCTGTCCATATTGTCGGGAGTGACAGCCGGTGAAAAATGCACTTCTTTATAAAATTTGTCATTTTCCAGAACAATGCTCATAACCATGTCCCCCGTAACCACCCTGCGGGGTTCGATTGCTTTTACGGTGCCGGACACGGAAGCATAAACGGGCGCGGATACAAAACCGCCGCTCTCCGCAATCATCTGCCCTCCAAGCACATGGTCGCCCTTTTTCACAATCGCCTTGGCAGGCGCGCCGATATGCTGGGAAAGCGGATATACAAGTTCATCTCCCGGAAGCACATCTTTGATAGGCTTGTCTTTGGATAAATCCTTGCCGTCATAGGGATGAATCCCTCCTGCAAATGTAAACTTTGCCATATGTCCCCATTCCTTTCTTATCGTTACTTTAAATATACTATTTTTTTTGTCAAAATACTACTGCATTTTTGAAATTTATGCTATTATATTAGTAGGAAAAGATTGGAGGGTCATTATGAGAATTTCAGAAGAGACTTTGGAGCATTTTTCCATCTCCTATCCTTTGGAAAAAATCGCCCCTTTAGAGCAATTTTTATTTATTGATATAGAGACCACCGGATTTACCGCTAAGTCTGCCTATCTCTACCTGATAGGCTGCGCTTACTATTCGGATGGTAATTGGCATACCATTCAGTGGATGGCGGAAAACTACGGTGAAGAAGGAAGCCTTTTGTCGGCATTCTTTACCTTTACGGATTCTTTTACTTATCTGGTGCATTTTAACGGCAACAATTTCGATCTGCCCTTTATCACCCAGAAATGTGAAAGCCTGTCCCTGCCCTATCATTTTGACAATTTAACCGGAATTGACCTGTACAAAAGAATTTCCCCCTATAAGTTTTTCTTAAAGCTTCCTAACTGTAAGCAGAAAACTTTGGAGCAGTTCCTTGGCATCAACCGCAAAGATGTGTTTTCCGGCGGAGAGCTGATTGGCATTTATCATGATTATGTGAAGAACCCCTCGGAGTTTTCGGAAAAATCCCTCTTTCTCCACAATGCGGACGACTTAAAGGGAATGTTGGAAATCCTGCCCATGCTGGCATATTATGATATTTTTAACGAAACAGTAAAGGCACGAAAGGTACAGGCCAACTATTATAAGGATTATGCGGGAAATAAACGGAAGGAACTGCTGATTACCATTACACTGCCCCTTCCCCTGCCAAAACCGGTTTCTTCCTTTGCCAACGACTGTTATTTCCGCGGTGAAGATTCGGAGGCGACTTTGAGGGTTCCTATCTATGAGGAAGAGCTGAAATATTTTTACAAAAATTATCATGACTACTACTATCTTCCTACCGAAGATGTTGCCCTTCACAAGTCCGTGGCTACCTTCGTGGAAAAGGAAAACCGCATACAGGCTTCCGCCGCCAACTGCTATACCCGCAAATTTTCCCTCTATCTTCCACAATGGGATACCCTGTTCAAGCCGTTTTTTAAGAGGGATTATAAGAGCCGGGATTTATTCTTTGAACTGACGGATGAATTGAAGCGTGACCGCGCCGCCTTTACGGAGTATGCCAAGCATATTCTGACCATGATTGCGTCGGTGTACTAAGAAACTAAAAAACGGGAGCCGGATTTTCCGGCATCCCGTTTTACTTTATACTTTTACATAAAAGAATGAGCTTTTCCTGTCATAGCCGATTTCTTTGTAATTGATTACCTGTTCCGTATTGCCGATGAAGAGAATGCCTCCTTGTGACAGGGAACGGCAGAACTTGCGGAACACTTGGTCTTTGGCTTCTTCAGTGAAATAAATCAACACATTTCTGCACACAATCATATGATAATCCGTAGGATATTTATCTTTTAAGAGATTGTGCTCATGGAACTCCACCCGCGCCTTGATTTCTTCGGAAATCTTGTAAGACGGACCTACCTGAGTGAAATATTTCTTTTTGAATTCATCCGGCACGGCTGCAATGCTTTTTTCCGAATACAGCCCCACCTTTGCCTTTGCAATCACCTGCTTATCCAAATCCGTAGCATAAATCTTAATCTGATTCATGGAAAGATGCTTAGACAGCGCCATCACCAGAGAATACGGTTCATCTCCGGTAGAACAGGCTGCACTCCAGATTTTCAGATTTTTCCCATACTTGTGAATCAACTCGGGAATAATCTCCGTGTCCAATAACTTCCACTGATCCGGATTGCGGTAAAATTCCGATACATTAATAGTGATATAATTGACAAACTCATCAAATAAAGCCTCATCGGTTCGCAATGCCTGTACATATTTATCATAACCTTTAATATTATGTTTGGTAATTAAGGTATCAATCCGGCGCTTCATCTGCGCTTCCTTATAGGAATTTAAATCTATGGTAGTCAGCGCCAATACTTCCTTTTTCAGATATTCATAGTCATATGTCATATTCTGTACCATCCGATATTTGCTTATTTTGAATATATCCCTATTTTATTATGAATGCCTCTTAAATTATGCATATGTTTTCTTTATTCGTTATTTTCGGAAGCTTCCGCCTCATCGCCGCTCTCTTCCTCCGGAGCTTCCGGCGCCAGCATTGCCTTGATACTTAAGGAAATCTTTCTGTCCGCCTCGTTAAAGTCAACTACTTTTGCAGTCACTTCATCTCCGATTTTCAGTACATCAGCAGGCTTCTCAACATGTTCTCTGGCAATCTGGGATACATGAAGCAGTGCGTCCACACCCGGCTCCAACTCAATGAAAGCGCCAAAATCCGTCATTCTGGCAACTTTTCCTGTCACCACGGTATCCAGAGCATATTTATCCGCCGCGTCTTTCCAGGGATTGGCATCGTCAAATTTTAAGGACAGCGCAATCTTGCTTCCGTTAATCTCTTTGATCAGAACATTCAGCTTGTCCCCGATCTTAAACACTTTCTTGGGATGCTCCACCCTGCCCCATGACATCTCGGAGATGTGAAGCAGCCCGTCCGCGCCGCCCAAATCAATGAAAGCGCCAAACTCCGTCACATTCTTTACGGTGCCTTCCACAATATCGCCTTCCTTGATTCTGGCAAACAGCTCCTTCTGAAGCTCCGCTTTCTTGGCGGCAACCAACTGCCTGCGGTCGCCGATATATCTTCTCCTCTTGGGATTGTACTCGCTGATAACAAACTCAATCTCTTTCCCTGCATACTGTGTCAGATCCCGCTCATAAGTATCGGACACAAGGCTTGCGGGGATAAAAATTCTCACTTCGTCCACAATCACGCTTAAGCCTCCCTCCAATACCTGTGTAACGGCAGCCTTAAGCACTTCCTGACTGTTGTAAGCCTCTTCAATCCGCTTATTCCCTCTGTCGGCGGCAAGACGCTTGTAAGTAAGAAGAACTTGTCCCTCGCCGTCATTTACCCGTAATACCTTGGTTTCCATGGTATCGCCGATCTTGGCTACAGTGGTCAAATCGACACTGGAATCGTTGGTATATTCATGTTTGGTAAGAATACCGTCCGACTTATAGCCGATGTTAAGAATGATTTCATCCGGTTTCACATCGATAACTGTGCCTTCCACTACCTCTCCTGCATGTATTGTTTTTAATGATCCTTCCAACATTTGTTCAAAAGTTAATTCTGACATAATTTTGAACCTCCTCAATTAATTTATTTGGGGTGGAAGCCCCCGCAGTAATTCCCACTAGTCGAACAGCTTTAGGTAGTTCTAAATGCAAGTCATCCAGTGTCTGTATAAAATAGGTCTTTGCACATTCAGCGCTGCATATTTCATAGAGCTTTCTCGTATTGGAGCTGTGCCTGCCCCCTATTACTATCATGACATCAGCCTGCTCTGCAAGCGCTTTTGCCGACTGCTGTCTTTCCTCCGTCGCATTGCAGATAGTATTAACGACATTATCATTGTAACCTTTTTTTTCAAAAATTTCAACTATCTGTTGAAATTTATTGTAATTAAATGTCGTTTGAGATACAATACAAAGCTTTTCTTCCTTCTGAAGCGTAAATTTTTCCGCCTCTTCACAAGTTTCCAATACCGTTACGGGTCCGGTGCACCATCCCTTAATTCCCTCCACTTCGGGATGCCCCGGATTTCCCACAATCACAATATGTTTTCCCTCATTGCCCGCCCTTTCCACAATGCCGTGGATTCTTTTCACAAAAGGACAGGTTGCGTCAATACATTCCATCCCGTTCTCTTCCAGAATATCATAAATTTTACGGGGAACGCCGTGAGCCCTTATAATCACGATTTTGTTACTTTCCGGCACAGGTTTGTTTTCTGCATTTGCCGGATGCATGCTTCTAAGTTCTTCCTCCGTCTCTATTACCCTTACTCCCCGCTCTTCCAAATCCCTGACTACTTCCTCGTTATGGACAATAGGTCCGTAAGTATATATAGTTTTCCCTGTTTCTATCTGCTCATACACAGTATCTACTGCCCGTTTTACCCCAAAGCAGAACCCTGCGCAATCCGCAAGCCTCACTTCCATGGTCATACCCCCTGCATTCTTTTCACACTATCTCTTTTTTTCGCATATGCCCAGAATCTCTTCAATCACTTCCTCTATCCCCATATCGGAGCTGTCCACCAAAACGGCATCCTCCGCCTGCCTTAAAGGAGAATGCTCTCTGTGCATATCCCGGTAATCCCTTTCTTCCACATCCTTCAGAATCTGTTCCAAGTCGCAGGCGGCTCCTTTTTGCGTAAGTTCGTCAAAACGCCTCTTTGCCCGGACCTTACTGTCCGCCGTAAGATAAATTTTCACCTGTGCATGGGGCAGTACACAGGTTCCGATATCCCGCCCGTCCATCACACAGTCACATTCCGCGGCAAGCTGTTTTTGCAATTCCACCAGTTTTTCCCGGACTGCCTGATAGGCGCTGGTGACGGACGCCATATTTCCCACTTCTTCCGTCCGAAGAAAAGCATTGACATTTTCACCGTTCAGCCGGACTTCCTGTTCACCGTTCTCATGCAGGATGGTAATGTACGCCTCTTTACATTTGGCGCTGACGGCTTTTTCATCCTCCGGGGAAATCTTCTCCCGCAGCATAAATAAAGCCATGGCACGGTACATTGCCCCCGTGTCTATGTAAATCATTCCCAATCTGTCTGCCACCGCCTTTGCTATGGTGCTTTTTCCCGCTCCCGCAGGCCCGTCTATAGCAATATTAAACGCCATGCCGTCTCCTCCTTAATGCTTTCCGCCACGCCCGCACAGCAGGCACAAATAATCAATGAGAAGAATCGCTTCTCTTGCGATTCTTCAGTGTGAGATTTATAATTTCTTAGGCGCTGTACTTCAAGCACCTTAGAAATTCTTCTCACACTTCCAGACATGCCGCCAACGGCGGCACAAACAATCCATGAATCTGTACAGATTCGGAAGAATCCGCTTGCGGATTCTTCGCGGAATGACTTAGATTTTCCATGCGCTTTAGCGCTATGGTCAGGTTCTCTCTGACCTTAGAAAAGCTTCCTTCCGCTTATGCTTCCCGCCACGCCCGCACAGCAGGCGCAAGCAATTCATGAAGAACGCGGTTTTTGCGTTCTTCGGTGTGAAGATCTAGAATTTCTTAGTCCGCGTCCTGAAGAGGGGGTGTTTACACACCCTCTTGCGGGCTTAGAAATTCTCTTCACACTTCCCCGCCAAATGCCCGGTTGACCACGCAATCTGCAGATTGAAGCCCCCCGTCATGGCGTCCAAATCCAGCACTTCGCCTGCAAAATATAGGTTTTTCACCAGCTTGGACTCCATGGTGGAAGGGTTTATATCTTTTACGGAAACTCCTCCCTGGGTGATGATTGCCTCCTCAAAGGAGCGGGTTCCTTTGACGGTAAGGGGCAGATTCTTGATTTTATCCAAAAATCCCCTTCTCTCTTCTCTGGTAATCTCATTTACTTTCTTATCGGGATGAATGCCCGAAAGCTTTATCATCACCGGAATCAATTTTACCGGGAACAAACTTCCGAGGGCATTTTTAAACTGCTTATTCTTATTCTGTTCAAATTCCCTAAGCAGGCGTTTATCCAATTGCTCTTCGTCTAAAGCCGGTTTTAAATCTATCAAAAGCCTGACGGAATCCGACTTCCGTTTTCCGTAAAAACTGCTGGCGCTCAATACCAACGGTCCGCTGACCCCGAAGTGGGTAAAAAGCATCTCCCCAAAGCCCCGATACAGCTCTTTTTTGCCGTCAATCATACGAAGGGATACATTTTTCAGGGAAAGTCCCATCAAATCCCCGCACCATGTTTCTTCCGTCTCCAAAGGCACCAGAGCGGGTCTTGCTTCCACCAGCCTGTGTCCCGTTTCCTGCGCGAAATGATAACCGTCCCCCGTGGAACCTGTTGCCGGATAGGACATCCCGCCTGTGCAGACAATGCATTTATCCGCCTTTAAAACGCTTCCGTCCGAAAGCTTCACACCATATACATAAGACGGAACATAACAAAGCTCCGCTACCTTTGTGTTAAGCAGCACCTTAACCCCCAGCCTGTTTAATTCTCTTTTGAACGCTCCGATAATGTCCGAGGAACGGTCTGACACCGGAAATACCCTCTCTCCTCTTTCCACCTTCAAAGGGCATCCCGCCTTCTCCAGAAACTCCATCACCGCACTGTTATCATAACCGTAAAAAGCGCTGTACAGAAATTTAGGGTTGGTGCATATATTTGAAAAAAAAGTCTCTGCATCGCCTGAATTTGTCACATTGCAGCGGCCTTTTCCCGTGATAAAGAGCTTCTTTCCCAATTTTTCGTTTTTTTCGAGCAGCTTAACGCTCGCGCCTGTTCCGGCAGCCGCAATGGCTGCCATCATGCCGGCGGCGCCGCCGCCGATTACAATTACACTCTGCATTATCTTACTCAGTCTTTCTTTCCCCGCTTTTTCCTGCCCTGTTTTTCTTCTCCATCATCGTCTTTATACAAGGAATAGTTCAAAATAGGATCATCGTTAATAAAGTCAATCTCGTCATTTAAGTAAACCTGATAATTATTCCATACCTCTTCCAGCGTTTCCAGATTGTCCTTTACCTCTCTGGGACATTTGATGCAAAGAGCCACCACAATAGCGTTAATAACGCTTAAAGGCGCCACGAGGGAATCCACAATGGACACCATATCGCTTCGGGCAAAGAGGTTGCAGGAAGAATACAAATTCATGGGAGAATGGATGTTGTCGGTGATGGCAATCACCTTGGCATTCCTGTCATTGGCAAACTCCATAGCCTTTAAGGTACGCATGGAATACCTGGGAAAGCTGATGCCGATAAAACAGTCCTTCTCGCTTATATGAATCATCTGTTCAAAGGTCTCCGTCACGCTGGTGGTATTGATCAACACCACCTTGCCCCGTATCATATTCAGGTAAAAATGTAAAAAAGCCGCTAAAGGCTCATTACTTCTAAGTCCCATAATATAAATAATATCCGCTTCCAAAATGGTCTCTACCGCCATTTCAAACGCTGCCGGGTCCAGATTCTGTATGGTATCCTGTAGTTTTTCGATATCCGCGTCCAACACGGATGTCAAAATTTCCGACTGCGTACTTCTGCCGTATTTTGCATCCATTTTCTGAATGGTGCTCAACTTACCCTTCACACACTCTTCCAATGCTTTCTGAAATTCCTGATATCCCTCGTAACCGATGCCCATGGCAAAGCGTACCACGGTGGATTCACTGATATCAAGCGTTTCTCCCAGCCTTGCCGCAGTCATGAACACCGCCTGGTCATAATGCTCCATAATATAATTGGATATGAGCTTATGACTCTTGCTCATATGCCCGTATTTCTCCCTGATTCGGTTTAAGATATCATACTGTTCTTCTGCCTGTCTGTCCATTCATCTCTCCATTACGACAATCAACATTAATTTAGCATTACTCTTCACCGCGTGAAGTTTTAGCAATTTTTAGCCTGCGTACTTTGCTGGCTTAGAATTGCTCTTCACGCTGTGCAAAGGCCGCATAGGACTGCTCCAAAAGCTCCATTGTCTCTTCGTCCAACAAATCATAATCCCCCGTCAATGTCATACACGCGGAACCATGAATAAAAATCCACATTTTCATGAATAATTCACTGGGGTTGGGGCATCCTTGGGCCTTCGCCAGATTTATCTCATAGACCACATTGCCCTTATCTCCGTTTAAAAGCTCATAAATGCTCTTCTTCACGGAACCTTCCGGCGCGTCCGCCAATAAAAAGAGCAGCTCGAACAGATGCTTTTCCTCCCTTGCAAAAGCGATATAAGCCATGCCCAGCCTTACAAAAGGAGCTTTGCCTTTTGGCGGATATTTATTATAATATTCCAAAAAGAAAGCCGCTGACTTTTCATATACAGCCTGCCACAATTCTCCCATATTTCTGTAAAGACGAAAAATAGGCTGTGTGGAACAGCCCGCTCTTGCTGCAAGTCGCCTTGCCGTCATACCCGCCATGCCCTCTTCTTTCACCATGGCAAATGCAGTGTCTAAAATATTATCTCCCGTGATTGTCTCCTTACGAGCCATGTCATCGTCCCTTCTTCCGTAAAATGCGGAAATACAACACCATTATAACAGTTGTTATTTTACAGTATCGCGAGCATATTGTCAAGACAAAGATGCAAAATGCCGAACCGCTGATTTTCTCCGGCGGTCCGGCATCATAGAAAATCACTGCCCTGAACAAAGTAAATTAACGATTAATCTTCTGTCCTGCCATGATCTTATTAGGGTCTTTCACTTGCGGATTCTTTGCCAATAACTGCTCCAATGTCATATTATTTGCCTTAGCAATCTTACTCATGCTGTCGCCAAGCTTTACTTCATAAACCGTACCGTTTTTAGCTGCCGCAGTTCCGGCACTGTTCCCGAAATGCTGCGCCAGATACAGAGGACCGTACCACGGAATGTCATTGTCAAGGGCTGCGCCTGCCGGAATGATGATCACATAGTCCTTCTTATCGTAGGTGAATTCCATTCTCAGTGAAACATCCCCTTTCTTAAGCAGTTCCTTCATAACGGAGTTGGACAGGGCGGAAATCCCCTCCTCCGTTTTAACGGTAGCGCCGGCAGAGGATTCCGCAATTTCATCAACTATCGTATCTTCATAGGAAATCTCTTCTGCCTGACTGGCGCTGCCTGAAGACGCATTGCCGGAAGAAGTTTCATTATCGGTAGACGCCCCATTATCTGCGGAATTCTCATTATCGGCAGAACTGTCTGCTGCAGCAGTGGGCGTTCCGGAGCCGAGCTCCACCGCCCAATGACACATATACATAGCCTCGGATTCATCATGTGGATCCGCTACCTGACAGTATACATAATAAGTTTTGCCGGGAGTAAGCTCATCAAAGGTAAACTTAATATTACCTTTATTTCCCTCCAGAACACATTCCGGACCCTCCAGAAAGAATTTTGACTCCGTAGCGGTGGACCCCAATGTAAGGAAATCATAGTAACTCTCTCCATCTCCCACAGACGGGTCCGGCTCCCATTTTTCTTCACTCACATAAACGGCTCCGCCCCACATCGCAGGACTGTGGCTTTCGCTCTCCACATCCACCTTCACCGTGAGAAACCCATTGACCACATCAACACTGCTGGATTTGATATGGGCATCCGAAAGACCCTCACAGTCATACTCCGATATCCAATTTTGCCAATGCTCACTTTTCAAATCGTCCCAGCCGGCCGCCTGTGCCACAGCAGATGTCTGTGCAAAAAGACTCCCGGCTGCCATTACCCCTCCTAACATTAATGCAAAAAACTTCTTTTTCATTTTTCATTCCTCCGTGTCTCATAAAGTCATAGCCGTATATCCTTCTTCGGAGCAGCCATGCCGTTTTGGGACGCTGCATTCTGACATACGCAATTTTCGCCCCTATATAATAAGATACCCGGGAGAATGAAAAGGTTCCCCAAAGTTTATTTTTTACAAAATATCTTGCGGCATCACTTTATGGGTACATACAAATCTTCTATATAAACTCCGGCGATCTTTGCAAGATTAATCATACCTGTAAATTCCACATTTACCTGCTCATAAGTCTTATCCCCTTCATTGCTGAAGGATACGCTTCCGCCCTGGATGTATTCTGCTTCTTCCGGATTATGGCTCACTATGGTCAGCTCGCTTCCATCAATCATCTTAAGCCTTATGGCAATATTGGTGTCTGAAACCCCCAGCTCATCACTGGGAAAATTAGAAACATCCGCATATACCAACATCCTCAGGGGCGACACCTCAAGCTTTATTAACTGCGCTGTTGTATTAATAAAGGAAAACTCCATATCCGGGCTTCCTTCCAGCTCAATATGGTCCGTAACCGTGGGATAATAAGGGAAAGTAAGGCTCCACAAGCCCTCTATCAATCGTTCTGAGTCGGAAGAATAAGGGGCTTTCGTTAAATCCTTGAAGCAGACTGTCACCTCATCGCCTTCCTCCAATGTCTCATCAAACACCACGCCAACCACATAAGTTGCCATGTTCGGGAACTCCTCGCTTACCTCCGCCAGCTCACAGGACCTGGAGCCGCTCAGAAGCTGGCGCGTATTATAATTTGCACCCTTACAGAAACAATAGTAATCAAATGAAATATCCTCCTCAAACTTAATATCCGCAGGAGCTGTTATCTGCACCAGAGCATATATGCTATGATTGTCAATAACCGTTTCCTTCATTTCCATCATCAAATCCGGTTTATCGTTTACGGATATCTTGTTGCTTTCTACACCCATATTTTCAATCTCTTCCTCGGGATTTCCTCTTCCCAGAAAATCCATAATCGTTTCTTTGAAGAAAGAAAAAATATTGGCATGAACATCCATTGTATACAATGTATACAAAGAAATAACGCAGAAAAGACACAATAAACAGACAGCAGCCTTCGGCAGCAGCCTGTGTTTTTTCTCTTTTTCCAAAATAATCTCATCCTTTTTCATGATATCTAACAGGACTTCATCTACTTTCTCATTATAGGATGCCGGAACCTCTATATTCTTAATATGCTCTTTCACTTTTTTATCAAATTCATTCATATGTACACCCACTCGAATATGTTTTTAACCAAATCTATTCACTCAAAAATTCTTTTAAAAGCTTTCTCCCGCGGTTCAGGCGTGATTTTACCGTTCCTATGGAAATTCCTAAAATATCGGAAATATCCCTCAGAGAGAGGTCATTATAATAAAACAGCACGATAACCTCTCGATATTCTTCCTTTAATGTCTGTACAATGTCCCACAATTCGTTATGACTGTCATAGACCGGCGGCAAAAACTGTTCCACATTTTCGTTTTCCAAAAGCTCTACTCTCTTGTCGCAAATCTTTAAAGCTTCGTTTCTTATAATGGTGAGCATCCATGCTTTGAATTTCTTCGGATTCTTTAACTGCCCCAAATGCTCGTATCCACTCAGGATTGCATTACAGACGGCATCCTCCGCATCCGCCTCATTTCGCAGGATGGCATAAGCCGCTATGTAAAATTGATATCTATATTGACTGACCCTCTCACAAAATTCAACTTGTTTCATCTTCCGAAACCTCTTTCTATGTATTTTAAAATCTTTTGTAATAAAGTAAAAGACTCCATATAAATGATACATAGAAACCAAAAAAGGTTCCCAATTCTTCTAACTTTTACACAAATTTATTTTCTGATGTCCATTCGGACGCTACATGCCGTGAATACAGCAAATCCCGGGCAGAACCCCGAAAAATCAAGCGGCTGCGCAGCAGACATTTGATTTTCAAGCCATGGCTCCGTATAATGCCTCACAAAGCGCTCTTATGCTTTGTGAGGCAAGGCAGCGTAAGCTGACTTGGATTCTGCGCCAGCAGAATCATTATACCACATTTCTGCCTAATCTAAACAATTTTCTTTTTCCTATTTAAGAAATTTCGATATTTTCGACCAATATTAATACTCCGTTTTTTATCCACTATTCCAAGTAATCATTGCATTCAAAATCCACATAATAGATTTCTTTGTCCCTCACTACAAACTGTGTGGGGAAACATTCCATATAAGGAGCTGCCTCATGCAAAAGGGCGCACATCTGTTGAATTTGCTTTAGATAAGATGGCTCTATTTTATCCCGCAGCATCAATTCGTAAATGGTCTGTCCTTCTATGTATTCCTTGAGAATTCTTTCTTCTTTTGTATCAATATCAAGCATTGCGGGCATTTTGATGCCGATGCTTTTGAGCTTCATATAATCCCTTATCTCTTCTTCTATCCGGCTGTCAAAGGGAGCGTTATCGCAGAGTTCCTGATGTATCTGTTTCAGCACATATTTGCCGATTCCGTCTTTCACAAGATACGAATATCCTCCATTACCCTTTCCCAGCATTTTTACCACGGAAAAAATTTTGCCGTTTACGGATAATGTTGTTTCCATTTGCGTCCCTCCTGCCATTTATCTTCCTGTTAAAATATACTCATTTTACCCCCCCCGGAACGCTTTGTCAAGGTTTGCCGCAAAAAGAGGATATCCCTAAATCTCTTTAGAAAATATCCTCTCAAATATTTCTGTATGAAAATAATCTGTCTTTATACAGGATATGCCCCTGTCTTGGTATCCGCCTGCGTCATGTCAACCTTCTCCTGCTGTGCCTGACGATACTTAAAGAAATCTGTGGCAACCTGAGGGAACAGCGCATAGCTTAATACATCCTCGTCCTGCTGCTTCCATTCCTTCATCTCGTCTTCCAGCTTGGATAGCTCATTTTCAAGCTTATCCGCATAACGGCAGGTGATTCTCTCCTCGCCGGGGATAACCTTATCGATAACTTCCTGACTCATGGGCTTTACGGTCTGACCGTACTCGCCGCGGAGCATTCCCTTGGTTTCCTTGGTGGCAACCTTGTATCTCTCTCCCATCAGCACATTGAACACTGCCTGTGTACCCACAATCTGGGAAGAAGGAGTAACAAGGGGCGGCTCGCCCAAATCCTTACGCACGCGGGGAACTTCCTCCAGCACCTCATAATATTTGTCTTCTGCATTCTGCTCCTTAAGCTGGCTCACCAGATTGGAAAGCATACCGCCGGGTACCTGATACAGCAAAGTCTTGATATTTACGCCCATCACCTTGGGATTTAACAGACCGCTCTTTAAGCACTCTTCCTGATAAGGCCTGAAGTAATCGGCAATCTCTGCCAAGAGATTCTGGTCAAAGCCGGTGTCATAAGGGGTACCGCGGAAGGTTTCCACCATAACCTCGGTAGCGGGCTGTGAAGTACCCAGAGCAAAGGGACTCATAGCCGTATCGATGACATCCACGCCGGCTTCTACAGCCTTTAAATAGGTCATGCTTGCCACGCCGGAGGTATAATGGGTGTGAAGCTGGATGGGCAGCTTGGTTGCGCTCTTCATGGCTGAAATCAGCTCGGTTGCCTTGTAGGGAACCAGCAGTCCTGCCATATCCTTAATGCAAATGGAATCCGCGCCCATCTCCTCAATCTTTTTCGCCGTGCTGGTCCAATATTCAAGGGTATAGGCATCGCCCAAGGTATAAGACAATGCCACCTGTGCATGACCCCTGCCCTCTTTTGCCTTGAAACGGTTAGTCGCGTTTACTGCTTCCTGCAGATTGCGCAAATCATTTAAGCAGTCAAAAATACGAATAATATCAATACCGTTGGAGATGGATTTCTGTACGAAATAGTCTACCACATCATCTGCATAAGGCCTGTAACCCAAAATATTCTGTCCGCGGAACAGCATCTGCAGCTTGGTATTTTTAAAACCGTCACGCAGTTTCCTCAGTCTGTCCCAAGGGTCTTCCTTCAGGAAACGCAGGGATGCGTCAAAGGTTGCGCCGCCCCAGCACTCCACGGAATGATAACCTACCTTATCCATCTTATCAATAATGGGAAGCATGAATTCGGTGGGCATTCTGGTAGCAATCAGAGACTGATGGGCGTCACGTAAAACGGTTTCCGTAATTTTAATCGGTTTCTTTGCTTGTTCTTCTGACATTTACGAAATTCCTCCATTTCATTCATTATTAAACCATTCAATTTATCAAAATACTCCAAAAATAGCCATAAATGTACCGGCTGCCACAGCAGTGCCGATAACGCCTGCTACATTGGGTCCCATTGCATGCATCAACAGGAAGTTGGTAGGGTCTGCTTCCGCACCGACTTTCTGGGATACGCGGGCTGCCATGGGAACGGCGGACACGCCTGCGGAACCAATAAGGGGATTTACCTTGCCCTTTGTAGCCCAGCACATCAGCTTTCCAAAAAGGATACCCGCTACCGTTCCGAAAATAAACGCCGCAAGACCAAGCGCCACGATCTTCAAAGTATCAACATTTAAAAATGCTTCTGCACTGGTGGTGGCTCCCACGGAAGTTCCTAACAGAATAACCACAATATACATCAAAGCATTGGATGCTGTCTCCTGAAGCTGTCTCACCACGCCGGATTCCCTGAACAGATTACCTAACATCAGCATACCCACCAAGGGAGCTGTGGTAGGCAGAATCAGACATACCACAATGGTAACGATAATGGGGAACAGAATCTTCTCCAGTTTAGAAACCGGGCGAAGCTGACCCATCTTAATCTTACGCTCTTTCTCTGTAGTAAGCAGCTTCATGAAAGGCGGCTGGATAATCGGCACCAGTGACATATACGAATACGCCGCCACCGCGATAGGTCCTAAAATTGCCGTCTGCCCCAGCTTACTTGCGAGGAAGATGGAGGTAGGTCCGTCTGCGCCGCCGATAATGGAGATAGCTGCGGCTGCCATATCGTTAAATCCAAGAATGATCGCTCCGAAGTAAGCCGCAAAAATACCGAACTGTGCCGCTGCGCCTAAGAGGAAGCTCTTGGGATTCGCAATCAGGGGACCAAAGTCCGTCATGGCGCCCACGCCCATGAAAATCAGGGAAGGCAGTATTGCCCACTCGTCTAAAATATAAAAATAATACAGCAGTCCGCCCGTGCCATTGGATGCATCCTCGGGATGTATCATGATGTCCGGATAAATGTTTACAAGCAGCATACCGAACGCAATGGGCAGTAAGAGTAACGGCTCAAACTCATGACGGATAGCTAAATAAAGGAAAAAGCACGCAACCAATATCATGAGATAGTTTCCCCAAGTCAGGTTGAAGAACGCTGTCTGATGAATCAGGTTGTTTAGCGTAGAACCTATATATTCCATTTGTTAACCTCCTGTTGTGATTTGCTTGTCATTAATTCAGGGTTGCAAGCAAAGCACCGGCTTCCACAGCATCGCCTACCGTTACATTGATGCTTGCCACGGTACCGTCTTGAGGTGCGACTACGGGAATCTCCATCTTCATGGCTTCCACAATCACAACGGGATCTCCTGCCTTAACTGCCTGACCCACAGCGGCTTCAATCTTAAATACCTTGCCTGCCGCACCGGCTTCAATCTTCACGCTGCCTGCCGCACCGGAAGCTGCTGCGGGAGCCGGAGCTGCTGCCTTGGGTGCCGCTTTCGGCGCTGCGGGAGCTTTCGCTGCTACGGGAGCGCCGCTTGATGCGCCCTCTTCCACTACTACATCATATACATTTCCGTTTACGGTAATAGTATAATTCTTCATTTTTTCATCCTCCATATCATAAGGCTTACGCCTTTTTAATCTTTCTTTTTATAACAGTCTTACTACTAAAGAGCCCTGTCAGCCTCTCCTGCGGATGGAACGGACCACAAAGCCGTCCGTTGAAACAGCTCCCTCGCTTGCTGCAATCGCAGCGGCTATCACCGCAACCAGCTCCAAATCGTCTGACTCCTCTACTACCTCTTCTTTTTGGGTTATCTGCGCCACTACCTTGTCGGCCGAAGATGCGGGCGTCTCGCTTTTCTTGGAAAAAGCTGCCTGAATCTTAGGAATAACGGCAAAGCAGGATATCAGCAGGCAAATCAGAACCAATACGAGGAACACGGTTCCCATACCGATTAAGGTGTTGAGCGCCGCTTTCGTCATCATCTCCTTAAAAGAAGAAATGGGGTTTAACGCTGCGGATTCCAAAGTCAAAAACATATCGTTGGAAAAAATAATTTCCGCCTCTGCATCCTTCTCAGCACCTTTTACCTGCACAGTTACAATAATCTGACTGTCATCAATCTTAGCCGTCACATCAGCGGATTGTACATCCGGCTTTCCTGTGATGCTGCCTATTGATTTCTTGGCGGAACGGAAAGAGGTTACCGCGTTTAAGAATTTATACCCATCCGCAACTTCAAAACCGTAATTTTCGGAAACCAGATGCGCAACTTCTTCAGCGGTATACTCTTCCGGAGTGTATTCGCCAAGCTTTAAATCATCATCATTCATGAACAGCTCAAGGGTTGGCAGAACCTCTTCTACAGCCATTTTCTTTGCCGAATCCACATTTTGCCGTTCACGCTGTGTCAGATCCGCTCCGCTTCCGCAAGCCGTCAATCCAAAAACGCAGGTAATCATGCATAATAAGCTTAAAAATTTCTTCATTTTAACAATCACCCTTTCTAGACTGTCCCGTGTTTTTTAGCCGGACGGTCCTCGCGTTTTGTAAACAGCATTTCAAATGCGCCGATCACATACTTTCTGGTATCCGCCGCATCTACAATCTGGTCAACATATCCTCTCTTGGCAGCGCTTGTGACATTTAATGTCAACGCTTCGTATTCGGCTGCCTTCTCATTAATCACATCAGCGCCCTGTCCGTCATACATAATCTTTGCGGCAAGCTTGCTGTCCATGGTGCCGATCTGGGCATCGGGCCATGCGATAGTGATATCCGCGCCCACGGCCTTGGAGTTCATTGCCACATAGGCGGTGCCGTAAGCTTTGCCAACCACTACATTTACCTTGGGAACCGTAGCGTTTGCAAAAGCATAGGTAAGCTTTGCCACAGCCTTTGCGATTTTTTTCTCGGAACATACGGTAGCTTCATATCCCTTCACATTGGTCAGGGTCAGCACGGGAATGCCGAAAGCATCACAGAAGTTTACAAAGTCAGCCGCTTTCTCGCTGCCCTTTGCGGTGAGCACCGCATCAAGCTTCTCCACTACCTTGCCCGTCTCGTCACAAACCTCGCTTCTGTTTGCCACAGCGCCTACGGTTGCTCCGTTTAAATGGATAAATCCTGTCACCATCTCTTTTGCATATTCCGGCTTCACTTCAAAGAAATAATTGTCATCCGCAAGAATGGACAATGCAATGGAGGTATCTCCCACGCAGTTTGCAATCTCCGGATTCACCCGGTTCAAATCGTCGCTGCATTCTTCAAAGCTTGCACAGTCCTCATTATTAGCAGGCAGGAAACCGATAAGCTCCCTAATCTTGCCCAACAGGGAAGCCTCGTCCGCCACCACATCCACAATGCCGCTCTCCTGTGCCTGGAATTTTGCCGAGGAAGTGTCGTTCTTGGTGATAACATTGCCATCCAATGCATTGGGCGCATTGACAAAAAGCTTGGCGTTCTTGTCCTCCATAAAAGTAAAATCCGTCATCGTGGGAAACAGTGCAAGTCCCCCACCACAGGTTCCGAAAATTGCGGTAATCTGGGGAATCACGCCGGATGCCAGCGCCTGTTTTGCGTAAATGCCGCCAAATGCCGCAAGCGCGTCCGTCGCCTCCTGCAGTCTGAGACCGGCGCAGTCCAGCAGTCCGATAACCGGCGCTCCCGTCTTCATGGCTAAATCATAGAGACCCGTAATCTTTTTGGCGTGCATCTCACCGATTGTGCCGCCCAGTACGGAAGCATCCTGACTGTACACATACACAAGATTACCGTCAATCACTCCATAGCCGGTGATAACGCCGTCTGAAGGAGTTTCTGTTGGTTTCTGATTGAAATCGGTCGCTCTTGCCGTCACAAGACCGCCGATTTCAACGAAACTGTTGTCATCGAGCAAAGCTGCTATTCTTTGGCTCGCTTTTGAAGTAGTACTCATGCTTTCTGCCCTCCGTTTATAATAAATAGATAATATAATATATCCTAACTAAGATAGTATAACATAAAAAATGCAACTCGCAAAGAACGAATTGCATTTTTTTGACAATTTTATTTTTTCAAAATAAGTAATTCCCGAAAATATACCTAGCCACAAAAGAAAAATTCTTTTCGCCGGCTCCTTCCCCGGTATAAAGCCCTTCCTCCTTCAGAAAGTTTTCTTTGCCCGACGCGTCCACCAGATAGTAGGTGATTGTGCCCACCTGGGTTCCCTCCGCCACAGGAGCGGGCAGACTTTCCTTACAGGTGAGCTTCGCGACGACATTCTCCTCGTCTCTGACCAGCAGCCGGATGGGTTCCTCTTTTTCTTTTCGGATAATGGAAACACTTACGGAATGATACGGGTTTCCGTCTTTTGCGGCGCCGTTTGCCACATAAATGCTGCCCCAGGTCACTTCGGGTGAAAATTCCCGATAATCATAATACTTAAGCCCATACTCCATAAGTTCTTTTGTATCGCTCCACTTGTAAGATTTATTGTTTGGCCAGCCACATGCCAAAAGCGCTACCACAAAGGTGCGCTCCCCCCTGCGAAGCGCTCCTACATAACAATATCCCGCTTTGTTGGTAAACCCCGTTTTGCCGCTTAAAGCGCCTTCCATCATACTCAGAAAGGAGTTATGGTTGTTACAGGTAAAGTTCCGTCCGTTGCGGTAAAAACTATAGGACGCCGTCCTTGTAATCTCCAAAAATAAATCCCGCTTGGAGGACTCCGTAATGCAGTATGCCATTATCCTTGCAAGGTCAGCCGCCGTGGTATGATGCTCTCTTACAACGCTTTCCCCATTGTCGAAAACAATCGTTTCCGTAGCGTCCAGACCGTTCGGAGTGATAAAATAAGTATCCCTGCACTCGAGGGCATCCGCCTTGGCATTCATCAGCGCCGCAAACGCCGCTACCGCCTGTTTGCTCTCCTCTGTGGAAAAATCCGCCGTATCCTTCACTTTCAATTCGTCTTCCAGATATTGTTTTCCCACATATTCCGCAAGAGCAACGGCGGCGTCATTGTGGGATTCCAGCATCAGGGAAAACAAAAGCTCCCTCACCTGATACTGTTCCCCCTTTTTTATGTACAGCTTTACCTTGGGCATGCTCGCCGCATAGGAGGATACCGTTACCATCTCTCCCAAATCCTCCACATGCTCCAGCACCGTGATGCAGGTCATGATTTTGGTAGTGCTTGCCATGGCAAGAGGTATGTCTTCGCTTTTCCCGTACAGCACCCTGCCGGAATCCGCATCTATCAATACTGCCGCCGTTGCATATAGGGACAGCTCTTCACTCTTTGCCGCTCCCTGTGCCTGTATTGCCATCTGCCCATTAGTCTGTGCCGGTTCCCGGGCGGCTGCCCATTCGCTTGACGCTCCCCCATTGTCCGTCAACGCCATCCTTTTGCTTCTTTGCACCCGTCCGTCCTCAGACAGCACCAGCCATTCCCTGTCCGCGTCTGCCGCATCGCCGGACCGGGGCATTTTTCCGTCCGTCCGCGCCCCCGCCCATCCCAGCGCCGTCAGCGCGCAGATTCCCGCCACTGCAAAAAGCCCATAAAAAAAGCCCCTTATTGTTCTCTGCCCAAACATCCTGATTTGCATTCCACTCATCCCGGCTTTTTAACAATATATGAGGCTTTTGCCATAATTATCATAAAACTACACATCCAACTGTAATTGAATCTCTTCCTCCGCCTGCTGTTTAAATTCTTCCACCTGAACCGGATTCACCTTTGGCAGCTCTTCCAGACTCTTTACCCCGAAGCAGCGTAAGAATTGTTCCGTAGTGCCGAATAAAAGGGGTCTTCCCGGAGCGTCCAGCCGTCCAAGCTCCGTAATCAGATCATATTCCAGAAGCTTGTTGATGGCATGGTCGCAACTCACTCCCCGCACACTCTCTACTTCGATTCGGGTCACGGGCTGCTTGTATGCAATAATGGAAAGAGTCTCCAACACCGTGTCCGTAAGGGTCATCTTTCTGGGCGCCTTGGCAATCTTAATCAGATACTCATACATATCCGCCTTGGTGCAAAGCTGTACCGCGTTGTCAAACCATGTCAGGGTAATGCCCCTGTCCTCTTTTTCATAACGCTCCGACATCTCAGCAAGGAGCTGCTTTGTGGTCTTTACATCTTCCTCTATCACAGTGGCAAGCCTGCCCACCTCCACGGATTCCCCCATGGTAAACAGCACAGCCTCCAACACCGCCTCTGCTTTTGTCCTGTCCATTTCCTCATTCCCTTCTACTACGCCACATTTGATGTAATCATAATGTCATCAAAAATTTCTTCTTGGCTGATAACTATTTCTCCCGTTTTCATCAGCTCCAAAATTATCAGAAAGGTTACAATCACTTCCATCTTGCTTCTCTGCTTTTCCAGAAGCTTGCGGAAGCTGAAAACTTTGTGCTCTCTGGCGTATGCCGCCACATAGAGCGTTTTGACCTCCATGTCAATCTCTTCTTTCTCGATATTGCCGTATTTGCTTCGGATGGGGTCAATCTTGTCCTCCTGCTTTCTCACAATGGACTTAAAGATATCCTGAAGCTTACTTAAATTCATATCCCCGATTAATTCTTTATAATCGATGGGCTGGCGGTATGCCTCCACTTCCTTGGGCAGATGCTGTTCCCTGTAAAGATTCCTTGCCGCATCCACCTGCCTGTCCCGAAGTTCAAAAGACATGTATTTGTATAGCTTGTACTCCAAGAGTTTCTGAACCAGCTCTGCTCGGGGGTCCTCTTCCTCCCCTTCCTCGTTCACTTCTCTGGGCAGGAGCATCTTGCACTTGATATCCACCAGAGTGGCCGCCATCACCAGAAACTCGCTCATGATATTCATATCACGCTCCTGCATCTGTTTGATATAATCAAGATACTGCGCCGTGATTTCCACAATGGGGATATCATAAATATCTATTTTATTTTTTTCAATCAGATGAAGCAGAAGATCCAAGGGACCTTCAAACGCTTCCAGCTTTACCGGTATCGCCATGTGAAATCTACCCTTTCTACAGCCTGCGGCTTTGGGGCGCTTATGCAGCCGCCTTTTTAACCGCACGAAAGGTATTATAGCAGTTTTTTTTAAGAAATGCAAATTGAATGTGGGAAACTTCGGTCAAGACTTCGACCGAAACTTCGACCGAAACTTCGACCGAAACTTCGGTTCTATCTATTCCCCCTTTAACTCCACCACCGATACCTCCCCCGGATTAAACAGACGGATGGGAATGGTGTGCATGCCAAGCCCCCTGCTGAGTATCATGGTGGACTTGTCCTTTTTATACATGCCGCCGGAATACTCAGGAAACAGACAAAGTGTGGGAGATGCCACGCCCTTTTTCAAAAACGGGATTCTTACGATGCCCCCATGGACATGTCCGGAAAACACCAAATCCGCCCCCCATGCCGCATACTGCTCAAAATAGTCCGGATTATGGGCAATCAATATGCCATACTGCCCACCCGGACATTTGCCGAGAATGCTTTCCATATAGTCCTCATCCATGAACCGGCGATGAAAACGCTTATAATAACACCTGTCAATTTCCGAGCCGTAAATCGCTATGCCGTACTCCGCAAGCAGGGTATGCTCATTTACCAATCGGTGAATGCCGCATTTTTTCAATGCTTCCTCGTATTTCTCTGCCATATCCCCATAGGTCTGCGGATAGAGCTTCATACGGTGTTCATGATTTCCGTTGCCGTAATATACGGGATATTCTTTTGCCAGCTCTTCCATAAAGCTGACCGCCACATCCAGACTTTTTTTCGGCTTTGCCGTGGGAATATCCCCTGCCACCACGATAAAATCCGGTTTGCACTCTCTGATTGCCGATAACAACCTCTCGTTATTTTTCCCATAACGCTTGTTATGAAGGTCTGCCAGCATTACTATCCGGCAGTCCTTCTTTATCCTTTTATCCGTAATTTCATAGCGATTGATAACAAAACGGTTGCTATCATATAAAATAATCCATATAAGCACTATAAAAATAGCGCCTGCTATCGCAAATAGTATATCCCACATAGTTTCTCCTTGATTCACACTAATTCCCATGATTCCGCTCCGCGGAATCTCAAATTAATCCACCAAAAAATATCCCCAGACCTTTTTCAGATAATCCCGATAAACCGCTTTTTCCACACTTCCGGCATACAAAATAGGGGTATTTCCGATTTCCACTCCGTTTAACAGATAATGTGCCTTTCCGGCTTCCATGCCTTCACTGATGGGAGCTTCCACCGCTTCCGGCAGCTCCACAACTTTCTCCACCTGTTCCAGACTGCTTCCCTGAATATCCAGATATCTGAATTCTCCCGCATACCTGACAGGAACCTGTTCCTCCACACCGCCTTCCACCTTCAGCGGACTCAAAGCTTCCGTATTATCGTCTATGTAAAGCCTGCATACACTGAAACCATAATTTAGCAGCGCCTGTGCATCGCCAAAACGCGTTTTCGTATCCGGCGCCCCCATCACCACCGCAATCAAATCAATACCATCCTTGCTGGCGGTAGCGGAAAGACAGAACTTTGCCTTACTGGTGGAACCCGTCTTCAACCCTGTGGCCCACTGATATTGTTTCAAAAGCTTGTTGGTGCTGTTCAAGGTAAATATGCTGCTTCCCTGTCTGGTCTCATGGGTAATGTCCTCCATCCATATCTGAGAGTATCCGAAAACCTCAGGATATTTCGTGGTCAGCTCCCTTGACATAATTGCCACATCTTTTGCGGATGAGTAGTGATTATCCGAGTCGGTAAGTCCGCAGCAGTCCTCAAAATGAGTATCTTCCATACCAAGCTCCGCCGCCTTCTTGTTCATCAGCTCCACAAAAGCGTCCTCACTGCCTGCAATATGTTCCGCCACAGCCACGCTGGCATCATTGCCCGAGGCTACCGCAATACACTTTATCATGGTATCCAGCGTCTGAATCTCTCCTTCCGCCAGAAAAACCTGTGAGCCTCCCATGGAACTGGCGTGTTCACTGACCAACACCTTATCATCCAATTTGATATTTCCTGCTTTTAGCTTTTCAAAGGTCAAAAGCAGGGTCATAATTTTAGTAATGCTTGCAGGGCTGCGCCTCTGTGAAGCATTCTGCTCATAAATAACCTGTCCTGTGGATGCCTCAATCAAAATGACCGACGGTGAAGTAATTCCCATTTCAGCTCTTACGGGCAGCACATTCCCGGACAGCATTGTAACACACAGCAGTACACTGCACAGAAAAGCTCCTGTTCTCTTAACCAATTTCATATAGAAAATGCCACACTCCCATGCTCTTTCTCTATTACAGAATATGGAAGTATGACATTTAATATGCATATTATTTCTATGTAACAAACTGTCAGAACTTACAGCATAATTGGCTTAATACCACCTTGCAATAAAAGACTGGCATCTCTCCACAAACCGATCTCTCTTTTCCCGCACATCAATATCAAACACCTGTACCAATTGGACCGCGTAATCCACCGCTACAGCAAACAAAATTACCTCTAACAGCCGTATGCCCAGACTGATACTGAATCTGTCAATAAAATGATATACTCTGTCCTGTAAAAACTGCACTACTCCAATAGCATAAAATCCCCATGCCACTGTGCTTTCCAGACAAATAATCCCCTGATAATTAAACGGTTTTTCATTATAATCCCACCAGAGTTCGCCCAGAAATCGTATCATGCCTCTGCCCACCAGATATTCAAACATAGTGGCAAGCACAGCGCCCACCAGATAGATTTTCACATAATGACCCTTTAAAGGGCTCAATAACAGATATCCTATCACTGCGCCGAATCCATAAATAGGACAGAAAGGACCTTTCCCAAACCCTCTGTTTGTAACCTTGTGGTTGCAGAAAGACATATAGATGGACTCCACAAGCCATCCAATAATACTATATATTACAAAGGCTGCGACCAGATGATAAACATCCGTTCCAAACATCTCTTTTGTCCACATTTTCTCCATCCTCATATGATGAACTAAGTAAAGTCCTTAAACCCGAACGGTCAAGGACTTTGCCTCATTTTAGTTATATTTCCGCTTTCTTGCTGCTTCAGACTTCTTTTTGCGCTTTACGCTAGGCTTCTCGTAATGCTCTCTCTTACGAATTTCCTGTTGAATACCAGCTTTTGCACAGCTTCTTTTGAAGCGGCGCAATGCGCTGTCCAAAGTTTCGTTCTCTTTTACGATTACATTCGACATCTCTGCACCCGACCTCCCTTCAGTCCCTCTAGTACATGACTGATTGGGTTATTCTTTTATGCATCTTTCCTATGCACATATCACATTATACCATATATTTGAAATTCGTCAACTGCTTTTTTGCAAAAATGTGAAAGCGGTTAATTCCAAAATTCCACCGCCCTGTTGTAATATTCCATTAAAACCGGCTTTGTAAGGCGGTTGATTTCCACATCATCATCTATCTCGTCTTTTCCGAATTTGAAGAGAGCGGACACATTTTCACCGGTAAGATACCTTGTTTCCACATCAAAATCCAATTCTTCCGCAAGTTCTCTCCTACCCGCCATATTAAATCCCCAATCCCCGAATGCGGGAACCTGCAGATGATAGGCTTTTACATACAAGCCTTCACTTGCGATGGTTTTATTAATGCACCAGAATGCCTTTGCCGCATAATAAGGGCTGGTGGACTGCACCACCATCACTCCTTCCTGTGTCAAATGATTTTTACACATCCTGTAAAATATATTGGAATACAATTTATTCAGGGACTCACTGTTAGGATCCGGCAAATCCACAATAATCAAATCATATTGCTCCTCCGATTCCTCCAGATACTCATAGGCATCCATATTGTAAACATCCAGCTTGTCCGATTCCAGACTGTTTTGATTAATGGAAGTAATATTTTGATTCGTAGAGCAAATCCGAATCATCTCGGCATCCAAATCTACTAAATCAATCCTTTCCACTTCTTCATATTTCAGGACTTCCCGAACTGCCAGACCGTCCCCTCCCCCCAGAATCAGCACGCGTTCACGATTATCCAGCTCGCTCATGGGAATATGCACCAGCGCCTCGTGATAGCGGTATTCATCCGCCGTGGAAAACTGACAGTTCCCGTCAATATAAAGCCGCACATCATCCCGGTGCTTTGTAATCACAATCTTCTGATATTCGGTCTGCTCCATAAAAATAATCTGATCCCTGTAGAGACCGCCCTCTATGCTCTCCGAAATATTATCCGCAAACACAATCCCTATAACCATCCCTGCCGCAATTAAAGCGGCAAGCCCGCGGTAAAACCGGATATGCGCCACCCGTTCTCCAAACCGCTGCAAAATCAAAATAGCCGCGGTAATATTTAACAGCCCGCAGAGAAAAGAAGTGGAAAAAAATCCCAGCTTGGGCAGCAAAAGCAGAGGAAACGCAATGGCTCCCAAAAGCCCCCCAATGTAATCAAAACTAAATATGGAGGACAGTGTCACAGACAAATTCTGCTCATCCGCCTCAATGATTCTTGTCATAATGGGGATTTCCGCTCCTGCCAGCACACCGATCAGTATGGTTTCCAGATACATCACTACCGCATAATTAGAAATATAAATATTAGATAAGAAAAGCAGCAGGGAGCTCATGCCCCCCGCTATGCCAATGCCAAGTTCAATCGTCACAAAAACATTAAAAAGATTATTTTTGAAATATTTGGAGATATAGGAACCAAGTCCCAATGCCGCCATATAAAGCCCGATAGTTATGGAATACTGCAGGGTGCTGTTCCCCAGAAGATAGGAACTCACAGCGCTGATAATCAGCTCATAACACATGGAGCATCCTGATATCATCAGAGTGGTCAGCATCAGAAGTCTGTATTTCTTGCTCATGTTTTCTATTTTTCCTTTTCAAAGCAATACAGGACGCTTTCCCGCCCGGCACTGCCTTCAGACAGACACCGGCTGAGGCGTTCATTGGATTACGCCGCTGACAATAAAAGCAATTCCCACAAAAATACCGAATATCATAATTCCTGCCGCCTCATTTTTTTCCTTAAGCGCAACGCCGAAGTTAAACTTCCTGTTGACAAGATCCACCAAGAAATATGCCAATATAAACACCACCACGCCAATGACCGCATACACTACGGTGTCAATCACCCCTGCCAGAAGCTCCATCGCTTCAGCGGCTCCGTCCGAGATGATTGCAGAGCGGATTACAAAGCCGAGACCCGCATAAATTCCCGCGGACACCCAGCCCACCGCCTTGTTCCCCTCGTTGATTTCTTTAGGGAAATCAACCGGAATCGCCAGATCTATCACCCAGTAACCCAGCATCATCATAATCAGTCCGATACAGAAATAAACCGCTGTTTCCATAATAATCGTCAACATTCTTTTTCTCCTTTTTCATCCTTTATCCTTTTTCTTCCATACTATTTTCCGCTACTCAATCCGCCGCTTGAAGACTTCCGGCTGTTTATGCTCGACTGTCTTATGGAGCTGGAATAACTGTCAAAATAACCGTTGCCGATATTGTGAATCGTGGTCCCGTTATACATCGAATATGCCGACGGCGTACCCTTATAAGAAACGGAGTCCGAAGCATACCCCACGCTGTAATAATGGCTCCGATACCAAAGGGTGCCGGCTGCCGAGCTTCGGTAAGGGGCATTGTCCGATGTGTAATTATACTTTCTGCCCGATACCTGAACATATACCTTCTGCCCTTCATTTTCCGGATGATACACAAGACAGTATTCTTTATCGGTCAAAATGGCAATCTCTTCGTCCGCCGTATCATCCTTCTGGATCACCGACTGGGTATTTCCCTCAATGCCCTGAATAATATCCTTTGCCACATCGTCCGTCGTCGCCGATGTCTGATAAGCATATACCGATGCCTTCTGCTTTTCGCTGCCGGATATGGAGGTTTCATACACATACTTGTCGGAATTTTTCACATATTTGGCAATGCTCTTGCCTGTGTTCAGATTGGGCAGAACAACAGCTACAAGTACCCATACGAAAACAAAACCAAAAACCAGACATAAGGCTGCCAAATTTGAATTTTTTTTCACAACGGGCGCTTCAAATCCGGTTTCCACAATATCGCTTTTCTCAATGTACTCACCCTTGGAAAATTCGGTGCCGTCACTCCAAATCTCAACGGAAAGCGTATGATCCTCCGATGCATCCTCATATTCTATAAAAGAAGCGCTCTCCCCGGGATCCACATCCACATCTCCGCTGCTGAAACGGACTATCTGGGTTCCTTCATCCACCTTATGCCATTCCGGACCAATCCGCCCTCCCACATCATTGGCAGGATAAGAAACGGAATATTCGTCATAAAACTCGTCACAGGAAAGCCACGCTTCTCCTCTTTGTGTTTTTAATCTGTATTCCGTCCAGAATTTACCGGGGTCCTGTATGTTTTCGTATTGGATATACCCAATCACCTTTCCCGACAAGCCGTTTATACTGAGCAGTGTGCCCACATCATAAAACATATCCTGCCTCCTTCTTCACTCACCTTCCGACGGTTCTTCAATATTGCGCTGTATGGTTCTGAACCGGATACGCCCCGCGCCGAATAAATCCTTCAGCATCTGCGCAATCCCATCCGTCACTTCCTCTTTACAGGAAAAAATATCGACCGCCGCATATCGGTGTTCCGGCCATGTATGTATGGAAAAATGAGAATTGGAAATAATGGCAAAATAGGTGATTCCTACAGGTTCAAATTTATGGACGCACTCTTCCACGATATGCGCGCCCACATATTCGACCGCTTTATGGGCGGCAGCCTTTATGGCTTCCACATCATCAATCATTTCCGAACAATCATATAAATCTGCGATAAGCTGTACTGCCATTTGGGATCACTTCTTTCTGCCAAATAATTTCCCGGTCAGCTTGTGAAGCATTCCGTAGTCGGATTTCGATTCGCTTCTGTCTCCGCCGCATTTCGGACAGCGGGAAACATCCGCGCGGTTATAGGAACCGCAATAATCACACAGCCAATCCGGCGCATCTGTGGTTTTTGCTTTCTCCTCCTGAGTCAGGACCGCCGCATCCAAATCATCGGGCAGATAAAAAAGTGTGTCAATCCCCCGCGGTCTTCCGCAGGACATACAGGCGTCAAACCTTGCTTTGATTCCCTTACGCCCGCAATATGCGCAGTCCCACAAGCCTTCTATCCTTTTTTCTTCCATTCTGTCCTACCTGTTTACGCTAACTGCCCTTCCAGTACCTTTGCAGCCTCCGCGATTGCCGCAGGAATCCCCGCAGGATTCTTGCCGCCCGCCTGCGCCATATTGGGTCTTCCGCCACCGCCGCCGCCTACGAGAGCCGCAATGCCCTTGATTAAATTGCCCGCATGAGCACCGTTCTTCATGGCCCCATCCGTAGCCATGGCAATCATATTCACCTTGCCATCCTGATTGGACAGAAGCACCACTACGCCTTCGCCCAATTTTTCCTTGAGCTGGTCGCCCAAGTTGCGCAGTCCGTTCATGTCCACGCCATCCACGCTTGCCACAAGGAGCTTCACTCCTTTTACCTCAACGGTTCTATCCATTACATCGCCTAAAGCTTCTTTTGCAGCCTTGCTCTTTAAAGATTCATTCTCGGAAGCAAGTTCTTTCATCTCTGTCATAACATGCTCGCATTTTTCCACCAAGGAACCGGGATTCGTCTTAAGAACCCGACTTGCCTCCTCCAAAACCTTCTCCAGATTCCGGTAATAAGCCATGACTCCGTTTCCGGTCAGGGCTTCAATTCTGCGGACTCCCGCAGCCACGCCGTTCTCGGAAAGAATCTTAAAGGTAGAAATAACGCCTGTATTTTTAACATGGGTACCGCCGCAGAGCTCCACGGAAAAATCGCCCATTTTTACGACCCTTACCTTCTCGCCGTACTTTTCGCCGAACAATGCCATAGCACCTGTTTTTTTAGCCTCTTCAATGCCCATAACATCTGTTACCACAGGAAGATTCTCGGAAATCTTCTCATTGACAAGCGCTTCCACCTTAGACAGCTCGTCCTGTGTCATGGGCGCAAAATGGCTGAAGTCAAAACGCAGCCTCTCACCGTCCACATAGGAACCGCTCTGCTCCACATGGGTTCCAAGCACCTCTCTCAAAGCTTTCTGGAGCAGATGGGTCGCGCTGTGGTTCTTACAGGTGTCCGCCCTGTTTGCGGCATCCACCGTCAGGGTAACCACATCTCCCACCTTCAACATGCCCTGCGTGACCGTCCCCACATGACCGATTTTGCCACCCAGAAGCTTAATGGTATCTTTTACCGCAAAACTGCCGTCCTTTGTGGTAATCACGCCGGTATCCGCATTCTGTCCGCCCATGGTTGCATAGAACGGCGTCTCTTCGACAATAATGGTGCCTGTCTGTCCGTCCGTCAGCGCATCCACCAACTCCGTCTCCGTGGTCAGCACGCTTATCTTGGACTCATGCTGCAAGCGGTCATAACCTACAAATTCCGAAGTGATATTCACATCAATGGACTCGTATATGGTGGCATCCGCGCCCATATAATTGGTAACTTTGCGGGCTTTTCTCGCCTTTTCCTTCTGCTCCTTCATGCAGGCGTCAAACCCTGCCTGATCTATGCCGAAACCTTTCTCCGCAAGAATTTCCTCCGTCAAATCCACAGGAAATCCATAAGTGTCATAAAGTTTAAATACATTCTCACCGGAAAGCTCCTTAACCCCGGAAGCCTTCATCTCCTCTTCCATCTCTCCTAAAATGCCCAATCCCTGATCGATGGTCTTGTCAAATTTATCTTCTTCCTGCGTCAATACATTCAGAATAAAGTCTTTCTTTTCCTCAAGCTCCGGATATCCGTCCTTACACTCGTGAATGACCGTCTTACTTAAATCGGCCAAAAACTTTCCGTCAACGCCGAGAAGCCTGCCATGCCTTGCCGCACGGCGGATTAATCTGCGCAGCACATAGCCCCTGCCTTCATTGGACGGCAGAATACCGTCGCTTATCATAAAGGTAGAGGAACGGATATGGTCGGTAATCAGACGGATGGACACATCCTTTGCCTCGTCCGTCTGATATTTCACATCTGCAATCTCACAAATCCTGTCACGGATTGCTTTCATGGTATCCACATCAAACACGGAATCCACATCCTGCACCACAACGGCAAGACGTTCCAGCCCCATGCCCGTGTCGATATTTTTCTGGGAAAGCTCTGTATAATTTCCGTGTCCGTCATTGTCAAACTGTGTGAACACATTGTTCCACACTTCCATGAAACGGTCGCAGTCGCAGCCCACCTTGCAGTCGGGTTTGCCGCAGCCGTACTTTTCGCCCCTGTCATAATAAATCTCGGAACAGGGACCGCAGGGACCTGCGCCATGCTCCCAGAAATTATCACACTTTCCGTTCTCGTCCCGGTAAAAACGCGTAATCTTCTCACCGGGCACGCCTATCTCCTTTGTCCAGATATCATATGCCTCATCATCCTCGCAATAAATAGACGGATATAATCTCTCCGGCTCCATCCCCACTACCTGAGTGAGGAATTCCCAACTCCATGCAATTGCTTCATGCTTAAAATAATCTCCGAAGGAGAAATTTCCCAACATCTCAAAAAAGGTAAGATGCCTTGCCGTCTTACCAACATTCTCGATATCTCCCGTGCGTACGCATTTCTGACAGGTGGCAACCCTGCGCCTCGGAGGGATTTCCTGTCCCGTAAAATAAGGCTTTAAGGGCGCCATGCCGGAATTAATGATTAACAGACTGTTGTCATTATGCGGCACCAGAGAAAAGCTCTTCATCTTTAAATGCCCCTTGCCCTCAAAAAATTCCAAAAACATTCTCCTTAATTCATTTACGCCGTATGGTTTCATGGTTATATCCTCCCTGTCAACATCATTTAAATAGGCGTTTACGAAAATCTGAGCTTCGCAAATGCCTAAATATCCTTCAAATTTCCCGGCATGCCTCTTCGGGGCACGAAGAATCCATAAACTAGCACAAGTCAGGAAGAATCCGCTTGCGGATTCTTCCCGGAATGACTTAGATTTTCTTAGGTTGAGCACTTTCCAACCTTAGAAAATCTTCATTCCGTTCATACTTTAGTCGTCTTCTTCCTCAAGAATCTCATTCAGTTCGTCTCTTGCATCCATGATTCCCTCATGATCTCCTTTTTTCAGCGCCGCCTCAAATACTGTAATATAATGATCCAGTTTTTTCCGGCGGTCTCCCAAAGACTCCTCATACATGCGCTCAGCCCGCAGCAGCACCAGACGGTTTTCTTCATAATCTCTGGGCTGGATTTTTAAATATGCCAGCTCCTCCATACGCTTTTGAATCTCTTCCTCGGTCATCTGGTTATCCTGACCCTTGATGATCATTTTCTGGCTTTTTCCCGTGGACACTACCTTTACTTCCACCTCCAAAAGGGAATTGATATCATAGGTGTAAGTTACATCCACGGACTCCTGCCCTTTGGGTGCTTTCGGCACATCAATTTCCAATTCTCCCAGATACAGATTGTTTCGCGCGAAACGACTCTCGCCCTGCAATACCCGGACTCTTACCTTATCCTGATTGTCCCTTGCCGTATAAAGCCGCTCCGTATGACTTGCGGGAATCACAGTATTCCTCTCAATAATCGGACAGAATCTCCCGTCTTCAAATCTGCCTTCTTCATATTCCACCACAACCTCGGTACCCAGAGTAAACGAACACACATCCGTAAGAATGACTTCCTTTACCTCTTCCCTGCGCTCCTTCATTGCCGCCTGAATGGCAGCGCCCAAAGCTACCGCCTCATCCGGATTCATCTTGGTATCGGGAAATTTTCGGAAAAGCCGGATCAAAAACTCCCTCACAATGGACAGCCTTGTAGCGCCTCCAATTAACAGCACTTCGTCAATATCGGACAGCTTAAGCCCTGCGTCCGCAAGACTTTTTTTCACAGGCTCCCTGATTTTCATGAGAAGCTCCTCGCAGGCTTCCTCATATTCCTTAACGGTAATTTTTTCTTCCTTCGTCTCTTCTTTGTACAGAAAGCTCATTGTCACTTCCGTCTGCTCGCTGATGGCGCGTTTTGCCTTCTCCGCCTGACGGTACAGCCGCACCTGTTCCTTTTCCGACAAATTCGCAAGGGTCAGACCGCTCTTCTGCAAAAATATCTTTGCCATCACCGCCGTGAAATCCTCGCCCCCCAGATAATTATCCCCGGCTACGGCACGGACCTCCAGAATATTGTGATAAAGCTCCAGAATGGACACATCAAATGTGCCGCCTCCCAGATCAAACACCAAAAACCGGGTATCCTGTGTTTTATCATACAACCCGTAGGCAACCGCAGCAGCAGTAGGTTCGGAGATCATTCTCTCCACCTTAAGCCCCGCCAACTCCCCGGCTCTTTTGGTCGCCTTTCTCCTCTTGTCATCAAAATATGCGGGCACACTGATAACAGCCTCCGTAACCTCTTCGCCCAGAAAGCTTTCCGCATCCTCTTTTAAAGCGCGCAGTACCATGCTGGAGAGCTCCTCCGGCTTAAATTTCTGCCCGCTCAGCACATATTCCCGCTCCGTTCCCATGCTGCGCTTAAAGGTCTGCGCCACGGAATCGGGATACAGGCTCATGCGCTCCCTTGCCGTCTCCCCCACATATACATTTCCTTCTTCGTCCACGCTCACAACGGAAGGAGTCAGATTCTTTCCCAACCGGTTGGGAATAATCTTCGCCCCCTCTTCCGTAAAATAAGCCACCAGACTGTTTGTTGTTCCTAAATCAATTCCTACTATCATACCATGTTCCTTTGTTTCTTTTTTGAGGTAAATCTTCCTCCACTATTATAACAGCATTTTCTTTATTTTTTACGCCCAAATATTCCCTTAAGCTGTGCCATGAAACCGCTTGCACTACCGGACTGCACCGTATCGGGCGACTGCTTTTCCCGCTGCAGCTCGGCATCGGGCGTCACCTTTGCCCCGTTTTCACAGATATGGCGGATGGCAAGCATAAACTCATCTTTCTGCTTGTCCAAATTGTCGTCCAGCCTTGCAAAAGCCTCTTTTTCTTTGCCGCATCTAAGCATAACCAGAATGCGCACCGCCTCTAATTCCTTACAGATGCAATAGGTGCAGATATGACAGGTTTCCTCGCAGTCCCCCTTATCCAGCATCTGTTCCAATTCCTCTGCGGACTTCGTGTAATAACAGGACATGGTTTTCTCATAAACGGAGCTCTTTGCCATATTGGAATATTCTCTTGAACCGCCGCCTTTTTGCTCCGCCTTTGTCAGATGCAGCCTGAGTTTTGCCGCAAGCTCCCTACCCTTTTTATCATTTCCGCACAGAATACAGGTAAAAATGGCATCGCTTAAACTGTCGCCATATGTGCCCTGATCTCCCAAATCCAGCTTCTTGCACATATAATCAACAGCCTTTTCCCCGCTGCCGAACAAAAGCTCCTGCCATACCATTTTATCGTAATAATCGCTTTTTTCGCTGTTATCCAAGCTCTTCTTCCGGCTTTCCCATTGAGCCAGCAGCTCTTTTGCTTTTTCCGGCATTCCCGATACCTGATAAACATCGCATGCCTCGTTAAGGTAATCCAGCGAATCTTCACCGTAGGCGGATTTCAGTATCTGCACCGCCTTGTTCACTTCCCCGCAGCGCATTAAACAGGTGGCGTATTTGCTCATATGATAGGGAAAGCGGGAGCCTGTCTTCTTGGTAAATTTTTCATAGCATTTTGCCGCCTCTTTATAATTGCCCATAAGAGAATACAAATTTGCCATATCCGCGTAAATGACATCGCTCATTTCCGGGTCCCTGTAACGGTTTGCCCTCTTTAAACAGATGAGCGCCTGCTCATAATTTCCTTCAAATTTGTAGACAAAGCTGAGACCGTTTAAAGCATAGGGCTGTCTCGGATTTTCCGCAAGGGCTTTCTCAAAGTCTGCCTTAGCCTCCTCATAGCGATGCGCCGCCCTGTGGAATAATCCTCTTTCCACCAGCATATAAGTGCCGGGATACCAATACAAATATTCCGTCAATATGGGAAGCCCTTCGCGATACGCTTCCATATCCCCGTTTTCTACTTTTGTGAAATATTCTTTTCGGAATTTCGCCAGCTTCTCGTCCAGCACATCCGTTTCCGGCACATTTTTGCCCATCTGATACTGATACGCATCCAGTATCACACTCTCAATCCCCTGCGCCTTGGCGTCTTTAATCACATTCGCAAGATCCTCCGGTCTTTCCAGATCCAGAAAAACCTTTGCCACATGCTCATAAGCTCTCTCATAATTCGGGAAAAAGTGAATACACTGCTGCCCCGACTGCACTACACCGGAAGCGTTCCACTGTCTGCGGTACACCTCAATCTCCGTGGCATAAGCAGCATAAACCTGATACTCATCCACAATTCTTGCACACAGATCAAGGCTCTTTTCATACTCTTCCATCTCCATGTAAATCTGAGCCTGTTCCAGCATAATCCCGATATCATTGGGACTGCCGTCCAAAATACTGCCGCCCTCCTCAATGGCTTTCTCATAATTCTCCCTGCTGTGCTCGCTTTCCGGCTCATTCCTCATATCGCCCAGAGCATGAAAACACTGCATCCGAATCAAATGATACTGACGGATACGGTTCCTGTCCTTTTCCTTTTCTTCCTCCGGTTCATCGGTTTCCAGTTTCTTCCGCAAAGCCTTTTCCCATTTTTCCGCCCTTGCCAGAGCCTTTTCATATTCCGTCTCTTCCACATAAAGCTTTGTGAGAAGACCTTGGTATTCCGCATCATCCGCTTCGGGAATCCGACCTTCCAGCTCCTCTACCAGACTGATTCCCCTGCTGACCTTTCCATCCTGCAGATAGCACCAGCCCAATTCCAATGCGGAGCGGACATCCCCCTCCTGCTTATAATGCCTCTCATAATCCTTTTCGATTTCCGCATTTACCTTGGCAAGCAGCTCCATAAATTCATCGTCAGCGCCGGCTGCAAGCACGGTTTCCGCGCATTTTTTGGCTTCCTCATACTTACCCTGATGATAATTCCACTCGGTCAGGCGTACATTCGCCATATAATGGACATCGTTTACTTCCTTTAATTCCCGGTAAATTTCCGCCGCCTGTTCTTTCCTGTCATGATGCCACATGATTTCCGCCGCATTATAGCAGATCATCAAATCCTTGGGAAAACGCTCCTTAAGCTTTAACAGGCATGCAATGGCTTCCTCCGTCCTGCCCCGCTCCACCGCCGCATGGGCACGGCAGACCTCCATGACGGGATGATAAATATTCAGCTCGTCCGCATTTTTTATGTACTCCTCCGCCTGCTCTATCTGCTTGTCCTGCAAAGCGTTCCAGCAGCGGTCATAATACTGCAGGAACATATCATAAGCAGCCTCCGGCTCACCTTCAAACTGCCCGAATTCCACATCCTCGCCGCGCTCACACTTTGCGACTACATAGTGAATAAAATCCACGGGGAAATGTTCTCTCAGCGCAGCGGCGTCGGACACAAGGTTCAGTTTTTCATCCAAAAGCTTCCATACATCCGTAGGAAGCTTAAAATGATCCATCAAAAAAGTGAGCAGCTTCATCCGGCAGTTTTCTTCTTCTTCCAGAGATAAAAAGATATCCTCCTCAAACAGCGCTTTCCATCTCTCTATGTCCTGTCTGGAATGAATATTTTTATAGATATCCTCCACCTGCGCCACCCAAAGACCCGAAGGCGTGGTATCCGCTTCCTTTTCGGCATTTTCATCCGTCTGCTTGGCATACAGACAGGCTTCTTCATAAGCCGTGCGCAGTCTTTTGAACCCTTCCGGATTATCCTCCGGATTGGTCACGGAAAGCTTATCCCGATAAGCATTCCTAATAGCCTGCTCATCCTTGGTCGCCTCTATTCCCAATACCTGAAATATCTCTAATACTTCCATCCCAATACCTCTTTAAAATACAAATTTGTCCGCAAAATAAGCTTCCAAATCCGCAATTTTTATGCGCTCCTGCTCCATGGAATCACGGAAACGCACCGTCACACAGCCGTCCGTCTCAGACTCAAAATCATAGGTTACACAGAAAGGCGTCCCGATTTCATCCTGTCTGCGGTATCTCTTACCGATATTTCCCCTGTCATCAAACTCGCAGTTATACTTCCTTGACAGTTTCGCAAAAATCTCCTCCGCTCCCTGATTCAGCTTCTTTGAGAGGGGAAGCACGCCTATTTTTACGGGCGCAAGCGCCGGATGAAATCTAAGTACCGTTCTCATCTCTCCGTCGGGAAGCTGCTCCTCATCATACGCTGCACAAAGAAATGCCAGCACCACGCGGTCAGCCCCTAAGGAAGGCTCTACTACATATGGTATGTATTTTTCTTTCTTTTCATCGTCAAAATAGGACATATCTTCACCGGAAGTATTCTGATGCTGGGTCAGATCATAATCCGTTCTGTCCGCAATACCCCACAGTTCGCCCCAGCCGAAGGGGAATTTAAACTCAATATCCGTGGTGCCCTTGCTGTAAAAGCAAAGTTCCTCCGGCGAATGGTCCCTCAGCCTCATTTCATCTTCCTTCATTCCCAGAGACAGAAGCCAATCACGGCAGAAAGCCCTCCAATACTGAAACCACTCCATATCCGTGCCGGGTTCGCAGAAAAATTCCAATTCCATCTGCTCAAACTCTCTGGTGCGGAAGGTAAAGTTGCCGGGAGTAATCTCGTTTCGGAAGGATTTGCCGATTTGCGCAATGCCGAAGGGAAGTTTCTTCCGGGAAGTCCTCTGTACATTCTTAAAATTCACAAAAATACCCTGAGCCGTCTCCGGCCGCAAATATACCGTGTTTTTGGCGTCCTCCGTCACCCCCTGAAAAGTCTTGAACATCAGATTGAATTGACGGATATCCGTAAAATTATGCTTGCCGCAGGAGGGACAGGGAATATTCTTTTCCTCTACAAATTCCTTCATCTGCTCCTGCGTCCATGCATCCACGCTCTCCGTCAGCGCAATCCCATTTTCCTCACAGAAATCCTCTATCAGCTTATCCGCGCGGAAACGCTCATGACATTCCCTGCAGTCCATCAAAGGGTCCGCAAAACTGCCAAGATGACCGCTTGCCACCCATGTCTGGGGGTTCATTAAGATGGCGCAGTCCACACCCACATTGTAGGGATTTTCCTGCACAAATTTCTGCCACCATGCCTTTTTTACATTATTCTTCAGCTCCACACCCAGATTGCCGTAATCCCATGTATTGGCCAGTCCGCCGTAAATCTCCGAGCCGGGATATACGAAGCCCCTTGCCTTTGCCAGAGCCTGAATTTTGTCCATTGTCTTTTCCATCACATATGCCTCCCTGATTATCCTCTATTTTATCAGCTTATCTGTCTTTATTGCTTCATCAGAATAAATACATTCCCCTGTGCCTCTGTAGTATCCACCGTGCCGTCTTCCCTGCACACGGCGCCTTCTCCCACATGGGTCACCTGATAGGGACAATAAATCAAAAGCCTCTGATCCGTAATCAAAACATGTTTATCCGCCGCAGAGGATTCCACCGCAGCTCCCGTGGTCATACTGCCGTCCTTTGCATTTACCAGTGCCACACTGCCAAGACTGTAACCCGCAGCCGCAGCCTCCTTCACCGTTCCGTAAAACAGGTTCCCCTCAAGGAACTGAAATCCGCTAAAGGCTTTTCCGTCTTTGAAAGTATAATTCACACGGATTCGTCCGTCCGTTTTGCTTCTTTCCACTTTCTCCACTACAACGCTCTTTTGGTCGGAATCCGCATTCGCCTTGTTATATTTTTCTGCCTCTTCCATCGCCATACGGGTCAGCTCCGACACATCAAAATAGGCTTTCTCGTCAAACATATCCACCAAATACAAGCGCACCGTTCCCTCTTTATCCACCCACAGGGTGTTTTCTTCTACCGTTTCAGGCACTTTTACCTGTTGTGCGCAGCCCGTAAGCATCCATGTGCAGATCAACAAACAGACGCTTAATGTCTTAATTTTACTCATCATGCCATACCCTTCCTCTGGATTTCCAGCCATAATATTTTAACACAGTGTCGTTAGTATTTCAAGACTTTTGAAAGAACCATCCATAAAACGCCGGCAATACTCCGTTGAAACGCTCTGCAGTTCCTTAAAAATTTCATCCGTCACCGTAAAAGTATACAGCTTCTCCACAGGAGTTTTTTCTATGTAATTTAAGGCGTACAGGGTGGACTCCGCAAGGTTTTTGCCGACAGGCGCCCCCGGATATTCTCCGTTTACCGCAATCGCCTTTAATTCAAAAATAACCCGCACCAGGGGATTCTTAAGCGCCGGAGAACAAAGCGCCCGCAGGGATTGGTAGAGGAGCTTCAGCATTTCCCGCTCATCATTATTTTCCCTTGTATAATAATCCGCCACCTCGGCAAAATACATGCCGTAATAGGCGCCCTCATAATCCGTCATCAGCTCTTCAAAATAATTCTGAATCTCCGCATCCGCCACGGTATAGGAATTTCTGCCCTCATACAGCTTAAAGGTTCCGAAACAGAAGGGATTGCTTGCCGCCGCCAGACGGCTGTTCGGTCTTCTCGCCCCCTTGGCAAAGGCGGATATCTTGCCCCTCTCCTTTGTCAACAGGCAGATACGCCTGTCATATTCCCCCACGGGCATCTGCTTCAATATCATTCCCGTCACACATACGAACTCCTGCATAAGGATTCCTTTCCGACATTTTTTCTTCCACAAAGTAACCGGGTTCTCTGCGGCAGTTTTTGTAATTTAAATAATCTTCAATCTTTCCGGTATGTTCAAACTGTTGCCAGTAATTTATATTCTGCATCTTTGGCTCCCCTATTCTTTATTCTCTTAAGATTGTTCCTTAAATGCCATCTAATGAACTACTAATAGGGTCTGCCGTTTTTCATTTTTCTATGCGTGTATATCCATATCTTTGGGATTGTAACCGAAATTTTTGATAAGAAAATCGCTGTCCCTCCAGTCTTCCTTCACCTTCACCCAGAGCTGCAGATTGACCTTTTTTTCCAGCATATCCTCAATTTCCGGACGCGCTTTGGAACCGATTTTCTTCAACATCTGACCGCCCTTCCCGATGATAATGCCTTTGTGGGATTCCTTTTCGCAGACAATGGTGGCTTCTATGTCGCAGATAGGTCCCCTGTCCTTCATCAGCTCAATGCTGACGGCAATCCCGTGGGGAATTTCGTCCGACAAAAGCCTCAGCGCTTTCTCCCGGATAAGCTCTGCCGCAATCTGCCGCACGGGCTGGTCCGTAATGGTATCCTCATCATAAAACGCCTGTCCGTAAGGCAGATATTTCATGATACAGTTCACCAATTCCTTTGTATTTTTCCCCTTCAGGGCGGACACCGGCACCACTTCCTTGAAATCCAGCTCCTTTCTGTAAACATCAATGGTTTTTAAAACCTCTTCCCTCTTTACCGTGTCCGTCTTGTTGATCACCAGAATCACAGGGGTTTTTGTCTTTTTCAACTGTTCTATGATATGGCGCTCTCCCGCTCCGATAAAGGTGACGGGTTCCACCAGCCACAGCACCACATCCACATCATTTAAGGTGCGCTCCGCCACATTCACCATATAATTTCCCAGCTTGTTTTTGGCCTTATGGATACCGGGGGTGTCCAGAAACACAATCTGTCCCTCGGGCAGCGTAAGCACCGTCTGAATGCGGTTTCTGGTGGTCTGGGGCTTGTGGGAGGTAATCGCTATCTTCTGCCCGATTAGGTGGTTCATCAGGGTTGACTTGCCCACATTGGGTCTGCCGATTAAAGTAACAAAGCCGGATTTGTATTCTTTTTCGTTATTCATAAGTATCTGCCTGCCTTTCTTTTTTCGCTGCGCGGGCAGCAATCCGTTCAAACACTGTCACGCATTGCGGGTCGGCTTATGGAATTCAAAAAGACGGCCGGAATTTATCCAGCCGTCTTCTGCTGCTATCCTATATCAGTATACCAAAAACCATGACTTTTGCAAAGAGATTATTCACTCTCTGCCGTCTTCTTCTCCTTTTTCTTCTTTGCGCGCTTTATCAGCCATTTCATGAACATGACAATGGCAAAAATCACTGCTGCCGCTATCACCAGATAGGGGATGTGCACCACAATCCAGATACAAAACTCCTTAAAACCGTCCCCCACGCTCTCCAAGCTGTCCACAAAGCCTTCTCCCATCCGCTGCCATGCATTTTTCTCTTCCACGGGAGTCAGCTCTTTTACCTCGCTGATATCCAGATATACGGTACTGTAATCCACCTGATTGTCAATAGTGCGGAGTCTGGATTCCATGCTCTCTAACTGATACCGCACATCGGACAAACGATTCTCGATAGTCAAAATATCCTCTACCGTCTCCGCCTTTTCAAGCAATACTATCAGTCTTTCCTGTTCCACCTTCAAAGCATTCTTATGGCTTTCCAGATCCACATAGGCAAGGGTCACATCATTCACATTCTCGGAGCGTCTCACCACATTGCTGATGCCCGACACGGTTTCCAGAAAGCCATCCAGCTTATCTTTCGGAATCCGGATAGTCAGGCTGGAATTTTTGCTGTTCCGGTGCCCGGAATAACTGCTGCCGTTATAGGTGTTGCTGTTTTCTATGTAGCCCCCCAGCGCTTTTACCTGCTCCGTAACCGCTGTCATCAGGGCATCAAATTCCTTGGTTTCCACGGACAGATTCACATTTCTGATCAACTTTCTGTCCGTGTCCGCAATCATGCTGTCCATGTTTTCTGATTCGGCACCGCCGTCTGCCTTGAAATCTGCGTCCGCACCCTCATATGCCTCCGCCGCGGGCGCCGCATCGTAACTCATGCCGCCTGCCGTCTGGGATGTCGTTTCAGCGCTATAATAAGCTCCGTTTTCACCAGACAGGGACAGGGCAGAATCATTTTTTGACGCCCCGCAGCCGCAAAGGGAAAATCCCACGGAAAATACAAGCCCCAAAACCACTCCCCTTGCTTTCCATGGCTGCCGCCATTTCCCACTTTTTAATTCCCGCTTTTTTAATGCTCTCTCTTTTAATCCGTTCATAAACACTCATCGCCTCCGTTTAAAATTTCAAGGAACTGCGAAACTCGAACCTATGCAAGCCGAATTTTTCAACTGCCTGATTCCATTTGGGCAGCTTGCGCCCTTCACAACAATAGACGATTTATCTTAAAAAAGGTTCTTGATTTTTGCAAATATTTTTCTTTTACCTCAATTTTGCCTGCATTTCTCAGAACATTCCTATGTCAATCAAAAACTGCTGTTCTTTTCCTTCTTCCATAAATGAAAGAGTTTTATCATACTGCAATTGTGTTTTATCGCCACTTTTTTATCGCCGTTTTTTCTTATATCGCCTATCCCGATTACTTCCAACTATCTCGATATAGCCCGAAAGCCCCTGCAAAATTTTTTTCGTGCGGCTCTCCTTCAAGTCCAACAACTCACAAAAATCCCAAATTCCATACTCTTTTCCTTCTTCCATAAAGGCAAGAATTTTATCATACTGCATTTGTGTTTTTTTCGTCGTTTTTTTATCGCCGCTTTTTATCGCCGTTTTTTTATCGCCGCTTTTTTCGTCAACATCTTCTTTACTCCGCCAGATACCATCTGCACCCACTTGGCCATACTGCCCATACCTTAGTATTGACATATATTTCTCACAACCTGATGCACTAATCGAAACGCCCCCGTTTTCAGCATCTATAAGCGGAAGTGGTGCGTTTACTTTCTTGCATTCTGCCTTGATTTTCAAAAATCCTCTTCCCCATGACTCCACATCACCTGAACGGAAAGCAACATCAGCGATTTTAGGGTTATGCGGTACAGATTCATGTTTCTCATATATATGTTCATCCGTAGGCACACGTTTTGACCAAGAACCCATGTTAAATATAACGATCCGATCCTCATAGACAGACACTTGAATCGGGACTCCTGTTGCATAATCTTTATGATTGACTGCATTCAGAAGCAATTCGCGAATCACGGCTCTGGTAAGCATATAGGTCTCTGTACGCTGAATCCCTTCATAGTCTACCAATGCTTTAAAATATTTTGTAAAAATCAACTCAATCGCTTTATCCGCCTGTAAAAGAAGCGGTCCATCCACAACATCCTGATACTGCAAATCTTCTATCGGTTCCGCATTGTCGCCAAATGCCCCTACCAATGAGAAATAGCCAATTTTAATATAAGATCCGGTTACATAACGCTCCGGTGTCGAATGAAACAATAAGATTGCCGCCCTTGTTAAATATTCTCCATCAAACAGCTTTAGATTGCGCAGCAATAATTCATCGGAAACATTCACTTCGCTTTCCGTCATCCTGTTACTTTTGACTGCTTTCTTTCTAAACGCCTCCAATGCATCTTTACTCAAATCCGATACCCCAACTTCCGGAATGGGAACCGCATCCCAAGTTCTTCCGGCACGCTCTAATAGAAAATTCTGTAATTCAAAGCCATTTAACTCATGCAATGTCGAACCTGAACGCTTATAATATTTCCCATCACAAGAAATAGCAAAGGGATACTTGATAATTTCTATGGACATATACTCTCTTGTGCCATCTTCCGCTTCCCATATGCTATTTTCTTTTTCAATTGCCATAAGTGAATTATAACATTTGTCAGTTGTTTCTATCGTTTCAGAATTAATCTTTCCACATGCGTATTGGTTGATTAATTTCCCCGAAATACTTTTAGGAATATGATTCCCATAGCGCACATTTTCAGCTCCATTTGCCTTATAAATATTGATACTCGCTATAATTCCCAATTTATCATTGATTTTATTGGGCAGACTTTCCAGCAGCCTTTTGGAATCGTCAATTCCGACCACATAGCCATCATCATTTACCCCAATATATAAAATGCCGCCTTCCGTATTGGCATATCCGCACAGCCATTTTAGGAATTCATCCTGCCATGACCATTTCCATTCAATTTGTTGGGACTCTTGATTTTGCTGCTTTACTTTATAATCGTCCATTTTATATATAGGATTCCTTTCGATTTCTATGAGCAAGTCATTTGTACCTACAATCCGTCTGCCTACTCCTCAATATAGGCGGGTTATTACCGCTTTATTCTATATCGAATTCAACTTGTTTTTCGTAAAAGTCGCTGCTTGTAGCAACTTTTGAGGCAACATATTCAGCTTTCTCCTTAGTTTTTACAATTACTTCCCTCTTACTTCAGAAAAGGTTCTCCACCGTTTCAAATATTTTTTCTTCTTCCTTAATCTTTCCTGCGCTGCCCACCACGCACAGGCAGTCGGCGTCCATAAATGCGCTAATCTGTGCCGCTAACTCCCTGATATCTTCCGGTCCGGCATTCAAAATCTCATCCCGCTCCTGCTGCACCATCTCCTGTGTCAGCCCCGTCATATAAGCTGCCAGGGAATACGCTCCCTTTGCCGCCGGATTCATGGGCATATCAAGGTCGCTGACGGCTCCGATAATATATTTGGTCATGGTGCTCTCATCCGCCTGAAACCGTTCCACCGCTTCTGCTGCCTGCTCATAAACGCTAATGGTTTTTTTCAGGTTCGGGTCCCTGTAAGACACGAAGTAACTGTCCCCGGTCCTGCCGAAATTACACATACAGCCATAAGCGCCGCCCTTAACACGGACATTGACCCACAGATATTCATAGCCCAGCATGACCCTGAGCACCTTCAGCGTACCCTTATATGGCAGACCTTTCTTTTTAAAATTGCCGGCGCGACACACATACTGCACCTGTCCCGATGTCATAAATCCCTCGTTTTTCTTCTCCGGCACCGGCACATAACCGGATTTCTCCACGGGACAGTCGTAGAGTTTTTGCTTTAGTTCTTCCACGGGTTCCGTCAGGGCGGCTTCCGTACTTTCCTCCCCCACATAGTCCACCATTAAATTCTCCCTGCGGAAAATCATCCTTGCCAATGTTGCAAGCTTCTGCGTAAGCTCCTCCTTTTTCTCATCAAAATGCTCTTCCAAATCCGCAATCAGTCGATAAAAGGGAAGCCCGGAAAGCAGCTCGCCGTAAGCCCCCGGCACGCTTTCATAGGACAAGGCATGGCTTGCCGCCACACTGTGCCCGGCGGAAATCATCTGCGCCTGAAGCCTTGATTTGCCCTCCGCCAAAATTTCATACAGGCGTCCCGTGTCCGCAAAATCGCTGGTGAGCATAATCTCTTCCATCAGCTTCAGCGCCTGAGCCATATTGGCATAAAATACCTTGGTCTTAAGTTCAAGAGTCACTCTGCAGCGCTGCCCGTCCTTCGCATCGGCATAGGTATTGTGCACCACTGCCATGCCTCCGGTCACCAGATTCATCTCATTAAACAAATCGCCATACTGATAATGCTCCGTATTTAAAAGTCCCAGACATCCCTTTAACACTCCCACATAAGGGAAATATTCTTCCGGTATATCATCCAGCTTAAAAATCAGTCTCAGATACCCGATGCCGTTGGTAAACAGCTTATGGTACAAAAGCAGGGTATCCCCTATGGCTTTCTCCTCATTGACAAAGCCTGCCGCCTCCTTCTTTAAATCCTCCCTCTTAAGAAGCGGGATTTTTGCCAGATTTTCTTTGGTATCTTCGCTCTCCTGAAATGCTTTCAGCCTGTTATATTTTTCTATGATTCCCCGGATATCTTCCTCCGTCATCTGCGCTTTCTTCTCCGCAAGATACTGCTTTCTGCTTTCCTCCTGCTGCCCGGCAAGTCCGGGGCTTGGCTTCAATATCACAATGCTTCTGTGAGGGTTATCCAGCAGATATTTCTGCACCAGCTCCTCAAAATATCCCTCTTCCGCCTTCTTCCGCAAATCCGCAAAAACTTCCAATAATTCAATGTGGATAAACGGTTGTTTATCATCATACAGCCAACTGTCCAAAGCCTGCAGGCCGTACATCAGTCCCTTGGGATAAGAGCCGAAATCAGCCTCCCTGTACTTAAATTCATAATAATTGATGCCTGCCAGTAGTGCTTTTTTCGTAAAACCGTTTTTCACAATCCCCTTAAGCACTTCCTCAATAACTGACAGAAATTCCCCTTCCTTCGCAAGGGAGGTATCCTTTGCCACAATGCTGAAATACGGCTGTCTGATTCCGTTTTCATAAATGCTGTACACATCCTTGCCGATTCCCCTCTCTACCAAGGTCTGCTTTAAGGGCGCTCCCGGTGCGGAACAAAGGGCATAATCCAGAATCTGAAACGCTACATAAAGCTCTCTGTCAAGGCTGTCTCCCACCGTCATATTTAAGGATAGGAATGTGTTTTCCTCCTCATCCTCCCCTTCATTTATGGGATATTCCTTTACCGTGCGGACAGGACTCTCAAAGGTTTTTTGAAGTCCGATTCCGGAATCCACCTTTTTTTCCTCAAATGCGGACAGATAATGTTCGTCGATAAAGGCAAGCTTCTGTGCCATATCCATATTGCCATAGAGATAAATATAACTATTGGAGGGATGATAATAATCGCCGTGAAACTTAAGAAACTTCTCATAGTCAAGTTCCGGAATCACTTGCGGGTCTCCCCCCGACTCACAGCCGTAAACCGTATCGGGATACAGGGAATTCATCATTTCCCGCTCCAGCACATCGTCCGGGGAAGAAAAGGCTCCCTTCATCTCGTTATATACTACACCGTTGATAACAAGCTCATCCTCCGGCTTTTCCAGCTCATAATGCCAGCCTTCCTGACGGAAAATCTCTTCTTTCTCATAAATATTGGGATAAAATACCGCATCCAGATACACATGCATCAGATTCTGAAAATCCTTGTCATTGCAGCTTGCCACCGGATATACCGTCTTGTCGGGATAAGTCATGGCATTCAAAAAAGTGTTTAGCGAACCCTTGACCAGCTCCACAAAAGGATCTTTTATGGGAAACTCTCTGGAACCGCAGAGCACGGAATGCTCTAAAATATGCGCCACTCCGGTGGAATCCTTGGGAGGCGTGCGAAATCCGATATAAAACACCTTGTTCTCATCGTCATTGGATATCAGTGCCACCCTTGCGCCGGTTTTTTTGTGACGGCACAGATAAGTCATGCTTTTGATATCTGCAATCTCCCTCTTCTCCAAAATTTCATATGCGGATAATTCCTCTACTTTCATTTTGATAACCATACCTTTCCGAATTTATTATTTATCATATTAAAAGGACAGCATTGCCAGTTTACTTACCTTTAATTCCTGAATCACCATGCCGCATTTCTGCTTTTCTTCTATGCTCATTCCGGTCAGTTCTTCCGCCGTCAGCATTTTCGTGGTATATTCCTTCTTTTTTCCGCCCGATAAAGTTTTCTTTTCCTCAATCAGATTGACTTTGATGCGGGCTTTCAACTGTTTGTATATCTGTACCAGAAAACTGTTTTTATCCAGATAGTACAGATGACTTTCCAAGGTATCCTCCCTGTCAGCCTCCGGCATAATATAGCGTTCCACAATCAGGCGGAACTTAAACAAAATATCTTCCTGTGCGAGCAGCTCGCCAAAAGTATATTTTGCACCGATATAGAGATTAGAAACATCCTGCATACTGTATTTATAATCTTCATAAGTGGTCTTGTTCATTGTATACCCCGTTTGTTTGATTAAGATACGGTTATTTCATTAATCAGATGCTTCAAAACTGCCATCTGGCCTGCCGTGATGGTCACACCTTCTCCATACTCTGTATGCTCTTCATTCCATATCCGTATATCATAAACCGGTTCCCTGTCATTCCACGAAATAAAATTAAGTTCCTTTATCCATCCATTGTTTAATGCGGAAAGCCTGCCGATATGCTTGTAAATTTTATATTTCTTCATGTGAAATCATCCCCCGGTCCATAGTCAAGATACTTAATCTTATATCCGCTGATGCGCAGGGCATCCAAGATGCTCTTTTCTGACATTCCCGTTTCTGCCGCAAGCTCCTCCACCGTAACCTTCCGGTTAAGCTCATCAGAGAGTTTTTTTGCCCTCTCAAGCACCTGATTCACCTTTTTAAGCACATGCTGATTCATTTTTGCCTTGTCCGCATTTTCGGCAATATGCCCTTCCATGGCATCCATTATTAACTTCATCAACATGCCTTCCGCCTCACTTGGCGACTCTAAACTGCCTAAAACACTGACTCCATACGCTAAAGCCACATTGCCCTCGCCGATCAAATCCTCCAGAAAGACACCCTGCCCTGTGTAAAGCTTTGCGATTTCCGTCACGGCTTTCAAATAGATTTCCACCAGCTTTTTTTGGGCATCCGCTTCCCCCGCCATGGCAGAAATCGTGAATGCCTCCTTCTCCCCCTCGCTGTAAACCGGTAAAAGCTCAAGCCCGTCCAGATAGTTTTGCAGGTAATTTTTTTCCTTGTCCGTCAGATAATCGTCCAAATCCACCGGCTCGCCAATGCCGATTTTACGCTGTATGAGATAGTCATATACCATCTGCATCTGTTCTTTTCCAAGAGAAAGAGACTCAAATGCTTTCTGCACCTGTGCCTCGCTGATACAATTCCCCTGTTCTTTTGCGGTTTGCTGCACCTCTTTTAATATCTTCGCAAACAAAAGCTCCTGCTCTTCCATTCTGACGGCATACCTCTCTTCCAAGCAATTACTTTACATGTTCATGGGTAAACAAATGATTCTGGCAGTATTCATAATTGCCGTTACATTTGGAGCAGAAACGAAACTCCATATTGTCCCCATCCTCGTCCGTTCTTCCACAGATGGCGCATTTATGCTTGGTAACACCGCTGTTCCTTTTGATATCCTGCTTAAACTGCGTCCTTCGTTTTATCTGTTTTGGCGAATATTGCAGCCCCTTTATGTTAATCAGGTAAAAAAGTCCCACATTAATAAGCGCCGCGCCCACGGCAAATTTGGTAAAAATATTTCCCGCAAACAGGGAATATACCATGAGAATCACATCCAGAATCCCCATCCATTTCATCTTCACCGGAACCACAAACATCAAAAGCACCTGCATATTCGGATAAGTGGCGGCAAAGGCAAGATAAATGGAAAGACTGATATAAGAAGTGCTGAAAGCAAAAGCTCCTATTTGAAAAAGCTGTTCCACCGTAACGGGAAATCCGTTGTACAACAGAACGGCGCCCTCGCCGTTTGTCATCAGGTACAAAAATCCCATGCACAGAAAGCTTGCCGCAACGGTAAGAAACATGCCGGAAAAGAGATAAACATTATATTTATAAGTCCCCCATGTGCGTTCCAATACGGTTCCGATGTTATAATAAAATAACAGCATGATAAGCGTAAAAATACCAAAGCCGGAGGGAGGTATGAGCAGCCATGTCACCAACCGCCAGATCTGCCCCTTCAAAATCAGACAGGGATTCAGCGTCAGATAGGGCAGCAAATCATTTGCAAACAATTCTATGCAGTACCCCACCCCATAACATAATAGCAAAATAACGGTAAGATTGGGAATCGCATATTTTCCAAATTTTTTTTCAAAGTTACTCTTCTGATGATACATATCCGGCTCACTTTCCTTTCTCGTTTCCCGTCACAATTCTCTCATTTCCACAAAAGCGCATGAATATATTTTATCATTCCCTCCCCCATAAGTAAACAAACCATTTGTATTTTTATAATTTTTATGGTTTTTTCCTAATTGTTTAAAAAATTTTTAAGCATTTTCCCATTTTTTATTCATTGCATTCTGTAAATTTGTGGCGTATAATGACTTAGTGTGTCATAAATTGGCGATATCACAATCTGTAACTATATTTTAAGGCTGCTTGGCCTTTTTTAGGAAGGATGTTTTTTATGGATTTCACAACAAGATACGCAACCTTAGGTATTGACATCGGTTCCACTACGGTAAAGATTGCTATTTTAGACGAAGAACATAATATTTTATTTTCGGACTATAAGCGCCATTATGCCAACATTCGGGAAACGCTTTCCGACTTGCTGAAGCAGGCATATGAAAAACTGGGTAATCTGATGCTGCACCCCATGATTACCGGTTCCGGCGGACTTACCCTGGCAAATCATCTGGAAGTGCCTTTTACACAGGAAGTTATCGCAGTGGCAACTTCACTGAAAGAACTTGCCCCAAAAACGGATGTGGCAATCGAGCTTGGAGGAGAGGATGCCAAAATCATTTATTTTGAAGGCGGTAATGTGGAGCAGAGAATGAACGGTATCTGCGCCGGCGGCACCGGCTCCTTTATAGACCAGATGGCTTCCCTGATCCAGACCGATGCCACAGGATTAAACGAATATGCCAAAAACTATCAGTCCCTTTATACCATTGCCGCCCGCTGCGGCGTGTTTGCCAAGACGGATATCCAGCCTCTTATCAATGAAGGCGCCACCAAAGAAGATTTGGCCGCCTCCATTTTTCAAGCGGTGGTAAATCAGACCATCTCCGGTCTTGCCTGCGGCAAGCCTATCAGGGGACATGTTGCCTTTTTAGGCGGTCCTCTCCACTTTTTATCCGAATTAAAAGCGGCTTTCATCCGTACTTTGAAATTGGACGAAGAGCATATCATAGATATGGACAATTCCCATCTCTTTGCAGCAATCGGCTCCGCTTTAAACGCCAAGGAAGATGTTTCTTTCTCCATGGAAGAAATGGTGAAAAAGCTTTCTTCCGACATTAAAATGGAATTTGAAGTGGAACGCATGGAACCTCTCTTTGAAAACAAGGCTGCATATGAACAGTTTAAAAAGCGCCACAGCTTACACCATGTAGGGACAAAAGAATTAAGCTCCTACCGGGGCAATGCTTTCTTGGGCATTGACGCCGGTTCCACCACCACGAAAATTGCCCTTGTAGGTGAGGACGGCTCCCTGCTTTATTCTTTCTACAGCAGCAACGACGGCAGTCCTTTAAAAACGGCAATCCGTTCCATGAAGGAAATTTATTCCCTTCTGCCGGACAATGTAAAAATTGTTCGCTCCTGCTCCACCGGATATGGAGAGGCTCTGTTAAAGTCAGCCTTTCTTTTGGATGACGGGGAAGTGGAAACCGTTGCCCATTACTATGCCGCTGCTTTCTTTAATCCCCAGGTGGACTGCATTTTGGATATCGGCGGACAGGATATGAAATGCATCAAAATCAAGAACCAGACGGTGGACAGCGTACAGTTGAACGAAGCCTGTTCCTCCGGCTGCGGCTCTTTTATTGAAACCTTTGCCAAATCCTTAAATTACAGTGTGGAGGATTTCGCCGATGCCGCCCTGTTTGCGGAGCATCCCATCGACCTTGGCACCCGCTGTACGGTATTCATGAATTCCAAAGTAAAACAGGCGCAGAAAGAAGGCGCTTCCGTTGCCGATATCTCCGCCGGCCTTGCTTATTCCGTTATCAAAAATGCCCTATTTAAGGTAATCAAGGTATCCGATGCCTCCGAGCTTGGCAGAAATATTGTGGTACAGGGGGGCACTTTCTATAATGATGCCGTTTTGCGCAGCTTTGAAAAAATCGCGGGCTGCGAAGCTATCCGTCCCGATATTGCAGGGATTATGGGAGCTTTCGGCGCCGCGCTGATTGCAAGGGAACGCTTTGAGGAAGGTTACGAGAGCACCATGCTCTCCTTTGACCGGATTTGCAATCTGCAATTTGAAACCAGCATGGCAAAGTGTAAAGGCTGTACCAACAGTTGCCGCCTCACCATTAATAAATTTTCGGGCGGTCGTCAGTTTATCTCCGGCAACCGCTGCGAGCGCGGCATCGGCGGACAGAAAAACGCCAATCAAGTACCGAATCTTTTTACCTATAAATTAAAGAGAATTTTTGACTATACTCCCTTGGATGCGGATCAGGCTCCCAGAGGCGTGGTGGGTATTCCCAGAGTTCTTAATATGTATGAGGACTATCCTTTCTGGTTTACCTTTTTTACCAAATTGGGATACCGGGTGGTGCTCTCCCCCATATCCAACCGGAAAATTTATGAGCTTGGCATCGAATCCATTCCCAGCGAATCCGAATGTTATCCTGCCAAGCTGGCTCACGGACATGTGACATGGCTTATCAAACAGGGTGTGAAATTTATTTTCTATCCTGCACTGTTTTATGAGCGCAATGAGTTTGAGGATGCCAATAATCACTATAACTGCCCCATTGTCACTTCCTATTCCGAAAATATCAAAAATAATGTGGAAGAAATCGGAAGCGGCGAAATCACTTTCCGCAATCCCTTTATGTCCTTCCGTGATGTGGGCACCATCGTAGATGCGTTAAGCAAAGAATTTACGGAAATTCCCCATTCCGAGATTGTTTCCGCCTGCAATGCCGCATGGGAGGAGCTTACACAGGCGCGGGTCGATATCCAAAGCAAGGGCGAGGAAGTCCTTGCCTATTTAAAGGAAACCGGAAAACGGGGAATTGTTCTTGCGGGGCGTCCTTATCATATTGACCCGGAAATCAACCACGGCATTCCCGAATTGATTACTTCTTATGATATCGCCGTGCTGACAGAGGATTCCATCTCCCATCTGGCAAACCCGGAAAGACCCCTTATCGTGTCCGACCAATGGATGTACCATTCCCGCCTCTATGCGGCGGCAAGCTATGTGAAAACAGTGGAAAATCTGGATTTGATTCAGTTAAATTCTTTCGGCTGCGGTCTGGACGCCGTAACCACGGACCAAGTGAATGACATTCTCTCCGGCTCCGACAAGATTTATACTTGTCTGAAGATAGATGAAGTCAACAATTTAGGCGCGGCAAGAATCCGTATCCGCTCCCTTCTTTCTGCGCTGCGTGTCCGCGAGAGGTTGGGAAAGAAACGCACCCTGCACTCTGCGGCAATTACTAAGGTTCCTTTTACGGAAGATATGCGGAAGAATTATACCATCCTCTGCCCCCAGATGTCCCCGATTCACTTTGAAATTCTCCAGCCTGCTTTCAACAGCTGCGGTTATAATTTTGAAGTGCTTAACAATGACAACAAACATTCCGTGGACATGGGATTAAAATATGTAAACAACGATGCGTGCTACCCCTCCCTTCTGGTGGTGGGACAGATTATGGAAGCGCTTTTGTCCGGCAGATACGATGTAAATAAGGTTGCCATCATAATGACCCAGACCGGGGGCGGATGTCGTGCCACTAACTATGTGGGATTTATCAGAAGAGCTTTGGAAAAAGCCGGCATGGCACAGATTCCCGTTATCTCCTTAAACCTTGGCGGAATCGAGACAAATCCCGGCTTCCACCTGAATGCGAACTTGCTGCTTCGGGCTGCCGTGGGGGCCGAGTTCGGTGATATTTTCATGCGCTGTGTCTATCGGATGCGCCCTTATGAGGCTACTCCCGGAAGCGTGGATGCGCTTCATAAGAAATGGCTGGAAAAAGTTCAAAAATTTGTCACTGCCAAGCACATTAATCTGTTCAAATACAATAAAATGTGCCGCCAGATTATCCGCGACTTTGACGCTATTCCCCTTTTGGATATCCAAAAGCCCAGAGTCGGCATTGTGGGTGAGATTTTGGTGAAATTCTCTCCTGCGGGAAATAATCATCTGGTAGAATTATTGGAATCCGAAGGCGCGGAAGCCGTTGTTCCGGATTTGATAGATTTCATCCTCTACTGCTTCTATAACCAGATTTATAAAGCCGAACACTTAGGCACGGGGAAAAAGGCCGCAAGGATTTGTTCTCTGGGAATATGGGCTATCGAACATCTGCTCCGCGGTGCGGCAGCTAAAGAATTTAAGGAAAGCAAACACTTTACGCCGCCCACTCATATTCGGGAGACCGTATCTTATGCGAAACCCATTGTTTCCATAGGAAACCAGACCGGCGAAGGATGGTTCCTCACCGGCGAAATGGTGGAGCTGATTCATGACGATGTCCCCAATATTGTCTGCACCCAGCCTTTCGGCTGCCTGCCCAACCATGTAGTGGGTAAAGGAGTTATTAAGGCTCTGCGCAAGGCTTACCCCGAGTCCAATATCGTAGCAATCGACTATGACCCCGGCGCCAGCGAAGTTAACCAGCTAAACCGCATTAAGCTGATGCTGTCCACTGCGCAGAAAAATTTGAAAAAAGAAGAAACTCAGACAAAGGCAAGCTAATACCTTTTATGCTTCCAGAATGTCCAAACGGTTTTTGGATTCTACAATCTGACCCCAGTTGTCCAGCGCCAGCTCGTAGGTTGCATCGACTTTTCTGGAAATATTTTTGATTTCCTGGTGCATCTGCAGCTGGCCTGCTTTCAGGGATGATACTTCGCTTTCCACCTTGTCAAGGCGTTGCTCTACCTTGTCAAGACGCTGGTCTACTTTGCCCAGATGCTGCTCAATGGTTTCCAGATGCTGGTCCACCTTGTCAAGGCGTTGCTCCACACTGCCAAGACGCTGGTCCACACCGTCAAGGTGCTGCTCCACACCGCCAAGGCGTTGCTCCACACTGTTAAGGCGTTGCTCGATTGACGCAAAACGCCGGTCAATTGCTGCAAACTCCTCTGTGAAAAGTCCCTTGATGGCCATTAAATCTTCCTGTGTTAACATATGCCTCCTCCTTTCCTTGCATTTTATGGTTTTCCTTCTCCGTTTCGGAATATTCTTAACCTTGCTGCCCGATTCAATATTAAGAATAACTCTATTATAAATCCCAATTCTTAGCTTGTCAATATATTATCGTTATTTCGTTTATTCTGGTTTTTTCCTGATTTTTAGGCAATTTTTCAACCATTTATTTTTCATAGGACCAGATTTTTTTAATTTGGGGCTTTATTTGCTCAAAGCTCCACTCTTTTCTGCTCCTTGCCACACAGTTCGGATCATTAACCAGAAAGCCGCCGTCCCCGTATCCGTATATGACAATATAATGTCCTGCCACCGTAAAATCTCCCTGCCCCATGCTGCATATCAATACCTTTCCCTTGTCCAATTCTTCTTTGATAGCATGTTCCGTCACTTTGGGTTCCGTGACCTTGATATGATAGATTGCCGGAAAATCCTCCATCAACGCCCATGCTGTGCCCGCTCCGCTTACATAATAGGCATTTTCCATAGAATAATCGGCAATCCTGTCCGGTGTAAAAGTTTCATCACCTGTCAGATAATATAAAACCATCGCAAGACAGGTGGGACCGCATCCTGTCAGCCCAATATAACTGTTTTCTCCATAAGGTTCATATCCCCACCGTGGGTCCCATTGGAGAAACAGCGGATATTCCTGCTCTCTTTCAAAACTCGTCAAACCACTTACGGTATATCCGCTCTTATCCAAATAACCCGCCACAAAATCCGCCATCTCCGGATTATTTGCCAGAGCCGCCAGCATATCTTCCGGATACTGTGAACTGTTCCTGCCTATTGCCGCAATATCCGGATTTTCTTTTCCCAATTCCTCCAGCCTTTTTATGATTTCTGCCCTCGAACGCTGTATGGGTTTTCCCACATCCACCGTACCGATGCTGCTGACATAATCTGTTTCGCTCTGCAATATACTTCCCGTTGATGCTTCAATTCGTCCATATTCCAACACTTCTATCCGCTTCAGCGCAGTGCGCATTTCTTCCAGCTCCGCCTTTATCGTCCTGATATAAAACACCAATATGATAATGGCCGTTATTGTTATGAAACAAATCAGTCTGTTTCCTAATTGCTCTTTTCTCCTATAACCCGCCCGCCGTTCCGCCACTCTGCCGTTTCTTCCCTGATTTCTCATTTGTTTCTCCCATCTGTCTTTGATTTCCGCAAAGAATAGATGCCTAAGTCATGCTTTTTGAATACTCCTACACCTATTAGATGCAGCAAAACAAAGAAATGTCCCAGCTTTTCCTATCTTACAAAAGAAATTTCTCTAACATTAAAACGCCCCGGCGTATCCTAAAGTATCATCTATTTCCCGTAAAATTTCCAAGACTAAGACCCCACAATTGTCCCGCCGTTGGGATGAAGCACCTGTCCCGTCATATAACTGGAGTCATCCGATGCAAGAAAGACATAACAGGGAGAAACTTCGCAGGGTTGACCGGCTCTGTCCATGGGTACATGGGATGTTCCTTTTCCGAATGTCGCAACTTCCTTTGCCGAATAAGATGCCGGAATCAAGGGCGTCCATATGGGACCGGGCGCAACCCCGTTTACCCGGATTCCCTTTTCCGCCAAAGACAGGGAAAGCGATCTGGTCAAAGCCACAATAGCCCCCTTGGTTGCACTGTAATCTATCAAATCTTTATTGCCTTCATAGGCGGTCACGGAGGTTGTATTGATAATACTGCCGCCCTTTTCCATGTAAGGCAGGGCATACTGTATCAAATAGAAAAAAGAAAATACATTATTCCGGAAAGTAAATTCCAGTTGCTCATGGGATATATCCAAAATACTGCGCTGTATAAATTGAACAGCATGGTTATTGACCAATATATCCAGTTTTCCGAAACACTCCACCGTCTCTTCTATGCAATATCTTGCAAAATGGGGGTCTTTTAAATCTCCGCATAAAAGCAGGGACTTGCCGCCTAGTTCTTTTATTCTTTGTGCGGTTTCCTTTGCATCTACCTCTTCGTTGTAATAGACAATGGAAACCAAAGCCCCTTCTTTTACGAAATCATAGGCAACAGCTCTTCCGATTCCGCTGTCGCCGCCCGTAATCAGAGCGACCTTATTTTCTAGTTTTCGATGGGTTTTTCCACATTCTGACACAGGGAGCGGCTTCATTACATATTCAAAGCCCGGCTGCCTGTTTTGATGCTGCGGTGGAAATGCAAAGTCTTCTTGATTAAAATCTGTAATACAATCGCATTTACTGTTTAAGTTCATATCGGCACAATCTTCTATCTATATTTATTTTAGTATATGCGGCTGGGGGAAGGGTGTTAAAGACAATAGTTTATATTTTACCAGAACTCAATCAAAAAACAAAGCTATGGTTGTACTCATGATTAAATTATGGTAATATAAATTGAATCGTATTACATAATTGTTTAAGGAGGAATTTTATATGTCAGAATATCACAGAGAAGAAAGAATCTGTAGTCATCCCAAGCCTTTTAATGGTCAACGGCACAGAGCCAGCGGAAATTTTTCAACAAGATACATACAAGATCCAAATGGTAAAAAACCCAAATCATTGTTGTGGGAAATTATCACAGAAACACCTGAAGAAAAGAATAAAATATCATTTAAGGTTTACGGAGATGTAGCGAATGGTATCGATGATAAAAAACTCAAAGGTATACGAATTGTAAATGGTCAAAGAACAATGTATATTGATGAAAGAAGCCTATATATCCATTCACCGGAAGGTGCTACTGCTCCATTTACCGTGGTAATTACAGGAATGGATACATAAATCAAGGGAAATATCCGATAAGAAGATGTTGTCCATTAGCATTTTAGAACATATAATAAGTTAAAGATGATGTGAGCGACCGTCAAAAATGGCTGTCGCTCACATATAACCCATTTTCACATGAAAAAAATATCTATTGTTCAAATCCTTTTCCCTACAAATCATAGGGCGTCACCTGATAAACATAGTAATTAAGCCAATTACTGTAAAGGTTATTACTATGGGAGCGCCATTGCAGCAGAGGGCGTTTCGCGGGGTCGTCATCGGGATAATAATTATATGGTATCTGTATTGGCAGATTCTTATCCAAATCCCTGTGGTACTCTTTATCCAGAGTGAATCTATCGTACTCGGGATGACCATTTACGAAAATTTTCTTCCCATTTTCTGCAATCGCAAGAAATACGCCCGCCACAGGCGACTCTGCCAGCACGGTCAGTTCCTTGCAGGCATGAATGGCATCCGCCGGAGTTTCCGTATGCCTGCTGTGGGGAGCCAAAAATACATCGTCAAAGCCTCTCACCAAGGGGATTTTTCGATTGGACACGGTATGCTCATACACCCCAAAAAGCTTCTGGGGAAGCTTCCTTTTATTAATGCCGTAATAATGGTACAGCCCCGCCTGTGCCGCCCAGCAGATATGCAGGGTGGAAGTTACATGGGTCTGCGCCCAATCCAATATTTCACAGGTTTCCTCCCAATAATCCACCTCTTCAAAGGCAATGTCCTCCACGGGCGCCCCCGTGACAATCATTCCGTCAAAATTTCTGTCGCGGATGGCATCTATCGTGGTGTAAAACCGGTTCAGGTGGCTTGCCGGCGTATTGCGCGACACATGGCTCTTCATATTGAGAAAAGTGACATCCACCTGCAAGGGCGTATTGGACAGGGCGCGCAATAGCTGCAGCTCCGTATCCTGCTTCACAGGCATGATATTTAAAATAATAACCTGCAATGGGCGGATATCCTGATGGATAGCGTGAAATTCATCCATCACGAATATATTTTCATTTTCCAATATCTCCTTTGCGGGTAAATCGTTCTGTGTTTTAATCGGCATAATTACTCCTCATTTCTGTGCTGTTATTTTAGACATTTGCGAAACTCAAACTTTCATAAACCGAGTTGTGCAGATTGCATGTCCCACAAGCAGACCAAAGCGAGAGCGTGTTTGTGGTGGGATATGCAACATACACATTGTGTATGTTTTGCACGAATGACACTCTGCAAAGCCCAGAGTTTCGCAAACACACTACTTCATATACTGCTCTATAAATTCATCCTCCGTCAAGATGGGCACCTGCAGCTCCTTCGCCTTTTTATTCTTGGTGGAAGTTGAGGTATTGTCATTATTGATCAGACAGGTGGTTTTCCCGGTAACGCTTCCCGTCACCTTTCCGCCCTTCTGTTCAATCAAATCCTTCAGCTCACTCCGGCTGCCAAAATGGTTCAGGCTTCCGGTAATCACAAATACCATGCCCTCCAAGGTCTGGCTTCCTGCCTCCACCTGCGGAATCTGTATGGTAAGCTCTCTCATCAGGCGTTCCAATTTTGCCAGATTATCCTCATTTCTCATATAATCCGTAAATGCGGCGGCAATCACCTCTCCCACGCCCTCTATCGCACTTAGCATCTCCTCGTCCGCCTGCTTCATTTTTTCTAAATCATAGTCAAAATAGCGGCATAACATCTTAGCATTCGCTGCCCCGATATTGGCGATTCCCAAAGCATAAATCACTCTGGGAAGGGTGGTTTCCCGTGCGGTATTTATGCTGTCTATCAGCTTTTGATAGGATCTTTCCCCAAAGCCTTCCATCCGGGTAATCTCTTCCTTATACTGCTCCAGATGAAATAAATCTGCATATTCTTTGATAAATCCCATATCAATCAGTTTCTCCAAGGTAGCCTCCGACAAACCATCAATATTCATGGCATCCCTGCTGGCAAAAAGGGTAAAGGACTTAATCTTTTTGGCTGCACAGTCCTCATTGGTGCAATACAGCGACTGCACCTCATTTATCTGCTTAATCTGGGTCGGTTTTCCGCACACAGGACAGAACCTTGGGATTTCCAGAGTGCCGCTTTTAGTTAGGTTTTCTGCAATCTGTGGAATAATCATATTTGCCTTATATACGGTAATATGGTCGCCCAGCCCTAACATAAGCTCCTTCACAATGCTTACATTATGCACGGAAGCCCGGCTTACCGTGGTTCCCTCCAGCTCCACAGGCTCAAAAATCGCCACGGGATTAATAAGCCCCGTCCTGCTGGCGCTCCACTCCACTTCCGTAAGCACCGTTTCCTTAAGCTCATCAGCCCATTTGAAAGCAATGGAATCTCTTGGAAATTTCGCCGTCCTGCCCAGAGACTGCCCATAAGCGATATCATCATAAGTAAGTACCAGACCGTCTGAAGGAATGTCATAAGTTTCTATTTTTTTCTCAAACTGCTCTATTGTGTCAAGAATTGCATCTTCCGTCACCAGATAATGCTCAACCACATCAAAGCCCTGCTGCTTCAAGAATTCAAACTGCGCCTGCCTGGAATTATGGAAATCCACCCCTTCTGCCTTCACCAGAGAAAACGCATAGAACTGCACATTCCGCTTGGAAGTAATCTCATTGTTTAACTGCCTTACGGAACCGCTGCACAGATTTCTAGGATTTTTATACTTCGCATCTTCGTCGGGAATCTCCTGATTGATTTTCTCAAAATCGGAATAGCTGATAACAGCCTCTCCTCTTAAAACCAGCTCCCCCTGATAGGAAATATTTAAGGGCAGGTTTTTGAAAGTTTTGGCATTATTTGTAATGACCTCTCCGATTTCTCCATTCCCTCTTGTGACAGCTTTTGCAAGTTTTCCTGCAAAATATGTCAAAACAATGGTCAATCCATCCAATTTCCAACTCAAAATTGCAGGATTTTCCTTCATCCACTCCCTAAGTTCTTCCCTGCTCTTGGTTTTTCCCAGAGAAAGCATGGGACTCTCATGGGGCTCCTTGGGTAGTTCATCCACCGCCTCAAATCCCACATTGACCGTAGGGCTGTTGGACAGCACCATCCCAAGCTCCTGCTCCAGAGAAACCAATTCATCATAAAGCTTATCATACTCGAAATTACTCATAATTTCCCTGTCCTGCGCATAATAAGCCTTGGAAGCCTTATTCAAGATATCTACCAGATATTTCAGTCTTTCTACTTTAGAGCCCTGCATACAATACCCCGCTTTCCGGATTTTTATATTTTCTCTTGGACCTGATGCCCTGTGTTTCGCAGTTTCTGTCACTATTGTTTATGACATCTTCAAACTTGTAATGAATCAGGCAGTTCCACCCCTGTCTCCTTATATAACGCCTGTAATTCTTCTCCTGTAATCTCCCGGTATTCTCCCGGGCGCAGCTCTCCCAGCCGGATATTCACTACCCTCACACGCTTTAAATACCGCACATGATATCCACATGCCCTGCACATTCTTTTGATCTGTCTGTTCAGCCCCTGTGTCAATACAATGCGAAACATATACCTTCCTGTTTTTTCCGCCCTGCACTTTCTTGTAGTTATTTCCAGGTCTTCCAGATAAATACCACTTGCTATTTTGGTTATGAAATCATCTGTTATTTCTCTGTTGACTTTTACCAGATATTCCTTTTCATGCTTATTTGCGCCTTGCATCATGGCATGAATCAATTCTCCGTCATTGCTCAGAATCAGAAGTCCTTCCGAGTCCTTGTCCAATCTTCCTGCATAAGTCACCCTCACCGGATAATGAATCAAATCGTTAATGATTTTCTCCGCGTGGGCATCTTTTTCCGTACACACAATCCCCGTCGGTTTATAAAAAGCAAGTGTTTTTTTTGGTTCCCTGCCCTTCAGCGTCTTCCTGCCCACCTTTATTTCATCTCTGTCACTGACAAGCCTGCCCGCTTCCGCGATTTCTCCGTTTACCGACACGCTCCCCTGTTCAATCAGTCTGTCAGCTTCTCTCCGGGAACATACGCCGCATTGTGCCAGATATTTATTCAGCCGAATCTGCTCCATAGCTCTCCATTTCCTCCAACATCCTGATCTTAGGAACACCCTGCCCCTCTGAAAGTCCCCTTTTTGCTGTTTTATCGGCAAGCTCATTAAATTTTACATTGGCATGAGCCTCCACCTTTGTAAAGACTATGTCAATATCCTTAGACCATTTCCGCATTGCCCCGGCATACTTCTGCGTAAGTTCCGCCTTACTCTTCCACTCGCCCGTGACCCAGCTTTCAATCCCTTGATAATCATAGTAAATTTTCACTGTATCATATCCGTTTTTCATGGCGGTTTTTACCGCATACATAGCCCCCAGCATCTCCCCCGTCACATTGCGGTGCTGCAGGGATTTCAGGTCGTCCCCGTTTCCGAAGTCAAGGTAAATCCTCCCATCCGGCAGGATAAACACGCAGCCAAAGGCATATTTTTTCAGGCTGTCGTTATAACTGCCATCCACATATGCCGTGAGGACTCCTCTGGCTTGGCTCGGCTTTTCCTGCAGCGCCTTAGCCCCGGTCATTACCGCGCCATGTAGGGTCTGTCCCAAGGCTTCCTGCAATGTATCAGATGTTTCTTCCTCTGCCACCGTCTCTCCAAGCCCCAGATATTCCAGCGCTTCGCCCTTGGTGGCAAATCCCTTATACTCTGCGCCGGGAAAGCCATCTACGGATGCCTTGCACTCTTCCCAGTTTAAAAAAACACCTGTTACTTTTCCTTTTTTCACCGCATAAAACTTCTTTGCTGCCATAATCGCCCCATTTTCCGCACCAAGGGTACAGTTTTCTTCTATACTGAAACATCCTAAAATAATACAACCATACAAAAAATAGCATACAGAAAAATCCTATATACTATCTTACCACAAACCTTAAACTTTTCAACTATAACCTGAATCAAGTAAGCGCCTCGGTTATCTGACAGCGCTCCATCACATGAATTCCGATTCCCAATATCTCCTTGCTTTTTTCTTGTTTCCAACAGAAAGAAAATAATAGTGCTTTTTCTTGCCATAATGCCACATAATATCTGTTATTACAGCCGTCTCCCCACTTTCCCTGATTTTCACCATTTCTCCAAAATGATATTTGGGCGCCGGCACCGGTTTAAACAGCTTACTTTTTACTCTGTAGCTTCTATTACTGTAGCTTATCGTCATATATGTTTGTTCTTCCGTCATACACTCAAACACTTTACTATTGTCTGCCTCTTGCTTAAAAGCCTCTCTATCATCCGGATGGATTAAATCTATGCCGCATTCCGTAAACCAAGAATAGGTTCCCCACACAGAAACCATCTTTACCTCTCATTCCGCCGCGCCAGCGGCATTTTAATCAATTGGAACTTTGGGACGCGCAGCGTCACAAATTCCGAGATTGAAAATTTCTAATTTTCAATCTTCACCTCCTAATCATCCAAATAGCCGCCACAAAAGCAGAAGCAATGCCATTATCCCGAACAGAAATATAAACACCGTCTGGCGGGCTTTTCGTGTCATGGAACTGCCAAACTCACTGGCAGGATGGATGGTTTCATAATAAATAAACCCTTCCATTTCCTTTTTTAAAGAATCTAAGGAAATGGAACCGGCATCCACTTTTTTGCGAAGCTCCTCCATGTTATCCCGATACAGATAATAGCGGCTCAGCACATGAACCAATTTCTGCTGCTCTATGCGGTAAGTGGGTTCCTTGTCCAATTCCTTATGTATCTTTCCCTTTTCCGGCGGAAGCAGCCCTCCCGTCTGCTGGGGATTTTCTTTGTTAAGCCAAAGCAAAGCTATTGTTTTTAACAGACTGTAAGCCAGAACGGGAAAACTTAGAATATAGACACATATAAGAACCGTCCCTGCGCCTTGAAGCAAAACATATACAAAAGTATTTGACACTATATAAGTCCTTGTGCGCAGCAGCCACATTCCTACATACTGCAGCAGCTTCCAGAAAATCACCGGCACAACAAGGATTCCCGCATATAGAGCCAAATCCTGCCATAACCCATGCAAACGCCTGTTTACGCTTACAAGCTGGCTCTCCGCCTCTGTAATAGCATAATCCAGATGCCATTTTTCCTGATTCCACACATATAGCAGGCTCGCATTTGTCCCTTCCTCCATGCGGCTCTCCTCCCCACTTTATTTCCATGCCTATCTTTCCATCATTTTATTGCGAAACTCCCTCTTCTTAAACCAAATTCCGGCACAAATGCTTATTGCATAAGCATTGCATATTCCACAAGCAGACTCTTGAAAAACACAACAGCACGAATGGCACTCTTCAAAAACAAGAGTTTCGCAGTTATCTATTATTATAGCAGATTAAAGTTGGAAATAAAAGGGAATGTTATGCCTCCTTACTCCATCATTCTCACGCCTTCCCCCTGCTCTAATTCCTCCGAACTGTAAGTAATGATCTCCGTATCTGCTGCCACCGTCCCTGCTTCCAGCGCTGCATACCGCTCATTTAAATCCGCTATCTGTACCTTCAATTTTTCCGCATAGAGTTCCTTTCCCAGAATACCGCTTTTTTCTTTTAAAACATAGATATAATAAGCCTCATTTTCTTTATGAAGCGCCTCGATGGGAATTACCGTATTATGTTGTTCACCCTGCACCGTCTTGCGAACGCTCCCGTTTGCTCCGGGCGTTCCCGTATCTTTGGGCAGCCTGCAGATCATATCATAACCGCCCGATGCGCTTTGCGACAAATAATCCACTTGCGCGTCTATATCGGAACCGCTGCCGATTTTAAGCTTCACCTTGTCGCCCAAATGCAGATATTTTCCCTGTTCTTTTGTAATGCTAAACTTAAATTGGCAGGGAACTTCCCCATCTGTCAAAAGAATCGCTGCCGTATCCGAAATGCGGCTTCCTATGCCAATCTGTATTTTTGAGACAAATCCCGCCTTTTGCGCCCTGACTTCCCCCTCTGCCCTACGCAGCTCATACACTTTTTCCAATTCCGCCTGTAAAGCATCCATATCCAGCCTGTAAACAGCCGCCGTAGAATCAGTAACACCCGTTATTTCCGCATCCGCCAAGGCTCTGCGCTTCTGCTGTAAAGCATTCTCTCTGGTACGCTCCGCATCTTCCAGATTTTGCCTTGCATGGTTGACCGCAGCTTCCAGACTTTCTTTTGTCTGCTGCCAACTGCTTTGCGAACTGTCCTCCGATGCGGCGGCATCGGAACCGGAAACGGTCTGTTCCGAATCCTTTTCCCCGGAATCTTTCTTGTCTAAATGTTCCTCCAGAGCTTCCTCCGCATCCTCCAGAACCCTTCGGGCTTCCTCCACACTTTTTCCTGTTTCCTCATCAACGCTGTCATAATCCTCTTTTGCCCGAAGAATCTCTTTTTCCTTTTGTTTGGATGTGACTGTCTGATTTTCCTGAAAATCACTCAAATGATATTTCAGCTTTTTTAGCTCTCTCTCTTTTTCGGAAATGATTTCCTCCAAATCTTCTAAATCCACACAAAAAAGTAAATCCCCTTCCGCTACCAAATCCCCTGCCTGCACATATATTGTCGAAACCCGGATTCCCGGTGTGGCATTTACGGCAAATTCTCCCCCTGCCACCACAATGCCCTCCGTTTCCACAATGTGCTCCACATACTTTTTACTTGGCGCCTGTGTCGTCACTCTGGGAAGTCCCGCTACATAAATACTCTTGGATATGATAGTACATATCCACATGAACGCCAAAAAGATTCCGAATGCCATACACCACTTTTTCCATTTTTCAGTGCTTATCTCTTTTTCCTCTGTTCCCATTTTTCGCCTGCTCTTCCGCCATTTCCGATATTTTTAATGCGCTTTCACGCTAACTCCCATGATTCCGCTTTAGCGGAATCACAAATTCAAATGAAGAATGCCCGAATTTTGGGCATTCTTCGGCGTGAGATTTAGTACTTCTTAGGCGGCTACACCGCCTTTGCGAAACTGCCCATTGGCATGAGCTTTAGAAGTACTTCTCACGCTAACTTCATTTCAGTCCCGAATAAATAATGCCCTGTTCCAGATAATCCTGTCCCATAACAAACATAAACACCGCCGGAACCAGCATGACGACAGACGCGCTGAACGCAAATCCCGCCTGTGTCCACTCTATTTCCGGAAGATACAATGACAAAGGCCACAAAAATTTATCCTTCAAAAAAGTAAGGGGCTGCTCAATCATATTCCAATATTCCAAAAAACCAAGCACGATGGATGAGAGAATCCCTCCCTTTCCCAGCTTAATTCCCACTTCCCTGAAAATAAAAAACTCATCGGCGCCATCTATTCTTGCCGCCTCTATCAAGGCTCCGGGAATAGCGCAAAAACCGCCATACATAACAAAAATCGGGAAAGTGTTGAAGACCGCCGGAAGAATCACCGCCCAATGTGTATTCAGCAAGGTCATTTTGTTCAATACCAAATAGCTGGAAAGCATCGTCACCTGAAAAGGCAGGAGCATCAAAACCACATATAAGGTAAAGAGCAGATTCTTCCCTTTCACCCGGTAAACCGCAAATGCCCACGCCGCAGGCACTCCCACAAGCATCTGCCCTGCAAGGATAAATACCGTCATTTTTATGGAATTCCAAAAAAGCACAAAAAACTGTGGGGATTTCACCAGCAGCCGACTGTAATTTTCCAATGTGGGATAATCCGGAATAAGCTTCCATGTGACGAAGCCTTTCCCTTCCAAAAATACCGGCGCCAGACATTCCCTTAAATCACTGTTTCCCATTACGGAGCCCGTCACTACAAAAAAGACCGGCATACAGATAACAATTCCCATTGCCAGAAAAACTGCCTTTTCCATTATTTCGACTGCCTGACGCCTCCACCTTTTTGCCATTCTACCCTCCATGCCGCCTTCGGCGGCTCAAAGAAAAATGAAAAACGCTTCACACTACTCCATATCTTCCGCCAATCATCAGTGAAAGCCGGCTCTCAGGAAAAAGAATCCCGGTTCCAAAGATGATTTAAAAGCATGATGAACAAAAACAGAAAACCTCCTACCAGAACCGTTGCCGCAGACATTTTATCCAGCTCCAGATTCACATACCAATTATTAAAAAGATGCTGTAGCAGATAAAGAGCCTTCCCCGGATAGGAGCCTGCCACCAGATACGCCTCCCTGTATATCTTAAAGGAATTTAGGAAAGACAATATCACAATGGTATACAGACTCCCTTTCAGACAGGGCAGTTTAATATAAAAAAAGCACTGCCATTTGTTCGCGCCGTCCATCTTCGCAGCCTCCACCTGTTCCCTTGGAATCCCCGCAATGCCCGCAAGCCACAGCACTATAGTATAGCCGAGATTTTTCCACAGATAGCTTGCCACAAGGCTGCCAAAATCCTGTTTATAAAAAAACATTCTCCAGATAATTACCACCGTTGCCGTAGGCATGGCCATGGGAAACAGATACAGACTTTTAATCAGCGTGATATCCCGCATCCTGCTTAACACAAGAGCAGCGGCAAGCCCTGTCACAAGCAGCAGGGAAATACCTGTCAAAGCAAAATGTACTGTATTCTTTACCGCAAGCAAAAACGCGTCGTTATTCAGCACTTTTCTATAATTTTCAATCCCTGCAAAATCCCCCGACATCACCGTGAAAAAAGAACGCCTTACCACATCCAGAAAAGGCAGCAGCACAAATATTAAAACTCCCAGAAAGCTAAATCCCAGAAAACAGGCAAAAGCCTTTCTCTCCTTATGCGCATTCGTTCTTCTTCCCATCCAAACCTCCATAACACCCGTTTTTTATTCGGCAAGATAAATCTCCACCTTTGTCATGATATCCTTCACTGCCGTATCCAAGTCCTTCTCCCCCTTAAGATACGCCGCTCCCTCCGAAAAAACGGCATTCTCAAGAACGCTGTCAGGAAGATAAGGCGTATCGGCTTTCGTGATGAGATCCCGAAGCATCTGCATTTCCTCCTCATCCGGCAGATAGGATGAATATTCAATGGTATTTCCGTCCGCATCGCCTATCGTATAATATTGAAATTCCCCGCTTTCAGAAACCCAGTCCGGATTGACCACAAACTTATTTTCAAAGGACTGCCTGTTAATCGGATAGCCATAATGAGTCAAATCCTGCACATCTTCACTTAAAAGCGTCTGAATAAAGGATGCCGCCAAATCCGTGTTTTTGGAAGAGGCATTCATGCCTGCCAGAGTCATCGGCATATAGACATTTTGAGCCTGACCGGTCACTGCCTTATACGCCACATTTTCATGCCCTTCCGTTCTGGGCAGCGAAATGATATTGGCATAATCGTAAAGTCCGGTAGCCGCGCCGCACACTAGTTTTTCCTGCCCCATCAGATAGGCTGCTTCATTTATCGTATAGAAATAAATGCTGTCTTCATAAATCACGCCTTTTTCTATTTCGGAGGAGCCCCGCTCAACATAGGCGTTCACCATTGCCTCCGGCATCCCGTCCCTCACGGCATCATAGATTCTCTTGCTCTGATACAAGAATTCCCGCATCTGATTCTCATCCACTTTACCGCCGTCCGTCTTCCAAGAAGGTTCGCAAACCGGCAGAAATCTCTTCATCACGCTTTTTTCGGAATAATCCAGCATTATCCCTTTGCCCGGATATTCTTTCCGCAGAGCCTCCACGGCATCCGCAATCCCTTCATAGTCATCCATCCCTTCCAGATACTTCTCATCCGTGCTTATCATAGGCATCATAAATTCCGCCGGAACCTGATACAGCTTTTGGTCCTTGTATAACGGTTTGAGCAAATTGTCAAACAGCTTCCGGCTGCCTCCCCAATCTGCCGTAAATCCTGAGAGGTCTGCCAGAATTCCCTTATCAATATAGGAGTCCACGGGCATATCATCCAGAATCAACACATCCGGACCGCTGCCCTCCAAAATTTTTGTATTTAACGCCTTTATCGCATCTTCTCTGGTGATTCCCTCCTCCATGCCTACTTCATAATCCACATACACATCGGAATTTTGCGTCTGATAAACGGAAACTGCCTGCCTGACGGTATTGTTTTCCTTTAAGCTGTATACTGTGAGACGATTCCCCGGCACTGTGGATATCGTGGCGTCATAAGTAAATTTCACCATCTTTAAATCCGAAAACTGTACCAGAAACTCTTCCTTATCCGTTAAAACCGCATCCAGCACGCCATGGGAAGGGTCTCCCAAAGAAGAGAGATTTCCGTCGATGATCTGTTCCATTGCACTGCCGCCGATTACATGACGGTGCAGTCCCATTTTTCCCGCAACATATAATACGCCTTCTTCTCCCGAAAAAATTTTCGCACTATAATACCCATTGTTAAACTCTATCATCCCATAATTATCTTCTATAAAATCCTGCAGTACCTGATCCTCTATAAACTGCTCCTGTTCCATATCATAAAGGTATACCTCGTCACCTGTGGCACAAACCAAAATCCGGCCGCAGCATTCCAAATCAGTCTTAGAGCCCGGTATTTTCACAAACTCTTTGGTGTCTCCCGTTTTGGTATCAATCTCATAAACGGTATCGCCAAAAACGGAAGCGAAAAGCCTCCCTGATTCACTAAAAGCAAATTTCCTAACATAGAGTTCCTCTTTCGATAATCCCATATCAAAGGTTTTTGATGTGCCGTCGGAATAAATCAGCGCAAAATGCGGAGTCAATTCCTCTTCGGAATCGGGCGAATAGCACAATACCACAGTTCCATCTTTAGATATTCCCGAAGCAATGATATAGTTTTTTGTACTGTCAAAATATTCCGCAAGAGAGCCGCTTGTCTCTTCCTGCCAGCTTTCACCGCCATCTTTGGACACAAATATCCCCAATGCTTCATTCAAAAGCATGATTTTTCCGTCCGCCGACATTTGAAAGCATGAGCGGTCATATCTTCCTCCTTCCGCCAGTTCAAACACGCCTTTCTCCACATAACGCCCCATACCGGTCCCGCTATTCTCTCCCCGGGTATCTGCCTGTACTCCTGTCTGACCCGATGAAGCAGACTGTCCGTCTGCCGTCCCCTCATCTGCTATCTTACATCCGCTCAGGGACAGCACAAGGGAAAACGCCGCCACCAGCGCAGCTCCTCTGGCAAATACACCTCTTCCATACTTTCGTTTCTCCATACCTCTCCGTAAAAATTTTCTTATCATCCTTATCATCAATCCTTTCTAAAAACTGTTGCTTTCTTGCATCATACCATTCCTTTCTCTAATCAATCTCTAAAACACATTAATTATCTATTAAGACTGCCGGGAATGCTTGCCTGTGCAAAAATCATTTAGTAAAATATAATTTAGAGATTATTTAGAGGAATCCGTGGTATCATAAAATATTATGAATGGCGGAGATTAAGGAAATGCGCATTTTATTGGCTGAAGATGATAAAAATTTAAACCATATGCTTACGGCGCAGCTAAATACAAGAGGGTTTCTTGTGGATGCCTGCTTTGACGGTGAGGATGCCCTGTACTATGCCGGTTTAAATATTTATGATGTCATTTTATTGGACAGAATGCTCCCTTTCATGGAGGGCACACAGATTCTTGCCAAAATAAGGGAAAAGAATATTACCGCACCGGTAATTATGATCACCGCCCTCGGCACATTGGAGGACAAAATAAGCGGTTTTCATGCGGGAGCTGATGATTATCTGGTAAAGCCTTTCGCTTTTGAAGAACTGCTTGCCAGAATCCAAAGCGTAACCCGGCGCTCACCTCTATTGTTCGCCCAGAACAGCCTGCGGCTTGCGGATATTCATTATCTGCCGGATACCGATACCCTGACCGGTCCTATGGGCAGTTGTTCTTTGTCAAAAAGGGAAGGTGCTTTATTGGAAGTTTTTCTGCGAAATCCTGAATCCACCCTCTCCCGCTCCATGCTTTTATTAAAAGTGTGGGGGCCGGAAAGTGAAGTGGAGGACGGCAATCTTGACAATTACATCCATTTTATCAGAAGAAGATTAAAGACCGTGGGAAGCAGCCTGAGCTTAAAGACAATCCGCGGCGTCGGCTATTGCCTGACTTCAACGCCCGGAAAATAAGAATCCGAACAAAAAATGAGGGAGTTTTCCTATGTTTCAAAAAATACGCCTGCGCCTTACCTTTTTATGCGGCGCCATCACAACCCTGATCACCGTTGCCATGACTATCGGTTATCTGTATATATCGGAAAAGACCCTGATTGAAAATCGCCTGATGTCCTGCAGGAACGACATTTTTACCATTACCTCCAATTTAGAACAGCAAACTGTCATTTCCCATGCATGGCTGGCAAAATTGGAAACGGGCAACAATTACTATATCTCTCTTTTGGACAACGGCATGCCGTTTTGGTTCAACAACGGAGTACATAGTGAAGACCAGCGGCAGCTTCTCAATAGTGCATGGGATTTTTACCGTCAAAACGGTTCATGCATGACGGAATACAGAATATCTTACCGCAGCAGCTATAAGAGTTTTCAAACCGCCGATTATTGTTTTGTCATCACTTTGGAGACAAAAGGGGCTGTCCTCGAAATGCTGCTGATCTTACCATCTTCCGAGATTTCGGGACAGATTCTCAGGCAGCGTCTGGGATTTCTTGCTACCATATCCCTCGCTCTCTTTGCCATATGGCTGTTTGCATGGTTTTTTACGGGAAAGCTTCTATCTCCCATTGAGAAAAACCGTGAAAAGCAAAACCGCTTTATAGCCGCCGCTTCCCATGAACTGCGCACACCCCTTGCCGTAATTCTCTCCTGTGCGGAATCCGGTACGAATCACTCTGACGATGCGCCGGAAACTTCATTTAGCCGCCCCATGTCCGTCATCCGGAATGAAGCCCTGCAGATGCGCAGACTTTTAGAGGATTTGCTCACGCTTTCCAGCCGCGACTTAGGCACACTGAGCATTCATAAATCCTCCGTCTGGCTGGACACTCTGCTCTTAAATGCCTATGAATCCTTTGAACCCATGGCAAAGACGAAGCATATCCTGATGTCCGTAACCCTCCCGGATGACACGCTGCCGCCCTGCATTTGTGATAAAGAGCGGATTTATCAGGTTCTTTCCATATTACTCCACAATGCCTTAAGTTATTCTTCTGAGGGCGGTAAAATAAACCTTTCTTTAAAATGTTCCGCAAAATATTTTATATTGTCTGTCTCGGATAACGGTCCGGGAATCCCGGATGACGAAAAGCCAAGAATTTTTGACCGTTTTTACAGAAGTGAAAAATCCAGAAGCTCCAAAGATCATTTCGGGCTGGGACTCTCCATCGCTTATGAAATCATATCCGCCCATCAAGGCAGCATTACCGTCTGTGACACAGCGGGCGGCGGCGCCACATTTGTGGTAAGGCTGCCTTACTCCCCATAAGGCAGATTGACGATGATGGCTTCATGATGCACCGCCGGAAGGAATTTTTCAAGCACATCCCGGGTTTTTAATTTCAGGCTGGAAGTGTTCACGCAGGGGTGGCACCCCAGATATTCGCCCTCCGTTACCTCTTTGTCAATCAATAGCTGCACATGGTTGTCTGCATCATTCATAAGTCCCATAACGGATACCGCGCCGGGTGTAATATGCAGATATTCTTCCATAAATTCAGGGTCTGCAAAAGACAGTCTCGCACTGTTTATCTGCGCCGACAATTCTTTTGTTCTAAAAGGCTTGTCCCCCGGCATCATAAGCAGATAAAACTTTGTCTTCTGCCTGTTGCACAAAAACAGATTCTTGCAGATAATCACATTCAAAATAGCATCAATTTCATTACAGGCTTCCATGTTCTGCGCCGGCTCATGGTCTGTCCTCTCATATGCAATTCCCAGCCTGTCCAACAAATCATATACGGCAATCTCCTTTTCCTCCCTGCCTGTAAGATTTTCCGGCCTGCCTTTGTGTAATTCCATTTTTCCTCTCATTCCGCCGCATAAGCGGCACTTTAAGATTCTCACATCATCATTCCCAATCATCTTAACACCCCATATTTTGATTCGTCAAGTTCTCTTGTAACCTTTTGAACACAATTCAAGTGTGCAGCAAAGTCCACATCTTGTACACGAAACCAAACACCACTAGAGCCTTTCGATATCTTGCACATTTATCAAGGTATGTCTTTTCATCAAATATAAAATAGTGGAAAATACCAGCAGCAATAAGCCTATATACATCCATTGTTCCTTTTGCTCATATTGGATTTCTTTGATAACATATTCAGATATTATATTTTCCGGGCTAAAATTTTCACAATTATTTATGTGCTCATACCACTGGTAATTTACAGCTATGGGGGACCGAACTATTTCCCCTTCAATATATATATTCTTCCTATTATTTTTTAAGGCATTAATTTTATCTTTATCCGAAAACATGATTTGAATATATTTATTTCCTTCTATTGGCATTGTGCAGACGGCATACTCGGTTATCCCTAAAACTAATTCTTGGGAAACGCCGGATATTCCGCCATTCCCTAAATTCACAATATCTTTTACCAGATAGGAATCAACATTTCCTCTGACATACTGCCCCTTCATACAATCCCTTTCGCTCAATGCATGCAATTCTATCGACTTTTTTTCTCTTAGCAGTGAATTAGCGCCATGCACAAAACAAACAATTCCGGCAAAGAAAAATAACCAAATAAATATTGCTTCTTTCGCTATATATATTGTTCTTTTCACAAAACCTCCAAAATTATCTAAGTTCTATCATGTTATCGGATAAACCTTTTCATCCGGCAGTAATAACGACACATCCTTCTTATCAGAAATCATACCCTTTAACTTTAAGACATAATCCGTTATATCCGTAATATTTACTATCCAATCCTCAACATATTTATGTACCGCTTCTCCCCTTAAGCCAAGCTGTAGAGAACGATAATTCAACGGATTTCCATGGATATCCCGCTCAGGGTCCCACTGCACCCGGATATCCGAATTGTGTATTAATGTTTTCCATTTCTCATAACTGCCATGAATTTCTTCCTGATAGGTTGACATAACCGCATTCTTTACCAGATAATCAAAAGCTTCCCTCTTCATATCAATAGCTAATACGCATTCCTGATTGTCTTTTGCCGCCCAGCCGCACCGATACATCATCCACAAAAAAGAAGGCTTTATCCATGTCATTCGATCCCGCTTGAAGTTACTTCCAAATGTGCCTTTCTCAACTGCTTCCTTTGCAATGATTTTATTATATGCCTGATATACCCTGATTGTATTATCTGTATATACTGCTCGTATTTCTTTTTCCATGAATTACTTACCTTTTTCCTTCCTCTGCCGGCTCATCAACCGATACTTTCATCCAATCCCAAAAGTCCTTGTACTCCTTGCGCTGCCCATACCTTTAAAATGCAAAGCGTGCCCTCTAAAAATAAAATAATGTTTCTTCTTTCTTCATCATTTTAACATCTCCATTTTTATGGGGCAAGTTTTCTTGACGCTTTCGCTTGAGAAAATTTTAAAAATATCCAAAAAATTGTTGACAGAGTTGTCTAATGATGTTAGACTATATTTGTCTAAAGGCATTAGACAATATAAAAGGAGATGATGACATGGAACAATATAAACTAGGCGAAATGGAACAGAAATTTGCAGACTTAATATGGGAAAACGCTCCCATAAGCTCAGGCGAGCTTACCAAGCTGTGTGAAAAAGCGTTTTCATGGAAACGCACCACCACTTATACCATGTTAAAGCGACTGTGCGACCGGGGGGTATTCGTAAATCAAAACGGCTCCGTATCTTCCCTGATGACCAAGGATGAGTTTCAGGCGGCGCAGGGCGAGCATTTTATCAACGAAACATTTGACGGCTCCCTTCCCCGCTTTCTGGCGGCATTTTCCCGCAGGAAAAAGTTAAGTGAAAAGGAAATAGCAGAACTGAAAAAATTGATTGACGATTATGAGGAGGAAAACCATGGCTGAACAATTATTTATCCGCATATTAAATATGAGCCTGACCGGCAGCTTTGTGATTCTGGCTGTTCTGGCTATACGAATTTTACTCAAAAAAGCTCCCCGGATTTTTTCTTACTGTCTGTGGGCAGTAGTGCTTTTCCGTCTGCTGTGCCCCATATCTTTTTCGGCGGCGTTTTCTCCTTTCAATGCACTCTCCTCACCCACTGTGGAGCACGGAATGATAGAATATATCCCTCAGGATGCGATACAGCCCGCGCAGCTTCTTCCTCCGCAGGATGAGCCGGCAGCGCCTGTTGTAAAACAGGGTGGAACAGACAATGCTGACGCAGGCAGAGCTGCCACAGACCCCATAGAATACCCGACAGTCTCCCTTCTGCAGATTACTGTCACGATATGGCTTTGCGGCATTTTGCTTATGGCATTTTACAGCATTTTTATGCTGGTAAGACTGAAGCGCCACTTAAGGAGAGCTGTTTGGGAAAAGGACAATATTTACAGCACAAACGCCATATCCACTCCTTTTGTAATCGGTATGGTACACCCCCGGATTTACCTTCCCGCTTCCCTTGAAGAACACGAGAGAGAATATGTGCTGCTGCATGAGCAGATTCATATAAAACGCTTTGACCATATTGTAAAAATCATTGCTTTTATCACTCTCTGCATTCATTGGTTTAATCCTTTTGTGTGGGCGGCATTTTTCTTAAGCGGAAAAGATATGGAAATGTCCTGTGATGAAGCTGTCATCCGCAGAATCGGCAGCCGCAGAAAGAAAGAATACTCAGCTTCCCTTCTCAGCATGGCAACCGGAAGGCGCATTGTAAGCGGCGTTCCACTTGCTTTTGGCGAGGGCGATACCGGAAGCCGCATCAAAAATGTCCTGCGCTATAAAAAGCCTGCCATATTCGGAGTAGCGGCTGCCGCTATTATCTGCATGGCTACTGCGATTATCCTGCTTGCCAATCCCCAAGAGTCAGGCAGCGCAGACAACAGCCTTGCATCGAAAATCCAGGCGCTCTTCCACTCCCCTTCGGGCGAGCCGGATGGTACGGAAAATAACGGCTCCCCGCGAGTCTACTATGGTGTGGTAACGGAATATACCGCCAATAATACTACATGGAATATCCTTATGATTCCCGGCTTGGATGACATGGATATCCCTGCTGCAGAAAGCATTTCCACCTATTTTGAAAGGGAGGAGCAGGAACTTTTGCCGGGAGATCTGGTGGAAATTACATTCCCGGCAGGGGAAGAGCTTTCCATATTGGAAGTCTATCCCGCACGCTTCTCTGCATCAGCGGAAAGCATTGTGGTCAAATGGAGCGGATTTACCTTGCAGCGCACAAATGCAGATACTTACCGGCTCACTTTCCCGTCGGGGGCTTTCCCGGAATTATCCGGAGCAAAAGCCGGGGATATGCTGTCCTTTTACTATGAAGAGCCGGAAGAACCTGCCTTTGCCACAAGCCCTTCCGAAAGCGAAAATTCCGGACTGATTGCCACTGCCCCCATCCTTGCGGCAGGCGAAAACGAATACGGCGGGCCCATACTTACGCTGGATCTTTCCACCGCCCAGATAAAAGATATCTTTTCAGGCTTCGGGCTTTACATCCGCTTCTTATTGGAGCCTGCGGATGAGACCTATGCCGTCGGCGTAAGGAGCATCGCAAGAAGCGCCAGAGTAATTGATTCCTTTGTGTCCGATTACGATATTCCTTATGACCAAGGGGGCGAACTTGCCTTTTCGCAGGACTGCGTTTTCAAGGTAAATTACAGTATGTCGGGAATCGATTACAGGGATGTGTCCTTTGATGTGTTTGCCGATTTCATAAATGAAGACTCCGTTCAAAGAAGCAAGCCCTGCCTTTTGACCTTTAAAGACGGTCTCATAACAGAGGCCAAGCTGCAAAACGCGTATGAGCAGTACGGCATTAATTATTCCGAATTTTCACTCTCGGATTATACATATACCTATAACTATCTGTCAGAGCGTGAAGGTGAAGAAGCCTTTGCTAAATATTATACTTTAGTGAGCTCCGAGACTTTGGATATTGCGGACTGCGCAGGCAGTGAGCTTATAGAAGTCTACACAGGAGATATCGGAGACGGCGATGGCGAGAGCGGCATTGTAATGTTTAAGGATGCAGTGGGAAACCTTCTTGGCATACAGGATGCCGTTATGGCAAGAGTGGGCTGGAATAATGTTTACCTCGGAGAAAAAGAAGGAACCCCTTTCATCATGAATGTTCACATAGAAGACAGATGGGACAATGGCGTATATTGTTACTGGGTGTACCGGCTGGATGAAAACGGCGGCATAAAACAAATCGCCGGTTCCGCTTTTAACTTTGCATTTCCACAGGGCGAATACCCTATCACATATGATGATGCAATATTTAAGGAATGGGTGAATGACATGACTGCATGGCTGGAAGACTGCCATTTGATACTCAGCACGCAGGACGGGGAACTCCGTACAGAAAAAATATCCGAAGCCGATAAATACAATTATGAAACCTTGAACTTAAAAAACAGGGAAAAGGAATTAGGATTATAGGCAAAAATTATAACCAACAAAAAGTGTCCCATGAAAGGCTCTCACAAACCTTATCATGGGACATTTTTATCAAGTAAAATTCCAGATTGTTAAATCAATCTCCTCAAGTTCCGTCTTCTTGACCTGTCAGTCAAAAAGCATCACTCGCAAAACAACTCGCTCAATTCCAGATTAATAAATCTTCTTCTCCATTGCCTCGGGAGCCTGAGCAAATTGAATTGCCATCTCCCTGTCAATAATCCCGTCCACATAAAGCTGCATAATGGAATCGTCCATGGTCACCATGCCAAGGCTCTTACCTGTCTGCATGACATTGGGCAACTGATACGACTTATTCTCACGAATCAGATTTCGTGCGGGATATGTAGCATGCAGCACCTCAAATGCTGCCACACGGCCTGCTCCGTCCGCAGTGGGAATCAACTGCTGGGAAATAATCGCCTCCAACACATTGGAAAGCTGGATTCTGATCTGCTGCTGCTGATGGGGCGGGAACACATCAATAATACGGTCAACGGTACTTGCCGCACCGATAGTATGCAGGGTTGACAGCACCAAGTGACCGGTCTCTGCAGCTCTTACCGCAACGCTGATGGTGTCAAGGTCACGCATCTCGCCGACCAGAATAACATCCGGGTCTTCACGGAGGGCAGCACGAAGGGCATTGGCATAATTATCGGTATCCATACCGACCTCACGCTGGTTTACGATACTCTTTTTGTGCTCGTGCAGATACTCGATAGGGTCTTCCAGCGTAATAATATGCGCATCCCTGTATTGGTTTACTTTATCAATCAAAGAGGCAAGCGTGGTAGACTTACCGCTTCCGGTAGGTCCTGTCACCAGAATCAATCCTCTCTTTCTCTGATACAGGTTTACTACGGATTCCGGAATCCCCAATTTTTCGGGAGAAGGAATACTGGAATTTACCACACGCAGTACCAATGCAACATTGCCCTTCTGTCTGAATACATTGACACGGTAACGGGCAACTTCCGGCACCGTAAAGGACATATCCATCTCGCTTGTCTTGTCAAAGGTCTCTCTCTGCGCCTGATTCATAATATGCACGGACATCCCGAGGGTGTCCTCCCCTGTCAAAATAGGATAAGGCATATCAATCAACCCGCCGTGCAGCCTCATCTTAGGCGGAACCCCCACGGTCAAGTGAATATCACTGGCTCCGGCATTTGTCGCGTATATCAGCACATCTTCAATTGTAGCCATATTACCTTCTTTCCTATAAGTTTTTCACTTATATAAGTTTTTCACTTATAATTCACTCATCAGCTTTGTCTTAAAGGAAGCAAATTCCTCTTCCGTAATAATGCCTGCTTTTTGCAATTCCAAAAGATTATTCACTCTGACCTTAAACTCATCCATGGAACCATAAGGCTTAAAGATATCATCAATGCACTTCTGTCTCTGATTCCTATAATCCTGATCACTTACAAAACCTATTTCCGCAAGCATCTGATACATCTTTAAAGTCTCGCTGTAATCGCTTCCTGTGTTAATCTTTCTTAACAACTCTTCCTTCTTGACTTCATAATCTCTGTCAGACAGCCACTCTCCGTCCCGCAACGCTACTAATCGCTTTACGGTTGCTTTCAACTCCTCCGGAGAACTTACGGAACCGTTCAGTCCCTCCGCAATCAATGTCTTCTGCTTTTCCTTCAAATCATTTGCCGAGATAATATGTTCCTGTGCCAGCATGGACCACTTGCTCATTTTGACAGCCAGAACATCGGTTTCATCATCTGCATTAATCTCAATCATCCCATACATATCATTCAGTCTCTGGTCATATTCCGCGCCGGTAATCAACTGAGCCTGTTTTAAGACGGGCAGCCTTCTTAACTTTCTCAAGAAAGTATCCCTGTCATCCGAAGGCTTAAAGGTTACATCATCAATCAGGGTCTGCTTATTCTTTTCATATTCCTCTGTGGTAATTACGCCTCCCATCTCCAAAAAGCTCAACTTCTGTACACTCTTCATGTACTCTGCCGGGTCGCTTGTTCCGGTATCACAGCATTCTCTAATGATATCGCTCCGGTTTGCCTCAAATTCTTTCTCGGAAAGCAAACCACAGTCCTTCAATACAATCAGCTTCTGAATCTTTTCGTTAAAATCGGTCAAGTCACAGTATTGACCGACCAATTCCGCTTTTTTTGCCTTGAATTCCTTCTCACCGAGAAGTCCGCAGTCCCGTAACACTACCAGCTTATCCATCTTTTGCTGGAATTCTTCACTCTCTAAGCCATCCTTTGCAGCCGGTGCCGGAGCAGGCGCTGCTACAGGTTCGGGCGCCGGTCTGGAATAGGACGAAGAAGCCGATGCTGCAGACGGAGCAGGCGCTGAAGAAAATGACTTGCTGCCTCCCTCAGGCACAGCATGCTGATAACCTGTTGCCTGTTCTCTGGGTTCCGATGCAGGCGCGGGTGCGGGTGCAGGTGTAGGTGCGGGTGCAGGTGTAGGTGCCGGAGGCGGTGTGGTGTTTCTCCTCGCGGCAACATTTCTTGCCTCTTCCTCTGCATTACTCTCGGCGCTTGCCTTCAAACGGTTTAACAGACCCACTACCAAATCCATGTTCTTTAACTGCGGGAGCATAATCTGTGCTTTCTTTGCACCGTACAGACCGTTTACCTTGGCATTAAATCCAAGCGCCTGCATTCCCATATACTCTCCGAGGAAAACACTTTTTACTTCTTTGATGGCAAACTCAAAGTCATCCACATAGCCGTTTCTTCCGTCTTCGTTACACACATATCCCTTTCCCGAAACCTTATCATTTTCCACTTTCAGGAACAAAGCGTCACTATTGTTATTCTTGGAAAACAGGCTTCTCACATTTCCACCTGTATTGCATGTAAAAACTTGAGCTCCTTCCATAGGAAAAGACCTCCTTTCATCTAATAAAACAATTTACTATGACACATTCATTATGTACAAAAACCGCACAATAAATGATTGGCACAGCAGATTACTTACATAACATAATGTCTGATGGCATCCTGCCATATAATAATTCTCCATGCCGCCAACGGCGGCACAAACAATCCTATATAAGTCTATACTTAATAATAACAAGAACTCAAAAAGATTTCAAGTCTTTTTCCCATTTTTCGCTAGGATATTCTTACCAAGTCAAACAGACTGATTTGATTGGACTCCGGTAAATCTCCTAACAGTCCTAAAAAACCCATTAAATCCGCAATTGTTTTGGATACTTTGGTCCGCTGGATAAAATCTTCCTTAGATAAAAACGGTCCTGCTTTGGCAGCCTCCACAATGGCATCAGCCGCCTTTTCACCCAATCCTTCAATACTGTTTAACGAGGGCATCAGCTTTCCGTCCACAATCTGGAAAGAGCGTGACTGCGCCCTGAAAATATCAATGGGTTCAAATTCAAAGCCCCTTGCGTACATTTCCTGCACCACTCTCATATCACTGTAGGCATCTTTTTCACGATTGGAAAGCGTGTCCATTCTTTTTTTGTAATCCGCCATCAGATTTTCCAAATGCCTCTGTCCCTGACACATCATTTCATAAGAAAAGGACTTGGCCCTAATGCTGAAATATGCCCCATAGTATGCTAATGGATAATGAATTTTACAGTAAGCAATGCGCCATGCCATCATCACATATGCCGCCGCATGAGCCTTGGGGAACATATATTTTATTTTTTCACAGGACCAAATATACCAGTCAGGCACATTATGGGCTTCCATGTCCGCCTTCCACTGCGGCCACTTCTCACATTTCCCCTTAGCAACGGTTCCTTTTCTTACTGCCTCCATAATTTTAAAGGCTTCCTCTGACTCCACTCCCATCTGAATCAGATAAGTCATGATATCGTCTCTGGTGCAGATGGCTGTGGAAATGGTTGCTTTTCCTTCCATAATTAAGGTCTGGGCATTACCCAGCCACACATCCGTGCCATGGGCAAGTCCGGCAATACGCACCAAATCCGAGAATGCCTGAGGTTTCGTATCCAACAGCATCTGCATGGCAAAATCCGTGCCAAACTCAGGGATTCCCAATGCCCCCAGCTTACATCCCCCGATCTGCTCCGGCGTAATGCCCAGAGCATCCGTATTCTGAAACAGACTCATGACATCCTTTCCGTCCAGCGGAATGCTTGTGGGCTCCACTCCCGTCATATCCTGAAGCATACGAATCATAGTAGGGTCATCATGCCCCAGAATATCCAATTTTAGCAAATTGTGGTCGATAGAGTGATAATCAAAATGCGTGGTAACGGTATCCACTGTCATATCATTTGCAGGATGCTGCACCGGAGTAAAAGAATTGATATCCTGCCCAACCGGAAGCACAATGATACCGCCGGGATGCTGCCCCGTGGTCCTGCGCACACCGATGCAGCCGGACACAATGCGGTTAATTTCCCCAACTCTCTTATGCTGCCCTTTTTCTTCAAAATAATTCTTTACATAACCGTATGCGGTCTTGTCCGCCAGCGTACCTATGGTTCCTGCCCGATAGGTCTGTCCCGCCCCGAAAATAACCTCCGTATATTTATGTGCTTTTGACTGATATTCCCCCGAAAAATTGAGGTCAATATCCGGCTCTTTATCCCCTTTAAAGCCCAAAAAGGTCTCAAAGGGAATGTCAAATCCCTCCTTATGCAGCATTTTTCCGCAGACGGGACATGCCTTGTCCGGCATATCGATTCCTGCTTTTCCGGCATAAGATTTCACTTCTTCCGAATCAAAATCCACATAGTGACACTCACTGCAATAGTAATGGGGGCTCAAAGGATTTACCTCCGTAATTCCCGCCATGGTCGCCACGAAAGAACTGCCCACGGAGCCTCTTGAGCCTACCAGATATCCGTCTTCCACGGATTTCCAGACTAATTTTTGTGCAATAATATACATCACCGCAAAGCCGTTGGAAATAATGGAATGTAATTCTCTTTCCAATCTCTTTTCCACAATTTCCGGAAGATTGGGACCATAAATTTCATGCGCCTTGTTATAACAAATTTCCGTCAGGGTCTTATCGCTGTCCTCTATGACGGGCGGACACTTATCCGGCCGCACCGGCGCAATGGTTTCTATCATATCCGCAATCATGTTGGTGTTGGTAATAACCACTTCTTTCGCTTTATCGCTGCCCAGATAATCAAATTCCTCCAACATCTCCTCCGTGGTGTGCAGATACAAAGGCGCCTGATGGTCCGCATCATTGTATCCCCAGCCCGCCATAATAATCCGGCGGTAAATCTCATCCTCCGGATCCAAAAAATGCACATCACAGGTAGCCGCCACAGGCTTATGGAACTGCTCTCCCAAAGCCACGATTTTACGATTGATATTTTGAATATCTTCAACGGAATGAATATTCCGAAAGCGTTCCGAATCTATCATAAATTCATTATTTCCGCAGGGCTGTATCTCCAGATAATCATAAAAATTTACAATTCTTGCAATCTGGCTGTCACTCTGTCCGTCCAGAAGCGCCTTATACAGTTCCCCCGCCTCACAGGCGCTGCCAAGTATCAGACCGTCCCTGTATTTTTGAACCAGACTCTTGGGAATTCTGGGTTTCCTGTTATAGTAATAAGTTAAATGGGACTCCGATATCAAACGGTAAAGGTTGATGCGTCCCAAATCATTTTTCGCAAGAATAATGGCATGGTTGGAGGGAAGCTTCGCTGTTGCCAACGCACTGGACTCGCCCAGTCTGTTCACCTCTTCCAGAGTCCGCACACCGTCCGCCGTCATCCTTTGCAGAAATTTTACAAAAATTTCCGCCGTACATTGCGCATCATCTACCGCACGGTGGTGATTTTGCAAGGAAACTCCCATGGTTTTTGCCACTGCGTCCAAGGTATATTTTGCCTGTCCCGGCAGCAGCACTCTTGCCAGGGCAACGGTGTCCATATAAGTAAATTCTCCTCTTGCATTCCTTGCCGTAAGCCCAAGTCTCCTGCAGTTTTCCATGATAAAACTCATGTCAAAGCCTGCGTTGTGCGCCACCATAACACAATCTGCCGCAAACTCCAGAAACCGGGGCAGCACCTCCTCAATTTCAGGAGCATCGAGCACCATATTATCGCTGATACCCGTGAGTTTTTCTATCTCAAAAGGAATGGGTTCCTTCGGATTTACAAAAGCGGAAAATCTTTCTGTGATGACTCCTCCTGAAACCTTGACAGCGCCTATTTCAATGATGCGGTTAGATATGGGGGAAAATCCCGTAGTCTCAATATCAAACACCACAAAATCATCGGAAATTTCCTGCTGATGCCCATCAGCATGGCGATGGGCATTTGTTACAATGCCTTTCAAATCGTCTACCAGATAGGCTTCCACGCCATAGATAACCTTGAAAAAATCCTGTTTATCCGGATTTTCCTCCCCTGCCTCTTTTCTTTTATTTTTTTCCTCTTTCCACAAATCTTCCCAAGCGTGATTGGCATCCGTAAACCCCTGCACCACGCCATGATCCGTAATGGCAATGGCACGATGCCCCCACTTGTAAGCTCTCTTTACAATATCCTTTGCCTCAGATACCCCGTCCATATCACTCATCTTTGTATGGCAGTGCAGCTCTACCCGTTTGTACAGAGCCGTATCCTTCCGGGGCACCGTAAAATCAGGTATCTTTTTGATACCCGTAACGGAACCGATGGTTAATTCATGGTCAAATTTGTCCACCATGCTGATGCCCTTCACCTTGACAAAAGCCCCGCTTTTCAGATCTTTTGTCAACTCCTGCACCTGTTCTGTCTTTAAAAATAATTTTATGGTCATGGTATCGGTGAAATCCGTCAGATCAAAAATCAGAATCGTCCTCTCATTTTTAATATTCCGGGGCTCCGCGTTCAGAATCTTGCCCCGGATAACCACCTCCCCCATCTCTCCGATGATTTCTTCAATTTTTATAGCTTCCTCTTCAAAATCCCTGCCAAAGATCACATCGGGATTATCGGAGCGCTTTATACTTCCATAACCGTTCTTTTTAAACTCTCCTTTTTTGAATTTTCCTTCTTTCATTTCTTCCCTGCCGGACACCGCTTTCCCTACAACAATCGAATTCCGACTATTGTTCTTTGTCTGCAGATTTCCCATATTTCGGGATTCAGCAATGTTGGGGGTATTTCCGTCATCCTGCCCGTTTTCCACCTCTTTTGGCGTGCTTTCACCGGTAAAAAGATTCTGAGGGTTCCTGCGGCGGCTGTTGATTTCTTCTATCCGCTGTCTGATTCTTAATTCATCCTCTGCGTCATGATCTTCCGGGACGGTTTCCCGGTAAACCACCTGTAATTCTGCCGTCAGCCCGCATCTCTCCACCAGAATTTTCTCCAAAATCCTGACAAGCTCCGCTTCCTTGCTCCGATTCATCACCGTATCCTGCAGGGACAATACCGCTTTTCCTTCTTCGGGACAGGTAATCTCGGCCCGGTGAAACGCATTATATACAACATGGCTGTACTCTTTTAACTCGGCTTCAATACTGTCGCTGTACAGCTCTAACAGTTTCTGTAGGTCATACTGAGCAGACAGTGAAAATTTTTCATAAATTTTTACTGTCAGATTTACTTTAGGAAATAATTGCTTTTTGATTTCCTTTTCCGTCTTCCAGATATCTTCCTTGGCAATCAGTCTTGTACTGAATAAATACACCCTGAGAAAATCCTTCTGCCTGTTGGAGGAAATTTTCTCCACTGTAGTCTGTTCCATCAAATCATGAAGACCGCTGTTTAATTGTAATGTCGGAAACACTTCCAAAAACGGTTTTCCCATGCCAATCCTCCATGACCCCGCCTTGCGGAATCACAAAATCCTAAAGTCAACAAATTGACTTCTGAAAATTATCTAATTCCTGCTTAAGAGCTGATAGCAGTTCATCCTCGGGCACTTTACGGATAATCTCTCCTTTTCTTATCAAAAGCCCTTCGCCAACGCCCCCTGCCACGCCTAAATCCGCTTCTTTTGCCTCTCCCGGACCGTTTACGGCGCAGCCCATCACAGCTACCTTGATATCTAAAGGATAATCTTCCACCAGCTTCTCCACCTTGGATGCCAGCCCTATCAGATCTATCTGCGTTCTTCCGCAGGTCGGGCAGGACACCACTTCAATGCCTCCCTTTCTAAGTCCCAATGTCCGCAAAATTAATTTTGCGGATTTTACCTCTTCCACAGGACTGCCTGTCAGCGAAACCCGGATGGTATCTCCTATTCCCTGATGCAAAATCAGCCCCAATCCAATGGCGGATTTAATATTTCCGCTCTGTACCGTACCGGATTCCGTAATACCCACATGAAGCGGATATACCGTCTGTCCGGCTAACAGCTCGTGAGCTTTCACGCACATAAGTACATCAGAAGACTTAATACTGATAACCAGATTATCATATCCCAGCTCTTCAATCATATGTACCTTATTCAGGGCGCTCTCAACAATGCCCTCTGCGGTAACTCCCCCATACTTTTCTATCAAAGGCTTTTCTAAAGAACCGCTGTTCACGCCCACCCTGATGGGAATCTTTCTTTCTTTCGCCACATCAACCACTGCTTTTACCTTATCGGCACTGCCGATATTGCCCGGATTGATGCGAATTTTATCCGCTCCGTTCTCCATTGCCGCAATAGCCATTTTATAATCAAAATGAATATCCGCCACCAGAGGAATATGTATCTGCTTTTTAATCCCGGCAAGCGCTTTCGCCGCCTCAAAGGTAGGCACCGTACAGCGCACAATCTCGCAGCCTGCCTTTTCTAAGGCAAGAATCTGCTCCACGGTAGCTTTTACATCCTCTGTTTTTGTATTCGTCATAGACTGAATCAGAATGGGATTGCCCCCTCCGATTACCCTGTCGCCAATGGCAACCGTTTTTGTGTGCATAAATAACCCGCCTTTCTCTCCTGCCGTCCGTTACTCTGTCATACCTCTATTCATTATACCTCTTTCACAAAAATCTTCAAGTCACAGGTTCGCGCTCTCTGACTTTTGAACTCTTTCTTTTCTTATTTTCTTTCATCCGGCCGCACAGGAGATATCGGCACGGCACAAACCATGCAATTATTGGTCAGGGCATCACGCCTTTCATAACAAAAAAGCACTGCCCGAGGCTTTTCAAAGATATGCTCAAACACTTCAACATGCAAAATCTTAGTCAACTCCCTGTAATTACAATCCGATAATTCCGGGAACAATTCATGTGTCCGGGATTCCCCATGTAAAATATCATGTACGGCTTCTTTCCAACGCTCCCCGGAATCCGCAAAAGACGGGCGGTTCTTCATATGCTCCCGCAAATATAAATCATAAATGAGATATTCCTTCCATTCCGCTTTCCGCTTGTCCGCCGCGGAGCCTGCAGACAATATATGCTCCCCAAATTCCAGCAAAATTTCATATTTTCTTATCCTTGAGGATTGGGGACCGAACAAACCATGCTCTTCATACCAAGCCGCCAGAGCATCATACATATCATAAGGCGTCTCAAAATACCGGCTCAGGAATTCCAGCGCATGCACAAACTGATTGCTGTTATAATAAATTTCCAACACTTCCTCCACTTGTTTTAAATGACAAATATCCCCATAAGAAAGCCATTTTGTGGAAAGAACTTCATAGGGCGGCGCATCGGTATATAGCAGTTCATACTTTGAAGCATACCTCTCCATATCAGAACCTTTTAACACCTTTAGAAAACCCAATTGTAACTGTTTGGGGCGCAGACCGTAAACCTCATTAAAAGAATTTTGAAAAGTGCCCAAATCTTCAAAAGGCAGTCCGGCAATTAAATCCAAATGGATATGAATATTATTCCATGATGAAATCCGCCTCACCGCCTCCGCGACTTTCGCGAAATCCATTTTCCGGTGAATTTCCGCAATGGTATTCTCGCAGGTTGACTGTACGCCGATTTCCAATTGTACCGCTCCCGGACGCATACACTCAAGCACCGCAAAATAATCCTCATCCAAAATATCCGCGGCCATCTCAAAATGAAAATTCGTAATTCCGTTATCATTTGCCAGAATATACTTCAAAATAGGCAGGGCATGTTCCTTTTTGCAGTTAAAAGTACGATCCACAAACTTTATCTGCGCTGTCTTTCTCTCCAAAAAGAAATCCAATTCCCGACATACCCTTTCTACGGAACGGAAATCCAGATTTTTTTCAATGGAAGAAAGACAATAACTGCAGGAAAACGGACAGCCTCTGCTGCTTTCATAATAAATGATCCTGTGTGCAAAATCCGTCATGCCCTTATACCAAAAAGGGATCTCGTCCAGAGATAAATACGGCGTATTACTCCCGTCAAGGACATCCGGCAGACTGTGTGAAAAACCGTTTGCATATGCCGAAACCAAATGCGAAAAAGCACCTTCCCCGGCCCCTTTCATAACTCCCCGGAGCTTCCATTTCTCTATGGATTCCGATGCATGATACGAAACCTCCGGTCCTCCCGCCCAAATATCCGCATCAGGCAGGACTTTATGCAAATCGGGAATGATGTCATCCAGAATCCGGCAATTCCAGATATAACAGGAAAAAGCAATCACATCGGGGTGTTTTTGATATATTTCACTCAAAATAAAGGACTGCTGCTGATTAACGGTAAATTCCGCAATTTCGACATATCGTTCATACTCCCCCGTACAGGATTTCAGGGAATATACGGCAGGGTTAGAGTGTATGTATTTTGCATTTATCGCTACAAGTAAAATTTTCATCCGTTCACTTTCCTTCTTTTCAAAAAAAGCTTGCAGAATTTAGGACTTTATTTTCTTTATATTATAAACTGTAGCGGTAGTCATGGCAAGTGCTAGGCACATTATTTATGCTTTAACCCTTCAGACAAAAATACCCGGGAGTCACCTGTACCGCTGCATCTTTAAGACATAGTAACATCAGTGATGTGCTCAAAATCTGTATATCGTAAACTCCCGGCAGACGACTTGCAATTTCTTCCATGGACTGAGGATAAAAATCCAATGCATCGTACACTTTTTTCAATTCCGGTTCCAATCCGCCGCCGTCCTTTTCTTTCTTTAATTTTGACTTATCCCCATATTCACTTCCCTCCTCTTTTTTCGCAAATTTTGTTGTCTGCACCAAATTCCCCGCTCTGGTTTGCGGTTGTTTTCGCATCTGGCTCTCCTGCAATTCTCTCAAAAATTCCTCCGGTGACAAAAACACCTCCGCCCCCTGCTTCAACAGACTGTTACAGCCGTCACTGAGCCTGTCCGTAACACGCCCCGGCACCACATAAACATCCCTTCCCTGTTCCAGCGCCATATCCACTGTAATCAAGGTTCCGCTTTTCCGCCTTGCTTCAATTACAATAACCGCATCCGCCAGGCCGCTGACAATACGGTTTCTCGGCGGAAAATTCCGAGGACCGGGCAGACTCCCCGGAGGATATGCGGAAAGAATTCCACCCCGTTTCAATAATTGGTCATACAGCTTTTGATTCTGCGCCGGATAACAAATATCGACACCGCATCCAAGCACGCCAAAAGAAGTCCCTCCCGCATCAATTGCCGCTTCCTGACTGATACCGTCAATTCCTCTTGCCATTCCGCTAATCACCTGAACGCCATGACTTCCCAGATATCTGCCAAGTTCAGCCGCTACATATTTTCCATACTCCGAACATTCCCTTGCCCCTATCATTGCCACGGTTATCTGTTCTTCCTTTGGGAGACTTCCTTTAAAAAACAGCCCATAAGGCGCATCCGGAATATTTTGTAGTCTTCTGGGATAATTTACATCCTCCCGCGTCAAAAATCCGATTTCTCTATGTTTTAACGCTTCATACGCTCTCCGAATTTCTTCCTCGCTGTCTTTTTTCCGGCTTTCCCTGAAGCTCTCCATCTGCCTTTTTGTAAGAACCTGCTCCAACTCTTTCTCCGACGCTTTAAAAATCTCCTGTGAAGTCTGATATTTCCTCAAAAGTTTTTCTATTGTTCTGTTTCCTATTCCGGGCAGGCTGCACAGCCAATAAGTATAACATTTTCTATCATTCATCTTTTCTCCGTTTCCGCGCAAAGCGCTTTTTCACTCCTTCAAGCATGCCGCTTTAGCGGCACAAACAATCTACAGCCAATAATCCGCTGCCGGTCTTAAATATGCAGCCTCCAAAAGATGCTTTTCCGCAATTTCCTTTTCTCCTTCCAAATCTGCTGCGGTTCGTGCCACCTTCAAGATACGATGATAAGTTCTGGCGCTTAAGTCAAGCTTTTGGTAGATATGCTCCATACATTTCTGCTCCTCTTTTCCAAGATGGCAAAACTCCTCTATATCTACAGATTTCATGTCCGAATTAAAACGATATCCCGTTCCCTTAAACCGCTGTTCCTGTATTTTTCTTGCCTTCAAAATCCTGCTTCTGATAGCATGGCTGCTCTCGCTTTTTTGCCCTGTATACAAGGAAGCCACTTTTACAGGCTGCAATTCCACACACACATCAATCCGCTCCAACAAAGGACCCGAAACCTTTCCCATATAGCGCTTTACTTGATTCTGCGTACAGTGACAGCGGTTTTTATCGGGATAATAACCGCAGGGACAGGGATTCATGGCACAGACCAGCATAAAATCCGCGGGATAAACAACATTTCCTCCTATCCGGACCACCTGTACCTGTCTCTCCTCCATAGGCTGCCTCAGACTGTCCAATACGCTTCTTGGAAACTCCGGAAGCTCATCCAGAAACAGCACGCCTCTGTGTGCCAGAGAGATCACTCCCGGTCTGGGTACACTGCTCCCCCCGGTAAGGGCAGCCTGCGAAACGGTATGATGAGGACTCTGAAAAGGTCTCTTCATGATCAGCCCCTGCCCGTTGGGAATCAACCCTGCCACACTTACCACGGATGTAATCTCCAAGCTTTCCTCCATGGTAAGGGGCGGCAGAATACCCGGAATACACTTGGCAATCATGGATTTTCCCGTTCCCGGAGGTCCCGTCATGAGAAAATTGTGAAATCCTGCCGCTGCTATCTCAGCCGCCCTCCGCGCCGGTTCCTGTCCCGCAACCTGTGAAAAATCCGCCTCCGTCTCAGCCTGTTCTCCTTGCATTTCCAAAAGCTTTTGCATATCCATATGTACAATTTCCGGCACAGGGCTGCATTCTCCTGCCGCCCGCTTTTTCAGATATTCCAAAACTTCACTGATATGCTCTGCCCCTCTGACCGTAAGCCCCGGTATCACAGCTCCTTCCGCCGCATTTTCTTTGGGTACGATACATTCTTTGAGCCCGCATTCCAGCGCATGCCGTACAATGGGCAGCACGCCCCTTACTTTCTTTATCTCTCCGTTTAAGCCCAGCTCTCCCAAGAACAGAACATCCCTTGCGGCCGCCTCCGGGAAAAAACCCATCGACTGTAATATTCCCACTGCAATGGGCAGATCAAACGCCGTTCCCTCCTTTTTACGGTCCGCCGGGGATAAATTGACCGTAATATGGGCAGTAGGTATGGAAAGTCCCGTATTCTTCAGGGCAACACAAACTCTTTCCCTTGACTCCCGCACTTCTCCGCTTAAAGACCCTACCATGTTAAAGGTCGGCAGCCCTGACGCAATATCTACCTCCACTTCCACCATATAAGCCTGAATGCCTAAAATAGCTCCTGATTTAATTTCACTGTACATGCCTTTTCTCCTTCTCATTGCTGATTTTTGTGGGTAATTCCCGGTTTTATTCAAGAAAATGATTGTTTGATAATTTGTTGGTGTTTTATCAGATATTAATGACTGATCAGACCTTCATTATTTAGAAAATACATGAATAATTCAAAGAATTTTGATTGTTTTCCTCTTCATTATCGGTAAAAATCGTCGCTCGGCAGCGACGATTTGAATGAGTTTATACTGTCGCAATTTCCTATTGGGTAAAATATACAGGCGAACGCCTATTTTATGATCATAAGATTTCAGATAAATTTATTGTATGGTATTGCCCCGGTTCTGTCAAGTATCAAATTCCCCTCTTTACCGGTATGTTGCACATTCCACCGCAGACACGCTCTCGCTTTGGCTGCTTGTGGAACATGCAATGCTTATGCAATAAGCATTTGCCCCAACTCGTTTTATGAAAGCTTGAGTTTCGCAAATGCCTATAAATTCTTTACTTTAAACTCCTTCTCCGCCTCCCTGCGCTGATCTCTTCTGGCAATATCGGCTCTCTTGTCATATAATTTTTTACCTCTGGCAAGCCCCACCTGAACCTTCGCCCTTCCGTCCTTGAAGTATACCAACAGGGGCACCAATGTGTATCCCTTCTCCTTAATTTTGCCGGCAAGCTTGTTGATTTCATATTTATGCATCAAAAGCTTTTTAATCCGCAAGGGGTCTTTATTAAAAAGGTTGCCTTTTTCATAAGGGCTTATGTGCATTCCATAGACAAACACTTCCCCGTTTTCAATGCGGATAAACGCTTCCTTAATACTGCATTTTCCCATACGCATGGACTTGACCTCTGTTCCGTGGAGAGCGATTCCCGCTTCATAGGTTTCATCTATAAAGTAATCATGGTATGCTTTTTTATTGTTGGCAACTAATCTTTGCGCTTCCTTTTCTTTCGCCATTTTTTCTCCTCCCTCTCTTTTTCTTCTCTCCCCGCTTTTCTTCCGGCCTTACTTATCTTGTTTGTTTTTCCTGCCTTCTTACTCTTTTTTGTTCTTCCCTCTTTTTCCTTTTTGGCCTTTCGCTCTGCTCTTTCTCCCTTTTCCGCTCCTGCAGCCTTTCTTTCCTTCTTTCCCCGTCCCGTCTTTATGGTTTTTTTCTCCGGTCCGGCAGAAGTTCCTTCACCTTCCTCCGCCAGCTCAAAATCAATGGTTCTTGCTGCTTTGTCACATGCCGCCACAATAATTTTTACGGACATTCCTATCTTAAAACTTCTGCCGGTGACGGCTCCCCTGACCTCGTTTGTTCGGTTTTCAAAATAATAGGCTTCCCCCGGAAGCCCGGAAATGGGAATCATGCCCTCCACCGTATTGGGCAGCATGACATAGACGCCCCATTTCGTGACGCCTGAAATCACACCCTCGTATTCCTGCCCGATACGCTCCGTCATGTATTCTACTTTCTTTAGTTTATCAGTCTCCCGCTCCGCCTCGTCCGCCTGCCGTTCCGTGTCGGAAGAATGTTTTGCCACTCCGGGCAAAATATCCTTATAATGTTCTACCTTCGCCTCATTCATTTTTCCCCGCAGTTGTTCTTTGATAATACGGTGAATCTGTAAATCCGGATAGCGCCGGATAGGGGATGTAAAATGGCAGTAATACGGACAGGCCAGACCAAAATGTCCTGTGCAGTCCACACTGTAAACCGCCTGCTTCATGCTGCGCAGCACAAGCCGGCTGATCATCTGCTCCTCGGGAGTGCCTTTTGCCTTTTCCAACAGCCTTTGAAACTCTTTGGGATGAATCTCAAAAACCGATGCAGCTTTTTTCATTTTACGGATTCCCACAGACTTTGCCGCGCCGCCTTGCAGATAATAACCGAAACCGCTAATCTGAGCCGTTAGCTGCTTTACTTCTTCCTTGTCCGGCACGCCGTGGGTGCGGTATACAAAAGGGATTTCCAGCCGATTAAAGTGCTGCGCCACGGTTTCGTTTGCCGCCAGCATAAAATCTTCTATGATGTCCGTTGCGATATTTCGCTCATATGCCTTAATTTCTATAGGACGCCCCTCGCTGTCCAAAAGAATCCTGCTCTCCGGGAAATCAAAGTCAATGGCTCCCCTCTGTCTTCTTTTCTCCCGAAAAATCAAAGAAAGTTCCTCCATCAGCCGAAACATGGGCGCCAGAGAGGCATACTTTGCATATTCCGGCTCCCTGTCTACAATGGATTCGTCTTCCAGAATCTTTTTCACGGCGGTGTAAGTCATACGCCGGTCTACACGGATAACCGTCTCGCAGATTTCATAATCCGTAATCTCCCCCGTGGGAGCCACATTCATAAGACAGCTTAACGCCAGTCTGTCCTCACCCTCGTTTAAGGAACAGATACCGTTTGAAAGGGCATGGGGCAGCATGGGAATCACCCTGTCCACCAGATAAACGCTGGTTCCTCTTTTTAACGCCTCTCTGTCCAAGGCGGAATTTTCCTGCACATAGTTGGTGACATCGGCAATATGGACTCCAAGGTGATACTGCTTTCCGTCAAAGCTCAAGCTGACGGCGTCATCCAAATCCTTGGCGTCCTCTCCGTCAATCGTCACCATAGTCAGATCCCTCAAATCTTTTCTGCCCGCCCTGTCCGCTTCGGAGACCGGCTTTGCCACATTTTCTACCTGATTCATCACCTTATCACTGAATGCCATGGGAAGATTATAATTTTTTACAATGGAGAGAATATCTACCCCCGGATCGTTCACATGACCGATAATCTCCGTTATCCTGCCTTCGGGACTCCTGCGCTCGTTTCCGTAGTCCGTAATCTCCACTACTACCTTATGCCCGCTCACTGCCTTTTTGGACTCTTCCACAGGAATAAAAATATCTTTTGACAGTTGAGGAGTATCCGGCACTACAAATCCATAATGCTCATTGCTTTTTTCAAAGGTTCCCACCAGCGTAACAATACCCCTCTCCAGAATTTTTACCACGCCGGCTTCCTCCCTGCCCCTCCATTTGGTATGAAGCAGGGCGATCTGCACTATATCTTTATGAAATGCGCCGTTAACCTTACTCTTGGGCACATAAATATCCTCTTTGCGGTCCTCCACTCTCACAAAGCCGAATCCTCTCACATTACTTAAAAAAGTGCCTGTAAGCAACACTTCCTTTTCTCTTTCTTTTTTTTGACGCATCCTTCCACTCTTTCTATTGATTGATAACCTGATGATATAAGAAAAAAATCTCGCTATGCGAGATTCTTTCTTAAGCAGGAGTTAAAAAACATTTAAATTCAGTACCATGGACAATACTATGAACAATACTGCAAGTACCTTTGTGCCTCTCAGTAACATTCCCTCTCCGGAGCGTCCTTTATTCTTGCCCCAGAAGGTTTCGGCGGCTCCGCTGATGGAACCTAATCCGGCAGATTTGCCTTCCTGCATTAATACTAAAACGGTAAGCGCTATACATATCAATATAAATATAACCGTCACAACAATCCTTAACATTGGCAATTCACACCTCCTGTCACGCTAAACATAAATTATGTTACCATAAGATGCACGCAAATTCAACTGTTTTTATAAAATTTTCTCATCAAATCTTATAAAACGGCTCCAGATACTGTGCGGCGGTTCCCAATTCCCCTTCAATATACAAAAGTCTGTTGTATTTCGCCACACGGTCGCTTCTGCACGGAGCTCCGGTTTTGATCTGTCCCGCATTTAACGCCACCGCGATATCCGCAATGGTGGTATCCTCCGTCTCCCCCGAGCGATGGGAAATAATTGCCTTATAACCGTTTTTGTGAGCCATTTCCACTGCCTCCAGCGCCTCTGTCAGGGTGCCGATCTGATTGACCTTCACCAAAATGGCATTGGCGGCGTGAAGCTTAATGCCCGCGTCCAGTCTTTTGGTGTTTGTCACAAACAAATCATCCCCCACTAACTGTACGCTCTGCCCCAATCTGTCCGTCAGAGCCTTCCAGCCGTCCCAATCATCTTCCGCCAGACCGTCCTCAATGGATATAATGGGAAACTGCTTCACCAGCTTCTCATAATAAGCAATCATTTCCTCCGTATCCCTGATGATCTCTTCTCCTTTTAATTTGCTCTCTCCGGGAAAATGATATTTGCCCGTCTTCTCGTTATAAAGCTCACTGCTGGCGGCGTCCAGCGCAATCTTAATATCTTGTCCGGGCGTATAACCGGAAGCTTCTACAGCCTCCACAATCAAGGATAACACACTCTCGGCGTCCGCCAGATCCGGTGCAAAACCACCCTCGTCTCCCACTCCTGTGGAAAGTTCCTTCGCTTCCAGAATTTTCTTTAAATTGTGATAGATTTCCGCACATATCCTAAGTCCCTCCGCAAAAGTTTCCGCCTGCACGGGCATGATCATAAACTCTTGGAAATCCACGGTGTTGGCGGCATGTTTTCCGCCGTTTAAAATGTTCATCATGGGAACCGGCAGAAGTTTTGCACCCGTACCGCCCAGATAGCGGTAGAGCGGCAGTTTTAAAGCTTTCGCCGCCGCTTTTGCCACCGCCATGGACACGGACAACATGGCGTTTGCTCCCAGATTTCCCTTATTGTCCGTTCCGTCCGTCTCCATTAAGATCCTATCAATCACAATCTGTTCCAAGGCATTTTTGCCGAGGAGCACGCTTGCAATCTTTTCATTGACATTTTTCACCGCATGCTGCACCCCCAGCCCGAAATACCGGGGTTCCCCGTCCCGGAGCTCCACAGCCTCAAACTGTCCGGTACTTGCACCGGAGGGAACTGCCGCCGATGCCCCAAAGAGCTGCCCGTCACTGTGATTTAAGACAATCACCTCCGCTTCCACCGTCGGATTTCCTCTGGAATCCAGAATTTCCCTTCCGTGTATTTCTTTAATTTCCAAATATTGCCGCATAAAAAAGCCTCCTTCTTTCGATACCGTCATTTTCAATCAGTATATCCGGGAAGGGGGCTTTTATTCTTTTTGTCTTGGAACCTTATTACTGAACTGCCTCCATATCAAACAGGGACATTTCTAAGTTAGCCAGATCGTTTGTGTTGGGGGTATAAAGCTTGTCCACCAGCTCAATCTTTATCGTAAGCTCGGCAGGCTCCGCATAAGTGATAGCGCTCATCGCATTCTTCATGCTGTCCTTCATTGCTTCCATCAGCTTTTCCATCTGCTCTTCCTGAGAAAGCGCCGCAACGGAAGCATCTCCCTGCAGATTCATTACAGCCTGCATATAATCTTCCATCATAGGCTCAAAAATAATCATCTTCTCATATGTAACCGTTACCACAAAAGAACCGTTACTCTGCTTTTCGGCCTTTCCCACCGTATATTTTACCTTGGAAAACATATCCTTAAAAACTTCACGGAACTCTTCTTCCAGCGTATCGGAAACAGTCAGTCCCTCCAAGAAAGCATTTACCTCTGTATCAATGCCTTCCTCATAAATATCGGAAGCTTCCTCAGCCGTGCCGAGTTTTAATTTTACAAGACCGCTTGAATCATTCTTGTAGGAATTATCCAGCGTAGCCTTCAGATACTCCGCTGCGTCAAACTTGGAGCCACATCCGCCAAGGACGCCCATCAGCATTACACATACCAATGCCAATGCAATCTTCTTTACATGTTTCATTGTCTTTCTTCTCCTTTTTGTCATAAAGATATTTTCCTGCGTGATACGCATTGTATTACACACGCAAAAAACAATTTACCACAAATCTGAAAATCTGTCAATATTTTTTTGCATCGGCAGGCTCTCCTGCGGCAGACCCGCCGTATGCATATGTACCGTGGGATTTTACTTTGTGATATCAAAAATATCAAATAACCTCATAAATATCAGGTAAACATCCCCGTCGCTAATCTGATACTGTCCGCTTTTCGGCTCCACCGTTACGGATATCTCAACAGGCTCCGTATATTCTATATGGGAAAGTCCTTTTTGCATACTATCCCTTAACAGTCCCATCACATATTTCTGCGCATCTGCTTCGGAGGACGGTGCGGATGCGGGAAACTGCGTCCAGTTTTTATATAAATCCACACAGGCTTTTTTGTATTCCCCTTCATAGGCTTTATAAAACTGCGCCTGCTCACAGGTGACAGTCACCACATAAGAACCGTCCTCCCGCTTTCTGAAATCCCCCACCGTGTATTTTGCCTTGGCATATAATTCTTTGAAAATTTCCCGGAAATCCTCTTCCAATTCCGGCGTAATCTCATAATTTTCGCTGTAGTTCGAGAGGAAAGAAGAGGTAATGCTGTTTATCTGTTTTTCATAAGCGGCAGTCTGGTCCTTGATGCCTGCCGGCGTTTCATTCATAAATACGCAGCCGAGCCATATCTTCACATATTCGGAAGCGTCAATCTCCGGCGACACTCCGCATCCCGAAAAAAACACCGCCGCTATCACACAGGCAGATACCGCTGCCGCTTTCTTTATCCTGTTTTGTATATCCATCCCAACCTCCGTTTCACCGCTTTCGTTTGGCAGCATAAATAGGTTTGATTGCGCCACCCAATGCCCATGCAGGCACCGCCGCAAACATCGCTTACGGGAACCACGAAAGCGTTTCAAAATCAAAGAAATTGTTCTGCAATTTAAGTTGGTCCTCCTGCTTCATCACATAATACTCATCTTTCGGCACAAGCGTAACCGTCATGGTTTCAGGCTCCTTATATTCCGGATGTAAAAGAATTTCCCTGATACAGTCCCTCTCAATGATGAGCATTTGTTCCGTCACGGCATCTTCACTGTCGGGAAACTGTGCGGGAACCGTCTGCCACTCCAGCATCTTCCGGTTAAATTTTTGCGCTGCATCCGCAATCATCGGTTCAAATAACTTCATCTGTTCGTAAGTCACCTGTACGGTATAGGTACCGTCTTCCTGCCTCTTCGCATCCCCCACCGTGTATTTTACGCGACTGAGCAATTCTTTCATAAGCTCCCAAAACTCATGGTATAGTTCCTCGGAAATATCGCTGTCGATTACTGCGGCAAAATCACTCATTTCGCCGGCGACTCCCAACTCATAGATAACTGCCGCCTCATTTTTTGAAAAACCCGTGGCCTCACAAAATAAAGCGGAATCGTTTTTATAAGAATTATCCAATAAACCCTGCACATACATGGCGGCGTCAAAATCATAAAGATTGGTAATATCAAAAAAAGGCAGCTTGTCCGCGTCCGGTTTATCGAAGAATTTTGACTCTAAATCCTCCAAATCCCGCTTCGCCGGAACATAGCACCGTTTCGCCGTTTTTACCAAAGTAATGGTGGTTTCGGCAGGGTCTTCATACTTTGCATTGACAAGCATTTTTCTGATACTGCCCCGAAGCAGGGTTAAAAACGCCTCCTTCATCTCCCCGTCGGTTCCGGGCGCCGAGGAAGGGTTCTCCCTCCAGCTTTTTAATTCCCTTTCATAAGCTTTCAGGGCGTCATCCATCGCAGGCTCAAAAACCTGCATCCTCTCATAGCTTACCGTGACTATGCAGGAACCGTCTTCCTGTTGTGTAAAATCCCCAACCTCATACTTTGCGCCGGCAAAAATCTCCGGCATGACTTCCCGGAAATCAGCTTCCAATTCTTTTGAAATGCCAAATGAGGAAAAGAAAGCATCAAACTGCGCATCCATGCCGTCCTCATAGGTGTCTGCCGCCGCACTCTCGGATATGGCAAGTTTTAATTCCACCACTGACTTCGTATCGCCTTTTAAGCCATTGTCCAGATATGCTTTTAAACACTGCGGGGCATTAACGGATTTTCCGCATCCGCAGAGCGCTCCCGCAAACAGCACCGCCACAAGCACGAATACCGCTTTCTTTATGCTTTTTCTTTCCCTCATTTGTCACCTGTATTCTTTCCCGTTATATTATTTACGAACCAGCAGGGATTTGCCGGTCATTTCCTGCGGCTGTGTTTTTCCCATAATCTGAATCAATGTGGGAACAATATCCGCCAGACAGCCGTCTTCCCTCAGTGTGTATGCCTCGTCATAGTTTACCAGAATGAAGGGCACCGGATTGGTAGTATGCGCCGTAAAGGGAGCATTGGTTTCATAATCCACAAGCTGCTCCGCATTGCCGTGGTCCGCGCAGATAAACAAAGCGCCGTCCGTTTCTTTCACCAGCTCTACGATTTCACCCACACATTTGTCGATGACTTCCACCGCCTCTATGGCTGCTTCCAGCACGCCGGTATGACCCACCATATCCGGATTGGCAAAGTTGCAGATAATCACATCATAGTAAGGCTCGCCGTTGTCATCCTTTGCAGTGATGGCCTCACTGAGCTTATCGCATACGGTATATGCGCTCATGCGGGGCTTTTTGTCGTAAGTGGGCACATATTTGGGAGAATTTACCAAAATACGCTCTTCCCCCGCATTGGGCTCCTCCACGCCGCCGTTAAAAAAGAAGGTAACATGGGCATATTTCTCGGTCTCCGCGATTCTCGCCTGCTTGCATCCGTTCGCCGCCAGCCATTCACCGAAAGTATTGGTGACCGCAATCTTGTGGAATGCCACCTCCTTGTTGGCAATGGTGGGGTCATAATCGGAAAAACACACATAGGTGATATCCTTGCGGGGTCCCCTGTCAAAGCCTTTAAAATCATCATCGCAGAAAGCTCTGGTAATCTCTCTTGCACGGTCGGGGCGGAAATTGAAGAACACAACGGAATCCCCGTCCTGTACGGTGGTGACGGGCTTTCCGTCTTCCACCACTACCGTGGGCTTTACAAATTCATCCGTCTCTCCCTTGTCATAGGAATTCTGGATTCCGCAGACGCCGCATGCCGCCGTGAGCCCTTCTCCTTTAGTCAAAGCATCATAAGCCAGCTTAACGCGGTCATAATTATTATCCCTGTCCATGGCATAATAACGCCCCATCACGGAAGCAATTTTTCCTACGCCGATTTTCTCCATTTCGGCATTTAACGCTTCCGCAAATTCCTTTCCGCTGGCGGGAGGAGTGTCCCTTCCGTCCAGAAAACAATGTACAAACACCTTACTTAATCCGTTTCTCTTTGCCAGCTCCAGCAGTCCGTACAAATGTGTGTTATGGCTGTGTACGCCTCCGTCCGACAAAAGCCCCATCAAATGAAGGGCGCTGTCATTTTTCCTGCAGTTTTCCACGGCGTGGAGCAGAGCCGGATTTTCAAAAAAAGTTCCGTCCTGTATCTCCTTGGTGATTCTGGTAAGTTCCTGATAAACAATGCGCCCTGCGCCCATATTCAAATGCCCTACCTCGGAATTGCCCATCTGTCCGTCGGGAAGCCCCACTGCCATGCCGCTGGCGTTCCCTTTCACAAAAGGATATTCCTTCATCAGTCTGTCCATAACAGGGGTCTTTGCCTGTGCTACGGCATTACCGTCCGTCCTTTCATTTAACCCATATCCGTCCAAAATCATTAAAACAACCGGTTTCTTGCCCATGTCCTTTTATTTCCTTTCTTATTGCTTCCTGTTTTTGTTACATATTTTCGTTTACATAAACCTTCACGCGGCTCTGGATAACCTCCGCCACGGCCTCGGCGCTCTTCTGCCCTTCAAAGAAGGCTGCCACTTCCTCCGTGATAATATTTTGCACATTCTGGTCCATATAGGCAGGCTTATCAACCGACTTTATAAAGGCGTCTATCCGATCTACCTCTTCCTGCGTCATAACCGGAATCACGATTTCTTCATCATTGATATAGTATGTGTCATCATACTCCACCTTATTGCCGTCCACATCTTCATAATATGGCTTTTCCATAGCTGCTTTCAGCCACTTCTCATAGCTCGCCCCATTGGTAGGTATCCGCCAGCCTAATTCGTCCTGATACTCCTCCGTCAGGTAATAGCGCAAAAACTGCCATGCGCCCTCCTTGTTGGCGGACTTAGAGGAAATCGCATAGAAGTTGTTCACGGAAACTACGCTTCCTTTGCCGCTGTCCGTGGGAAATCCCACAAAGCTTACCGATTCTCCCATAGAGCCTTTTATGCTCCGGTTCAAATCGTGCATGTCGTTCAGATATACATCCAGCAGCAGGGTCCTGTTCTCCCTCCACTGGGAACCATAATTCATCCAATAATCATCGTCCCAGTTTTCATAATCCAATTCTGCGGGCAGGGTATTGGCATATTCCAGCATCTCAATAAAGTTCCGGGAATCAAAATCGCATTTTCCCGTGGATATATCCACGAAATCACTTCCGCAGAATGTCAGCATATTATAAATGAAGCTATCCCTTGTGGTCTCGCCGAATCCCAGCGTCCCCTCCGGAAGGGAATCCACTATCTCGCGGAATTCCGCCATGGTCCAGGAAGTCCTGTCACCCACCAGAGACTGCTTGCCCATATAGCTTCTCACGGTGAAAGAAGGAATCACATAATAAAGCTTGTCTTTCACCCTATAAGCGTCAAAGGCGCTCTGTACAAACTCCGTCTTGGACAACTCCTCATCCTGCTCTATCAGCTTTTCCACATCCGCCAAAAGTCCCTTGGAAATGTAATTCTCCACGGGCATATTGGGATTGCATATCAGAATATCGGGCATATTGCCGGAGATAATGTCATTGTTCAACTGTGTGTATCCCGCCATATAATCGTCCTGTGTGGAATAGGATTCATATTCCTTATAGATAATGCGGTACTCGTCACTTTCCTTGTTGAAATCCACGATTCTCTTTCTGATATCATAGTTGATATAAAATGCGGCGATAAGAATCACCTTTTTATCCGGAATATCCTTAGGGTCCACCTTGCTAAAATAACCCACCCTTGTGGTATAATCCTCCATATCGTTATAAAAACCTATAAAGTTATCCCCGTCCAGCATGACAATCTGGTTCAGGCTGTTGGTATACAGGTCGGAATTGACATAACTCATGATCTGCGTGATGTCCTCATCCCCGATGTTGTAGGTAAACACCCCTGAAGTTGTACTGAACACCAAATCCGTATCTATGCCTGCGCTCATTGCGCTATAACCTCTGAGGTTCAACACCTCAGGCATCTTCTCTCCTTCTCCCAGCTTGCCCGATTCAAGGTCATAAGGCGCTATATACAGGTATCTCCAATCCTGATCCCAATACAGCGCATAAGCGGCGCCCCCGTCTTTTAAGACAATTTCTGAAAGCCTTTCAAGGTTCTCGTCTTCGCTCTTGAATTCCCCGACTTCTACAACCCTGCCTTTTTGGTCTATGATCACTCGGGCGCTTTCTTCCCCTTCCAGAACCACCATAAGGGAACCGTCCTCCAAAGAGGTCATGAAATTGACCCAGTATTCTTCCTGACTGTCATAAATTTCCGAAAGATCCTGCTCCCACTCAATATTCCCCTTCATATCCCATGCGCATAATACCAGTTTTCTCTGATTCACCGTATTATAAGGGTCCGTATAATCGTTTCTGCTGTACCGCTTGATTCCGTACAGAAGCTTGGCGTCCGCGGCAAAGGCAAAATTCTGATATCCCGCGTACTCGTTTATATTCATAAAAGGATCCATGATATCAATATCCGGAACCGCCATGTCATCATCCGTCACATCCCCATCGTCCGTCTGTGTATCGTCCTGATCGGCGTCTTCGGAAGTATCCTCCGCAGGCACTGTCTCCTCGGAAGCTGAAGGCGCAACCGCTTCCGGTATAGGCATCGGCACTGCCTGAGCACGGGCAAGGGGCATAATACCGCCCACGGTTCCGCTGTTAAAATCGGAGTCTCCTCCGCCATTTTCTTCATCGAGTCCCCAATCCGGCTTTTCGAGGTTTATTTCAAGATTCTGCATTTTGATATTCGAGCCGTCAGCATCCATGGTCACAATCCGCAAATCCTGACCGTCTTCACTGCTTGCCGAATAATGATACACTTCCATCAAAATATAGATTTTGTCACCTTTTTTTATGGTATCCCGGATACCTATGTCATCTCCCAGATTGGCAAATTCTCCGATTTCCCTGCCGGAATAAACATACTGTTTCGCCAGATTCGGGTCCTGACTTACGCCTTTTCCTCCGCAGGAGGTAAGTCCCATAACCATTGCGGCACAAAGGACTGCGCACAACCCCCTTTGAAACCATTTCTTTTTCATAATATCCTCCTTTTCTGTATTACTTTATTTTTATGATTATACCATGATTATAGCAACTCCCGGGCAGAGCCCCGAAAAAGCAAGCTTTTTCAAAGAATGCAGAGCATTCTTTGTCGCTCTCGCTCGTCAAATGTCCGAAGAAACATCTGCTCGAGCAAGCTCGGCATCTGTTTCTCCAGCCACTTGACTCTGCCCTTTGCGGACATTATACCATAAATGCCTCCCCTGCCGCAACTTACAAGTCCGCTGTTTCCTGCTTTCGCTTCAAAAGCCTCTTTTCCCTCTGTTTTTCCAAGAAGCGCTCCCACTTATCCAATCCTTTTTTCCATACATCCTTTAAGGTCCATCCCTTGTGCTTCCACCATTTGATGAATGCTGTCAGCGCCAGCCCTATGGGATAAAGCAAAAAGGGAATCATAACCGCCGTGAGAAGGGCTATGATATCCTCATAACCTCTGGCTATATTCTCCCAATAGGGATAAATAATCGCCTTGCCGTTCATGGAGCGGGTGCCGAAAGCGGCAACCGTCTTAAATCTTGCAAGCAGGGAATATCTGGAGGTGTTCTCCAAAACCTCCATATTCTTTTCATCCACTCCGATGTTTTCTTTTACATGGTTGAACGCAAAGTTTTTTACGGGGTTCGGCATGGCAATCTCATAATGGTTGATGCCGTAATTGGTTCCCAGCTCCGACAGGGTCTGATAGGATACATAAACCAGCGTTGCATCCAGACCCGCAGCCTTGTAAAGCCGCCCTTGAGGTCTTCTGACCACTCCGGTGACAATATGGGGAATCCCCCTTATCGTGACAATCTGTCCCGCCACATCATTGGAGCCGAAAAGCTGCCATGCGGCGTCCTCGTCAATCACGCAATAATCCTGCATCAGGTCGTTTCCCGAAAAATAAGAGCCCGTCAAAAGCTGCTGGGGATGAAACTGGAAAAAATCACCTCCGATTCCGATTGCCGCCGCCTGAAGCGTGGTCTTATCGCTGGCAATACTGATTTTTCCGTCCGCGCTGTAAGCGTCAATCCACAGTCTCGCGCCGGGATTTTCGCTCTCTTGGGAAATGGACGCCTCCAACAGGGCGCTGTCAATGGTGTGTTCAAATTCTTTAATGTCATCCTCCGAGACATATGCACCCACCGAGAAAAAGCAGCTTATCTGCGCCACATCCTTCTCCTTGCTCCAGCGCTCTGCCATATTCTGGGATGACTGCTCCCCCGCCATATGATTTGCTATACACAGCAGCACCACAAAAATCAGCGAAGATACCGCGCCACTAATAATTAAGCATAACCGTTTCATATTTTCTTTTATTCCTTTGGCGTTTTTAATTTTCATTGGCAAGTCTGACCAGTTGTCCCGCTTCCACAGGCTTTGTGGATGTGGTAATGACAAAGGAATAGCTTTCCAGACTGCCCGTTACCGCAGACTTGGTATCGTCGCTTGCCAAAACCTCTATATCCGCTCTCTGTGCAATATAGCGGTTGCCCAAGGGGCTTGATTTCTGCACCACCTGCAGGACGAATTTGCCGTTATTGTCCTCCCTGATGGCGCTGTTGGGCACGATTGTGTCATAGGTTGCGCTCTTCTGTCCCACCGAGACATTTAAGGACTGTCCCGCCGTAATATCTCCCGTCACATTAAAGGTCAGAAGCTTTTTCTGGGCGGGGTCCGTGGTGTCCGGCTTAATGCTGGCAAGAACCACCTCCACATTATCATAACGCCATGAATTGACCAGATCCGCCTTGTCCCCTACGGAGAGACGCTGCGCCTGTTCCTTGGTAACGGAAAAACTCATGGTATATCCCTTGCCCTCCGGCTGGATGACTGCCACCGGCTGCGCCGCCGATACCTCTTTGCCCGCCGTGGCGTTTATCGTTGTGATGGTACCCGCAATGTCCGCTTTGATAACGGCGTCCACAGACTTTTCCAACTGTTCGTCAACTTCTTTTTGGGCATCCGCAACGGCTTCCTGTAAAGCGTCCAGAGATAATGTCGCCGTAAGGTTACTTGTCAGCTTATTCAAAGCATCCTGCTTTTCCTTTAAATTCCTTTCCGCCGCCTTTTTATTGATATCCAAGATTTCAATCTTATCGTCAAGAGCTCTCTTTGTCTGCTCTACCGCAATGGCGGTATCATTTACCACAGTTTGAGCCTCATTCACTACTCTTTTGGCGTCAACTATCTGAGGCTGTAATGCCGACGCCGCATTTCCGTCGCTGACATCATCTCTATAATAGCTCTGCAAGGCTTCTAAGTCCGCCAGCTTATTCTGGGCGTCCTGCAGATTGATTTTAGCATTGTTGTTGTTTTCCATTGCCTGTTTATAGTTATCGATCTGCTCCTCCAGATTCATTTTTCTGGAAGGATTGGTAATATAAGTTGAAGTGACTCCTTCGTAATCCTCCGTCCATGCGTCCACTTCCTTCTGGGCGTTTTCCACTTCCCGCTGGGCATTGGTAAGCTGCTGGCGGTAGTTTGCCGTAGTCTTATTGCTCTGGACATCCTTTATCACGCTGTCATTTACATTGGATGATAAAAGCGCACTGTCATAGGCATCCTGCGCGGCCTTCAACTTATCCTGCGCGGCTTTCAGCTCCGTGCTTTCCACATCCTCCAGATACACCAGCACATCGCCCTTCTGCACCTGTGAACCCTCCTTCACGGCAACGCTGCTCACTTTTCTTGTCTGCTTGATGGTGACCTCATAAGGGTCCGTGCTCTCCACAACGCCGCCGCCCCTGATTTTTGCGGTGATAGTACCCGATTCCGCGTATTTCGCAGCCACCTCCGGCAGGGAATAATTCATAAATGTGTTGGAAAAAAAGGTTAACACCAACAGCACCGACAAAAAGATAATTGCCGCCGTTTTTACCCATTCTCTTTTTTTACTCGTGTTCTCGTTCATACTTCCTCTCATTCCGCCGCGCAAGCGACATTTCATACCCACTTTATTTTGCTTGTATCAGCCCTTAATGCCGCCCTGATAGGTAATTCCTTCCACCAGATAATCTTCCCCGTACAGAAACACCAGAAGACTTGGCACCATATATATGGTCGCCACGGCGAATGCCAATCCTATCTCCCCGCTGTTTATCTTGCTCAAAAACACCGACAAAGGATGTTTTTCCGCGTCCGACAACAGGATGAGCGGCTGCTCCACCATATTCCAATAATCTATAAAGACCAGAATTGCCGCCGAGCACACGGCGCCTTTACAGAGCGGCATGCAGATACGCCTGAAAATCTGCCATTCTCCCGCACCGTCCATCTGCGCCGCCTCTATCACGGAAACCGGAATCCTGTTCATGAATTTGGTCAACAGATAAACGGCAAAAGGGGAAAAGATACCCGGAAGCCATATCGCCCAATAGGAATCCAAAAGCCCTAATTTCTCGGACACCAGATAGTTGGGCACCAGCGTCACCTGATAGGGCATCAGCATCAGTATCACATAGGAAAAGAAAATCATCTGCCTTATTTTGCCCTTGTATCGGGAAAACCCGTAGGACGCCAGACACGCCGTGACCAATTGGAACACCAGAATGGGACCCACCAATATCACGGAGTTCCAGAATTTTAACAGATAATCCGGACTCTTTAAAAGCACCGTGGCGTATTGGCTGAAAGACACGATATCCGGTATGAATTTCAGGTTCACCTTTTCGGAAATATACACCTTGCCGCCGGTTTCCGTTTTTGCAAACACGGAACCGTAATTGGCGGATATCTCCGAAGACGCCATAAAGGAGTTGGTGATGGTCAGCACTATGGGCATCAGGAACAGGATTGCAAATCCCGCGGCAATCAGGGTTGCCACAACGATTTTAAAGGTTTCCCACATTTTTCTCTTTTTGACACTCGATGTCCTGCCCGTGTCCCTATATTTTTTCGCAGCGGCAACGGATGTTCCGCCCTCTTCTCTCATCAGCCTTCCACATCCTTTCCGAAATAGTTTTCCACGATAAATAACAAACCGATAATGACAATCATAACCAGAGACATCAATATTGCCGCGGCGGAAAGCGTCTGGTAATCCAGATTCTTGAATTTATTGTTCATAAAATGCTGCAGCATATAAATCGAGTCATAGGGGTAGTCCGTCGTCAGCAGATAGATTTCACGGAAAATCTTAAAGGAACTGATTAAGGACATTATGGTCACAAACAGAATCGTGGAAGACAAATACCTTATTTTGATATAAAAGAAAGTCTGTAAGGGCGTTGCGCTCTCAAGCCTTGCCACCTCCAGAATATCTTTGGGGATGCTGGCCAATGCCGCCATGAACAGTATCATATTATACCCGAGGTTCTTCCACAAAAACAAAATCACCACCACGATAATGGAGTATTTGGATTTCATCCAGTCGATTTTTTCTCCCCCGAAAGCCAGAAGAATATCGTTGACCGCTCCGTTATAGTGAAACAGGACCTGCCAGATCAGCACCACCGACGCCACCGGCACCATCATGGGACTTAAGAAAAAAGTGCGGAACTGGCTTCTGAAGGGAAGCTTCGCCTCCAGCACAATAGCCAGAATCAGTGACAGCACCACCGATAAGGGAACCGCAATCACGGAAAAGGTAGCCGTATTTGTCACCGCCGTACGAAAAGCCGAATTTCTGATTACGCTTGCAAAATTATCCAAAAACACAAAACGGGCGCTGATGGGGTTATCCACCATAGAATAGTAGATGACCACCAGAAAGGGCAGCAAAAAAAATGTCAGAACGCCAAGGAAGCTCGGAGCTATAAAAAGCCCCGAACTTATTTGCACCTTGTGTTTTGCCCTTGTTTTTTTCACCTTAGAAACCTTCCCTTTTGAAGCCAAAACCGCCACCTCTGATTCTTACTGGTTTTCATCCAGATAAAGCTGGACTCTGCGCTGAATGATATCGGTTACATCCTCAATGGATTTCTGCCCTTGGAAAAAAGGCTCCGCCTCTTCCGTAATGATACTCAGAATCTGATCATCCGTAGCGGCTCCTGCCGTTGCCGATTCAATCAGCTCCACCACCAGATTGACTTCCTCTTTGGTCGGGGTATGATAGGTGTATTCCCAATCACCGTATCCGATGCCGTTCCCGCCCGAATCTTTTAACGCCGCATCTATGGCCTCCTGCATCTTACTCTTTCTTGCGGAAATGCCCCAATTATATAGTCTGCTTTCCGTGGTCAGGTAATGCTCCACGAAAGTCCATGCTCCCTCTTTATTCTTTGCCTTTGCGGAGATTCCTACTCCTCCCTGAACGGAAAGGAGACAGCCGCTGCTTCCTTCCTCTGTGGGAAATCCGATACAGGTGACAGGCTCGTTAAACATTGCCTCATAAAGCTGTATTTCATCAAAATCACTGATGCTCACCATTTCCAAGAGCACATCTCCCGCCTGCAGTTTGAGGGGTGTGGAACGCTGGTCGTCCTCATCCCAATCAAAATCGCCGGGGATATTGTTCACAAACGCCAAAAGGTTTTGAAATTCTTTGGAGGCAAAATTACATTTACCCGTGGTGTAATCAATATATAGCTTGGAATTGCATTGCAAAAACAGTTGTAAAATGGATTGCCTTGTCGCATACTCAAAAAGATCTTTTCCGGGATGGGCATCCGCATAGGCAATCATATCTTCCACGGTCCAGCTTTTCTTTCCCCCGAAATCAGAGGTCTTTCCCACTATGGTGCTGACATAGAAAGTCTTGGGGATTCCCGCCAGCTTACCGCCATAGGTATAAGTGCCCAGCACATTTTCCAGATAATCGTCTTTACTCAGGACACTGCTCTTTTCCAGATAGGGGAACAAATCCTCAAATGCGCCGTTTAACGCCAATTTCTCGATATTTCCCAGCGCTGATTCCATATAAACGATGTCGGGACTGTTGGAACCCGATACCAGGTCGCTTTTCAGTCTGCTTACCGCATCGCTGTAAGTGGTCTCCGTCCATACCGCATGGTCATCCACATAAGTTTTGATGGAAACATGGTAGGCGTCGCTCTGTTTGTTAAATGCCACCGCAGCCGCCTGCAGCTCCTGACTGCTGGTTATGGTTGCCACCACAATTTCCGTTTTCTGCGGCAGTTCCGAGGTCTTTTTCTTGTCAAGGAAAGCAAGATTGTTTTCACCGCTCTCCCAATCATTGAGAACGATAACCAGCCTGCCGTCTTTTGTAATATTTAAACTGTCCACATAATCCCCGTTGATATCGCTGTCCAGCCAGTCGAACAGCTTTTCCCCGGTCTGTTTTTCCATATCGTAAGCATACACGCCGTAATTGTCCTTTATCAGAAAGTCCTCGTCTTTGCCTGCGACAACATCCTGTCCCTGAGGGAAATTGTTATAGACCGTCCCCCACTTTTTGCCCGCAAAGTCGATTTCCGCAAGGCAGTAATTTCTGGCGTCCGAAGAGTTGTCATAATAGGTGCCGTAGATTTTGCCGTCGGCGTCCATGCACAGACTGTCAATCCAAGTGTCCGAATCAATCCTGCCCTGATAGCTGAAATCCTTGCCGAAAAGGCACACACCTTCACTTGCCTGTATATAAATCCTGCCTTCCCCATCCACAAGCATCGTATCCACATAGCCGTATCCGGACTCATCACACACTTTATCGGAAATATCCTCTTCCTGCGTTCTGCTGCCCTGACTGTCATAGGCGCACAACAATATAGTACGGGAGTTCTCATTATAAATCATTTCAGTGGTCAGAAACGTGCCGTCCTCCAAAACATAAAACCGGGATAAATTCCGGCGTTCTTCGTCCGCAGCCATGTGCACTTCCCGGGTAGTCTTCCTATCCGTAAGGGAATATTCGCAGAGCACCGTTCGGTACACTTGGGTTGCCTCATCAAAAGAATTGGACAGATAATACATGGAGTCCCCCGAGAACTGCGTGTTATACAGCCGGACATCTTCCCCCATCTCTATGTATTCCGGAACATAGGTATATTCCCTTCCTCCGTTTGTAACATTATTGCCCTTTCCGCAAGCGGCTAATGACAAAGTCATGACCGCCGCCAATAGAAGAGCAATTAGTTTTTTATACTTTTTCATAATGATCCTCCCTTATTCCACTCCTCGAAATCCTGAACTTTTCAAAGATGATATCATCTTTGTGAAAAACGCCTCGGAAAACCGCTTCACACTAAGCATGGTATTTCATAGGACAAGTATACAACAAGATATAGGAAATAGCAACTTAAGAATTTATGAAGATTTACCCTCCTAATTTCTTTACGCCGCCTTAAATCTATTTCAGCTTTTTCATCTCTTTTTTCCGCTTACGCCTGCGGAAAAGTCCCGCAAATCGGTTGTAGAACCAAAACGACTGCACTAACAGTTCGTTTGCCTTACCGATTTTTTCTTTGGTGGTGCCTTTATAATAAGTGCCTCCGCAGACAATCCCCTCCCCTGCCCTGACACAGGCAATCAGATCGGATTCCTTGCGAATTTCACAGGGAAACCATGTATGGGCAAGTCCCACACAGTCCTCTTTGTGAGCGTCGCTTCCCCCAAAAACCGGCTTGCCCAAACGCCCGGCAATCCACTCCGCACGCCCGTTGCTTTTCTCACTCTCACAGGCATTAAAGCCCTCCAGAAAATCAAACTGCCGCAAAACGGCTTTTTTGTATCTGTTTTTTCCTGTGCTGAATATGCTCAGATATCTTTCGCCGCAAGGATGCGCAGGGCCTAAAATGCCTCCTTTTCTGTGTACGATATCAATCAGTACCTGTACGGGGAGCCCTCTCAATTCCAGTATTTTTAGTTTGACCGTCTCCGGCATGATCACCAGAATATGTCCCGCATCTATGGTATCATATTCGATTCCCTTCAGCACCACAAAATCCTGATATTTTTTCCCTTTGAGCCTGTCCCGCCATTCACGGTATCCCTTATAGGAATTATGGTCGCTTATCAACATCCCGTCAAAGCCCTTCGCTTTTAATATAGCGATGAATTCATCTATCGGTACTTTGGCGTCCATGGAGCCTTCTTTCGTATGACAGTGCATATCAAATTTCAAATTTGCTCCTCTCTGCCTGCCGGGCAGGCGCTCCAATCAGGAAATATCTATCCTTCATTATTGGCATCACAGCCTGTTTACATTCCTCTTTTACGGGATTGATTGGAAAAGACACCACCGCCCTTATAAGCAGTGATGCCTTTTATTTTGTCCTTTTCCGAATTTAAGCTTACATTCCCATCTGGGCCGCAACCTCTGCCGCAAAATCCTCGTTCTTTTTCTCAAGGCCCTCGCCTACCTCAAAGCGAACCACCTTAACTATCTTAAGGTCTTTATTCACGGAAGCAAGATACTGTCCTACCGACTGCTTTCCGTCCTCTGCCTTGACATAAACCTGATCCAGCAGACAAACCTCCTTAACATGCTTGGAGATACGTCCCTCTACCAGACCGGTAAAAATCTTGTCTCCCACAATCTGTTCTTTATCGGTAAAAGCAAGTTCCACCAGCGCCGTTTTCGCATCCTCTGACAGGAAATTAAAAAGATAATTCATATTGCTCTTCTTTTCTTCATAAATGGCAATATCCTCATCACTCCACTTCTTGTCTGAAACCGCCCTTTCAATCAGCTTATTCAAAATCGGCTTGGGCAGGCTTGCCGGGTCATTCAAAGCGCTGTCTACGGTAATCTCCTTGAGCTTTGCCAGCTCATCGTCCGAAATATCGCTTCTCTGGATATACTGGGGGTTCATAGCCGCTACCTGCATGGCAACATTCTTGAGCGCCTCATTTACCGCATCGCCCTGAGCTGCTTTACCGGCTACCAGCACGCCGATTCTTCCGCCGCCGTGAATATAAGAACCGACAACATCGCCGGATGCTTTCTCAAATCTTCTCATGGAAAGCTTCTCACCGATGGTAAGGGTTTTCTCCTCCAATTCCTTTTTCATATCGAGAATGCTGCATACATCTTCGCCGTCTCCCGCCTTATCCGTCTGGGAAGCCAATGCTTTATCAGCCACATCCTGCACAAAAGTCTGGAATGTTTCATTCTTTGCAACGAAATCCGTCTCGGAATTCACCTCTACAACCACTGCGGTTTTGCAATCGCCGGATACCGCAATCTTCACAACACCCTCTGCTGCAATTCTGTTTGCCTTTTTTTCAACCTTAGCGGCGCCGCTCTTTCTCAGCACTTCCACCGCTGCATCCATATCACCGTTCGTCTCATTTAAAGCCTTTTTACAATCAGACATTCCTGCGCCGGTCTGGTCGCGCAGTTCTTTTACCATAGCTGCGGTAATCTCTGCCATAATATCTTTCACCTTTCTTTTCTCTATATTTAACTGTTTCCTATAAAATTACTCATTTTCCGCTACTTCTTCGATATCCTCAGCGTTTTCGGCGTCTGCCGCAACATCCTCCTCGGTGTAAACGGCCTCGCCCTGATTTGCCTCGATAACGGCGTCCGCCATCTTTGCCACAATCAGCTTAACGGCTCTGATAGCGTCATCGTTGCCGGGAATGATATAATCAAGCTCCTCGGGGTCGCAGTTGGTATCGCCAATGCCAATCAGCGTAATGCCAAGGGCATGAGCCTCCTGTACGCAGATTCTCTCCTTCTTGGGGTCTACCACGAAAATAGCGTCGGGAACCCTTGTCATATTCTTGATACCGCCAAGGTTCTTCTCCAGCTTATCCCACTCTTTCTTTAACTGAATCACTTCCTTCTTGGGAAGCACATCAAAAGTGCCGTCCTGAGACATGGTCTCGATGGCATGAAGCCTCTCGATACGGGAGCGGATGGTTCTGAAATTGGTAAGCATACCGCCCAGCCATCTCTCGTTTACATAATACATACCGCAGCGCTCGGCTTCGGACTTAACGGCATCCTGTGCCTGTTTCTTGGTTCCTACAAAGAGAATCGTGCCGCCCTGCGCCGCAATCTCGGATACCGCCTGATATGCTTCGTCCACCTTGCCTACAGACTTCTGCAGATCGATAATGTGGATACCGTTTCTCTCGGTAAAAATGTAGGGAGCCATCTTAGGGTTCCATCTTCTGGTCTGATGTCCGAAATGGACACCTGCTTCAAGCAACTGCTTCATTGAAATAACGCTCATGTCTTTTCCTCCGTTTGGTTAATCTTCCGCAGTTCATGTCACCGTTCCAGCGTTTTAAACGGCTGCTTCGGAACCATCCTGCCCACGGGGCATGCCCACAGGACACCGTCCCAAAATAAAAACTGCGTGTTTTTTAGTCACAACGATAAGATTATAGCATAAAAAAAAACCTCTTGCAAGAGGTTTTTAACGCTTTGTGGCAATCATTTCCGCAATTTCTTCTTCGCTGGCTCCTTCGGGTATCTCATAGGTTCCCGCCCGCAGGCCTTTGCTGTATCCGTTATCGCATAAATACTGGTCGTAAGCTTTCGCATCCGGCACAAGTCCCGCATCCGCAAGAATTCTGCTTACTGTTTCGGAACCGGAGCCGCCCTTTATCACAACGGTAACCGTGGAACCTACAGATTCTGCGGAACCTGTAGGTTCGGTAGAAACTGTGGGTTCGGTAGAAACTGTGGGTCTTGCAGAAGACGCAGGCTCAGTGGCATCATTGGGTTTTGTGGACTGTTCGGGCTTGGCGCTGTCTCCGGGTTTTGTAGTTGCACTCGGATTCGCAGATTGTGTGGGATTCTCCGGCACTTTATCGGAAACTTCCGGGGCTCCGCTCTCCGGTTCGTTTTCATTGTCGGTCTGATTCTCCTGTAAATCGCTCAAAACCACGGGATTGGCATCCACCATTCCCAATTTCAGCGCTCTCTCCCTTATCTGCGCATCACTTAAAGGCTGCTGCTTTCCCCATGAAGTAATACCCATAATCAGTGTTGTTATAAGGATTCCGACTCCCAATCCCCGTAAATAGTACCTTAGTTTCATATTTATATCCATTCCTTTCGCTTCGCCCAGACACAAACAATTAATGAGAAGAACGCCTCATATCTATGCATTCTTGTGCAAATCAATCACTAATTTTACTTCACCGACGCCAAGACCAAGCTCTTTCGCTATTGCCACGGTGGATTTCCCCTGAGCGTGAAGCGCCAGAATCTGTTCGTTCCGGCTGTATTCCCTGCCCTCCTGAATGCCGCTCCCTGCAAAGCGGGACTGCCTGCCCCTCTTTAAACCGCCCGAAAAATCATTTTTGCCAAAGCTTCCGCCCTGCAGATTTTCACCGAAAGGTTCGTCAATACCAAAACTGTCTCCGGCAAAGCCGCCTCCCGCCAATTCTTCTTCAAACAGACTGCCTCCAACGAAATTTTTTCCGTCGAACTCTTCTCCGACAGAATTCCCTGCGGCAAAGCCGCCTCCCGGAAATTCTTCTATGGAGCGCTCCGTCTGTACGCCCGGTTCCATTCCTATACCGATATTGTCATCAAACTTGAAAGGTCTCTCCAAACCTACGCCGGAAGCCTCCTCCTTAATCTGCCGGAAACTGCTCATTACGGCTTCCGCCTCTTCCTTAAGCTGCCGAAAACTGTTCATTGCCGCTTCCGCTTCCGCAAGATTGATCTGATTGAAATTCGTCACGGCAGCCTCCGCTTCCTCCAGCTTCAGTTGTTTAAAATTGCTCACGGTAGCTTCCGCCTCTTCCAGATTAAGCTGTCCGAAACGCCTCATGGTAGCTTCCGTTTCCCGTTTCATCTGTCCCAAGCTGCTCATAATGGCTTCGGTTTCTCCCTTGAGCTGCTTATAGGTTCCCATGGCATTTTCTGCCTCTTTCTTAAGGCGCGCATAATTCTCTGCCGCAATTTCCGCCTGTTTCTTAAACTGCTCAAAACTTCCTGCCGACGCCTCAACGCCTTCCTTTTCCCTCCGGTAAGCTTCCACGGCAGCCTCCGCGTCGTTCATGGTCTCCCTGACCGCTTTTACAACATCGCCCACTTTGGCAACCGTATTTTTCAGGCTTGTATGCTTATCATTGAGCATATCATAAAGAAATAAAACTTCTTCGTGATTCTTGTTGATTTCTTTTAACACCGTATCGGAATACTCATTGACAGCCATAATTTTTTCATTGGAAATCCGCTCTAACGCGCGTTCCGTCTTGTCCATGGCATGACTAACCGCTGTGTCCGCCGCATCGTCTATGCGCTTTTTTACCCCATCCACTTCATGGGCTACCAGCACTTTGATTTCTTCTTCCGCAATTTCCTTTGCCTCCTTGGAAAGACCTTCCTCACCTAAGGGAAGCACATAGCTTACTGCCGCAATTGCAGCGCCCGCTATTACCAGCAGGATTATCCCTAAAGTACCCATTTTACATATCCTCACACATTTTATACTTTTACATCAAAACCCTGATGACCCTTTACAATCACCTGATCCTGCTGTTCTTTCTTTTTGCGTTTCTTACCGCCGTCACCGGAATATTCGCTGCCCCCTTTTTCTTTGGCGTCCGGCCGCTTTTTGTACCATTCGGCATTGTTGCCGCTATGCACTTCCTTCGTCAGCTCCTGCGTCTGCTTCTGCACCTGAATGCCGCTGTTATTCTGGTCAATCATCCCTTTATTATCTTCGTTCTGCTTGATAGTAGTATAATCCTGCGAACGCGTGATAGTCGTAATTTCTATACTGCCAAACGCCATATTTCCTCACATCCTTTACTCCGATTTCCTAAATCCCGCCCGGTAAATCTATGAAGACTCGCCTCGGCGATTCTTCGCGGAATGATTTAGAATTTCTTAGCAGTCGTATTTTGACTGCTTAGAAATTCTTCATTCGCGGAATGCTCTCCATTCCGTTTAGATGGGTTTCATCTTCACCTCACCGGCTACCTTTTCAAATCTGCAATATTTATAACTGGTCTGCACGGTCATGGACACATCACCGATTACAAGCGTTGTGCCGGGATACACCTCTCCCGTCACCACGATGACCGCTTTCTTCTGAGGGTCGAAATACTTCTGCAGATCCCTGAGCTCCGCATTGGCTTTCTCAAGCTCCACTTTCTTTTCTTCAATCACCTGAGCGCTCTCTTTGATATATTTAAGCTGTGTTTCATTAAACTTAACGCCCTTGGTGCGCTTTTCCATGAAATTGGTTATAATCGGCTGCTTTTCCTTGATAATGCGCACAATATCCGCTATTTCCTTCTGAAGCTGCTGATATCTGACTTTGATCTTGGGGTTCACGCCCACCTCGACAATCGTAGAGGCTCCCATGGCCGCCCCGAAGGTTTTTGCTTCCACCTTCTGGTCCGCCTGCACATGACCGCCGGTCACGAAGCCCTTTTTACCGCTCACCACGATTTCCGTTCCCGCAGACACCTGACTGTGGAGAATGGACTCCGCATTGACATAGCCTTCCGCATCGGCAGTGGAATTTTCCAAGAACTTGGCAACGATATTGCCGCCTGCTTTCAGTATGCCCCTTGACATACCGTTCATACCCCGGGCAATGATAATATTGCCGCCTGCTTCTATGTAAGCGCCTTCCACCACACCTTTTACGATGACATTTCCTTCCGCCTTGATTCGGAAGTTTGTGGCCACATTGCCATTTACCTGTACGCTTCCCGTAAAGTCGATATTTCCCGTAGCCGTGTCCACATTCTCTACCTCATAAACATCCGACACAAACACGGTATCTTCCACCAATGTCACATGACCGTTCACTCCGGAAGTAAGCGTCAGTTTATCTTCCGACAAAAGAATATTTTTCCCGTATTTAAAAGCCGCTCTTTTTACATCTCTGGGCTTAATCCTCTCACCCTTAATCGTGGTCCCCGGCTCACCCATGTCCTCGGGGATAATCTTGGCCAGCACTTCACCCTGCTTACAGTGGTTAATCACATTCAGATTAAAAAAGTCAACACTGCCATCCTCTTTCATCTCCGGACGGGCATGAACATCCGTGTTGAAAAAATATTCGATAACGGCATCCGTGCCGTGTCTGGGTGCCTTGCCTTTCGCCACTTCGATATCCGTGCAATAGATACCCTCCGACTGAAAATGCTCCTGCAGCGCGGGCATCTGAACGCCGAATTTCACTCCGCAATAACGCAAGTCCTTATAAAACTCGTCAAAAGAAATACGCTCTCCCGTATCCGATGCCGGATAAAACCGGGCAACAGCGCTCATATTGTCTTCCGTGACATCCAGAGAATAACTTTCCGCATAGGAAGGGCATTGTCCGGTGCCAAGAAATATTACCGTATCTTCATTTTTCTCGATTGCAGCCTTTAAAGTATCCAAATCATAAGGAATCTGATCCCTGTCCAGATAATTGATCAACTCCGCAATGCGTACGGCTTCTCCCCCGTCCAGATAAGGAAACAGCCTTACTCCAAATCCTTCCGATGTACTAACCAACTTAAAATAACCATTCTGCATACTTTTCTCCATTTCTGCATCGCCAAAACGGCGCTGCCGGCTTCTGCGCCCACTTTCTGCGCATACGGTTTTCTGTTAAATACGATCTGTAAGGATTCCCATATAATCGCCCATTTTGGTTCTCATTTTCTGTAAGGCTCTTGTATGTAATTGTGAAATTCTGGATTCGGAAACCTCTAAAATATTACTGATTTCCTTTAGGGTAAGCTCTTCATAGTAATAGAGTGTAATCACCTTCTGTTCTTTCTCTGTAAGAAGCTTAAGCGCCTCTCCCAGCACCATCGCCAGCTCCTGCTTCTCCACCTTCTCCTCCGGGCTCTCAAAGCGTGCAGTGGTATGGCTGCTGTAATCCTGAGATACATCACTTCCCTGTTCCATATATTCATTCAGGGACACAACCCCGGTGATTTTCATCTGGGACTGCCAATCTACATATTCCTCTTCAGAAATACCGAGAGCCTGCGCAATCTCTTCGTCGGAAGCGCCGTGCCCGGTATTCTGCTCAATTTCCCTGATAACAGATTCTATTTTCTTTTGTTTCTGTCTGATTGTTCTGGGTATCCAATCCATCTTGCGGATCTGGTCCAATATAGCTCCTCTGATACGAAGACTTGCATATGTTTCAAACTTAACTTCCTTAAAACAGTCAAATTTATCAATGGCATCGATCAACCCAAAAATACCGTAGCTCACCAAATCTTCATACTCCACATTGTATCCCAGATACATGCTGAGTCTTCCGGCCACTACTTTCACAAGAGGAGCATACTCCAAAATCAACTGTTCCCTGACCTCCGGAGTTCTGTTTTTTCCATATTCTTCTAATAGTTTTTTTCTTCCGGCTTCATCCATGGAATTCAGCTCCTCCATCTGTCAGATTATGGTGTGTTTTCGGTGTTCTGCTCTTCACCCGATTCCTCCGTTCCCTCGGCGGCCTCCTCCGCAGCCCGCGCTTCCTCGGCTGCTCTCTGAATCTCCTCATTTTGTTTGTCAAAATAGTCCAATGCGCCTTTCAGCACACTCCCCAAAAAATAAAAAATAATAAGCACCAGCAGGAGAATGAATAACTGTTGCTCAAGCGGGTACTTTTTGAAGAAAGTAATCGCGTAAGTAACACCCCCCGCCGTCAGCATCAGCATCAAAGGCATAATCTTTCTGTTCATTAAAATCCTCCATGCCGCCTTCGGCGGCATAAATAGCTCAAATTATTTTCTCGGGTTTGCCTATCACTTTAATGACAAACTCACCGGTTTCCGGATAAAAAATAACGGTACGGCCATATGTAAGTCCCGTATCCTCTGCAAGAAGCGGTATGTTGAGCTTGTTGAGCATCATCTTGGAAGCCTCCACATTTCGTTCACCCACCTGAATGGTATTGGGACGCCCCTGAAATCCGAACATGGTGGCTCCTCCCGCAATCTTAGCTACCAGCCGGACTTTTCTTGCACCCAGCAGCTCCATCCGGCGCACGAGCTCCACAATCCCCGTATCCGCAAACTTGGCGATATTTAATTGACTGTTTCTGATGGCGGTGCTGTCGGGCAGCATAATATGTGCCAAACCGCCCACCTTTGTAATAGGATCCCTCAAAGCGATACCTACACAGGACCCCAGCCCAATGGTAGTAATTCCATTGGGACTTAGGCAGGTATTCAAATCTGCCATTCCCACTTTTATTATTTCGCTCATCGTACTTTACCCTCTTAATTGCCCAAATTCTATATTCAGCTACCTACTTCCTTGCTGAAGCAATATAAGGCTAAATATGCAATCCTAGAGAGGTCAGAATCTTGGCATAAGATTCCAGATCCGGAACCAGAATGAAGTATCCGTCAATACTAACCTCATCAAAAAATTGGGATTGAATTAATAAAATGTTGTCCCCATAAATACCGAACTCTATCGCTGGCACACTGAGAAGCGCAGCCGCCATATCCACAGTGATTTCCGGCGGCGTCGGATAAATTGTCAGATTAGTCATGGTAGAGAGGGAATTCAAATAGGCACCTGTGATAATATTGCCTATCTCTTTTAAGGCGGACAACTCCATCTCATTGAAATCTTCGCCCTCCGATGCCATTCCCATCATCATCTTATTGACTAAATGCTTCGCACAGCTTCTTTCCACAAGAAACATCATACTGCCCGTGATGTCTCCCTCCACTGCAAGCATTACGCCCACCATAATCTGTTCCTCGCCACCCATCAGGGTGCCGACTTCTTTAAATTCCAAGAGCCTTACCTGCGGCACTTTCATATCCACTTTGCTGCTAATCATCTGGGAAAGAGCTGTCATAGCATTTCCTGCGCCGATATTGCCTAATTCCTTAAGGACATCCAGGTAGTTTGACGTCACCTGCTCCATGCTGAGTTCACTCATATTCGCTCCTCCTTTTTATCTATGCCGGGCATGTACCGTTTTACCGGCATACCGGGCTTCCCTGTGTCTGCACGGAAGCTATGCGTTCTCCTCCAATGCAATGGAGCTTAAATCAAGCAGGGAAATCAGTTCGTTATTGTGCTTGCCCACTCCATTGATGAAATTGGTTTTTCCATCCTTGGATTCGCGGGAAACTCTCTCAATCTCATCCTCAGACAATGTAACAACTTCCCGGACCTCATCAACCAAAACGCCTGTATTTCCTTCTGTCTCGGTCTTGATAATAATGATACGGGTTACTCTGGTAATCTCGTCCTCCGGAAGATCCATCTTAAGCCTTAAGCTGATAACGGGGATTACCTCGCCCCTCAGATTGATAACACCCCTTAAATAATTAGGCATCTTGGGGATTCGGGTAATAGACTGCATGCGCACAATATTATCAATATAACGAATATCAATTCCATACTGCTCCTCGCCCAGACGAATCACAATATACTGAAAAGTCTCCACTATCCCTCTATTTTCCCCGAAAATCACTTCATTCGCGGCATTTGTATTACTGTTCGTTGTACTTAACTGTTCCATTTATGTCTTCTCCCTTTCTTAAATCAATGCATTGACATCCAGAATCAACGCTACTCCGCCATCACCAAGGACAGTTGCGCCACTGATAAACTTGCATCGCTTGATATACTTTCCGAGGGATTTGATAACAATTTCCTGCTGCCCGATCAGTTCATCAATCACAAGACCGGCCATTTCATCACCCTTCTTGACGATTACCACTACCAAGCTTTCATTTTCATCCTTGGAACTTTCAATATCCAATACTTCCGACATGCGGATAAGAGGAATCACGGCTCCGCGAAGATTGATAACTTCCTCATTCTGCACTAATTTAACCTCGTTCGGCTCTATGGTTTCAATGGTCTCGATAAACCCAAGGGCAATCGCATATTTCTCGCCGCCCACTACTATCATCAAAGCCTGAATGATAGCCAGAGTCAGCGGCAGGCGGACGGTCCATGTGCTTCCCACTCCAAGCTGGCTCTTAACCTCCACATCGCCGCTTAAGGACTCAATCTTAGAGCGCACCACATCCAGACCCACGCCTCTTCCGGAGATATCCGTTACCTGCTTTGCGGTCGAAAAGCTGGGAAGGAACAAAAGATTGATGATTTCTTTATCGGTCATGGTAGTGGCCTGTTCGGGAGTAATCGTACCTCTCTCGATAGCCTTCTGTCTGACTGCGTCCACATCAATACCGTTACCGTCGTCCGCCACTTCAATAATGACATTGTTGCCGTCCTGATATGCATTTAAGGTAATGGAACCGGTAGCGGGTTTTCCTCTTTCCGCACGCACTTCAGGGGACTCAAGACCATGGTCTGCTGAATTTCTGAGCAGATGCATCAAAGGATCGCCTATCTCATCCACCACGGTACGGTCCAATTCCGTATCTTCACCGGACATATACAATTCCATGGGCTTGTTCAAGGTCTTGGAAAGGTCACGGATCATACGGGGGAACTTATTTACAACGCTCTCGATAGGAACCATTCTCACCTTCATAACCGATTCATGAAGGTTGGTAGTAACATTCTCCAAATATTCAATCTGCTCGTTAAAAGCATTGGTATTCTTTTCGCTTCCCTGTGTGGAAATAGACACCAGTGAGTTCTTGGCAATGATAAGCTCGCTGACCAGATTCATCAGCCCGTCCAGCTTTTCGATATCCACACGGACAGTACGGTTCACAACGGGCTTGCCCACAGCTTTCTTTTCATTCGGTTTGGCTGCGGCGGGCGCTGCCTTTTGTTTGTCCTCGGTCTTGACCACTGCAGGCGCCGTCTTGCTTGCCGCCTCTGCCTCCTTGGCAGCAGCTTCCGCCTCTGCTTTGGTCTCCTGATAATTCTTGGTCTTCTCAAGTTCGAGAGGAGCCCCTACCACATTCGCAATCTCGGAAACATTGGCTGCCGCCTTGATAACCTCATCAAGTTCTGCATCCGTCAGCACAATCAATGTGAAATCCTGATCGAATTTCTCATCCTCCACATCCTGCGCACTGGGGTTTGACACCACAATCTCACCCTTATCTTCCACTGCCTTAAATACCAGAAAGGCCCTTGCCGCCTTTAAGATACAGTTTTCCTGAACGGTCACATTAATGCCGTAAACATTCTTGCCCTGTTCCTTCGCTTCCTTAATAACGCTTATCTGACTTGCGTCAAAAGCAATATCGTTCCATGCTTCCGCGCCTGCCTCCGCTTTTTTCGCACCTTCTGCCGGAGCTTCCGCTTTTTTCTCTTCGGGCGCGGCACTCTTGCCACCGTTTAAAATGGCATTGAGCTGCTTGATCAAAGGCTCGTTGTCATTGGTTCCTTCATCTGCGCTGTTCTGGATATTGTCAGTATATTCCTCCAAAGCGTCCAGACATTGGAACAGGACATCGATCATATTGGGCTGCACCTTAATATTGCCGTTGCGCACTTCGGAAAAAACATTCTCCATGTCATGGGTCAGATTCTGCATTCTCTTATAACCCATGGTTCCCGCCATACCCTTTAAAGAGTGTGCGGCACGGAAAATCTCGTTCACCGTATTTGTGTTTTCCGGCTCGGACTCCAACTCCAAAATCTGTGTATTCAGATTTTGCAGATGTTCCTTTGTCTCATCCAGAAAAATTTCAAGATACTGATTTACATCCATTTTATCCTCCATTCTGCCAAAAAACGGCATATGCATTTATGTATTGGGTATAAAGTCCTATTCCACTCCGATGTGCAGGATAATTTCCTGCGCTATCTGCTTTAAGGGAACCACCTGATCGCTGAGTCCCGCTTCCGCCGCCGCCTTGGGCATACCGTACACCACGCAGGTGTCGGCGCTTTGGGTGATTACATGTGCCTTTTTTACCGCTCTTAAATTCTTAATGCCTTCCGTCCCGTCGGAACCCATACCCGTCATCACCACACAGACAATATTGTCATAAGGGCTGCCCATCAAGGACTCATACATATAGTTGGCGCAAGGTTTGACTCCCTCCCTGTTGGGTTCATCGGACATATGGATGGTTACCTTGCCGGAAGCGTGGGTTTCCACTTTCATATGCATACCGCCCCTTGCCACATAAACCGTACCTTTTTTAAGCTCCATTCCCTCCGCAGCCTCCTTGACGGTAAGCGCGCTGAGTTCATTGAGCCTCTCCGCAAAGGAAGGGGTAAAACTCTTATTCATATGCTGCACCAATAAAACCGGTGCATCCAGATTGGCGGGAAGCTTTGGTATGACTGCCTGCAATGCGGTGGGACCTCCCGTGGAACTGGCAATGGCTACTATTTTCTGTCCAGGCACCTTTGCGGTGGATTTCCCTAAAATTTCCGCCACCTTCTGAAACATCTGCTGGTCGTTCTTGACATCCTTGGCAATCTCTTTTGCCATGCTGTCATGAATCTCACTCTCCGATACCGTCATCAGCAAATCGAGAAAATGCCTCTTAAACTCTTCCACACGGCAGTCCGATATCTTATCCGGTTTATGTATGATATCAACCGCTCCGGCCTCCAAAGCCTCTATTGCCGTTTTGTTGCCTTTTTTGGTATCCGTGCTCGCCACCAGAATCCTTGCGGAAATCCCGTATTGGCGGAGCTTTCTCATAAGCTCCAGACCGTTCATTCTGGGCATATTCACATCCAATATCACGGCATCGTAAGTATTTCGGCTCAACAGATCAAAAGCTTCCACGCCGTCCTTCGCCCTGTCTACAATCTGAAATCTCTTATCACTATTGATTATATCACACAACACGCTTCTCATGAGTGCAGAGTCATCTACTATCAGAATTTTTTTAACTGCCATTCCACACCTCCATATCAGTCGGAAGCTAATTTAAGTCCTTCCTGCGCTCCTTACGCTCTTCCTCAAAAATAAATTTAATAATCTCTTCTCTGGTTTTCACATCCAAATCATAATACTGCACTCTGTGCTCAAAAGTTCCGGGTCTGTGCTCAAGCTCTTTCACATCCAACACTTTACCCACCACTTCATACTGCTTGCTCTCCTTGCCTCTTGCCAGATAATAACTGCAATAGATCAGACTGCCCGGCTCATAACGCTGTGTGGACATAAACCGGAGCCCTCCTCCGCTGATATCCACAATAACGCTCCTCTTTAACGGCAGCGTGGGCTGCAATATGTAAGGGCTTTTCTGCTCAATCGCCTGTACTTCATCCTCTTCCAGATTTCTTGAGCACATTTCCAAGGCGCAACTGAAACGGTAATATTCGCGGCGCTGATATTTTCTCAGGTTGCTGGTCAGCTCCACCACCAATATATATACATTATTGCTCTTGTATCTGTCAATAATGCGCACAAAACTTTGGAACAGACCATGTTCCTCCGTGTACAATACCATATTATATTCGCCGTCCACCGGAAGCAGAATCAGTTTTGTCTGCTCCATAGGCATATAAATCTCCATGGTGTCCTCGGACAAAATGTTGTAGACTTTGCTATAATATATTTTCTGATTCTCCTGCGGATTCATATTAAGCTCTGTGTCTACTGCGCTCAGTTCCACTCGATTTCCTTCTTCAATCAATTTTGAAAGCATTCGCTCCATCCTCTCTTTCTGTCATGCCGTTTCGGCTATGTCCGTTTCCGATTTTTTGTTACCTTCTTCCTACTATATGTGCCAGAAATTCCGCCATTCCTCTCTTTGGCTGTTTTTCTTCCTCTATATCCAGAAGGCGTTTTGCAATTCTTTCATAGGCCGCGCTGGATTTTGCGGTTTGATTTTGCAAAGACACCGGCACCTGCTGCATGACCGCCTTGGCAAGCTGCGCATCCTGTGGCACGCTTCCCAGATAATCCATGGGAATCTTTAAATATCTTGCCACCACGGCATTCAATTTTTCATAGAGAACCTCTCCGTCGGATTCCCTGTCCACCCGGTTGGCAATCATCTTTACCTTGGTCATTTCCTGTCTGTATCTGGGGTGTCGGTAAAGAGCCTTCAACAAAGAATAAGAATCCGTTATGGATGTGGGTTCCGGTGTGGTCATCAAGAGGATTTCCTCGCTTGCCACCAGAAATTCCAACACCGCATCCGCAATGCCTGCTCCGGTATCCACAATAATAATATCCGCCATAGCGTCCAATTCTGTCAGATTCTGTATGATATACGCCAGATAATCCCTGCTTAAGTTGGACATTCCGGCAATTCCCGAGCCTCCCGAGATAAAGCCTACCTCCATGGGACCCCATGTAATGATTTCCTTTATGCTTTTTCCCTGATAAATCAAATCACAAAGATTATGCTTGGGCACTGTGCCAAACATGATTTCAATATTGGCAAGACCAAAGTCTGCATCTAAAATAATTACCTTTTTTCCCAGCCTGCGGAACCAAATCGCCAGATTAATCGCCGTATTGGATTTTCCGACTCCTCCTTTCCCGCTGGTAACCGTAATCACACGGGCAAGAGGACGATTCTGGTTCTGACTGTTTGCTTTTATAATCCGTAATTGTTCTGCCTGATCCATGAAACGCCTTCACCTCCTGTATTTAGCGCATCCTGTATACATTGTTCAGCCTTTCCCGCCCAGTAACTGCTTTACCGTCTTCTGCGGGTTAAACTGCTCAATGTCATCCGGTACATTCTGCCCGTAAGTCACATAGGCTATGGGAGTATCGGTATGGAGCTTGATATTCAGCAGATTTCCCACGGTGCCGGTCTCGTCCAGTTTTGTAAAGATTAACTGATAATCCGTTATTTTTCGATAATTGTCCGCAATCGCAAGCAAATCCTTCTGCTTTGTCGTAGCGCTGAGTACCAAAAATGTCTGATACTCCGTATTTTCCTTGGCTATTTCCAGTAATTTCTGTAATTTCTCCATCTGGTCGCCATTCTGATGGGAATGTCCCGCCGTATCCACAAAAATATAATCATAATCTTTAAAATCGGAAACTGCCGCCTCAAGTTCCTCCTCCGCATAAATCACCCGGAAAGGAGTCTCTAAAATATTGGCATAGGTGCGGAGCTGCTCCGCCGCCGCAATACGGTAAGTATCCGTGGTAAGAAGGGCAACCTTTTTCTTCTCGGCTACCGCATAGCTGCTGGCAATCTTAGCGATTGTGGTAGTCTTGCCCACTCCCGTAGGACCGATAAAAAATACGGTCTTAGGTCCCTTTCCCGCCGGAACAATACCTTCCGACTGCCCGAATTTCAGAACCATTTTTTGATAAATATTGGATAATATATAGTCAAAGGGCATGTTGGGTTTACGGTTTCTGTCCGCTTCGTCCATAATCTGGTTGGCACATTTTTCGTCCACCTCATTTTCCAGCATGGTATTGTAAAGCAGCTTGAAAAACTTCTCCTGTTCCGGATTCACCGGCTGGTCGCTGTCTTCCTCCTGCCTCTCGTCCTTTTCCTCTTCCGGCTCTTCCGAAATTGCCTTGGATTCCGCCCAATCCTCTTTATTAAACTGATTTTGAAGAAACATCTGAAGGCTGTCCAGCTTGCTTTCAATACTAAGGACATTTTCGTCCTTATAACCCGCATCCCCTTTGGCGGATTCATGGTCTGCCGTTTTTTCGGCCGCTCCCGCGCTTTGCTTCGGCTTTTCCTCTCTCACACTTTCCGATGCGGAGGGTTTTGTCACAGTTTCATCCTCTCTTGCCACTGTCACTTCCACCTGCTTGGGGAGAAGAAAGGCAAAAAGTCCTTTGGGTTTTACATCCTTCACATTCATAATGACCACGCCTTCGCCCAGCTCCTTCTTAGCAGCCTCCACCGCTTCTTCTTCTGTTTTTCCCACAAATTTCTTTATAATCATTTATGCTGTCACCATCCCAACTGATTGTAATTCAATGTTTGGTTCCACCTCATTGTAAGAAACTACTACTACATCCCTGAAATTGTCCTCTATCAGACGCCGGAAATACAGCCTCACAATCGGCGAAGTAATAACAATGGGATTCTTTCCCAGATTCTCCAGTTTCTTTACTTCGTTGCCCACGGCCTCCATAATCGCCCTTGCCCTTGCGGGTTCCAGATTCAAGAAAGCCCCTGTCTCGGTCTGCTTCACACTGCCCATAATCTCCTGCTCTATCTTCGGGTCCAGAGTCACTACGCTGGTAGTCTCATGCTCCGGAAAGAACTTGGTGGAAATAGCCCTCTTTAAGCTCTGCCTTACATACTCCGTGAGAATATCCGTATCCCTTGTTGCCGACGCGTAATCCGCCAGCGTTTCCATCACGGTCAGCAAATCCCTGATGGAAATCCCCTCCTTTAACAAATTCTGTAAAACCTTCTGTATCTCGCCGATTCCGAGAAGCTTCGGCACCAGTTCCTCCACCAGCGAAGGGTTGGTCTCCTTAATATTGTTGACAAGACTCTGCACATCCTGTCTGGTAAGAAGTTCCGCGATATGCTGCCTGATAATTTCCGTTAAATGAGTTGCGATAATGGAAGGCGGGTCCACCACGGTATATCCCAGACTCTCCGCTCTCTCCCTCTGGCCTTCCGTAATCCAGATGGCAGGCAGATGGAACGACGGCTCAAATGTGGGAATGCCCGTAATTTCCTCTTCCACATAACCGGGGTTCATCGCCATATAATGGTCAAAAAGAATTTCTCCTTCACTGACCTGTATACCCTTAATTTTGATAATGTACTGATTCGGATTTAACTGTATATTATCCCGCAGTCGTATGATGGGCACCACGGTTCCCATTTCAAGCGCAATCTGCCTTCGTATCATAACCACACGGTCTAAAAGGTCGCCGCCCTGATTGACATCCGCCAAGGGAATAATACCATAACCGAATTCCAATTCGATGGGGTCCACCTGTAAAAGACTGGTTACATTTTCCGGCTGGCGGATTTCCTCCGCCTCCGCTTCTTCCGTGTCCACTTCCTGCTCTATCATGGCAGTCTCTATGGTTCCAGCAATATTTCTTCCCACAATGATAAATACAAGTCCCAGTCCCACAAAGAGAATGGTGTTCAAATCGGTGAGAAATCCTAATATTGCCAGCATGCTCCCCACCAGATACAAAACCTTGGGAATGCTGAAAAGCTGACTGATCAACGCCGTTCCGAAATCCGCATCCTTGCTTCCCTTGGTCACCAGAATACCGGTGGAAAGAGAGATTAACAGGGAAGGAATCTGGCTCACAAGCCCGTCGCCGATGGTCAGGATGCCATAAGTGCTTAAAGCGGTTCCTGCCTCCATGCCCTGTCTGGTAACGCCCATAACGATTCCGCCTACCAGATTGACTATGGTGATAATCAGACCCGCTATTGCGTCTCCCTTTACATACTTCACGGCACCATCCATGGAACCGAAGAAATTGGCTTCTTCCTGAATCTTTTCTCTTCGTTTCTTTGCCTCGGCGTCATTGATGGCTCCGGTGTTTAAGTCCGCATCAATTGCCATCTGCTTACCGGGCATGGCATCCAGCGTAAATCTTGCCGTTACCTCGGACACACGCTCGGAACCTTTATTGATGACCATGAACTGAATCAATATCAGCAAAATAAAGATAATTGCACCGATAATCAAATCTCCGCCGCCCACGAACTGTCCGAAGGTGGCAACCACATTGCCGGCGTAACCGTCCCTGAGAATCAGTCTCGTGGAGGAGGCATTCAGGGCAATCCTGAAAAGGGTGGTGAACAAAAGCATGGTGGGGAAGAAGGACATATCCAATACTTCCTTGCTGAACATAGCGCCGAACACAATGGTAAGGGCTATGGAAATATTAAATGCAATCAAAATATCCAAAAGCCATGAAGGAATAGGCACAATAAACATGATAATCGCCGCCATAAGATACATGGCAACGCCCACATCCGCTTTTCTCATTTTCATATGCGCCTCACTCCTTTCGTAAGTTTATTGAAAAAATGAACCCGTGCAAATCCGGAAGAATCCGCTTGCGGCCGTCGCAAACAATCCATGCAAATTCGGAAGAATCCGCTTGCGGATTCTTCGCGGAATGACTTAGATTTTCTTAGGCTGGGTACTTTCCAGCCTTAGAAAATCTTCATTCCGTTTATACTTTGCCCTGCAAGTGGTAAACAAACGCCAGCACTTCCGCCACCGCCTGATACAGCTCCGGCGGCACCATCTCGCCCACTTCCACATTAGCATAAAGCATTCTGGCAAGAGGCTTGTTTTCCACAATCTCAATATGATTTTCTTTGGCAACTTCCTTAATGCGGGCTGCCATGTAATCTTCGCCCTTGGCAAGAACCACCGGCGCCTCCGCTATCTCAAGGTCATACTTGATTGCCACGGCATAGTGGGTGGGGTTGGTGATGACCACATCCGCCTGAGGCAGATTCTGCATCATACGCCTTCTGGAAGCTTCCTGCATCTTCTGACGGATTTTCCCCTTAATCTGGGGGTCTCCTTCGGACTGCTTGTACTCATCCTTGACTTCCTGCTTGGTCATCCTCATATCCCTGCTGAACTTAAATTTCTGATAAGCAAAATCAGCAACGGCAATAATCATATAGAACATGGCAATGCGGATTCCCAAATCCGTCACCAGCTCCGCCGCCAGCTTTATCGCCTGCGTAAGAGGCATGTCATAAAGCAAAAACAAAAGCGGCAGCTTGTCCTTCAGATAAGCATAACAAATATAGGCAATCAGACTTAATTTCGCGATAGATTTCACCAGCTCTACCAGCGAATTGACTGAAAATATCTTTTTAAACCCGGATATGGGATTTATCTTGTTTAACTTTGGCTGTAACGGTTTTGCGGTAGGCTTCCACCCGACCTGCGCCACATCGCTGACAAACGCCACAATAAAGCCTATGAGCAGTATTGGCGCCATAATAAGGATACAGTCAAATATCATCCCCCGGAAGATAGCCTTAATATCCTGCTCCGGCATATATCCCTGCCAGAAAGTAACCACTTGGGGGATTCGCTCATAAACGCCGGAAAAAACCCGCAAGAGCTGGTTTCCCATGGTGCCGACCCACACCTTCAATATTAAAAACACTGCCAATATGCCCAAGGCGTTAGCAATCTCTCGGCTTTTCGCCACCTGCCCTTCCTTGCGGGCATCGCTCAGTTTTTTCTCTGTTGCGGGTTCTGTTTTATCCCCGCCCTGCCCCTCGGCAAAAAACTGAAGGTTGTACTCTAGTATCATGAAAGTCCCCCTATAAAGGATACCATCATCTTTTTCATTTCCCGATACAGGAAATCAGCAGCTCCCGGCAGCATTCCCACAGTCAAAAAAATAATTGACAGTCCCGCCAGAATCTTGATTTGAATACCTACCGCAAACATATTCATCTGCGGGGACACCTTCGCCATAACGCCCAAAACCGCATTGAGCAGAAGGATTGTACAAAATATGGGAAGAACGATGCGGAATCCGATAATAATATAGTCGCTCATAAACTGCAGCATAGAGTCCAGCAGACTATCCGAATGAAATACCGCCCCGTTCACCGGTATCAGAGAAAAGGTATCCGCCAATGCCCCCAACAGATAGCGGTACATTCCGCTGGCAATCAACATCAGCATAAAGACATATTGATAGAGAACGCCGGTAATGCTGGTATTCTCTCTGGTGGCAGGGTCGAGCAGCGTTACCATGGAAAGCCCCGTCTCCATATCCGCAACGGAACCGGCAAAATTTACCACCGCCATGCAGATATTTGCCCCAAAACCCACCAGAAATCCTGTGAGCGCCTCTTTTATCACAATTAAAGCATACTCCGTCACCGTATCAAAAACAATAGCCGGCGCAGGCGTCAACACCTGATACAAAAGCAGCGATACAAAAAAGCTGATTCCGATTCTTATCCGGGCAGGCGTGTTATTCATTCCAAAAAAAGGAGCGATAAACACAAAACAGGTCACCCGTGTAAATATCAGCAGAAAATATTCTAAGTCATGAATGGAAAAGGAAAAATTAATCATTGGTGCTGTCCTTGTCACTTATGCACATATAAGCTGAATGTGGACCAAAGCTGCGTGGTATACTCCACTAAAGTGGTCATCATCCAATTGCCGAGTATCATCAGTGCCAGAAAGATACCGATAACCTTGGGCACAAAAGTAAGCGTCTGCTCCTGAATGGAGGTGACGGTCTGAAAAATACTGATAACCAGACCGATAATCATGGAAACCAGCAACACGGGGAGCGACACCTTGATAATCACATATAAAGCGTCTCTCGTCATTTCGATTACTGCATCAACTGTCATATGAATCCTCTTTTCTGCGTTTCATTCCATCCGCTAATAGAATGTTCTCACAAGCTCCATGATAATTAAGGACCATCCGTCCGCCAGCACAAAGAGCAGGATTTTGAACGGCATGGAAATCGTTGTAGGCGGCAGCATCATCATACCCATACTCATCAAAGTGGACGCCACCACCATATCTATCACAATAAAAGGAATATAAATCATAAAGCCTATCCAGAATGCGGTCCGCAGCTCGCTTATCATAAAGCTGGGAACCAAAACCGAATTGGGAATCGCATCCAGAGTGCCGTCCCATTCGCGCCCCGCAATATCCATGAACAGCTCCACATCCTTAAGCTGGGTCTGGGGATACATAAATTCCCTGATAGGCGCCATTCCGAGCTTTAAAGCTTCCTCCTGTTTGATCTCCCCGTTCTCAAAAGGAACGATTGCCTCCTCGTTGATTCGGGTGATGGTAGGTTCCATGATAAAAAATGTGAGAATCAGGGCAAGACCGATAAGAATCTGATTGGGCGGCGCCGTCTGGGTGTTTAACGCCGCACGGGTAAAGTGCAGCACAATGATGATCCTCGTAAACGAAGTCATCATAATGATAAGCGTAGGCGCCAGCGCAATTAAGGTCAGCGTAATCAGAATCCGCAGCGTGCCGTTTAACTCTCCGTTGTCACCGCTGTAGGTAATACTCACCGTGTTCGCCGTATTTAACTGGTTTAACTCCTCAGGAGTATTATAAGTCCCCGGCGGCGTAATGACAGTGGAAATATCTGTCTCCCCTGTCAAATGCCTGTCGTCTTCCACTGCTTCCACCCGAACAAATCCATGAAACCACAATATGCCCACCGTAACCAGCAGGCATATAATCTGTATTATCTTTTTTCCGGTCAACCGTACTCTGCTCATGTATCTTTGTCCCTTGGTTCTTTTTGATTGCCTAAATCTTTTTTGACCGCCTTGTCAAACAGTTCCTTGAAGGAAATCCCTTCCCCTCCCGGCTCTGCCTCCCGCAGTTCTTCCTTTGGCACTTCACCAAGCAAAGTTACCGTATCCTTGCAGACAGCCAGCACCTTGTAAGTATTCCCCACACGAACAATCTGAATCCATTTGTTATTGTCCAAACGGGTTGTTTCTATCACTTCAATATTGCGATCGATGCTCTGATGTTTTTGATAATTGGCGATCCATTTTGTGACATATGCCGTAACCAAAAGCACCAGAACAAAAACTACAAGCACCGTAATAAACTGGGCATACCCATCGGCGCCCGACAATAAAACTGCCACCTTAGCCCACAACCTTCTTTACGGCTTCGATAACACGCTCCGCCTGGAAAGGTTTTACGATAAAGTCCTTAGCGCCCGCCTGAATTGCCTCGATAACCATTGCCTGCTGACCCATTGCCGAGCACATAATAACCTTTGCTCCGCCGTCCGCCGCCTTGATGGCCTTCAGCGCCTGAATACCGTCCATTTCCGGCATGGTAATATCCATCAGCACCAAATCCGGATTTAATTCCTTATATTTTTCTACAGCTCTGGCTCCGTTTTCTGCTTCACCCGCAACATTATAGCCGTTCTTGGTAAGAATATCCTTAATCATCATTCTCATAAAAGCAGCATCGTCACATATTAAAATATTTTTTGCCATTGATCCTTCCTCCATTTAAACTTATTATTGGCATCATTTTACATTTTGTTACTTGATAATCTCTGTAACTCTTACACCGAAGCTTTCCTCGATGACCACTACCTCGCCCTTGGCAACAAACTTGCCATTTACCAGAACATCTATCGGTTCACCGGCAATACGATCCAATTCTATGATCGTTCCGGGAGCAAAGTTGAGAATTTCCGAAATCGACTTGGTGGTTCGCCCAAGCTCTACCGTTACTTCCAAAGGCACATCCATAATCAGTCCGATATTTTCCTGACCCGGTATATTGCCCATTTCACTTGAAAAACTGTTAAACTGCGCAGGCTGTATATTCACATTCTGCTGGGGCATTCCCATCATCTGCGGCATACCCATCATCGGATTCATTCCCATCATTGGATTGCCCATCATCGGGTTCATTCCCATCATTGGGTTGCCCATCATCGGGTTGCCCATCATGGGATTCATCCCGCCATCCATGGGGTTGCCCATCATCGGGTTCATTCCGCCGCCCATGTTTCCCATAGTATTCATATCCATGCCGCCGGAAGGCATACCTCCCATTCCGTTCATGGCTCCCGCCGAAGCATCCGGCGTCGGTGCCGCCGCAGGCGTCGGTTCCGGCTCCGGTTCAATATCGCCTGTCTGGGAATTAATAAAGGTTTCTACAATATCCTTGGCAAAGTCTATGGGGTACAGCTGCATAATAGAACTGTCCACCAGATCGCCTATCTGCATTCTAAAGGATACTCTTACAAATGTCCCGCCCAGAAAAGGTGATATCTCCGCGCCTGACTCAAACTGTGTCAAATCCAACAGAGAAGATTCCGGAGGACTAATATCAATCATCTTATTTAACATTGTGGAGAGAGAAGTCGCCGATGACCCCATCATCTGGTTCATGGCTTCGGAGATTGCACTCAAGTGCAGCTCCCCCAATTCTCCGTCCGTATTCGTACCGTCGCCGCCCATCATCAAGTCCGTGATGACCTTTACATCATGCTCCTTAAGCACCAGAATATTTGAGCCATCCAAACCTTTTGTGTATTGAATCCTGATAAATACACAGGGCCTTTCATAATCTTCCAATATTGCCTGCCAATTAGAAAGAGTTACTGTCGGTGTTGTGATATTAACTTTCTGGTTGACTAATGAGTACAATGTGGTTGCCGAAGAACCCATGCTGATATTGGCAACCTCTCCAATCGCATCTTTTTCAACATCTGTCAGTAATTCTTCCGATGCCGCAGCGTCTGCCGAAGGTGTCGCTTCTGCCGCCGCTTCCGTATTTCCCGAATCAGACGATTCCTCATTGGACAAATCCATGCCGTTCAAAAGCGCATTTATTTCATCCTGAGACAACATTCCATCCATCGTTTTACTCCTCCTCCCTGACTATCGATGTAATCCGGACCGCATAAGCATCGTCATTGGCACCGGGTAAAGCTGTAAACTTTTTGATATTTCCAACATAGATATTCATGTCGCTGTCCACCTTGGTGTTCAGCCTTATACAATCGCCCACCTGCAGATTTACAAAATCCGCAACAGAAATGGCGCTCTTTCCCAGAACCGCTCTGATGGGAACATCCACCTTGCGAAGCATGGCTTCAATGTAGTCGTCATAGTTCTCGTCATGATTCTCCTGCATGGTGGAATACCAATACTTGGTATTCAACTTATCCATCACATCCTCCAATGTTAAGAAGGGGAGACAGACATTCATAAGACCTTCTACATCGCCGATTTTTATATTCAAGGTGACAAGCGCTATCATATCATTGGGCGCTATCACCTGTGCAAACTGTGAATTGGTTTCCAATCTGTTTAACACCGGAGAAATATCGATTACATTTCTCCAAGGGTCTCTGAGAAGCTGGGTAAACATAACCATCACTTTCTCCAGAATCGTAAGCTCTATCTCCGAGAAATCCCTTGTCTTCTCTAACGGCAGACCGCTTCCGCCAAGCATTCTGTCCAGCATCGCATACCCCAGATTAATGGAAAGATCCAGAATAATCGTACCGTTTAAGGGCGCAAAATTTATGATTCCCAAAATCACCGGATTGGACATGGCATTGGAAAACTCACTGTATGTGACCGTCTCCGAGCTTCCTACCGACACTTGCACATTCTTTCGTAAGTACGCCGGAAGATTGGTGGAAACCAATCGACCGTAATGTTCAAAGATAATTTCCAGCGTCCTTAAATGTTCCTTCGAGAACTTTGTGGGGCGGCTAAAGTCATAATCCTTGACCTTCTTTTCCTCTTCTCCCTGCATCTGGTCTACATCCAGCTCGCCGGCAGACAACGCTGCAAGTAGGTTATCTATTTCGTTTTGTGAAAGGACCTCGCCCACGAAGGCTCACCTCCTGCTAGTTTTTTAGGAACAGACATCAACCGTATGTCACTCCGCTGACAGCCACCTGATAAATAAAGTCGGAATCAAACAAATCCTGAATTGCTTTCAGCATCTCTTCCTTAAGTCCCTCTAAGTCATTGCGGCATTCATCCATGGTATGGGAGGCAACTACCGTGGTAATGGCATCCTCTATCAAACCGTTTCTGTCCGCAATGGATTCGCCATACTTTTTGTAATCTTTATGCTTTTTATTCATGGACAGGGTAATCGTGCACACCAGATACGACTGTTTGCCGTCCGCACCGGAGGCAAGCGGGAACATAAGTTTCTCTCCCAGTATATGCGGCACCGTATCTTCCAGCGAAACCTGAACTACCTCCTCGTCGGGAGAGGTAAACTCCAAACTCAGCGCCGTTGCAATATTATTGACCAAAGACGCCGTCTTTTTGTTGGTGCCGGTAACGCTTATCATTACTATGCAGTTTAAAATAATATTTACAACCAGCAGCGCAAGTATCAGCACCGTCATTAAATTCTTTTTCATTTTTAATCTTTCCTCCTTTTAAGAAGTTCCCGTGTAGATTCTGATTTCCACACGCCTGTTCTTACTGCGCCCCTCCGGAGTGGAGTTATCCGCTATCGGAACCCTCTCGCCCATACCGGCATGCCTGAAACAAACGGGATTCAGACTGGTATTGTCGGTGAAATAATAAAATACCGAAAGCGCCCTCGCACTGCTTAACTCCTCATTGTCCGCATATTCTCTGGTATGGATGGGCACATTGTCCGTGTGTCCTTCTATCTCTATAATGCCCTGACTGTAGCGCTCCAAAACGGAACCCGCCTTGTCAAGAACTCTCTTGGATTCCTCTACAATTTCCGCACTTCCCGAATCAAACAAAAGCGCTCCCCTCATACTGAGCTGCACATACTGTGACGTAAAGCTCACTTCTATCTGGTCGGACATATTGCTCTCCGCCACTTCCTCGGAAATCGCTTCCGCCAAGGCTTCATTATCCTGAAGCTGCTGTTCCTCCAGCATCTCCTGCACGGCTCCGGGGTTGTTTTCCAGCATCTCCTGCACCGCTGCCGCCTTTGCCTCATCTTCCTGCATCTGGTCGCTGCTGTTGTCTTCCGAGGACATTCCCGTGTTGCTGATATAATCGCTCAGTTCATTTAACTGACTCATGCCGTTACTGACAAGAAACCCGTCTCCTATAGCTGTGGCGCCCGCCTCAAATATGCTGAAGGTGCTGTTCATGGAAGCTACCACTTCCCGCAGTTTCGCCTCATCCATAGTGGACATGGAAAACAACATTACGAAGAAACAAAGAAGCAGATTCATCAAGTCACTGAATGTTGACATCCACGCCGGGGAACCCGCGGGTGGCGCCTCTTCCTTTCTCTTTGCCACTACTCTTCACCTCCTGCATCCTGTGATGCATCTACTCTATCCTTGGGTGCAAGGAAGGACTTTAACTTTTCTTCTATTACACGGGGGTTCTCGCCTGCCTGAATGGAGAGGAGTCCCTCGATCATAACCTCTTTCTGCATCATTTCGATGGAGTTGTCATACTTTAACTTGTTGGATGTAGGAGTGCAGACCCAGTTCGCAAGCAGGGAGCCGTACAATGTGGTGATCAGCGCCACTGCCATTGCAGGTCCGATTGCCGATGCATCGTCCATATGGTATAACATATCAACCAGACCCACCAGAGTACCAACCATACCCCAGGCAGGACCCATGGCAGCCAAGGTTTCCCAGAAGCCTGCCAAGGATTTATGTCTGTCATCGATACAAACCATCTCGGTCTCCATAATGCCCCTCACGAGCTCCGGATCCGTGCCGTCCACTACTAACAGGATACCTTTCTTTAAGAAAGGCTCTTCCATGTCCGACGCCGCTTCCTCCAAAGATAAAAGTCCCTCTTTTCGGGCTATATTGGAAAGCTCTATGATTTTCTTGATCATGTCCGCCGTATTTAATGTGGGCGTCTTAAAAATCAATGTGATGCTTTTAAGTCCTGCAAGGAAATCCGCCAGACTGTACGCAGTCAGGGTAGCCGACAACGCGCCGCCGAAAGTAATAATGGCAGAGGGAGCATCAAGATACTCGCCAAATCCGCTGGCGCCCGCACTGGAGAAAATACCGAATATAAGCATCGCTCCGCAGAGAATCATTCCAAGTAAAGAAGCTATATCCACAAAAATCACCTACTTATCCCGCAATTTTTAGAATTTATTCTGCAAGAATTTCCTTTCTATACAATTTTACAAGATTTTTTATCTCTTGTCTACTTTCTTTTACAATTATTTTTCGACCTGTGGTAAGAGTCACAACGGTATCCGGCGTTTCTTCCACTATTTCAAGCAAATGCGGGTTCACAAGAATTTTTACGCCGTTAATCTTTGTCACTTCTATCATCGTCCCATCACCCTTCCAAAATATGTAAAACAGCCTAATACCTATAATCGGGGACGGAAAACCCCGTCCCCGAAAACATATTATACTTTATCTCTTCAAGTTTGTCAATTCCTCAAGCAAGGTATCTGACACAGTTATGATTCGGCTGTTCGCCTGAAATCCTCTCTGGGTAGTAATCATTGTGGTGAACTCGCTGGATAAGTCCACATTACTCATTTCCAACTGTCCGGTGGACATGTAACCTCCATCTGCCGTGATGTCCACGCCGATTCCGTCAAATTCGCCGGAGTTCTGGGTTGCAGAGTAAAGGTTGTCACCGTTTTTCTCCAAGCCGGAGGCGTTCGCAAAGTTTGCGGTGGCAATCTGTCCCAAAAGCTTGGTCATGCCGTTGTCATAGCTTGCGTAAATCTCACCGTTCTGCTGGACGGATACGCCTATCATGTCGCCCAGACGGCGTCCTGCCCCAAGACCCTCAAAATCACCGCTGGTAGCCTGCGCCGTGGAGGTTCCCTTGTTGTCGTACATGGAAATCTCGGAAAAATCAACCACGATATCGGAGAAGTTGCCGCCCAATGCGGAAAATGCAATCGTTGCGGTGTTTCTGCCGGAGCCGTTGCTTCCCATGCCGGAGAACTTACCGTTCTTGCCGTCAAACCAGATGGCGTCGCCGGTGTAATACCTACCGTCCATCTCGATGCCTGTGTTGGATTCGGTAACCGCCTCGCCGGTGGTCGTCGTGGCGCCGGGAGCCGTGGTATCTTTCCATGTGCTTACCAGCGTGGGGAATACCGTAGCGGAACTCCATGAGCCCGGGTTCGTAGCGGTAGCCGGTGTAAAGCTAGCCGTTGCCGCGCCCAGATTGGTCAGCATGGTCTTTACCGTTACCTTATCGCCGTCAATTTCTTTATAGAGGTTCAAAAATTCCTCGGTGGAACCTTCGTAACCGTACGCCTTTGCAATTTCGTCCAAAGCTTCCTGCACCGTACCGTTGGCATTTCCGTTTACGGTAAGCGGCTCATTCCTGCTGTCTATGCCCGCCGTCACAAGGTCTGTAATATTTACAATATCATTGCCTGCCGCATCCTGTAAAATCTTACCGGTATCATCCCATCTGTAAGCATTGGAGTTAAAGCCTAAGCTGGTGGCTTTCGCCTGTGTGGTGGTGCTTCCGAAAGTCAGATTTGAGATATCGACCTCTTGCCCCGTGGAATCAAGGAGCCTTGTCACTTCCACACTATAGCCTGCGGGCTCGCCGCTTACCAGACCGCCGTTCTGCTTAAATACGATTCTTGCGGTGTAACTGTAGCCCAGCGCGTCAAAGAAATTCAGGTTGCGGGCAAGACCGTTTACACTGGTCACATCCGTATCGTTTTTGTCGATGATGCCTGACATATGCGCCTGAGTGGTTGCCTCGGGGGGATAGGTCAGGTTTGCGGCATTCATAATGCGCAGAGCGGACACGGTATCCTTCTTGATACTCATGGTCTCCTCGTCCACCTGCCAGCCCATTACATTGTAACCCGTGCTGGTCATGGCGAGGTTGCCGGCGCCGTCCACATAGAAAGAACCGTCTCTGGTGAAATAGTTGCCGTTTCCGTTGTTCACCACAAAGAAATTATCTCCGGTGATCATGATATCGAAAGGATTTCCCGTGGACTGGCTGGCGCCCTGAGTGTCAATGTTCACATTGATGGCGCCGCCCTTAACGCCCAGACCGATCTGTCTTGCGTTGACGCCGCCGGTTCCGGTGTTGGCATTGGCGCCGCTTGCCTTCTGGGTGGTCTGGCTCATAAGCTCGCTGAATACCATATTGCTTGCCTTGAAAGCCGTGGTATTTACATTGGCGATATTGTTACCGATTACATCCATGCGTGTCTGGTGGGTTTTCAGTCCTGCCACACCAGAAAAGAGTGATCTCATCATAATTTTGTTCCTCCTTGATTACGGAACGCAGCCCCCATCCGTCATTCAGGGGACAATAACCTCCACTCGGGTCCGGTTATGCGATTACTGCTCCGTTGATATTTGTGAATACATTTTCATCTGTCTGCGTGCTGTCCATTGCGGTGATGATGGTCTGATTCGGCACATTCACGATAAATGCCAATTCATCCACAATGACCAGAGAATCTTTGATTCCTTTCTGTTCCGCCTTTCTGGCTCCGCCTTCTAAGCGTTCCCACTGCTCTCCCGTCAGTTTGATGCCCCGGTCGCTCAATCTCACCGCCGCATGCTTGGAAAGCTTCAGGCTGTCCGCCCCGCCGGTCTTCTGCATCAGGACCTCATTAAAGGAAAAACCTTCCGCAGTCCTCTTGTTCTCCGACTTTGGCGTTTTGGGAAGCCGGTCCGCCAGCTGCTCTATGGAAAGAAAACTATTTGTCTGAATATCCATATTCTCCCAGCTCCTTCCTTGTATCATCCATGATTACGCCGCTTACTCTTCGCCCTCCGGCTCGCTTGCTTCACTGCCTTTGTTTAACTCTGCTACCTTGTCAACCGCCGCCTGCAGGATGGCTGCCTTTTCCTCATCCACGAACTCCTTCTCATAATCGCTCATCTTGTCATAAAGGTTTTTGAGGGTATTCACTTCCTCCGCATTGTCAACAGTCAGTTCATCCGTGGCGGGAAGAGCGTCTATCTTGTCAACAAACTGCAATGCCCATGCGCGTTTTACGATCTTGGCTTTCTCTACATATTCCTCCAAAGCTTTTACCTTTTCGCTTGCCACAAAGGTCTTCTCGTAATCCGTCATTTCATTGTAAGTCTTCTCAAGGTCGTCAATCTCTGCCACATCCGAGTAATCCACTCCGTTCACATTGGGAAGCTTGTTGATGCGTGTCACAAAATTGATTGCCTTATCCGTAGCGGTCAGGTATTCGGCGTCTGCTACCGTAACCAGATCATCCAGAGAGTAAAGCTCCTCGTTGATTGCAAGATATGCCTTGCTGTTTTCATATACCACATAGTCAACCTTGCCCTTGATAACCTTGCTGTCTCCGCTTGAGCTAGTGGTCTCCACATAAACCTCCTGACCTACCATGGCGCTTGCCCTTAAGAGCTCCATATTGCCCGCCATGTTCTGCAACTGCTCTACCTGTGAGAACTGTGCATATTGGGAAATATACTCTGTGTTGGAGGTGGGCTCCAGAGGATCCTGATATCTCATCTGTGCTACCAGAAGCTGTAAGAACGCCTCTTTGTCCATGCCGTCATTGCTGGTCTTAGTCTTCTTTAAGGAATTCTGGGAATCCGTCTCCACAATCTTACCGTTTTCCACCGGTGCCATTAATGCCATATTTCTTTTCTCCTTTCTTTTTTGATTATGCCATGTGTTTTATGGCAATTATGCCGTGTATTCCACGGTACTGCCGCTTGCCGCCATCATTTCCGCCGCAAGCTGTTCTTCCTCATCCATTGCGCTTAATTCTTCCATGGTGAGAGGACCGTCCAGCGTGATTCTTCTGGTTCTTTGCTTTTTCTCCGAAGAGCCTTGGTTCCTCTGCTGTCCCTGCTCCAGGTTCTCCTCAAACTGATGGGTCTGGACAGTGACTTCAATGGCTTCCACCTTCACGCCCTGCTGTGCGAAATTGTCCTTAAGCTGTACCATCTGGCTTTCCAGCGCTGCCTTTACCGCCTCGTTCTGTGCCACAAAGTTTGCCGTGAGCACGCCGCCCTTAGACGCCACATGAATCTGCAGGGTTCCTAAATTAGCGGGGTGAAGCTGCATTTCCATCTGGGACATATCCGGCTTCACGGAAATTCTCATGTAATCCATGATCTGCCGCATGATATCCTGTGTGTCCACATCCCATGCCGCCATGGGCTGAGTCGTCTGTGCGGCCTGCACATTAGAATTTACGGGCTGTGCCGTGTTCTGTACAAAAGGACTGCTTTCCTGTCCTTTTTCACCGGAATGCTTCTCTCCTGCCTTGTCGGAGCCTTGGTCCTTGGTCTGTCCGGCTGTGTTTTCCGCTTTTTGAAGCTGATTTTCTTCCGGAACTGCATCTTCCGCATCTGCCTTGGGAGCTGCTCTCTCCACCGAAACCTCAATAACGGGTTCTTTCTTCTGCGTCTTTGCAGGAGCCTGCGCAATCTCTGCTGCCTCGAAAAGCTGAGTCTCCGACCGGATTTCCGTCTGCATGTCAGCCGGAACTTCGGGCTGCGCTTCAAGCTGTCCCTTCAACTCTCCAAGAGTCATGCCGCTTACACCGCTATCCTCCGAAAGCATGGTTTCCAATTCACCCATCAGCCGGTTGAAATCCTGATACATTCCCTCGTCGGTAAGCAGCGCCGTGGAATCCTCCGCCCCCATCGCCTTAAGCAGAAAACCGTTAAGCGTCTCTGCGTCCAGCAGATCAACAGGCTCAAGTTCCATTTCGGAAAGGCTTTCCTGTAAGTTCTGCAAATCCACACCCAATGTGTCCGCGATTCGGTTCAACAGCTCCACAGCCGCCGTTCCCAGCACTTCCATGGCTTCTTCCCGATTGTCCGAATCTTCCGGCATCCCGGTTTCTTTGGTTTCTTCCGTTTCGGAAACGCCTTTCGCCTCCTCTGCGGGCTTCACATTCCGGGAATCCTTCGCTTTCAGGGAATCTCCCGCCTTCGCCGCATCCTGCTCCTCTTGTGGCGCTTTCGCGGATGTCTGCTGGCTTTCACCCTTAGGCTGGCTGTCCCACACACTCTTGAAACTTGCGCCCTGCACCTGAGCCGCGCTTTTTGCCGCCACATTGGTGGTCAGGCTGTTCAACACGCTTCCCGCATCTTTTACCGATGTAACTGTCATTTTGTTCCTCCTTTCTCTTAAATTTTCAATACAACATAATTATCGGCTCGCCCGTCTTAATTCTTAAGATTTCGGATCCAATAATTTTGTCAGCTTTGCGGCTATATCGGAATCCATTGCTCCCAAAATAGCTCCTCTGTCTTCCACGGACATGGCGTCTAAAATTCTTGCCACCAGAGGCAGATTGTCCGTCATTTTCTCAAACACCGCCGCCGCCTGCTTGGGCTTCATGCCGCTGCTTCCGTAAGTATTGACATAATCCTGTATCTCCTGACTCTCCTGCATCTGGGTCACAACCTGCTTATAGAGATACTCCGCCGTGGCGGGATCCATTTCTTCGTAATATTTTCTGTATTCCTCCGCACCGGGTCCCTTCTCATGGTAGACCACTTCATCATAGAACTCCGTGCGGATACGCTGGAAATCCACCTGCATCTTCTCAAATTCCGAAAGGCGCTGTACCTCCGCTTTCAGTCCCGCAATCTCTTCATCCTTTGCGGTTCCCGAATTTTGCAGTTTCTCCAGCTCAAGCTCCAGATATTTGATCTGATCCACCGCAGCCTGCAGATTATTGTAACCGCCGTAGCTGTCCGGATCGTTGGTCTCCGTAAAAGAACCCTTGGGGAGAATCTTGTTCACCACGGGAATATCTTTGAGAAGCGGCGTCATCACGGAACTTCCGAAGCCGCCGATATCCAATTTGATCACTACACCGATGACCGCCAGCCAGAGCGCTACAATCACCACAGTGGCAAGAAAAGTAACGACGCCGTTGCTCTCCTCGTCCTCCTCTAACGCCTCCTCCTGCTTTGCAATCTCCTTTGCGCGCCTCTTGGCTTCCTTTTTTTGCTGCTGCTTATCTCTCTTCAGTTGCCTTTTCTGGTCCTGAAGTTTCTTTTTCTCCTCCGCCGCCGCTATTTCTTCCGGTGTTCTTTCCTTTGCCATAATCCGCACCTGCCTGTCTTAGAAATCTGATTTCTGGTTTTTGTAAATATGAAACAAACTCTTTGCATGCTTTAACGCTCTCTGTTATAGGTATAGCTGGTCAACTCATCAATACTCTTGCTTTCCGCCCTGTTCTCTTCCTGCAAGAACGCTTCAAACGCCTTTTCCCTCAGATTCTCATAAGTTTTCCTCTCCTTGATAATCTCCTCAAGGGCTTTCCTTGCCGCCTCCAACGCATTCTCCGCAGCCTTTATCCGCTCCTTCTGCAAGGCGATGCGTTCCTCTAAAAACAGTATCGTCTGCCTGTTTTCCTGAATCTCCTGAAAATCTAATTTCCCCTGCAGAAGCTCTTTTGCCCGCAATTCGTGGGACGCCTTTTTCTCCTCCAGAAAAGCAAGCTTTGCCTCCTCTTCCGAAAGCGCATTCATCGCCGCCGCAAATTCCTGCTTCTTCTGGCTTTCCAGCTTCACCTTGATATTCAGGACACTTTGCAGGGAATATCGAAATTTTGCCATTTAAAGCTACCTCCAAAGCGCTTCCAACATTTCCACGCTCTCCTCAAAATCAAATTTCTCATCCACTTCCTGACACAGGAAATGATTTACTTCCTCAATCTTGGAAATCGCAAAATCTATGGCAGGATTACTGCCGCTTTTGTAAGCGCCGATATTGATCAGATCCTCCGCCTCATTATAGGTTGCCATAACCGTTTTTAATTTACTTGCAGCCTGCTTGTGCTCTTTGTCCGCAATCTGTGACATACACCTCGAGATGCTCTGTAAGATGTCGATTGCCGGATAGTGGTTTTTGTGCCCCAGCTTTCTGTCCAGCATAATATGTCCGTCCAAAATGCTTCTGGCGGTATCCGTAATGGGTTCATTAAAATCATCCCCGTCCACCAGCACGGTATAAAGCCCCGTAATAGAGCCTTTGGAGGCGCGTCCCGCCCTCTCTAAAAGCTTGGGCATCTCCGAATATACGCTGGGCGGATACCCTCTGGTCACGGGAGGTTCGCCGCTGGCAAGTCCTATCTCCCTCTGCGCCATGGAAAAACGGGTCAGGGAGTCCATCATCAAAAGCACATCCTTTCCCTGATCCCTGAAATATTCCGCAATGGCGGTTGCGGTCTTAGCCGCCTTATTTCTCTCAAGAGCGGGTCTGTCGGAGGTTGCCACCACCACCACGGAGCGGCGCATGCCTTCCTCCCCCAAGTCCCTCTCTATAAATTCCCTTACTTCCCTGCCGCGCTCGCCGATCAGGGCAATCACATTGATATCCGCCTTTGTATTGCGGGCAAACATACCCATCAGCGTGGACTTACCCACGCCGGAGCCGGCAAAAATACCGATACGCTGCCCCTTGCCCACGGTCATCATGCCATCCACTGCCTTTACTCCCAGAGGAAGCACTTCGTCTATAATGGCACGGCTCATGGGCGCCGGAGGCGGAGCCTCCACAGGATATGCGGCCCCCTCTATCACATCGCCGTCTATGGGTCTTCCCAGGCCGTCCAGCGCCTTTCCCAGAAGCTTGTCGCTCACCGGCACCAAAAGGGGATTTCCCGTATTTTCCACCATACAGCCCAGCCCGATGCCGTCTGTGACATCATAGGGCATAAGCAGGGTCTTCTTGTCCTTAAAGCCTACCACTTCCGCAGGAATGGGGCGTTGCTGCCCCTCTTCTCCCTCCGGCAGGATCATGCAGATATCCCCCAGCTTTGCGTCGGGACCGGCGGATTCAATGGTCAGACCCACCACATTGACTACCTTGCCCAGCTTGCGGTAAAACATGGTTTCCGCAACTTTATTATATTTGCCGAAATTAATTGCTGCTGCGTTCAATTAAGTCTCCTCATTTCTCATAAGACAATAATCTAAGCTTCTTCCCCAACTCGGAAAGCTGTATGCCCAGACCGCAATCAAAAATGCCCCCGTTTGTCTCAATCAGGCATTGATTCTTGCTAAGGGCAATATCTTCAATTATTTCAATGTTTTCCGTAGAAATCATGCTCTCCGACGCAATCACTTTCTTCTGCGCGCTCACATAGGGATAGTCCTCCTTGCTCACATGGACCAAGAAGGTTTTTTCTCCTTCCAGCTTACACATAACATCGGAAATCAAGTGCACCAATATCTCCCTGTAGGCTCCGAGCTCCACATGAAAAATATGTTCATAGATACTTGTGATGGTATCTACGAACTTAGGCTCCAGTTCATCTATGCTCATTTGGTATTCCGCTTCCAACTGCTTTTCCTTGGCAGCAAACTGCTCCCTCAGCTTTTGAGCTTCCGCGTCCGCCTGCATCCTGCCTTCGTCATAGCCCTGTTTCCTCGCCTCCGCAAGAACCTGCTCCCGCTCTCTCATCGCCTGATTTGTGGCTTCGGACAGGAGCCTGTCGGCATTCGCCTTCGCCTGAGAAACGATATTGTCCGCTTCCGCATTCGCTCTTGTGCGGATAGCTTCGGCGTCCTCTCCCGCCTTTATCACATTCGCCTTAAGAAGCTCTTCCTCCGTAAGCTGGCTTTCCCCGTCTGCACCCTGCAGATGCTCCGGGTCCACCACATCCGCCTGCAGTCCTGCCACAAACCCCTGTTTCTTTTGATTCTTCTGCTTCTCGGCAAGCTCCTCCAGCCTCTTTGCCACCAGCTCATTACTGTCTATGGTTCTGGTGTCTTCCTTATTCCATTCCATAAATCCCATTTTATACAGACTTTTAGACAATGATCTCGTCACCTCCACCTCTGGAGATAACAATCTCGCCTGCATCTTCCAGCTTGCGGATGATATTTACAATCTTCTGCTGCGCTTCCTCTACATCCTTCATACGGACAGGACCCATAAATTCCATATCTTCCTTGATCATTACGGCAAGACGCTTGGACAGGTTGTTGAAAATAGCATTCTGCACCTGTTCGTTCGCACCCTTCAGCGCAATGCCCAGATCGTTGTTGTCCACATCGCGAAGCACCCTCTGAATCGCCCTGTCGTCCAGAAGCAGCACATCCTCGAATACGAACATCTTTTTGCGGATTTCGTCCGCCAGTTCCGGAGCCTCGATTTCCAAAGTCTCCATAATATGTTTCTCGGTTCCGCGGTCCACCGTGTTCAAAATCTCTACAACGGAGTCCACACCGCCAATCGCCGTGTAATCCTGATTTACCAAACCTGCCAGCTTAGATTCCAACACTTTCTCCACTTCCTTTATGACATCGGGGCTGGTTCTGTCCATAACGGCAATGCGCCTTGCCACATCCGCCTGCATATCGGGGGACAGCGCCGAAATAATCTGCGCGGCCTGACCGGGCGCCAGATAGGACAATACCAGAGCAATGGTCTGGGGATGCTCATCCTGAATAAAGTTGATGAGCTGGGAAGCCTCGGTTTTTCTGACAAACTCGAAAGGCTTTACCTGTAAGGACGCCGTCAGCCTGCCGATAACATCCATCGCCTTTTCGCTGCCTAATGACTTCTCCAACAGCTCCTTGGCATAGCCGATACCGCCTTCCGCCATATACTGCTGGGCAAGACACACCTCATAGAATTCATTAATGATATCTTCCTTTACCTGAGGCATAACGCTTCTGGTATTGGCAATCTCCAAAGTCAGTTCTTCTATCTCGTCTTCTTTCAGGTGCTTAAAAATTCCTGCAGACCTCTCAGGTCCTAACGAAATCAGCAAAATTGCAGATCTCTGTAATCCCGAAAGTGCATTTTCCTTAGATTTTCCTGCCATTTGCTTCCACCCTTTCTAATAACTCGCATTAATTCCAATCTTCGTTCAGCCAGTTGCGTAAGAGCAATGCCGCCGCTTCCGGATTCTCGTCCACGAATTTCTCGATGACCTTTCTGGTCTCGGACTTGGACTCCACATCGATATCCTCAAGCTCGGGAGCAGACTGCAGCATATCCTCCACGGACAGCTCCTCTTCCTCCTCCACAGCCTTCTTGGGAAGCATGCTGCGCAGAACCACAAACGCCAGAAGCCCCAGAATCAGGATAAACAGGATGCCGCTCATAGCCGCAGCGGGAGTCAGCTTGAAACCTTCTCTGTCATAAAATATAGGGGACTCATAGGCAATGATGGTAATTTTATCTGCGCTGATGCCGGTGGCATTCGCAACCATCTGGTAATAATCCTCATCCACTTCCATTTTGACATCCGCACTGTTGTTCAGCTTGTATTCCTGCCATGTGGTGCCGTCCAGAAGACCCTGTGCCCTCGCGTCCTCCTCTTTCACTTCCCTATAGCGGACCAGTGCAACGGAAAGAGACGAGTTGGCGTAATCAATGCTTCCCGGCGGTATATTCTGGTACTCCGACATCTCATTGGGCAGACGGTCAACTTCCATCTCACTCTGAGTGGAGGAGCTGTCACTGCCGTTCTGGAACACATAATTGTTTTCATTGTTGGAATCCGTTCCGGGAATACCTCCGCCGTTATTGGTATTCTCCGATTCGAAGGTACTCTGGTGGGCTATCAGACCCTCGTCCCTGCCCTCATTGGCATAGTATTCTTTGATAGTTTTCTCATAACTGGCAAAATCCACATTCAGATAACTGGTAACCTCAATATTATTAAACTGCTTGGTGCCATACAAAAGCTTCTTGGTCTGGTTCGCCACCATGGACTGCGCCTGATTCTGCAGCTCCTGCATGGAACTTGCGACTCCCGCAGAGGAATAATCATCGCCGCCCACAAAAAGCATATTGGATTCATTGTCAATAATGGTAATATTCGCCGTGGTAGAACAGCCCAGATAACTCTTCACCGCTTTTGCCATATTGGCTGCCTGCGCGGAGGTGAAGGTATCCGCCAATTCCAATTGGATGAACGCGCCCGGCTCCTCCTGCTGTGCCGCTAAAGTACCGTCCTGATCCGGAATGTTCAAATTTATCCTTGCGCTCTTGATTGCCGGCATCGCCTCAAAGTCCGCTGCCAGCTTTTCCTCCATATAAAACTTGTAACGCTTTGCCCTGTCCGATGCAGTGGTGGATAAACTGCTGGCGAGAGCGTCCTCTATGCCGTAACCGTCGGGCACATAGCCTGCTGCGCCCATGGCAAGATTGGCTTCACCTATTTTCTTAGTCTCCACCTCGATTTTCAGACCATCCGTCGACTCTTTGTGCTTAATGTTCGCACTTTCCAGAATATCAATTACTTCCGACGCCTGCTTGGTATTGTCGCAGGTCATCAATTTTGTGTACTGTGGTTTTGACACTATGTATATGATAATCGCAAAGGCAAGTATGACAGCTGCCGTGATACCGATAATAACATTTTTTTGTCTGGTAGTGAACCGGTTCCACCACGCCAATACCTTTGCCGGTATTTCTCTCAGTCTATCCGCCATGACAATGTTCTCTCGCTTCCTTACATGTTCTCTCCTGTCCTACATCAATGTACGGACACTAAATCTGAATCTGCATTAACTCCCTGTATGCATCCATAACCTTATCCCTGATTGCCACTGTGTACTGCAGCGCTGTTGATGCCTTTTCCAATGCAATCATCAGGTCGTGGGTATTCTGGGTTTCTCCCATGGCAAACTTCATTTCCTCATTCTCCCAATCGGACAGATAACTGTTGGTATAATTGATATTGTCAATCGCCGTATTTAAGAATGCATCAAACAAGGTACCGTCCGCATTCTCCGTTTTTGCAGGAAGAGTCCCCGTCAAAGTGGTAATATCCCTTACCGTGGAAACCCCGCCGATTCCTTTTAATGATGTAATTGCCGATAAATCCATTTCCTTATTCCTCTCAATTCACCTGTTTATTTTATTGCCTTGTCATTTTATTGCTTTCCCAATTCCAGTCCCTGCAGTGCCATGGACTTGCTGGCATTAAACGCCGTGGAGTTTGCCTCATAAGCGCGGCTTGCGTCGATTAAGTTGGTCATCTCCGTAATGATGTTCACATTGGGATATGTCACATACCCGTTTTCGTCCGCATCGGGATGGGAAGGGTCATACACCATGTTCATGGGAGTGACATTGTCCTCGCCGACAGCTCCCACTCTCACGCCCTGTCCGCTGAAACCGCGGGTCACTCTGCCTAACACCTTGCTAAAATCATTGCTCTCGCCCTTTTGCACAAAGGTTACTACCTTGCGCCGATAAGGCGTCCCGTCCGCCGTGCGGGTGGTGCTGGCGTTTGCCACATTCTCGGAAATCACATCCATGCGGTAACGCTGCGCCGTCAAACCGGATGCATTGATATTAAAAGCGGAAAACATACTCATAAGAGAAATCTCCTTCCTGTTTGTTTTTTACGGTTATCACTTCATCACAGACTGTAAATTTTGAAAATCCTGATTAATACTGGATATCAGTCCCTGATATTTTAGCTGGTTCTCCACCAGCATAACCTGTTCCGTCTCCGGGTCCACATTATTGCCGTCCAGACGGTAGGAATAACCTTCGGAATCCGTATAAGGCCTTCCCACAAGTTTGCTTGTCTTTAAATCCGCCACCTTGGCATCCATGGACTTATAACGGCTGCTGCCCAGAGCCTTCTTTAACTCCGACTCAAAAGCCACATCCTGTCTCTTGTACCCCGGCGTCGAGGCATTGGCGATATTGTTGGAAATGGCTTCATTGCGCAGCCATGCCGCATCCGCCGCCTTATCCAGCACATTGATATAATCAAAAACATTGGTATGTATCATAGAAATCTCCTTTCCGGAAAATCTTTGTTCACATTACACTTATCTCAGCATACTACTTATGTATTATAAACTATTTCGACAAAAATTCAATAGATTTTTCAACAAAAAAAGGGACTTTACCGCCTTGCGTTTTCTCAAATCCCTTTTTCTCAAGCTTTTCGCCCCCAAATCCATTTAGTTCCATTTTCAATTTTATGTGTTTTTGTTAACTTTTTGCGTTCCGGCGTTTTAATTCCTCGATTTCATCAAACACCACATCGTTAATTACCTTAATATAAGTGCCCTTCATACCGGAAGACCGGGATTCTATGACTCCCGCGCTCTCAAACTTGCGAAGGGCATTGACTATGACAGAGCGCGTGATGCCCACCTTATCTGCAATCTTGCTGGCTACCAGAATCCCCTCCATACCGTTTAACTCATCAAAAATATGTATGATGGCTTCCATCTCCGAAAAGGAAAGGGTACTGATGGCGGATTTAACCACCGCTATCTTGCGGCTCTCTTCTGCGCTCTCCTCATTCACCGCCCGGAGCATTTCCAGCCCCACCACGGTGCTGCCGTACTCACACAGGATAATGTCGTCAATGTCATACTGCGCATCGCACTTATAGAGAAAAAGGGTGCCCAGACGCTCCCCCGCAATATCGATGGGGGCCACAACCGCCTGAAATTTTTTGGGGTCAATATGTTCAAAGCCCAGCGTGCTCAGATTGACATTTTCCTTCGTGGACAATATGCCTAAGAGGCGTTCGTTCAACATAGGGTCGATAAAACCCCCGACATTCTCGTCAATCAGCTCCGTAATCGGCTCTATTCCGTCACATCTGCCCACACCCAGAACTTTACCCTTTTTGCTGATGACCAACACATTAGAGCTCACAATTTCCCGTATGACTTTGCAAATGTCATTGAACACTACCTTGCTGGAATTATTGTTGTGCAAAAGCTTTCCTATTTTCCTTGTTTTGTCCAACAACTGCACACTGCTCATATTTTTCTCCATCCTCGGGTCAGTCGCCCTTTTATCCGCGGCAGCTTAGTGAGCCGTTTCCCGGAGCATCTTCGGTTACATGTTTCATTGTATCATAATTTACAACAGATTACAATGTTAAATTATGCCTGCATTTTTCATTGGAGCACACGATTTTATTTCCCTTCTCCACCATGGGAGCTTTGCATTTGGGACATTCTCTGCCCACCGGCTTCTGCCACAACATGAAATCACAGTCCGGATAACCGATGCACCCGAAATATCTGCGTCCTTTTTTCGTCTTTTTGATAACGATATCCTTGCCGCATTTGGGACATGCCACCCCTATTTTTTCAAAATAAGGCATGGTGTTCCGGCATTCCGGGAAGCCCGGACAGGCAAGAAATTTTCCGAAACGCCCATACTTAATCACCATCTGCCTGCCGCAGAGCTCGCAGACCTCATCCGACACCTCATCCTCAATGGTGACTTCCGAAAGTTCTTTCTCGGCATTCTGCACCGCTTCCTCCAAATCGGGATAAAAGTTGGAAACAATGGTTTTCCACTTCACCGTTCCCTCTTCCACACCGTCCAGAAGAGCTTCCATATTTGCCGTAAAATTCACATCCACAATGCTGGGAAAGGCGTCCTTCATCATTCGGTTTACCACTTCCCCGATTTCCGTCACATATAAATTCTTGTTTTCCTTCACTATATAGCGTCTCGCGAGAATGGTGGTGATGGTGGGAGCATAGGTACTGGGTCTGCCGATTCCCAGCTCCTCAAGGGCATGCACAAGGGAAGCTTCCGTATAATGCGCCGGGGGCTGGGTAAAATGCTGCTTCGGGTCAAAGGATTCAAATAAGAGCTTGCTGCCCTGATACAGTTCCCCTGACAGTAGGTTTTCCTCCTCCTTATCTTCCTCCCTGCTATACACGCTTAAAAATCCGTCAAATTTTAACAGAGACGCCGCCACCGTGAAAATCTGCTCCCCCGCCTGAATCTTTACGGAAGTGGTCTCATACCCCGCAGGGCACATGCGGCTTGCCACAAAGCGCTTCCATATCAGTTGATAAAGGCGGAACAAATCTCTGGGAAGCTGTTCCTTCACCGCAGCCGGGAGGCGTTCCGGGTCCGTGGGACGGATTGCCTCATGGGCGTCCTGAATCTTACGCTCACTCTTTTTATCCTCTCCCGCTCCCGCCGCATACTCCTTGCCGTAGCGGCTCTCGATAAAGTCCTTCGCCATCCGCTCCGCTTCCTCGGATACTCTGGTGGAGTCCGTACGCAGATAGGTAATCAGACCTACCGTGCCCTCTCCCTTTAAATCAACGCCCTCATATAACTGCTGCGCCAGCCTCATGGTCTTCTGGGTGGAATAGTTCAGCGTCCTGCTTGCCTCCTGTTGTAAGGTGGAGGTGGTAAAAGGAAGGGGGGCTTTCTTAATCCTTGTTCCTTTTTTCACTTCCTTCACGATATATTCGGCACCCCTTAAGGATTCCATAATTTGATCCGCCTGCTCTTTGGAGGAAACCGTCTGCTTTCCCGATACGGTGCCGTAATATTTGGCGGTGAGGGGCTTTTTCTCTCCCTCTGCTTTCAAGTTCACATCCAAAGACCAATATTCCTCCGGAACAAAAGCCTCGATCTCCTCCTCCCTGTCACAGATAATGCGCAGAGCCACGGATTGTACCCGCCCGGCGCTGAGTCCTCTCTTCACCTTCGCCCACAAAAGCGGGGAAATACGATAACCCACCATACGGTCAAGCACCCTTCTCGCCTGCTGGGCGTCCACCAGATTCATATTGATTTCCCTGGCGTTTTTCAGGGACTCCTTCACCGCGTTTTTGGTAATTTCATTAAAGGTAATGCGGTATACCTTTTTATCTTCTAATTTTAACGCAAAATATAAATGCCACGAAATTGCTTCGCCCTCTCTATCAGGGTCGGTGGCAAGGTAGATTTTTTCCGCCTTCTTCACTTCCTTGCGCAGCGCGGCAAGAATATCCCCCTTCCCTCTGATGGTGATATACTTAGGCTCATAGTCATGCTCTATGTCGATACCCAGACTGCTCTTGGGCAAATCCCTCACATGACCGCCGCTTGCCGCCACTTCATAATTGCTGCCCAGAAACTTCTTAATGGTCTTCACCTTTGCCGGTGACTCTACAATTACCAGATACTTTGCCATTTTTATACTCCATTTCTGTTCTTTCTATAATAACAACCAAAATCATCTATCAGTGGAATCGTGAATCACTATACACCAAAATTTCCGCGGATGCAAGATAAAATTTTTTGAGGTCTAAAATTTTTTTAACTTAAAATTCGTTTAAGTGATGAATATGGTTTTGACATTTGCACTAGATATGGTATAATAAATAAGTGTAAGCTCTTTTGCTATGTACAAAATATGGTAACCTGTCCTATATATTATGTTTCAGGCCGCACAAACATTCACAAACGGGGATTCAGGCTTCGGCGTGTCAGCATATGATACATAATTTCCGCCTGCAAGCGCTCCCCAATATGCACAGAAATGAGGGAAATGTATGAAAGAACTTATGATTATGTACCATCCGGTCAAAAAGGAAATTCGTTTTCTCGCAAAAGTCAAAGGGGAATTTCTGGATATTCCTTACAACATATGTCCCAAGCTTCTCCCCTATTCTCCGGAACAGGGCGAGTTTTTGCTGCAAAATCAAGGCGACAAATTCTTTGACGACATATGGGAACAGTTTTTAAACGAAAAAATCAGTCTGGTGTTCAAGGGTACAAGGATTGACTACGAAGATTTTCAGGACAAGATTGCCGATTATAACCGGAATTGCGGAGAAAAGCGCTTTGTCATAGACGATTTTATCGAACTGCCCTCCGTTTCCGAAATTTATCAGTGTATCAGTGATTTCTGTGACGATACCCTTTCCATTTTCGAGTCGGAGCTCAAGGATTCCGAAATTCTCCGCTCTTTTCAGACAAGAAAGCATGAATTTGACAAAAAGCGTATGCAGTTAAACGCCAACGATGTGAATATTTGTCTGGTGGGCACTTACAGCTCCGGCAAATCTACTTTCATTAACACGCTGATCGGCAGGCGCATCCTGCCGGAGAGCATTAACTCCGAGACGGCAAAAATGTTCCGCATCCACAATAATCCGAAGCCTTCCGTTTCCTTTAAGATAAACACTTGGAAAGAAGGCGCCGACCCCATGCAGGTTACGATTGAATGGGATGAGAACACCGCCAAATTTACCTTTTATTGCAGCGGCGACTGTGATCTGACCAGACAAAAGGTTCAGAACGAAATCAACAGCGCGCTGGTATTCCATCTGCAGCAGCATGAACAACTCTGCCAGATTCTCAAGACGCTGAACGATGTTCCCAACGCACCTACCAAGGAATATCCCGAATATATTGACGGTATTATCGATGTGAACTATCCGATTCCCCTTGACCCCAATATCAACTTTACTTTCTATGACACACCCGGGACGGACAGTAATTCCAACGAACACCTTCTGGTGCTGCAGAACGCTTTACAGCAGCAGAGCAATTCCATACTGATTATTCTTTATGAGCCTACCAAAATGGAGGGAACCGGCAATTCCATTCTCTACAAGCTGATTCGCTCCTCCAAGGAAAATAAGAATACGGTACATATTGACCTGACCCGTTCCCTGCATGTGATCAATCAGGCGGATACCAGAAGTCTGGAAGACCTACAGAACTTAAGGAACAAAAAGGTGGGGGTTTCTTTAAGAGAAACGGACAAGATTTACAACGAGGAAGCGGAATATATCGACCTTGCCAACGAGAGGCTGTTCTTTGTTTCCTCCAAGGCCGCCTATATTTCCAAAGCCATTTCCGGCAATGTGGACACGGAGGATGAACGCCTTTGGCTTGGCAATCATCGGAATGAAATCAATAATACGCCCTCCGATGACCCGCTGTTTACCAAGAATGCCAAAGCTCAGGTTGACACGGGAATGTACTTTAAGCTGGACAAAATGGCAAATGCCAACAATGAGACCAAACAACTCATCGAAAGCTGTATGCATGAGTTAAAGAAATGCGACAGGCAGGCGGATACCGCTTTGGAACCCATTCTGCGCCGTATTTACATCAACTCCGGCATGTATGCCATTGAGCAGGAAATCGTCAAATACGCTCAGAAATATGCTCTTGCCGTAAAGGCAAAAGGGCTTTATGACAGCATTTCCAGCGTGGTAGACTTCATCCGCGACGATTACGCGGCAATCGAGACGCAGGCAAGACTTTCCAAGGAGGAAATCTCCCACAATATTGAGGTTATGAAGACCACTATGATAGAAGATATCGACCGCACCTATGCCGCTTATATGGAGAACACCCAGAATGCGGAGTACATGGCGGCAAATATTCCGGATGTGGAGTCCTTAAATACCATTATCGAAAACCGGAAGTTTCTGGCGTACAAGATTGCGGATAAAATGAAGTGGATTGCCATCCGTCCGGAAGTGTTCGAGGAGAAAAATAACATTATCCGCTTGGAATTAAACCGTTATCTTATGGAAATCGATGATTTCTATAAGGCGACCCGGGAAGAAATCCTGAAACAGCAGATTGATTCCCTGCGCTCCAAGCTGGTCCGTGCCATTACCGGATACAAGGGAATCGACGAGGGATTGATCAAACGGATTGCCAATGTGGCAGACACACAGGTGCCCCCTTCCTCCTTAAAAGCGCTGAAGATGGATGAGTATATCAACAAGCAGAAAGCAATCTTCATCTTCTCCACCAATGACAAGAAATCCTACAAAAATGACATTGAGGAAATGTTTGCCGCCACCACGAAACAGCAGTATGAATCCTATATCGCTGAAATCCTTGCGGTGGCAGAGACCAAGACCGCCGAGCTGGTGGCAGAGTTTAAAAACAATATCGACCTGCTCTCCAGCAATCTGGAATTCCTTATCAATGACGAAAAGCGCGCCGTATCCATGCAGGAAAAGGCCAAAGCGGTTTTAGACCTTGTGGCTGAGAGGGACAACGCTTTGAATGATAAGATTTGGAGCGAGATTTAAGAACTTCAACTTAGCGAACGGGAGGGCGCATTAAAGAACACCCCGGCGGATACCCGCCGGGGTGTTCTGTTTTTCATTTATCTTTTTCAGTTACATAACATTGAAGTAGAAAATGTTATATCCGCTTTCCTCATCATAGAGGATATAATCGATTTTTGACGGATTGCCCGGAATGATAGTTTTTCCGTCACTGGCCAGCGTATTATTGTCCATATTCTCGATATAAACCTTGACTCTGTAGCTGCCACGATAATTTTGATTGCGCAAGGTCACTCTGCAGGCTGAACCCTTTTGAACTTCAAACATACCCGCTCCGTCCGGGTTTTTATTGGTTACATTCAGCCATGTACCGTCCGGCTGCTTCTTCTCCAGAATATAGTTAATGGCATTATCAACGGATGTACCTGTAGTATCAATGCCCAATACTTCATACTTTTCCATCAGCACAAACTGCTGATCTCTTTGTGCAATAATGGTAGGGGCCGTAGCCTCCGTATTCTTGGTTATACCATGCAATTTCCCTTCGCTGTCTGCCTTTGGCTGCAGATTGAGCATATTGGCTTCGCTCTTAAAGCCAAGTCCCACTCGTTCCAGACGACCTGCTTTTTTATAAGAGTCCGGAATCGAAGGGAATAATCCTCTGCCGGATCCGTCATACAAGGGATCCTCCGTATCATCAAGCCTCCTGTTAAATGGCCATACCGCATTTCCCTCAGTGTCAAAAATAACCAGCATGATCTCTACATCATAATCCTTATTGTACTCCATCAAACCGGTCATAAGCGGTCGAAGGTTTACGGTTCTACTATCGTTGCCGTCGCCATAGATATTGGGCATCCAAATATCTCTTCCATTTGCATTTTTCGGATAAGAACTGCCGGATTCCTTGAAACGGATGAATACCTCAGATCTTACACCGCCAACAGAGGTCTGGAGACCCACTATACTATCCTTAACCCTTGCCTGCGCCTGACTGGATTGACGCAGCCAACCGCCATCACCCGGCTCGAAAGGAGAACTGAATCTCGTCAATGTCCAGACATCCTCCACCGGATTGCCGTAAGCTTTGCCGGTCTTGTTAACACCCGCCGGATGCCGTGCAGTTGCCTTCACGGAAACGCTAGCGCCCTCCGGCAATTCCGCTTTAAAAATCACGGTTGCGATAGTCGAATCGGAAGGATTTGCACTCACATCGATATAATCGGAACCTTCCACTACTGTCCAGGCTACCTGATAAGGATCTACATAGTCCTGATCGTAATCTGTCCCGAATGCCTGTGTCAGGTTGTTTCCCATGACATCTGCCTTTAAATTGTAAGTCGCTCCCGGCATATACATAGTACCGGCAACAAACTGACCGGTAATATCCACATTATTAACCCTGCGCACACGGACATTGACAATCTTCTGTGCCTTGGGGGAACCGCCTGCCGCAGTCTCTTGGGAGGTAACCTTTACCATAAATTTGGATACTGTTTCATTTTCCCCCACTTTAACTTTCTTCCCGTTTCCGCTTGTGGCATTGAGAAGAGCCGTACTTGAATCAACCGCTCCCTCTATGCTCCAATTTAAAGCAGGATTCGTCAGCCCGCTCGTGGTGGGAACCAGCTCATAATTCTCCTGCCAAGGCTCCAAAATAACCTCATTAGGCAGATAAATTGCCGCCAGAATCTCTGTTGCTGTTGTGGTATCCCTATTTCTCGCAGTAATCGTAAATACCGCAGGATAAGTCTGGGAATTTCTTTCAACGGTCATATCCAACTTTACATAGCCATATTTCGCAAACTCCGAATCATACACTATGAAAGATTTAATCCCCGATGCCATCAGTTGTGCTTCGGAAATAGGTGTAGGTGTACCCGTACCTACCGTAAACTCCTGATAAACCAATGAACCTTTGGGAAAAGCCTCCCCATCCGCATCGATAAAAGTTACCCTATGCTCGGTTGTACCCTGCGTGATAGTGAGTGTCTTGTCGACATATTCTACTTTCGAGGTAGCATCAATCAACAAATCATCAATTTGATTGGCAACCAGCTGCGCCTCCTGCTGCACTTTTGTCTCCGAATTACCACGATTATAACTGTCAGCGCTGACCACTAAAACACTGCTGACAATTATGCCGATAAAGCCAAGGATCGCTACACTGCAGACTAATTCCACCAGAGACAAACCCTTGTTGTCAAAATTTTTGAGTTCCTTCTTAATAAATCTCATACTTCCTCCTCTCTTTTTCTTTGACTATTCTATCATTACCTTTCCTGTGAGATAGGCCAATTTAATAATTTTATCCCTGCTTGCCTTATGTACTTTCACCTCCACACAATGTTTTCCTGTGTCAGCGTTTCCGGAAGGGCCGGATGTAAAAACATTATTAAATCCGCCTGTGCTACGCTTAAAACTAAGTATAATACCGCTGTCATTCAGTTCTCTATAATCAGTATCTCCTTCCAGCTTATATGATACCATAACGCCCTTTTGACCGATTTTGGATTTTTTGTTATAAGAACCACTTGTATCGGTTATGGATTCTACCAAATACACCCCTGTGTCATCTTGATAAAATTTCATGCTGATTTCCTGTTTTCCCATCGTAGTAATGCGGGCGCTGTTCAGCGTGCTGACAATTTTCTCGGCACATTCATCCGCAGGTTTTGACAGAGCCGCACTGACACCCAATGCTAAAACCCCCGTCAAAACAGACATAATGGCAACTACTATAATGATTTCTACCAGAGACAATCCTCTGTTATCCATAGACAGCCTCCATCCGACCGTGGATAAGTCCTTTTTAGCCACGGATAAGCCCTTTTTAGCCACGCATAAGTCCTTTTTAGCCGCGGCTAAGCCCTTTTTAGCCACGGATAAGTCCTTTTGATCCGTTTGCATACGCACCACCTCTACTCCTTCGTCCAATTATAATAAATCACACAATCCATCATTTCATACTCTTCACGCTTCCGTTCCTCCTGCGTGCTGCCGCCGGTAGTGGCGGATGCTTCTATACTCCAATCAATCTTTGGAATCTTAATCATAAAATCCGTTTTGATTTTCGTGTAATAATCATCTTTTTGGTATTCCAAAGTCACATCTTTAAGCAGCGCATATCCTTCCGCCTCATGGGTCTCCAAGCCTGATGCATCCCCTACGGTAAGACTGATAATACCTGATGCGCTCCCTGAGGGCACAAGATTCTTTAAATAATTCTGCAGAACCGTAATGTCCCCCGGATCTGTATGCGTACTGAAATTTGCATTTAAAGTATCAACAAAAGTTTTGTTATAGAGCAGTCTCCTGTCATCTGCGGTATTTTTTGCAAAGGTAACCATGGTATCTTGATAGGATTTCTGGAATGCAGTCTTAGCTTCCACCACCAGATTTGCCTTGATGCTTTCCATGACAATCTCCGCCTCATAAAAGCTATCCTTATTCTTCTTATCCATGTTCTTCATATAATAATTCATTCCTGCGACATAGAGAATAATTGTCACCATAATACTGATAAAAGCAGTTATGACTACCACCGTTACCAGAGCGCTTCCTCTGTCGTCCCAAATTTTCCCTTGATTTTCCTTCATTAACCTAATGATCCTCCCTCAGCTTTTTAGCGTTCGTACTGCCCTGTATCTCACAAATCGGGGCACTCTCTCCGCTCTTTTTCACTGTAACCGTCACATCATATAACAACACAGTATAAGCCGTCTCTTCTTTCCAGGGCACACCCTTATTTTCTACATTTCCAACAGATGTAATCGAAGGGGGCGGAACTACCATGGTATCAGAATGCAGAGTTCTATCCAGATTATGATACAGCTTCAGTGTCCACTCAGAACCGGTGGGCGTTGCTGTACTTTGAAGATTCACCTTCGGCGAATAACTTCCCTCCGAAGCATCAATATCCGCCTGACTGAGATTGGGATTTTCCTGTTTGATCAAGTAAATATTCTTCAAAGTAGAACTTCCGTTTTCAATTTTTATCTCATCACTGGAACATTTGATTAATTGGTTTGCCGCCTTATTATATGCAGGATAATAGTAAAAATAAAGATTTTCCAACGCCACGGCGCTGTCAAGCACTGTCTTGTCATAACAGGTAAACGGGGCATCGGTAGCAGTCACGGTACCCGAAAACGATACATCGTCTGTGGTTCCATCCAATTTCGTAATGGGATAATCATTCACACTGTACTCATAAACCGGTTCCACCGTCACAACACCATTATCGGTAATCTTTATAGTAATCGTCCTTTTGGCAGATATCTTATTGGTGTTCAATGTGGTGATGGTTCCCGCATGCCCTTCTGATACCAGCCCCGCTTTGACATCATCCCAAAGCGCAGCCTGCTCATCTTCCCCCTCAATATAGATAGCGTCGCTATAAGCATTCACACCCTGCGCTTTCACAAGCTGTTCTCTATATGTGGAATTTTGGGAAGGCTTTACTAAAATATCCACATCATACTTATATCTATCACCAAATTGGGCTTCCTGATATACAATATTCTTTAATTTGTAAGTTCTTGCATAAATCATCTGCGATGAATTCTCCGGAATCGAAAAAGCATCATGCATCTCCGGATTGGGATTCGGGCTGTTATCAATGGTACCTCCCGTTCCCAAATCGTAAACCATGAAAGATTTTGTACCTGAAAACTGGTCATCCAGATTATCTATATCATTGTATGCCTTAACGCTTTCCATCAAACTTTGTGCCAAAATCATGGAATACTGCTTCTGCTTTGCCTGCTCGTTTAATTGGAAAGCATAGATAAAACTTCTCAGGAACACGGCAGACACCAGAGAGAAGATAATGATTGACACCAAAATCTCTATCAATGTCATTCCGCTGTTATTTAGTTTTTTTACTCCCGACCGTTCATATTCCGCTTGATTTCGTTTTTTACCCATCATTACACCGCTTTCTTATTCCGTGGTTTCCCCATACGCAGTAAACAAATTCGAACGCATCTGATTGACCGGATAATTCTTAAAGGTTCTGGGTTCATATTCCTTTCCTGTACCACTCACGGTATAGAAAGACACATTTATGGTACCCGTCAAAGAGAGTGCCTCCGCATCATAAGTATAGACAACCGTATCAATCGCTAATTCCTCTTGATTGTTATTCATACTTGTAATAATATTCTTTAAACTGGTATAACCTGTTGCACTATTGTAAACTGCCTCACGTCGGTTAAAAGTAAGCTGCTGTTCCAGCCCTTCTATCCCGGCAGCCCTTACCACATCTTCCGGAATCACGCCCAATTCCTCCCGACTATCCACACCGACACTGGTATATCTTACATTAGCGCCTTCATCCTGTGTCCGCAGCGCCAGATACAAAGCGTCCTCTTCCAGCACATCCGCAGGAAATCTGTCCAAAGTCTCCTGAATTTCCTCAGTCATGGCCTCAATCTGTTTCTTATTATAGTCCATCTGTGCATAAAACTGCTTTAACTCAACCACCCTTGTATTCAATGCCTGATTGGAACTCTGAAGGCTTTGCGTCTTTCTGACATAGGGCTGATACAGATACATATATAATACGATCAATAGTACCACACATAAAATCAGCGCAAGGAAAAAGGCTGTCTGCTTTTTGTCTTTCATGGTCTACCTCCTATTGTGCTGCCGTGGCATCGGCATTTGCTGTCTCTATAGCGTTCGCATCCGGTGATTCTTCCAACTCAATGGGATAATACAGGAAATGAACCGCTACACCATAATAAACCAATTGTTCTTCCTCAAAGAGGGTGATTCCTTCTTCCTCCGCTGCAGCTCTCCAAGCGTCAATCACTTCCTGTGAAAGCGGAAGTTCCATATTATCCTCTCCTCCTCCACTAGACAAATCCACCGTCATCTCCGTAACCGCATCCACCGAAACATCCAATGCCGTGTCAAACCCCCTCAAAATCTGGAGAATCTTAGCAACCTCCTCCATCTCCGGTACAATAAAGGTCAACAGGCATTCTGTTTCATCCGAACTGATTGACTGAAGCGCTATATCTGTTGGAAGCTTCTTCTCTAATTCCATAAGGAACGCCACCAGCTCATCATTGGAATGCAATGTCATCCGCGCCATCTTTTTCACTTCGCCATACAATACAGAAGTTGCCGTATACCGATTGTAAACTACTTCCGCCTCGCTGTACTGTGCCTCCTCGGCTTTCAGCCTCTGTTCCTCTTCCACTGCCTGATAATAAGGGATAAGCGCCAGCCCCGCCATGGAAAGGGCGGCAACCACAAATACCGCTGCCACTATGCCTGTAAGAAGCGGATAATTTACCTTTTTGGAAGCTTTCTCCTTGCTATCCTCACTTAAAAGCCCCAAAGGCTCTATGCCCGCACCGATAACGCCCACATATTTGCCCATGCTCTCCGCACTCATGGACTGAAACACACTGATACTGCCCAGATTGCGGATTACCTTGGTAGGCATTCCCAATTCATTGGCAAGCAGCTTGGAGAGTCCCTTGATTTCGGATCCCAAGCCTACCAGCACAATCTCTTTCACCGGGTTATCAGCGTTCTTGGTACTATACAATTCTATCATACGGAGAAGATTGCCCACCAACTGACTGAATGTGCCGGTGATGCGCTTGCGGCTTTCCGCCTCCGCCTCTGTCTCGCCGTATACTTCATCCCTCTCAAGCACCTTGGTATTTTCGTTTAATACCACCTTAATGCAAGGTTCCTGACACATCTTGCGGAAAGCCTCTCCTTCGCCTCCCACATCATAGAAATCCGAAGATTCCATTAAAGCCTTTATTGCTCTTTCAAAACCGTGGGACAGGTTTCTCTGCAGCATCATGTTGCCGCCGCCGATAATAGAAGCAATGGTAGAACTGTCCTCCACCTTCACCACCAGCTTGGCGTCCGCACCGCCCTCCGATTTCATTATCTGATAAATACTGTTTCCGGCATAATCCACACAGATAAGCCGCAGCCCGCATTCAGCCGCCAGCTTAGAATATCCGAGGATCAAATCCTTGCCTGCCGCAATTGCCATGACACGGAAAGAATTCCCTCCCGCTTCCACCTTATCGACCCCCAGAACCACATGAGCAATCTCATAGTTGGACAAATCAATGGGGAAATAGTCGTTGGCATTGGACTTGACATAACCGCCCACCTGTGCTTCCTTCATAGGGGGCACCGTGATTTCTCTGGTTACTATCTTGCTGGATGTCACCGTAAACACTACTTGTTTTGTCTTAATCTTATTTTCGGTAAGCGCCCGTTTCAACGCAGGCACCATTGCCGCATTGTCACGCACGAATCCGTCTTCCAAAGCTCCCTGCGGAGTAGGAATACAAAAATACTTATACACTTTCGGATTCTTCGTCCGAAAATCCATTTCGCATATTCTTGTAATTGTGTTGCCAATCTCTACGCCAACTACTTTAGCCATAAAGTATCCTCTCTGTTCCTCTCCCGTTAAGGAGTATCTATTATAGTCTTCTCAACTTACATTCCCAAACCTAACATATGAAAATACCAATTCATAAACTCTTCCCCCCACATCGCCGTGAGCATGACTCCCGCCGACAAATAGGGTCCCAAGGCAAGAAGATGATTCTCGCCGGACAATTTCATTCGCAAAAGATGTATCACGGAACCTAGGATACATCCTATCAAAAAAGCAACGATAATCAGTTTCCAGCCCAGCAGCAGACCGCACACCGCCATAAGCTGTACATCGCCGCCGCCTATCCACGCGCCGTTACTGATATAATAAAGCGCATAGAGCACTGCACTCACCGCAAAAAAACCGATTATATGACTGAGCCAATTTTGATGATCCCAGACGGTATACAGGATGGCAAGCGTCCCTATCACATACTCAAAGCCTCTGGGAATCTCGTAAGTGCGAAAATCAATCACACTTAAGGCAAGTAACGCACTGAACACGAGACAGTAGATAAGCGTCTCCACGCTCATGCCGAATTTCCAAAATACAAGACAGTAAAGAATACCGTTTATCCCCTCTATAACAGGATGTTGAATGCTAATCCTTGTCTTGCATTTTCTGCATTTTCCCCTCAAAAACAAATAGCTGAACAGGGGAATCAAATCATACCATTTTAACTGATAACCGCAACCCTCGCAATGAGACCTAACCTTTACAAAACTCTCCCCTCTGGGCACCCTGCAGATTACTACATTCAGAAAGCTGCCAATCAGGATTCCATAAAGAAAAACCATAACATACATATAAACCTGAAACATCACAGTATCTGTCATTTTCGGAAATCCTTCCCTGCTGTCCGTCCCTGCAGTTTATTATTGAAAATTCAAAGTCTTGTAGCCGTTGGCACTTTCCGGTCTCGGCCAGATTTCCTGTCCTGAATTTAAAGTAATTTTGCTGACCCCTTTTTCATTCAAGGTAACCATCCAATCCGTCACGGAAGGATTCAGCTTGCTTTCCGGAAACGCTGATATGGAAAGTCCCGCCGGAAAATTTGACTCTGTGTAGCTTGCAGTGCTTCCGGCCGTCGGAAGCTCAATCAGATTATCCGCTATGCCGGTGTGGAAAGCAAGAGCCACTTCCTCCGCATTGGCAATATCTGTGGACACCTTAGCATTATGCACATACTTTAAATAGACAGGAGCCAACACTCCCACAAGCACTGCCATAATGGCAATCACAATAATCAGTTCCACCAGAGAAAAACCTTTATTATCTGTTTTTTTATTCATAGCATTCTCTTCTTTTACAGATATTTTGACCTTGTTCTCATAAGGTGTACCGCGACTCCTCTAAACAAAGGAGCCGCAGCACCTCTAATACATGACGATTTTTACAAATCGATATGTAGGGAAATCATTGACCAATCATCATGTCTGTAACACATTATTATTTATTAAATGTCTTCTTGTAACCACTAGTAGAATTGTCCGGGTTCGGGAAAACTTCATAGCCGCTTAATGTAATCTTTTCCACACCCTTAGTTCCAATGATAACATTCCAAACGGCATTAGACGCATCTAATGTACCAGCGGGCCAATTGTCCATAGCCAAACCCCATGTTGAAGCGCTTGTAATTGCAGTGCCTCCATTACCGCTAATTGTTGTTGTACCAGAGGTCGGCAAATTAATCTTGCCATCAGCGATGGCTGCGCTGAAAGCTGTATTTAAGGTACCGGCATTAGTAATATCAGTGGATACCTTGGAATTGTTCACATACTTTAAGTACTGGGGAGCCAGAACGCCTACAAGTACAGCCATAATAGCGATAACGATAATCAGCTCTACCAACGAGAAACCTTTGTTGTTCATTTCCTTTTTCATAGTAATCTCTCTCCTTTTCTTTGAAATACTGTTATAGTTGAAACTTAACTATTTATCTTAAAACGCCCCCCCTACTTAGGGCATTTTAATTCATCCTTGAAAATTACAGGCTGTCCAATGCCTGATACATGGTGAGCATGGGAGCCATGCAGGCACCTACCATCACCAAAACCACCGCAGCCAGTACCACAATAATCATGGGCTCCAAGGCGGCCATAAAGGTCTGTACTGCCACTTCCACCTCTTCGTCGTAATAGTCTGCCAGTTTGGTGAGCATTTCCTCTGTATTACCGGTTTCCTCTCCGATTCTGGTCATATGGTAAACCATGGGAGGAAATAACCCGCAGGATTCCATAGGCCTTGAGAGGGGCTGTCCTACCATAATGTCACTCTTGCACTGTCGTAACGCTTCCTTAAAATAAACATTTGACATGGTCTCCGCCACGATACCCACCGTCTCAATCAAAGGAACTCCGGCTGCCATCAGTGTACTCATGGTCCGCGCCACCTGAGAAGAAGACTGCTTCACCGTCAGGTTCCGGAACATGGGAATCTTGAGCTGCAGTTTATGAATTACATGGATGCCCTGATCCGTCATGGCATATGCCCTGATGCCCAGCACAATGACTATAATTGTGGGTAGAAGGATGAACCACCTATGTATGATAAAGTTGGACGCCGACTGCACCATCTTGGTGATAGCCGGCAGTTCCGTGCCCAGATCCGCGAACATGCTGGTGTAATTGGGGATAACCACCGTCAGCATCACGATAACCACCACGATGGTAACTGCGATAACCATAATGGGATACATCATGGCTTTTTTCACCAGTGCCTTGGTCTTTGCATCCTTCTCGAATTGCGTCGACATTCTCTCAAGTGCCACATCCAGACTTCCGGAGGCTTCTCCTGCCGCCACCATCTTAATCAAAAGGCTGGAGAAGATTTTCGGCTGCTCCTCCATGGCACGGGAAAGGGGATCTCCCTTTTCCACGCTGATGCGCAGCTTTTCCACAGCTTCCCTGAGCCTGTCATTTTCCGTCTGCTCCGACAACATTTTCAAGGTATCCAAAAGAGTAACACCCGCTCTGGACATACTGGTAAACTGCCGGCAGAATACGCTCATGTCTCTCGGAGTAGGATATCCGCCGATTTCAATGTTTAAATCCTTGGTCAAAGCGGACTGTTTCTTCACATCCAGAACCGTAAGACCCTGCTTCTTTAACTCCTGCCTTGCCTGCTCCAGATCTTCCGCTTCTATGCTGCCCTTCAGTTTCTTGCCTGCGCCGTCCAGCGCCTCATATCCGTAAGCTGCCATGTATCCTCCTTATACGGACTTACCGTCCGTTCCGTATTCTTTATAAATCAAAGGAAACCTTCATCATCTCGCTAAAGGAAGTAATACCGTTCAATACATATTCCGTAGCGCTCATCTTCAGGGTATGCATCCCTTCCTTCATTGCCTGCTCTTTGATTTCCTCGGCATTTCCTTCCTTACTGATAATCCTCTTTAACTCAGGACTCATCTCCAGAATCTCATATACACCGATTCGTCCTTTATATCCCATGTTGTCACACTGGATGCAGCCGCCTTCCTTGGGCCGGTAAATCATGAGTTCTCCCGCTCCCTTGTACTCCATCAGTTCCTTCTGTTCTTCTGTAGCGGCTACCTGCTCCTTACAGTTGGGGCAAAGCCTTCTCACAAGTCTCTGGGCAATGATGCCCACCACGGAGTCCGCTATCATGTAAGGTTCAACACCCATATCCGCCAGACGCGTAACAGTGCTGGCTGCGGAGTTGGTATGCAGGGTGCTCACCACCATATGTCCGGTGATGGACGCCTGCACGGCAATCTGCGCCGTCTCTTGGTCACGAATCTCACCAATCATGATGATGTCGGGGTCCTGTCTCAAAATGGAGCGCAGTGCACTGGCAAAGGTAAGCTCCGCCTTGGGATTCACATGTACCTGATTGATGCCGTCAATATTTGCCTCCACGGGATCCTCTACCGTGATGATGTTTACATCCTCCGTATTCAGCTCGCTCAACGCTGTATACAGGGTAGTGGATTTACCGCTTCCGGTTGGTCCCGTAACCAGCAGGATACCGTGAGGGTTTTTCAAAATATGGTCAAACTGCGCCATTTCGTTGGGTTTAAAGCCAAGTTGGCTCTTTTCCCTGTTCAATGCCGTCTTGGAAGCAAGACGCATAACTATCTTTTCACCGTATACGGTAGGAAGAACGGATACACGGATATCGTACTCGGTACGGTCCACCATCTGCGTGATACGACCGTCCTGAGGTTTTCTCTTCTCAGCAATGTCCATGCCACCGATAATCTTGATACGGGCGGAAATCGCCGGTAAAATCTTAAGGTCATACTGTGCCTTTTCATAAAGTGCTCCGTCAATGCGGTAGCGGATACGAACCGTTTTCTCCAAGGGTTCGATATGGATATCGGAAGTTCTCTGTCTGGCAGCTCTTTCAATCATTTCCTTCACCAGCACAACGATGGGGGAGTTGTTGATATCTTCATTGGCAGCCTCATCCTCTTCAGCCGTGCCGAAACGCTCCTTAGCATACTCGTCCAGAGCCGACGCTACTTCCGAAGAACCGTAAATGCGGTCAATCGCCATCATAATATTGCGAGGTGTCGCAATCAGCGGCTCCACCTGACAGCCTGTGATGATGGAGATGTCATCCATGGCGTCCATATCCAGAGGGTCTGCCATGACCACACGCAGGACATTCATATTGTCCTCTGCATACTCTATGGGCAGAATCTTCTTTTCCTTAAGTCGGGAGCTGGGCACTAAGCTCTTAACCTCCGGCGGAATGTCAATATTCTGAAGTTCTATAATGGGGTAGCCCAGCTGTGCGCTCAAAACCTGAGCCAATAAATCCTCCGAGACCAGATTCTTGTCCACCAGAAATTCGCCCAGCCTCTTGCCACTGCCTTTCTGTTCCTCCAAAGCCTGCTGCAGTTGTTCCTCGGTAATTAAATTGCTGAGTACCAGCGCTTCTCCTAATCGGAATTTCTTACTGCCATATCCTGCCATATCTACCACCTATGTATACTTATTCTAGCTTGTCATCATTATAGCACTTTCTTATCCGTCGTGCAAGCTAACACCGTAAAAAATACCAAATTTTTTCTGCATTTTTTAAATTTTTGGCTATTTTTCACAAAAAGGCTTTCGAGAATTTAGAGAAATTAATCTTTTGCCTCCCATGCCAAAATACAATAAAACAAGCGCAAACGCCACAATACCTCCCGCGATTCCCTCCTTCAGGCCGAATGGCATATAATTAATTTCAATCTGATGCTCCCCCTCCGTAAGAGGCACTCCCAAAAACATGCCAAGTACCACTGCATAAGGACTTGTTTCCCCATCCACTGTTATCTGCCAGCCGCCATCTGTCACCAGAGGCAAAAATAACATCTGTCCCTCCTCTGCCTTTGCCATTCCCTTAATCTGTCCCCCGTTTATAGAAGTAATCTGAAATTCTCCCTCTCTTAACTCGCTCATTGCCGCCTCGTATTTCTCCTTGTCCAATTCATAGACATAAGCATCATAAAGAGTAATATCTCCTCCTTCCATATCCAGTTCCATGGAAAGCTGCGTTCCTTTTTCGAAACTGCCCAGATAGGTTGTACTGTCAATAACGATATTCCTTTCTTCCTCCTCATTTAAGCGGGTGTTTATCTCCGCCTCAAGCTCTTCCCATTCACCATTTTCCTCACTATACTGCATTAATTCTTTGGAGCCCCACAAATAACAATAAACCGGATTATCCGAAAGGGTGGTGAATTTCAAGTTCTTGTTATCTTGCTCTTCCGAAATTTCTATATCAAGCTTTCGGAAAACCTCCGGTTCCTTCACCCCCATAGCTTTTAAAATCAAATTTTGGTTCTCAAACACATCCGTTCCAACCTCACAGCCCTCTAAGATACTTTCCCGATTTACCATATATCCCAAAGAAAGTACATTTTTGTTTTCCTGCAGATAAATTTCCCAGGGAAATTCACTTCCCAATTGTCCCTTAGAGATGTCTTTCAATTCATACCCGTCCAAAAATTTATCCTGTGTAATGCGGTATTTCACACCTAAAAGGCTGTCCCCCACAGGACTCATTCCGCCACCGTCAGCTACCGGATGTATAAGCACATTACCCATAATGAATAAAAACATCCTGACATCCCTATTGCTTGCCGAATGAAAGCTGCTGATTCCCCTGAGCCCATAAAAAGTTGGCTCGTTGTAATCCAGATACCGCATCATGACTTCCGAGCGAAAAAAGCCATCTTCTTCTCTGATTTCCTCCGTTAACGGAAGAACATAATCCATCACTAAATCATAATTAAACCGTGGCTGATAGAATTTTTCCTTATGAATGCCGTTGATCATGGCAGCCCCGTTAAAGAACAGCTCTATGCACAGATAGCAGCCGACCAGACCCCCAATTAACTTTGGGAGTCCCCCCTTTAAGGGAATGCAGACATAGGCTTTCCATGCAAGGATCAGCACCACTGTGGAAAACAGGAACGCATAACGGTAGGGCACCGCATTGGGATATTGGAAGCCGTGCCATGCCAGATCCGCCCCCTGCCACAAAAAGCCCGCAAAGGGCGCCGCCGCCATGAGCCCATAGGACAGCTTCTCCTTCAGGCGGTACT
>JAMPEB010000030.1 GCA_023665475.1 Lachnoclostridium sp.
CATTGAACTTTCAGCCCTCCTTAGATACGGTATTTCTGTAACTCAAAACCGTTTTTACAAAGGAGGATTATTTATGAATATTTCAACTGTTTTAAGGGAGCTTCGCAATGAACGCGACATTTACCAGAAAGAACTGGCAGCATATCTGAATGTCTCCATAGGCACCATCTCTAATTATGAAAAAGATGTACACCAGCCCGATTTGGACACTCTGATAAAACTTGCGGAATTTTATGGTGTAACCACGGACTTTCTTTTGGGACTCACCAGCTATCCCGGCCGCCCCCAAGCTTTATCACAACACATTACTGCTTCTTACTCCATGTCACGGTTTTTCCAATTGTTAAATCATTTAACCGACCGCGAAAAAGCTTTCCTTGCCAAGTTTCTGCGCTGTCTGGAAGCTGCAAACGGTCTTACCTTCCATCCCATAAAGAATTCTTCGGAAAACAGTAAAAATCAAAAGAATTAGAATCTAAGAGCTGCCGGAATGTTACATTGGCAGTTCTTTTCTTTATAGCTATATTTCCCGATTAAATAAAAATTAAAAATTCCTCTTGCGCAATACACGAATATGATGTAATATAAAGACAAGACACGCGCGCAGTCTTGAAAAATATTATGTTTCCATACAAAAGTTATAAGGAGGAATATCTATTTCGAGACAGGGAGATGATGGCAAAAAATGAAAAACTGCAAGCATAAAATAATTGTCGCGGTTCTGTTGTTTGCCTTTGTTCTGGCAGGGTGCGGCAAAACAAAAACCGATGTGACCATGGGGCAGACCCCTTTCAATAATAATAACAATAATAATCCTGCTTCCGGGGAGAAAGGCGTTTCATGGGAGGCGGATTATTCCCGGCTGGGCAACTTGTACAGCTTTGCCGTGTCAACGGAGCATGCGGTATGCGGCTGCTATGCCCAAGATGGTCGGGTGATGGTGGATTGGCTGCCGAAGGAAGGAAATGCCGATGCCCAAAAATCGTTTGAGCTGACCGGCGCCTCTTTGGTGGCCGGAATGGCGGCGGATGGGGAAGGTAATGTTTATCTGCTGGGAAAACAGGAGAAAGAAAAAAGTACGGGGCTTTGGAAAATAGATGCAGAGGGTGCTTTGCAGGATTATGTTGAATTAGTGTTGGAAGATACGGAAAGAGCCGTCAATATTTTTTTGAAGGGAATCTATACCGATTCGGAGGGAATGCTTTTTGTCTGGTGCACAATGGAAGTGCCGGAAACGGAAATGATCGAGGGGTATGAAACGGAAGTGTGGCATGAAGAAGACCGTGTCTATGTCAAGGATGCCGGGCTCCAAACCATTTTTTATGAAAAAATAACGGACATGATGGGGAGAAGGGTGCTGGCTTTCCAAATGGGAACGGACGGCAGTCCTATTTTTGTGGTAAGGGATTCGGATGGTGTCTATCTGCAGGAAATTGATGTGGCGCAGAAAAAGAGGAAAAATGCGGTAAGGCTGGAGAAAAGCAAGGAACTGACGGATGCGGCTTCCGAAAACAGTCTGGAATATATTGCTCCCACGGAGAATGGTTTTCTGTATTGTCAAAACGGTGAGCTGTTTGCATATACTTTTGATACGCAGAAAGCGGAGCGGTTACTGACCCTTTCCACTTACGGGGTTTTTCCTGAGGATATCCTGTTTCTTGCAAAGAATCAAAAAGGAATGGAAATCATAGGAAATCATGGGGATTCGGAATATTCGGAATTGGTTTCCTTTACCGCGGGGGGAACGGAGAAAACCCTGCTGACATTGGGAACTCATGGCTTTTCTCAGGAATTGGAGAAAACAGTGGGGGAATTTAACCGTTATAGCCATGAGTACAGAGTGGAGATAGTAGAGTATTACAGTCAGGCGGGAAATTTGGATGAAGCTTTAGAAAAGCTGAAGCTGGATGTGGTTACCGGAAAAGCGCCGGATATTATCGAAGTACAAGGAATAGATTACAGTATGTTTTCCGATAAGGGCGTGTTGGCGGATTTGTATGGTTTCATGGAAGGGGATGAGGAACTGACTAAGGACATGCTGGTGCCCTCCGTGGCGAAAGCTTATGAGAGTGGGGGACATTTATACAGCATGGCTCCGTCATTCCAGCTCTATTCCATGTGGGGGTATGAGGATGTGACAAAGGGAAAGAGCGGCGTCACCTTTGAGGAGCTGTTTCGGCTGTTGAAGGAAAGCGGCAGGGATTTAAATGCGATTTTAGGATTTACTGCGGATGAATCGGTGCTGAACAGACTTTGCGCCGTGTCCATGGATGAATTTGTGGATTGGGAGAAGGGAACCTGTAGTTTTGACGGAGATTATTTTAAAGAGGTGATTTCTTTTGCCAAAGAATACACGGGAAATTATACGGGCGGAACGGAAGCGGAAAGAATCGGGAAACGCGAAGCGGTCATGTCCGTAGGGATTATCTCCGGCGTATCGGAGTATCAGATACAGAAGGAAATATATGGCGGGCATATGGCATTTATCGGTTATCCCGTGGCGGAAGGAAGCGGAACGGCGGTGGCTTTTAGGAGCAGAGATATCGCTATCAATGCCAGAAAGGAAAATCAGGCGGGGGCTTGGGAGTTTGTAAAGTTTTATCTGCTGCACGGATATGACGGTCAAGGATTTCCCGTCCTGCAGGAACAGTTTGACCGGGTGTTGGTCGAAGCCATGGAGGATGATTATGATATGGCGGAAGACGGGATAAGAAGGGAAAGAATAGCAAAAAACTCTTATGGCGATGGTGCTGTGAGTATTTTTGTATATGCAGCCACCAAGGAAGAGGTTGATGTCATTCGGAAATTGGTTGAGGGCGCGGAAAACAAAATCACTTCCCATACGGACATACAGAATATTATCAGAGAGGAATCGGAGGCTTACTTTTTGGGGCAGGTGGATTTGGACAAGACGGTAGAAAAAATTCAGAACAGGGTGTCGCTGCTTCTACAGGAGATGCGCTAGGGGACAGAATATCCGGCAGCGTCCTAAAGCTTCATTGATTAAAGTGCCGCTTACGCGGCGGAATGAGAGGAAATATGTATAAAACAGATAAATTACATAAAATAATACCATTTATATTAGTATTACTGTTATTGACATCCTGCGGGCAGAAAACGCCGGACGGGGGACAGGATTTTTCGTCAAATGCAGCGGGAAGCGGTTCTGCGGGCGGCTCCGGCAGTGTCGGTAAAGACGCAAACAGGGAGATTCTTGACGCCTGCGCAGGCAGATTCGTCAGTCAGACAATAGAAATCGCCGGCGGAAAAAATATTATCATTGAAGGAAAGGTTAATGTAGGGGGAATCAGCAGGGTGACCCGTTACAAATATATTCCCTATCAATATACGGAAGAATTTCGGCAGACATGGTTTAAACATTTGCTTTATTCGGAAACATGGGATGCGAATAAAGCTGCCGTATACCATGAGGAAAAGGATGAATGGGAAGTGGTAACGCCTGTGGGGCGCAAATGGGTGTACCGGGTTTGGGATGACGAAAGTTTTGCCGAACAGATTATGAATTTTGAAAGAACCGATATAGAGTTGGATTATACACAAGAGGGTGTCTCTCCTGCGGAGATTTCAAACGGAGAGTGGAAACAACTGATCAGGGATGCTACGGGAGATGTTCCGGAATCGGTAGAATATGCATGGCATGGCGTTATGGAGGATATGGAGAGGGACGATATCTATTCCTGCAGTTATATTGATATTTGCGGGAAAGACAGCGAGCGGTCCTATACAAAGTCTTCCTACAGGCGTATTCTGGACGGAATGCCTGTAACAGTCTGGCATAATCTCAGCTTAATAAAAATAGACATGGGAAATCCGGTAAGGGTATGGGGCAGCCTTTTTTCCGCGGAAGAGATTGGTCTGGAAAAGCCCATACTGTCTTTTGATGAAGCAATTACGGCACTGCAGGAGAAGGGCGCTTCCATTCAGGCAAAGGAAGAAACATCCCTGCATGTCTCCAAGATGACTCTGGAATATCTGTCTCTCCTATCAGCGGACGGAGAGCCGGAAATCGTACCGGTCTGGAGATTTTATCTGGGAAAGGATGACTTGGAGAGAAGTCTGCGGTGTGAGGAAATCCTTGCCGTCAACGCCATAAGCGGTGAATTGATTTGGGAAGAGAGAGGGAGCTTTTGACGGCATTTATTTCCTGAAAAACATCAGTCCAAAGGTTCCCACGCCGCAGTTGCTGGAGACGGTGGCGGAGGCTTTCTGCAGAATCACATGTTCAAATTGGGCATAGCGGTTCACTTCTTCCAATATTTCATCTATCTGATGGACGGAACAGCCGGCGTAAGTGACGAACAAAAGGCGGGTGTCAATCTGCTTGTTGTGTTTTAAGAGGGTTTTCACATAGTGGCGGACTACCCGCTTCATATTGCCTGCTTCTATTTTCCAGAGCTTTAATTTGTTCTGTTTCATCGCAAGGATGGGATGCAGATTCAATAATGTACAGAGCTTATTGACCGTGCCGCTGACTTTTTTGTTGCGGCAGAGGGTTTCCGTACTGGGAACCAGAAAGTTGGAACATACATGGTTCTGAAACTGTTCCAGAGCGTCGCAGATTTCCTGTATGCCTTTTCCCTGTTCGGCAAGCGCTGCCGCATATAAAACCATGATTCCGTGCCCGCTGCTGATATGAGCGGAATTTACCACAGTCACATTATCAAAGCTCTGGCTTGCCTGAAGTGCGTTGGGATAAGCGCCGCTTAAGGAAGTGGTTGCCGTGATATGTATGACATGCTCCGCTGTTTCAAGGGCGTCCGCAAAGAAAAATTCATATTCCGCAACGGGCGCAGTGGAGGAATGCGCATAGTTTCCTTCCTGACTCAAATAATTTAAGAGACTGTCGGAGGACACTTCAAAGAGGTCGCAGAAGCGACCTTTGTTTGTGTGTACATAACAATACATCAGTTTGATTTGCAGCTTGGTCAGCCATTCCTTCGGCAAGTCGCAGATGCAGTCAGCAGTAATGGCAATTTTTCGTTTTCTTGCACTGATGACCTGACTGATTTCCATGTCGTCTGCATCCTGAAGCTCATCCGTAGACAAATATTCCACCAATTCCGAAGGCAGATATTTTAACAGGGAGGCTTCCAAAAGGGAAGCGTTAATAGGCTTGGCAAGATAGCCGTCAAAGCCCATATTTTGATAGACCTGATCCGCGTTTGACATGACATTGGCAGTCAGGGCGATAATAGGTGTTTTCTGACAGAATCCTCTGGTTTGATTGCGAACGGCATTTAAGGTTTCTTCACCGTCCATTTCCGGCATCATGTGATCCATCAGGATAACATGATAAGAATTTTCGGCTGTCTTTTTCAGACATTCTTTGCCGCTTGCAGCGGTATCCACCTGTATCTTGGTGCCTCGTAACAGCTTTATGACAACCATGCGGTTCATATCGTTATCGTCCACTACCAGAATTCTGGCGTCCGGCGCATGGAATATCTGTTTGTAGGTAGAGCGGCGGTTCAACTGTCTCTGGGCGGCAAAATTGATGGTGCCGATGGGAGAAGAGTTGATAATGCGCTGTTGTAATTCAATGGTGAAGGTGGAACCTTTATGATATACGCTGTCCACGGAAATGCTTCCGTCCATCATTTCTATCAACTGCTTGGCAATGGAAAGACCGAGACCGGTGCCTTCGATATTGCGGTTTGCTTTTTCGTCCACGCGCTTAAAGGAATTGAATAAATCATCCAGATTGTCCTTGCGGATACCCATACCGGTATCTATAACGGAAATACGCAGCATAAATTGATTGGGAGCGGTTCTCTCGCCTTTGGCGGACAGAGTCACGGAGCCCTCCTGTGTATATTTTACGGCATTGGTCAGCATATTGGTGACAATCTGTTTGATCCGTATCTCGTCCCCATACAGCATGGAAGGAATTTCCGGGTCGATATCAACCTTGAATTCCAAATCTTTTTGCTGCGCCCGAACCCAGATTAAATTTACAAGGTCACTGAACATAGCGCTGACTTCGTACTGGGTGGGAACAATTTCCATTTTGCCGGACTCCAATTTGGATAAGTCCAAAATGTCATTAATAGTGGTTAAAAGCATCTTGCTGGCATTTTGAATATTGATTGCATTCTCCGCAATTTCCTCGGAAATATCCTCTCTGAGCGTCATTTCGTTCAGGCCGATGATCGTATTGATGGGAGTTCTGATTTCGTGGCTCATGTTGGCAAAGAAAGTGTCTTTGGAACGGGCAATCTGCTCCACTTCCTCTTTTTGTTTTTCCACAAGGCGTTTCTCACGCTCATAGGTAGAAATCTGGATTTTCATTAACAGACCGACAAAGCAACTGACCACTACCAATGTGGAATAGGAATCCCCGAGGCTGTAAAACCGATTGGCGGCAGGGGCAACAAATTCCGGTTTCAAATAAGCAATGAGATAGGTTGCCAGAAAGGATGCATAGGAGATAAACAGCGCAAGGAAAAGCTCTTTGCCCTGAAACAATAAAAAAATATAGACCAATCCCAATACAAACCACACAGGAGTTCCGCTTTCTATGCCCCCGCTCAGAAGAAAAATCATAGGAAACAGCACCATATTGGAGGCGAGGACCAATATCCAGGAAGCAAGCTTGCTCCGGCGGTACTTCACGGTGATAAACAGGCAGAAACCGGATAACAGGCACATAGCTATCAAAGAAGCCAGAACGAGAGGTTCCGCTCCCAGCACTACGCGCCCCATACCGATAACGGAGGCAATCAGCGCAAGGAGCAGTACCATTCTGGTAAGGCGTTCCTGCAGCTCAAGACCGCTTCCGAACAAAGCTTGTGTAATCTTCTGTAATTTATTCTTATGTTCTTTATCCGACATGGTTCTCCTCCTCCCAGGAATCCAATATCTCAGATGCGCCAAGGAAATCAAACTCGGCGGTCTTTTCTTTAATCCGGTCCGTCAGCACTTTCAGGGAAGTGTCATGATATTCATAGCTGGCCAAATGGCCAAGTAAATCGTCCAATCCTTCGCTTTCAAAACTCTCCAGCTTTTCGCGAAGCTGCTTGATTTGTTGTTCCAGAGAGGAAGCATCGATTTCTGCCACGACTTCCGGGGTTTGTGCTTCGGCTTCTCCGGATTCGTTGTCGTCAATATCATCGTCGGAACTGCCCGCAGGATAAAGGAAGGAATTTTGGGCAAGCGCTTTGAGAAGCGCATCATGCTTTTCCATCAATTCATCATGATGTTCTAAAATATAATCCGTCCGCCCTTCTTTGCCGGCCATTTCCAGATTCAGGGCAAGCTCCGCTACCTCGTTGGCGCCGATGCCCTTGGAGTTACTCTTTAAGGCGTGTACCGTAATCACATAATTCTTCCAATCGTTATCTTTAAAAAGCTGTTCCAACTGTTTGCGGCGTTTTTGACCCTCGGTGTGGTAAATGCCGGCAATATCCCGAAAGCCCTCTTTATCGCCGCAATAGGAGAATCCCTGTTCCACATCGATTCCCGCCTTGCGGAGAGCCGCCAGCCCGTCCGTGTCAGAGGTTTGCGCCTGTTCGGAATCGGCTTCGGCTTGGAGAGACGGCGCGTCATTTTGTTCCACAGAAATGACACTGCTGTCAGTATTGCCAGCGTTGTCCAAAATGGCGTCATCCACGGGAATTTGTTTTGCAACCGGTATATAGCGGCGCAGCATACGCTCCAGCACGCTCAGTTCTATAGGCTTCGCAATGAAATCGTCAAAGCCCTCCGAAAGGAACATTTCTCTTGCGCCGCCTATGGCATTGGCGGTAAAAGCAATGATGGAAAGCGACTGAAAGTAAGTGCCGGGCTTCTGCCGGATTTTGTGCAGTGTTTCCACACCGTCCATCTCCGGCATCATGTGGTCCAGAAATACGCAGTCAAAATCCATGGTATCCAATTTTTCCAGCGCTTCCTGTCCGCCGCCTGCCATGGTGACCTTAATCTGATAAGGCAGAAGAAGCCTTGCCATAACCTTCAGATTCATAGCGTTGTCATCCACCACCATAACCTTTGCTTTAGGTGCAATAAAACGCTGCTTCAATCCTGCCTTGGGTTCCTCTTTCTGAATGACTTTCTGGCCATTGAACACTGCGGCGATGGACAGTACGGTAAAGGGTTTATAGATGCGGTACATATGTGCGCCGGTAAGTGCTTCCTGCCCGTAATCCAGAATCAATACAACGGTCAGTTCCATGGCAAGCCGGTCAAAATACTTTCGGTCTTCCCGATATTCTTCCCAGCCGATAAAGATATGGGTATAGTTGTTCTGTTCCGTGCGGTGTTTTAACTCCGCAAGATTTTTGCAGATTTTAAACATGACGCCAAACTGCTCCCCGATATGGCGGAGAGAGCTTTCATAACCTTCCCTGACCACGGAGTAATTGTATTTTTCCATGTTAATATAGCAGATAGCGGATATGCTCTGCCTGTTGCGGATGGATACAATGGGAGTGGTATCCAGAACCTTTTGGGGAATGGTAAACTGAAATTCGCTGCCGACGCCGGGGGCGCTGGTTACTGTGATGAAACCGCCCATGCCCTGAACCAACTGCTGGGCAATGGCAAGTCCCAGACCGACGCCGCCTTCTTCCCTGTTTCGGCGGGCGTTGACCTGACTGAAGCTGGCAAAGATTTTCTCCATATCCGCCCGGCTCATGCCGATGCCGGAATCTTTGATACTGACGACGAGATTGATGCCGTATTCCTCTTTGCGGCTCTTAATACGCAGGATAACGCCGCCCTCTTTGGTGAATTTAATGGCATTTTCCAATATGTTAAGCACGATACGGCGGAATTTCTGCTCGTCTCCCAGAAGATTACTGGGCAAATCCGCGTCGCAGTCCACAATCATTTCCAGATTTTTGCCGTTTTCAAATGTCAGAGCCATATTGATAATATCCGTAATGGTGGAAGTGATGTTGTAGCTTTCTTCCACTAAGTCCAAATGTCCGCTTTCCAATTCGGAAAAGTCCAGAATATTGCTGACCGTGGACAGGAGATTGCGTCCGGCGGTCTGAATATCGATAATATCGCTTCTTACATTGGTGGGAAGGTCTTCCTGTAAAATGGCTTCGCTCATGCCGCACACTGCATTGATGGGAGTTCGGATTTCATGGGAAATATTTACCAGAAAGTCGTCTTTGCTCTGCTCCGCTACCTTTAATTCCTGAATGTTTTCCAGCAATTGGTCGCTGGTTTCCCGCTGGGTGCGTATCAGAAGCCATGTGATGAAGGAAACCATATAAATAGAGAGAATCTGCAGGAATAGACCGATAATGTTGGTTGCCGACTCCAGCGTAATGGTTTTGATTATCAATCCATGATAGATAAAAATAAAGGTGGAGGCCGCCACTCCTATGTAAATGACTTGGACAAGGCGGAAAATGCCCAACAGAACCACCAGACATGCCACGGAGGAGAGCAGGGAGGAAAAGCCGTTAGTATGGAGCGCATAGAGACAGAGATTCGTCCATGCCATGACAGAAATAAATTCCGCGCGGAAAGTATAACTGCGGTATTGCCGGAAATGTACAATCCATGCCGCAATGGTGGTAACCCAAATCAGTTCTTTTACTATCAGGTGCCAATCGGAAAAACAGGCAACTACAAACATGGCAATTGAATAAAAAGAATATATGAGCAATACGGTGCGCTCTAATTTATGCATTCCCTTTAAGTCATTTCTCGTATTGTTTTCCAAGGCGGTTTACCGTTCCCTTTCTCTATGCTATGTCATAATGATATATTATGCGATGCCCAATACTTTTTTAAGTTCAGGAAGCATTGAGGTAAAAACATCAATAATCACCGGATCAAATTGAGAGCCTCTGCCCTCCGTCATAATCTGCATAATACGCTCGATAGGGCGGATAGGAGGTTTGTAAACCCGCTCTTCATATAAGGCGTCAAATACATCTGCAACGGCCATAATGCGTGCCGCCAGAGGAATGGAATTTCCTTCAAGCCCGGCAGGATATCCGGTGCCGTCCCAGCGCTCATGATGGTACATGGCAATGTCTTCCACAATCTGCACATAATGAGCGTCTTCCACATCTCCGATGATGGTTTTAATGATTTTGCGGCTGAGAGTGGTGTGCTGCTTCATAATGTTAAATTCTTCCGGGGTGAGTTTGCCGGGTTTTTGTAATATGGCGTCCGGGACTTTAATTTTTCCCACATCATGGAGAGGGGCAGCTTTGCAGACATCCCGTATGTATTCAGGTGTCAGAAGCTCCGGAAAAAGCCCCCGTCTGTGCAGTTCGTTAGCTATCATTTCCACATACATTTTGGTATTTTTAACATGCTTTCCGGTGCTGCCGTCTCGGCTTTCGATGAGGTTTGCCATGCCTTCAATAACAGAATCCTGAATCAGGCTGATTCTCCTGGCATCCTCTGTAATTTTAGCTGCCTGCACCGCCACCATCTGTTCCAGATTGTGTCTGTATTGGTCGAGTTCTATGGTTTTGGCCACACGGCTCAATAGGATATCAGGTACAAAGGGCTTGCTTACAAAGTCCATAGCTCCCATTTGAAAGCATTTGATTTCCGTTTCCGTCTGATTGTCCGCAGTCAGGAAGATAACCGGAATAGACAGGGTTTTCTCTTGTTTGCGGATTTGCGCCATGACTTCAAAACCATCCATTTCAGGCATATTGATATCTAATAAAATCAGGTCGGGTTGGTTGTTTTCCAGGTATTTCAGCGCAGCCATGCCGGAATTGGTTGCGGCAATGCGATACTCGGGAAGTAGGATTTTCTGTGCAAGCGTCAAGTTGGTTTTATCGTCATCCACCACCAGAATAATGCTTTTCATCTACCTGTCTCCTCCTTATCTATCAGATTTTGGTTCTCTTAATTATTCTTCTGTGTCTTTGATATCATTTGTATCATCTAACAGCTTGTGAATCAGCTTATACAACAGGGTGGTATCCAGAGGTTTTGCCAAGTGGGCGTTCATGCCGCTTTCCAGAGCCGCTCTTTTATCCTCGTAGAAAGCGTTGGCGGATACGGCGACAATAGGGATACCTGCCAACTCGGGATTGGGAAGCGCCCTGATGGCTCTTGTGGCGTGATAACCGTCCATAATCGGCATCTGGATATCCATCAAAATTAAATCGTAAAAACCGGGGGTTGACTGTCGCACCTTTTCCACGGCAATGCTGCCATCCTCGGCGGTATCCACAAGAAATCCGGCGTCTTTCAAAACTTCATTTTCGATTTCAAGGTTGATTTCATTGTCATCCACAATTAAAACCCTTCTGGGATTGGAAAAGACGGAAGGGTCTTCTTCGGGTTCCCAGACCTCTTGTATGGGGACAGGTTCCAGAATCTGCATGGGGAGCGTGACGGTAAAGGTGCTGCCTTCTCCCACAACGCTGTGCACATCAATGGAGCCGTTTAACATTTCCGTCAGGTCTTTGGCGATGGTAAGCCCCAGTCCCGTGCCCGCAATGCCGCTCATGGTAGTGTTCTGCTCTCTTTCAAAGGGTTCAAAAAGATGGGGAATAAAGTCCTTTCCGATACCGATACCGTTATCCGTTACCACAAACTGATAGGTGGCATAATCCTCTCTTTCGCTCTCCTGTTCAAGGACTTTGACGGAAACGCGCCCGTCCTTATGGGCATACTTTACGGCATTGTCTACAATATGGGAAAGAATCTGTCCCAGCGTATGTACATCCGTGCATACCGTGGCATGCTTCAGTGCCGAAAAATCCAGAGAAAGGTCAATATTTTTGGCTTCCGCCTGGGGAAGGATGCCGGAGTGTATCTGGGAAATCACATCCTGCAGATTGCATTCCGAGTTTTCTATCTGGATTTTCCCGGATTCGATGCGGGAAATTTCCAAAACATCGTTTAACAGTTGGAGTAACTGGGTGCTGGCGGTGGAAATCATATTCAGGTAATCGGAAGTCCGTTGCGTGTCCCCCACATGTTTTTTCAAAAGGGAGGTAAATCCCACGATGGCATTCATGGGCGTCCGTATGTCGTGGGACATATTGGACAAAAATAAATTTTTGGCATTGTTTGCCAGAGTCGCCTCATCCAATGCCTCCTGAAGAATCTGGGACTGTTTCATCTCCCGCACAATTTCCACATCCACATTTCTGTAGCCGAGCACAATTCTGGAAGCATAATCATTGGAACTCACATTTACAATGCGAAGCTGCATGTAGATGATTTTGCCGTCATTGATAATCCGATGATTAATGTGAAAGTTTTTTTCATGGGCCAATTTGGTACGGATATAATCCGGCTGCGTGACTCCTATCAGAAGCTTACGGTCCTCGGGATGTACCCAATTGTTGATATAATCCGTATCAAATCCCACAAACTCATGATAAGGGCGTTCCTCGGAGAGGAGTGTGGAGAACGGATCGCTTAAACGGTATGCTTTAATGCGGTTTGTGTCAAGATTTGCATAAAAAATGGAGTCGTAATCAATGCTCAGTCCTTCAATGGTTTCAAGCCTTCGCAAGTGTTCGGGATGAATCACCTGTAAAGCCTGATTATACTTGTGGATACGGTCGTTAAGCTGCCCTTCGTTTTGTTTCAGGGCATACAGATAACGCTCCCGCTCCTGTCTTTCCAATTCTCTTTTCTCTGTCACATCTTTTACAAATACATAAAAGATATTCCCGGCAACACTGCGGACAAAGTGACCGCTAGCGTCAAGCCAGCGTATGGAGCCGCCTTTTTGAATAATGCGGTATTCCTCTGCATAGTCCCGGTTTGGCTGATGGGCAGCCTGCTGTTTGGCAATGCTTGATTTGATGGCGTCCCAATCGTCAGGATGGACAATTCCGCCGAAAGAATTTTTGGTCCATTCTTTAAATTCCGGCAGGGTTTCGCAATTAAAGATATCAAGCATGGCATGATTGGCATAGAGAATTTCCTGCCTGCCGTCTGCGCGGTAGATAAAGAAACCGCCGGGCATTTTGTCTGTAAACTGCATTAAGTGGTATGCTATCATTGTATTTTGGGACTTTTCGGAGACACTGTTCAAGCTGCTGTTTTCCGGAGTATATGACTGTGCCTGATGCGCCAGAAACAGCCACTCTTCGATAATGTTGGAATCCAAATTGGGTTGATTATTCAAAATTGTGTCCTTTCTTCCACATGATAAATGTGAAGCAAACCGCTGAGTTTAAAATTCTGTTATGCTTGGGCAGTTATGGCGATTTGGCGAAAAACTTCGCCCAGAGAAGCCTGTATCAGCAAATCCGCATGGCTGTCCCTAGGAGTAGGGGATTTGTTAATCACTACTATTTTATCGCCTCTAAAGTAATCAATCAGTCCTGCTGCCGGGTATACGGCAAGGGAGGTGCCTCCGATAATCAGGACTTCTGCATTGCGTATATAATTTACGGCGTCCTGCATGGTTTTTTGGTCAAGACCTTCCTCGTAAAGTACCACATCGGGTTTGACGGGTCCCCCACATTTGGAACATTTGGGAACACCTTCCCCTTCTTTGATGTAGTTTACATCATAAAAGCAGCCGCAGTCTTCACAATAATTGCGCAGCACGGAACCGTGCAGTTCCAAAACGGTTTTACTGCCGGCAGCCTGATGAAGCCCGTCAATATTCTGGGTAATCACCGCCTTGAGCTTTCCGCACTGTTCCAACCGTGCAAGCGCCTTGTGGGTATCATTGGGCAGGGCATCCAGAAACAGCATTTTATTGCGGTAAAAGCGATAAAATTCATCCGGCTTGGCTCGGTAAAAGCTATGACTCAGAATAGTTTCGGGAGGATAGTCATACTGCTGGTGATAAAGACCGTCAACACTCCTGAAATCGGGAATGCCGCTTTCCGTGGAAACGCCGGCTCCCCCGAAAAACACAATATTGTTGTACTTTTCAATGATTTCATTTAATTCGGCAACTGCAGTGGATAAATCTTTCATAGACACCTCCCCGGAATGCTCTGTGCACAGTTTCTGATTGTGGGCACGCTCTTTTTCATTAGGAAATTGCGACAGTGTAAAACCATTCAAAAAGACCGCTGCCGAGCGATGCTTTTTTATATTGTACCACAGATAATCCAATAGTGGAAATCAAAATTAAGAAATTATAAAGAAATTTTAAGAAATGAAAAATGCCGGCGCTATTGAGGTTGGAATAGGGTTTATGGTATAATGATTACATTAATCCGTAGGAGTATGTACTATGCGAAAGAAAGAGAGATTAATTCCCAGCGAAAAAAGCAAAAAAATCATACTATTGGATAAAAGAGGAATGCCGGAGGGGAAAAAGTCTCCGTGGGCATTCCTGTTGGGGATATTGGGAATTCTCTGTGTGATTTATTGTTTGGCGATAGCGTTTTTTATGGGTTATGGCACCAAATTTTTTCTGGTCTGGGCGGTTATCGGGCTCTTCTTTCTTCTTTGGGCAGGTCTGTTATTACATCCCGCGGCTATGAAAAAAATTCCTAAATTCATCAAGAGATTGTTTGTGATTTTGTTTTTGGCGGGACTGTTGGTTTTTGGCGTGGTGGAAGGCATGATATTAAGCGGTTTCGGCGCAAATCCTGCGCCGGGCGCGGACTATGTCATTGTACTGGGAGCGCAGTGGAAAGCAAACGGTCCCAGCTATGTGTTGCAAAAAAGACTGGATGCGGCAACAGATTATTTGTTGGAGAATCCCGATGCCATAGCCATTGTGTCGGGCGGAAAGGGAAGTAACGAACCTGTCAGCGAAGCGCAGGGAATGAAGGAATATCTGATGAACAGGGGCATAGAGGAAAGCAGGATATTAATGGAGGATACCTCTACCAATACCTATGAGAATTTAGTCAACAGCAGCAGTTTGTTGGACAAGGCAAATGACAGGGTGGTGCTGGTGACAAATAATTTTCACATATTCCGCGCCTGCGGCATTGCGAGGCACCAGGGATACGCTCATTTGGAAGGGCTTGCGGCAGATTCGTACCCCGCGATGCTTCCCAATAATCTGTTGCGGGAGTTTGTAGGAGTGGCAAAGGACACCCTGTTTGGAAATATGTAAGCAAAAAACAACCTATGATGATGGGAACGGAAGGGGTGTATACATGGAAATTAATGTAGGAGATATCGTAAAATTAAAAAAACAGCATCCCTGTGGCAGCAGAGAGTGGGAGGTGTTGCGGGCGGGGGCGGATTTCCGGCTCAAATGCATGGGCTGTGAGCACCAGATTATGATAGCCAGACGCCTCTTGGAGAAAAGCGTGAAGGAAATTCGTGAGAAAGAATAAAAATCCCCAAACCACAAACGGCTTGGGGATTTTGATTTGCTGAGATAAGACGGTTTATATTTCTTTGTAAGCCGGTACAAATACGGGGAAAGAAGCATTGCCCTTCAGTTCCTTGCCGGCGGTTATGGTAACCTCTTTGTCCGTAATCACATAATCGATATCGGCATTGCCCATGATAGTGGTATCCTGCATGATAATGCTGTTACGCACCACGGCGCCTCTGGCGATTTTGACACCGCGGAAAAGGATGCAGTTCTCAACTTCGCCTTCGATGACACAGCCGTCTGCCACCATGGCGTTTTTCACCTTTGCTTTGCCGATATAGCGGGTAGGGTTGTCGTCGCGGATCTTGGTGTAAATGGGGGAGTGCCCGAAAAGCGCTTCCAAGTTGTCATTCTGCAGGAGCCGCATATTTTCGGTAAAGTAGCTTACCATATCACTGATTCGGGAAGTATAGCCCTCATATTTATAACCGAATACCTTTAAAGTGGACAACTGGGGAGAAAGGATATCCCGCTCAAAGTAAACATATCCGTTGGCATATGCCTGCTCAATCTGCTTAATCAGAAGTTCTCTTTCAATCAGGTAAATATTCATGGAGAAATTCTGGGGACCATATTCTTTGGGGTTGATATGAAGCTCCGTGACACGCCCCTCATCCATGGAAAGCGTATAATACAAATCTGTGGTAGTGGTGGTCTGGAGATTCATGAATCCATAGGGAATGGGTTCTTCCTTATAGGCAATGGTCACATCAGCATCCGCAGCGATATGGGCATCCAGCATGGTGTTAAAATCAAAATTGGCTACAATATTGGCATCGGAAATAAAGACATATTTTTCTTTTTGGTGTTTGAGGAATTCCGTAATGCTTGCCAGAGCCTCCACGCGGCCATTGTAGACCTTCACAGTCTTCTCCGCAAAAGGCGGCACAATGTTAAGACCGCCGTTTTTGCGGGACAAATCCCATTCGCGGCCGTTGCCCAGATGTCTCATCAGAGAACGGTAGTTTTTACGGACGATGATAGAAATATTATCAATGCCGCAGTTAACAAAGCTGGAAAGCATAAAGTCAATAATGCGGTAACGGCTGGCAAAAGGGATGGAAGCCATCAAACGCTCGTTTACTAAAGAGGGAACCTCATTGTCGTAACTGTTGGGGAAAATAATCGCTAAAGCATCCAGATTCGTATTTACCATTGGGATTCACCGTCCTTTACATTATTATTTACCATGGCCTTGGGACCGATTACGGCATTGTCCCCCACCGATACGCCGGGGCCGACCGTAGCCACGCCGTTTTCTGCGCTGTCCGGCATTGCACCCACAGTGGTGTTTTCGCCAATGGAAGCATTTTCGCCTACGATGCAGTGGCATACCTGGGCGCCTGCCTTGATGACAGTATTGCCCATAACAACAGCCTCCTGTACCTTTGCTCCCTTCTCAACCTTTACGCCGGGGAAGAGAATGGAATGCATTACCGTACCTTCGATAAGGCAGCCGTCCGTAATCAGTGAGTTTTCAATGATGGCGTCGGAGCCGACCTTGTGACCGGTAAGACCGCTGTTGCGGCTGTAAATTTTCCAATCTTCGTCAAACAGATTGATGCCGCTGCTCTCTGGTTCTATGATTTCCATATTAGCTTCCCACAGTGAGGAGATGGTTCCTACATCTTTCCAATATCCGTTAAAGCGGTAAGCATACATCTGGCGGTTGTCACGAAGCAGATTGGGAATAATGTCGTTGCCGAAGTCATTGGAGGAATTGGGGTTGGCTTCATCCTCCTGAAGATATTTCTCCAAAATATCACGGTTAAAAATATAAATACCCATGGAGGCCAGATTGGATTTGGGCTGTTTGGGTTTCTCCTGAAATTCGGTAATGCGGTCGTTTTCATCGGAGACCATCAGGCCAAAGCGGGAAGCCTCTTCCCAAGGAACTTCCATAACGGCAACGCTGAACTCGGCGCCTTTTTCCTTGTGGAACTGCAAAAAGTCGTTATAGTTCTGTTTGCAGATCTGGTCGCCGGATAGGATAATCACATATTGGGGGTCATAACGGTTAATAAAGGACAGATTTTGATAGATAGCGTTGGCAGTACCCTTGTACCAATCGGAACCGGAAGCCTGCTGATAAGGGGGAAGTACATGCACGCCGCCATACAGACGGTCCAAGTCCCAGGGCTGGCCGTTTCCTATGTACTCATTCAGTACCAGCGGCTGATACTGGGTCAGGATACCAACCGTATCAATGCCGGAGTTGACGCAGTTCGACAGAGGAAAATCAATAATACGATATTTTCCGCCAAAAGGAACTGCCGGTTTAGCCAGATTCTGGGTCAGGGCATAAAGTCTGGAACCCTGTCCGCCGGCTAAAATCATTGCAATCATTTCTTTTGCCATATCGTTTCTCCTTTATAATATTAATGTGTAGTGAAAATGTATATTTTTATTTCTTATATACTAACATAATTGGTGAAATTAGACAAGGGCAAAAAGGGATTCCAAGGGCTGTTTTTTCAGACATTTTTCTACAGAAAATTTTTGTTGCATTTCCTAAAAAAGTGTGCTATCATATACATTCGTGATATATTATTTTCCTTGCTCACACAATTGATGTGGGCCAGAGACCAAAAGGAGGTAACAGCATGAACAAGTATGAATTAGCCGTTGTTGTCAGCGCTAAGATCGAAGATGATGAGAGAAACGCTGTAATTGACAAGTGCAAAGCTCTTGTTGAGAGATTTGGCGGCGCTATCACGGAAGTGGATGATTGGGGTAAGAAGAGGCTTGCCTACGAAATTACCTATGGAACCCACAAGATGAGAGAAGCTTTCTACTATTTCATCAGATTTGATGCCGAGAGCACCGCTCCCGCAGAAATCGAAAGCCGCATGCGCATCATGGACAATGTCATCAGATACTTATGCGTACGACAGGACGAGGCGTAACAGAAAGCGAGAAACGAAAATATGAATAAAGTAATTCTTATGGGACGATTAACAAGGGATCCTGAGGTGAGATATTCTCAGGGAGAAAATTCCTTAGCCATTGCAAGATATACGCTGGCGGTAGACCGCAGGCAGTCCAGAAGCAATAATGGCAGTGAACAGACCGCGGATTTTATTAACTGTGTGGCGTTCGGACGCTCTGCGGAATTTGCCGAGAAATATCTGCATAAAGGAACTAAAATTGCCGTGACAGGACGGATTCAGACCGGAAGCTACACCAATAAGGATGGCGTAAAGGTTTACACCACAGAGGTGGTTGTGGAGGATCATGAATTTGCCGAGAGCAAAAATGCTTCTTCCCAAAACGGCGGTTATGGCGGCGACTATGCCGGAGGCGGTCAGAGCACAGCGCCTTCCGGAGCAGGCGACGGCTTTATGAATATCCCTGACGGCATTGACGAAGAATTACCGTTTAACTAAGTTTGAATGTAGATTAGGAGGTAGTGACCATGGCTTTTAATAAAGCAGAGAAACCTGATTCTCCGATGAGAAGAAAGGGCGGAGTTCGCAGAAGAAAGAAAGTCTGCACATTCTGCGGCAAGGATAATGTCATTGATTATAAGGATACTAATAAGTTGAAGAGATATGTGTCTGAGAGAGGAAAGATTCTTCCCCGCCGTATCACCGGCAACTGCGCAAAGCACCAGAGGGCGCTCACGGTAGCTATCAAGAGAGCGCGCCATGTGGCTTTGATGCCTTATGTTCAGGATTAATCCATAGTTTTACAGGTACAAAGGGACCGGCTGCTCGGGTAGGGCGGTCGGTCTTTTTAAAGCTGTTTTTGAAAAGAGGTAGCTATGTCATACGAAAAATATTGCAGTGCTTTAAAGGCAGGACAAAAAGAATACCGTACCCATGTGCAGAAAGGAGATTATCCTTATCTGCCGGCATTGGATGAAATTTTATCTTATGTTCAGGTGGAATACGAGGTGAATCTCGGCCTTTGTGAAGTGCCGTTAGAGCTGATTGTGGGCACCAGAACAAAGGGAAGACTGAATGCTTTTGCCGGCAATTTCATGCCTCTTTTGGACACTCATACGGAATTTGCCAATAAATGGATTCAGTTGTATACTTCCCTGCAGGAAGAGGGACTTCGGGATCCCGTGAAAGTCTATGAATTTATGAATCGCTTTTATGTGCTTGAGGGCAATAAGCGCATCAGCGTTTTAAAATATCTGAATGCATACAGCGTCCCCTGTTCGGTTATCCGGGTAGTTCCCAAGCGTACCGGTACAAAGGAAAATGAGATATATTATGAATTCTTGGATTTCTACGAGATTACGCGCATCAACACCATTAACTTTAGCGAAACGGGACGGTTCGCTGAATTATTGGAACGGATTGGAACGCCTAAGGGTGAAAAGTGGACTTCCGATGACCGCTTGGATTTCAATGATGTGTATATCCGTTTCCGGCAGGCATTTGAGGCAAGGGGCGGGAAAAAGTTACCTATTACAGTGGGCGATGCCCTTTTAACTTTTATCACTGTGTTTGGCTATCAGGAAACGAAAGAAAAAAATGCTCAGGAGATGAAGAGGGATCTTTCTACAATATGGGACGAATTTCTGGTGCTGGGCGAGGAGCAGTCCATTGAATTGTCCATGGACCCCCCTAAGGAAGTTTCTTCCAACAGTATCTACAAAAATTTGTTAAATCTGATTATGCCGGACAATGTGAATAAAGTTAAGATTGCCTTTTTATATGAAAAAAACCACAGGACTTCCGGCTGGGCTTACAGTCACGAGCTTGGGAGACTGTATCTGGAAAATGTTTTTCCGGGTCAGGTGGAGACAAAGGCATTTGAAAATATCATGGCGGGTGAAAATGATTTGGAAATCATGGAACAGATTATCGAGGATGGCTATAATCTGCTTTTTGCCACAACTCCGGTAATGATGCCCGCCAGTTTAAAAATAGCAGCCAGCCATCCGGATATCAAGATTTTAAACTGTTCTTTAAACATTTCCCATCCGACGCTACGGACTTATTATGCGAGGATGTATGAGGCAAAGTTTTTGGCGGGCGTCATTGCAGGCTCCCTGACTGCTACAAATAAGCTGGGTTATATTGCCGATTATCCCATTTATGGCATGGCGGCAAATATCAATGCTTTTGCGCTGGGCGCGCAGATGGTGAATCCGAAGGCAAAAGTCTATCTGGATTGGAGCACTTTAAAAGACAGGGATGTGGAGATTGTGCATAACCCGGAGATTAACTACATCATCGGGCAGGATATGGCGTCGCCGGACAGAATTTCCAGACAATTTGGACTTTATTCCGTGAACGGTGACGGTTTTGACAATCTGGCTATGACTACTTGGCATTGGGGAAAGCTTTATGAAAAGATTGTCCGCACTGTACTGAACGGTACTTGGAAGGAGGATGACGCCGCCATAGGAAACCGCGCCATCAATTATTGGTGGGGGATGTCCGCCGGAGTGGTTGATTTGATTTATTCTCAGGATTTGCCACAGGGTACGAAACGATTGGTAGATTTATTCCACAGCAATATTTGTTCGGATGTTCTGGTTCCTTTTTCCGGTGAGTTGCGGGCGCAGGACGGAATCGTCATGAACGAAGCCGACCAGATAATTTTGCCTCAGGATATTATAACCATGGATTGGCTGGTAGAAAATGTGGAAGGGAGTATTCCTTTGATTTCCGATTTGACAGAGGAAGCTCAGGCGGTTACAAGGATGCAGGGACTTTCTAAGACTCAGGCGCCGGAAACCTAAAATACATAGGAGTGAATCTTCAATGAAAATTTTAGCAATCGCTGATCAGGAATCAAAATTATTATGGGACTATTTTGATAAGAGTTATCTGGAGGGAATTGATCTGATTCTTTCCTGTGGCGACTTAAAACCGCAGTATTTATCTTTTTTGGCGACTTTTACCCATGCGCCGATTTTGTATGTACACGGTAATCATGATAATATATATGATGAGGTTCCGCCGGAAGGATGCATCTGCATTGAGGACCGGATCTATGTGCATGAAGGTATCCGCATTATGGGACTGGGGGGCTCCATGCGCTATAAACCCGGCAAGCATCAATATACGCAGGAACAGATGAGCGGGCGTGTTCGGAAAATGTGGCTGAAGTTAAAACGCCACAAAGGATTTGATATTCTGCTGACCCATTCGCCGGCTTATCAACTGAATGACGGAGAGGATTTGCCCCATATGGGTTTTGAGGCGTTTCGCGCATTGATGGACAAGTATAAACCGTCCTATTTCGTTCACGGGCATGTTCACATGAACTACGGAAGAGAGTTTCCCAGACTCTCTACCTACAACGAAACACAGATTATCAATGCATACGAAAGATATATTTTTGAAATAAACCCATGATTTCCCCAAATTTAGACAAAACATTCCCGATATTGACAAATTAAATTGTAGCATACTGTTAAGATATTTGGTATAATGTACGGTAAGGGCAGAGCCAAGGTCGTTCATGGACGAGTTTGGCGAGCGAAGCGACATCGCAATGCCCTGCATTGCGAAGTTCTGCCCGAGGTCAGGAAAGCCTTAGGAAAGCCTTAGGAAAGCCTCAGGCAGTATGCTTGCATACAAGCCTGTCCATAGACGAATTTGGGGAGCGAAGCGTAAACAGTCCGAAAGGAAACATATACATGAAAAACCGCATTAAACTAAAAGGGAGAATTAAAACCTATATTCAATATAGCATATATCTGGGACTTTTACTCTGTGTGGTAGATGCTGCTGTTTTTATGCTGGATGTCCGCGCAGGAGGTCTGCTCGCGTGCTTTGTTGTATTTTACTTTTTGATTACGCTGTCCCTGTATTTTTACAATAAACCCGTTATCATGAATGAGCTGATCAGCTTTGCCACGGAATATGGGCAGATTCAGCGGAAGCTTTTGCGGGATCTGGATATTCCTTATGCGCTGTTGGATGACGGGGGCAAGGTGGTGTGGACCAATATCGCCTTTGAAAATGTAACGCACCAGCCCAAGGGATATAATAAATCCATTACTTCCCTGTTTCCCACCATTACAAGGGACAGGCTCCCGGATGATTCGGTTTTGGACGAGGCACAGTATGAGCTGGAGTATGAAGGCTGCGAGTATGTGATTAAGTTCCGAAAGATTTCTTTAAAGGAAATGGCGGAACACAGCGATATGATAGATGCTCAGGATTACAACGGTTATCTGATAGCGGTTTACTTATTCGATGAAACCGCCCTGCATATTGCCCTGCAGGAAGTGGATGACCAGAGTCTTGCAGTGGGTATGATTTACCTCGATAATTACGAGGAAGCCATGGAGAGCGTGGAAGAAGTGAGGCGTTCCCTGCTGACGGCGTTGATTGACAGAAAAGTAAATAAATATATTTCCGCTATTGACGGCATCAGCAAGAAGCTTGAGAAGGACAAGTATTTGGTGATTCTTAGAAAGAAGGCGGTTGCCCAGCTTCAGGAGAATCGTTTTGATTTGCTGGAGGAGGTCAAGACGGTCAATATCGGAAATGAGATGGCAGTGACCATTAGTATAGGCGTTGGTCTGGACGGGCTGACCTATGCGCAGAATTATGAGTTTTCCAGAAACGCCATTGATTTAGCGTTAGGGCGGGGTGGCGACCAGGCTGTGATAAAGACTCCGGAGAGCATCACTTATTATGGGGGCAAGAGTCAGCAGGTGGAAAAAAATACCCGTGTAAAGGCTCGCGTCAAGGCACATGCCTTACAGGAAATCATTACCGGCAAGGATAAGGTGCTGGTTATGGGACACCGCATGGCGGATGTGGACAGTTTCGGCGCAGCGGTGGGTATTTACCGGGTGGCGCAGGCTCTTAACAGAAAGACCCATATTGTTTTGAACGATGTAACAACTTCCGTGCAGCCTTTGGTGGATTTGTTTAAAAATAATCCGGAATATGATGACGATATGATTATAAGCGGACAGCAGGCTATTGAGATGGCAGGCAGCAATACCGTTTTGGTGGTGGTGGATGTGAATAAGCCTTCTATCACGGAATGTCCGGATTTGCTTAGGTTCTGTAAATCCGTGGTGGTGCTGGACCATCACAGACAGGGAACGGAAACCATTGAAAACGCCACGCTGTCCTATGTGGAACCCTATGCTTCCTCAGCCTGTGAGATGGTGTCGGAAATTCTGCAATACACCTATGACAATATTAAAATCCGGGCGGAAGAAGCGGATTGCATGTATTCCGGCATTATGATTGACACCAACAATTTTGTGACCAAAACCGGTGTCAGAACCTTTGAGGCGGCGGCTTTCCTGCGCAGGAACGGCGCGGATGTCACAAGGGTGCGCAAGCTTTTCAGAGAGGATGCGCAAGCCTATAAGGCAAAGGCGGACGCCGTCAGTCAGGCGGAGATTTATAAACAGTATTTTGCCATTTCCGTATGTACTGCGGAAGATTTGCCCAGTCCTACCATTATCGGCGCACAGGCGGCGAACGAGCTGTTAAATATTAAAGGGATTAAGGCAAGCTTTGTGCTGACGGATTATCAGGGTAAAATTTATGTCAGCGCGCGTTCTATAGATGAAGTAAATGTGCAGATTATTATGGAGAGAATGGGCGGCGGCGGACATATGAGCACTGCTGCCTGCCAGATGGAGGAGACCGGTCTTGCGGAAGCAATCGGTATCTTGAAGCATACCATTGACAGCATGCTGGAAAATAATGAAATTTAGAAAGGTGTGATGATCCTATGAAGATTATCTTGTTACAGGATGAGAAAAAGTTGGGTAAGAAGGGTGACATTATTGAAGCCAATGACGGATATGCCAGAAATTATATCCTGCCCAAAAAGATTGGCGTGGAAGCGACTGCCAAGAATAGGAACGACTTGAAGTTACATAAGGCAAATGAGGAAAAGAATGCAAAGGAGCAGTTAGAGGCTGCCAAGGCCTTTGCGGCAGAGCTTGAAACCAAGCAAGTTGTAGTAAAAATCAAGGCGGGAGAGGGCGGAAAAGCTTTTGGCTCCGTTTCCTCCAAGGAGATAGCAACGGCTTTTAAGGAGCAGCACAATCTGGAATTGGATAAGAAAAAGATAGTGCTTGCAGAAAATCTGAAAAGTTTTGGAGTGTATGAAGTGACAGTTAAGCTTCATCCCCAAGTGACAGGAAAGTTTACCGTAAAGGTGCAGGAAGCGTAGAGTAGAGGAAATGGATGAAAATGTAATCAGAAGAATCCTGCCCCACAGTGAGGAAGCGGAGCAGTCGGTTATCGGCTCCATGATTATGGACAAGGAAGCTATCGTGGTGGCTTCCGAACTGATAACGGGGGAAGATTTTTACAATAAACAATACGGAACGCTTTTTGAGGCGATGGTGGAGCTCAATGACGCGGGAAGCCCGGTGGATTTGGTGACATTGCAGAACCGCCTTAAGGAGAAGGATGTGCCGCCGGAGGTCAGCAGTCTGGAATTTGTCAGGGATTTGATTACGGCAGTTCCTACTTCCGCAAATATTAAATATTATGCGGATATTGTGGCGGAGAAATCCATTCTTCGGAAAATGATCCGCCTGAATGAAGAGATTGCCAATACCTGCTATATGGGAAAGGAAAATCTGGAATTTATTCTGGAGGACACGGAGAAAAGAGTATTTCAATTAGTGCAGAAGCGCAATGTGGAAGACTTTACCCCGATTCGCCAAGTGGTTATGGATGCCATGGATAAGATAGAGGCGGCATCCCGCAACAAGGGAGCCGTCACGGGGATTGCCACGGGCTTTATCGATTTGGATTATCGGACCGCAGGTATGCAGCCCTCGGATTTGGTGCTGATTGCCGCAAGGCCTTCCATGGGGAAGACAGCATTTGTATTGAATATTGCGCAGTATGTGGCCTTTAAGCAAAATAAGCCGGTGGTTATTTTCAGCTTGGAGATGAGTAAGGAGCAGTTGATCAATCGTATGTTTGCGCTGGAATCCAGTGTGGATGCCCAGAAATTGCGGACGGGTCAGTTGAATGATGCGGATTGGGAGAAGCTGATTGAAAGCGCCGGAATTATCGGGCGTTCCAATCTGGTCATTGACGATACCCCGGGAATCAGCATATCGGAGCTGCGCTCCAAATGCCGGAAGCTCAAGCTGGAACAGAATATCTCCATGGTTATCATTGATTATCTGCAGCTGATGACAGACAGCGGACATGCGGAGTCCAGACAGCAGGAAATATCCAATATATCCCGCTCGCTGAAAGCCATAGCCCGGGAACTGAATGTGCCGGTTCTGGCGTTGTCACAGTTAAACCGCAGTGTGGAGCAGCGTCCCGACCGCCGTCCCATGCTTTCGGATTTGCGCGATTCCGGTGCCATCGAGCAGGATGCGGATGTGGTAATGTTTATTTACCGTGATGACTATTACAATCACGATACGGACCATCCGGGAGTTGCGGAGATTATTATTGCCAAACAGAGAAACGGTCCCATCGGCACGGTGGAACTGGCATGGCTGCCGGAATTTACCAAATTTGCCAATTTGGAACACACCAGAAGGTCGCCGGATAGAGGTTAACTACCCTCATCATATAAAAACATATTTACCCTTTACGAAAGAGAACGAGTACGGATTGCGCGTTCTCTTTTTGTGTTTATTATGGCTATTGTGAGAAAGGAGAAATTAAAATGGGAGAATTTTTATTAATTTCAGATGCAGCCAAAGAGGTACAGGTGGAGAGCCATGTACTGCGATATTGGGAGGAAGAGCTTCATCTTCCCATCAAAAGAAATGAATTGGGGCATCGGTACTATACCAGAGATGATGTGGAGCGGTTTAAACAAATAAAAGGCATGAAAGAGAGGGGTTTACAATTGAAGGCGATTAAAATGATCTTAAGGGACGGAAGGCTGGATGTGCTGCCTCAGGAAGAAGGAGAAAGCGGACAGATGAAACAACAGTCAAAAAAACCGGAAGCATACATAGGTAAAAGCACACAGCAGAGGCATTTGGAACAATATGTGGACAGGGAAGCCGCGCAGTCTGTACAAGAGCCGGGGCCGTATACGGACGGAGGGCCTGCCATCGAAATTATTGGGAGCAGAAGTCTGGAATCTCAAAATTCGGAAACAGGAATAGTGCCGGAAAGCAGGGAAGAAAAGTCCAAGCGGCTGCAATGGCTGCTGCAGCAGTTGATTCGGGAAACCCTGTTGGAGAATAATCAGGAGTTGTGCAGGGAAATCAGGGAGAGTGTGGTTAAGGAGCTGGATTATCAATTCCGGGCACAGGAAGAACGGGAAGAAGAGCGGGAACGCCGGCAAGAGGAGAGAGGGGAAGCCTATTATCAAAAGATGGATGCGCTTCTCAGAAGCAAAAGCGTTTTTCGGGGAAAACCGAAATCGAAAAAGGAAAAGAAACCGTTTCGTTTCGATAAGGAGGATAAAGTGACTCCTATTACGGACAAGAAAAAAAGGCATTTCTTATTTTGAAATGCCTTTCTCATCATTGGGAACAACTACGCTTCAGAGATAGCACCTACAGGGCACTGACCTGCGCAGGAGCCGCAGTCGATGCACTTGTCGGGGTCAATCTCAAATTTGCCGTCACCCATGCTGATAGCGCCTACAGGACACTGAGCTTCGCAGGCGCCGCAAGCCACACAAGGATCACCAATTTCATAAGCCATAATTCAAACCTCCTTAAAAATATGTATCAGGCGCGACACATATTTGCCAATAGTTTTATCCTATTGTAATATAAATAGGCGCTGAATACAAGCCTAAATTCATAAAAAATAGCTAAAAAATCGGTTATTCATTCCGGGATTGGGAAGCTTCCGCCCGTCTTTTTTTGATGCCGTCCAGAATAACCTGTTTTTTCTGAACCAGAACATCCTGATTCATGGCTTCCACACCCTCCAATTTGTATTTCATTCCCAGCTTTTCATATTTTACTTTTCCCATAGTGTGGTAGGGAAGGGCATCCAATACCTTCAAATTTTTAAATTGTCCGATAAAATACCCCAATTCAAATAAATACTTGTCGTCATCGGTAATGCCGGGCACGACCACATGGCGAATCCACATGTCAATATGCTTTTCATCCAGATAAGCGGCAAATTTTAAAATATTGGTGTTGGGCTGCGAAGTCAGCTCCTTATGCTTTTGTGGGTCAATGTGTTTGATGTCTAGCATGACCAAATCGGTCAGAGTCATGAGTTTATCCATTTTTTCCATAAAAGTGGCATTGTCGGGGTTAAAAGCTATGCCTGAGCTGTCGATACAGGTGTGGATATTTTTCTGTTTGGCAAGGGTAAACAGGTCAATCAGAAAATCCATCTGCATCAGGGGTTCGCCGCCGGTGACAGTGAGACCGCCTCCCTTATAAAAACTTAAATTGCGTTCATACTGTTCGATAATTTCTTCCGGCTCCATCAGAGTGCCGCCGTTCATTTCCCATGTATCGGGATTATGGCAATAGGCGCATCTCATGGGACAGCCCTGTACAAAGACCACAAAACGCACGCCGGGACCGTCCACTGTGCCAAAGCTTTCCAAGGAATGAATTCTGCCTTTCATGAGGTTTTTTCCTTTCTACAACATTCTTAATTAACTTTTTTCAATATACTTACTTTTAGTTTTGAAAAAACCGAGAGAAATTATTCTCTCGGTTTTTCTTTCAGAACTGTAAAAACTTGGATATTGCTTAAACGCTCTCATGGAAAGTACGAGAAATTACGTCAGCCTGCTGTTCCGGAGTCAACTTAATGAAGTTTACTGCATAGCCGGATACGCGGATGGTAAGCTGAGGATAATTCTCAGGATGCTTCTGGGCATCTAATAAGGTGTCTCTGTTTAATACATTTACATTCAGATGATGTCCGCCCTTTGTTGCGTAACCATCTAATAAAGATACCAGGTTATTAACCTGTGCTGCACTTGCTGCTGACATAGTATGATTCCTCCTTAATTCATTTTATGGGATTATTGGTAATCATCCAATCCCTGGTGTAATGTGGGTACACTGCAGGCTAACGGTGTTCTGGAACAATCCGTGCAGCCCATTGTCTGAACGTCTTTTGACTGTTTGCCCGCATCGGTATCTACATTTACATGTCCGACACCGTTCATCATGCCGGAATCCAGCATTTTCACAAGGTCATCAATCATATTTTTTTCGTCCATAGTGTCTCCTTAAAAGTTGTTGTAATTGATTATTTGTTTAAATCTAATTCGATATCACCGGCAAACACCTTATCTTCCTTGCCCAGAGCGCCGGGGATGATGGTGAAGGTATTGGAGATACCATCCTGTGCATCATTGAAAGGAAGCTTGGATACAGATGACAGGGAAGCCACTGCACCATGAGTATCACGACCGTGCATAGGGTTAGCACCGGGAGCGAAAGGCTGACCTTTCTTACGTCCGTCGGGAGTATTACCTGTAGCCTTACCATAGGTTACATTAGAGGTAATGGTCAAGATGGAAGTGGTAGGAATACCATTTCTGTAGGTATGGTGTCTTCTTACGGCAGTCATGAACTTGTGAACGATATCCTGTGCGATTTCGTCAACACGGTCATCATCGTTACCATACTTAGGGAAGTCGCCTGTGGTCTTGAAGTCAACGATTACGCCGTCTTCATCACGAACTACCTCAACCTTAGCATACTTGATAGCGGACAGGGAGTCGGCTACGATGGACAGACCTGCAACACCGGTTGCAAAGTAACGCTTAACATCTCTGTCATGAAGAGCCATCTCTGCTCTCTCATAGCAGTATTTGTCATGCA
>JAMPEB010000031.1 GCA_023665475.1 Lachnoclostridium sp.
ATTTTCGCTTGTTGTTCCTATCTATGTAGGCAAGCAGCGCAATAAGAAATGTTCCGAAAAGAATTAACAAAGTTAAAACTTCGTAGGTATTCATATGCACCACCTCCCCTCTTTTTCAAGTTTAGGGAGGCTACCACCTTGCAACACGGTTGCTCCTCACTAATATTCTAGCATATTCTTTGTTTTATGACAATTTCTTTTTTTAATTTCATCTAAATAAGTAGGTTGTTTTCATTCGGGATAGTTAGGAAGTTATCAAACAAATAGTATTAAAAGTGATGTTAAATAAAATAGTATTAAAAGTTATTGACAACAACAATAATAAAGGATAAAATAGAAGTATCAAAACAAACGAACGATAGAAATAATACTATGAAAGAGGGTATTGCTTATGTGTATATATGGATATTGTAGGATAAGTACAAAGCAGCAGAGTATTGATAGACAGATAAGAAACATTATGAGCGGTTATAATAAAGCCGTGATAATACAAGAAGTATATACAGGAACAAAGCAGGATAGACCAGAATGGAATAAGCTGTATAAGAGAGCAAAGGCAGGAGATACCATTGTTTTTGATAGTGTATCACGAATGAGCAGGAACGCAGATGAGGGATTTTGTTTATATGAGGAATTATATAATAAGGGTATAGAACTAGTATTTCTGAAAGAGCCACACATTAACACAAGTACATATAAGAAAGCCCTAGAGAGTAACATATCAATGACCGGAACAAATGTTGATTTTATTTTAGAGGGCGTGAATAAATATCTTATGTCACTTGCAAAAGAGCAGATAAGACTTGCGTTTGAACAATCAGAGAAAGAAGTACAGGACTTACATCAGAGAACGAAAGAGGGCATAGAAACAGCAAGATTAAATGGTAAGCAGATAGGACAGAAGCAGGGGGCAAAGCTGACAACAAAGAAATCTATTGAAGCAAAGAAGCAGATACAGAAGCATAGCAAAGACTTTAATGGTACTTTATCAGATACGGACTGCATAAAACTGATAGGGCTTGCAAGGAATACATTTTATAAGTACAAGAGGGAATTGAAAACAGAATAAGGATTGTTTAGGGTTCATATGGACCGCTGCCTTTCTGTTGCCTATGGATAAGTTGGGAGGGGGTTATATACGGGTCACGATTTACCCCTACTTAGTCCCTCAAATATTTCCAAAAATTAAAAAGCCTTAGCTTTGCTGATAGTTTGAAAATTTTTGAAATATACAAAAAGGCGATTTTATGATAAGATAAAAGAGAAGTCTTTACCTTGATAAGCCGACTTCTCTTAATATCCTGCATCTACTCAAATTATAGCAAAGGGGTAGGTGTATTGCAATGACGAATGAGCAAATTGTTACTGAAATCAGGAACGGTTATTCTATAACGGATAATATGCAATTATTGTATGAAAGAAATTTGCCATTGATAAAGCAGATTATAAAGAAGTATGCTGCCTATGAGCCTATGGAGGACTTATCACAGGAATCCTACTTCGGATTGGTGGAGGCAGTGCAACATTATGAATCGTCTAAAAATGTGCGGTTTATGACTTATGCTGAATATTGGGTAAAGCAATCAGTACAACGCTATCTTAAAAAATGCGGTTCTATTGTACGCATACCGAGCCATACAAGACATAGGATAGCGCGTTACAAGAAAACCGTACATGAGTTAGAACAGGAATTAGGCAGAGTGCCAACCAACAATGAAATAGCTGATAGAATGGGCATATCTGTAGGACTGCTGCCAGAATTGGAAATACAGATGCAAGGAGTAGCTAGTTTAGACACCCCATTAACAGATGATGGCAGTTTGACACTAACGGACATGCTACAAGCTGATTTTAACCTTGAAAATGATACAGTTAATAAAATATATGCCGAACACTCTAAAAATGAATTGTGGGGCATTGTGGCATATTATACAAGTGAAAGAGAGAACCATATAATAAGAGAGATTTTCATAAATAATCAGACTATGGCAGCAGTAGCTAGAGAGCAGGGCATATCTTTTAACAGAGTAAGGCAGATTAAAGACAAAGCTTTACGAAAGTTACGGATAGGCAGGGCAAAACATGAGTTATTAGAAAAATTTGATATTGTAGAATCCGAAGTATATAGAAACAGTATGAGTAAATTTAATGAACATGGTTTTACTTCTACGGTGGAGTATATCGCTTTACGCAGGGTAGAGATACAAGCGGAGTATGAACAACGGAAAAAGCAGATAGAAGATATGTTTCGGCAGAGGGAAAAGTGTTTATGAGTGTTCAAGCGTAGGCAAGAATGTCTTTTTGTAGCACACAAGTAGCATACAAATAGCATTTAAAAGCCTATAAAATCAAGGCTTGCTGTTTCCATTGAGGAAGCTGCTAAGGCAAACAAGTTCTAAAGAACTTGTTAGAAGTTCTAAAAAGTGTTGATTTTTCGGGGGTTTGGCAAGCGGTCATGTGGCTTGCTGAGCCCTCTTTTTGTGGCGGTATGTCACAAATCTGTCACAAGTAGGACACACTCATACATCACAGGCAGGACACTGCGGCTTGCAATCCGCGGATGTTGATAGTATACTGTAAATATAAAAAAGAGCATGGAAATTTTCTATTTGAGCAGTATCGCAGACACCGTCTGCGATATGCAGGGGGATTAAAATGATAAACAGGGATGCAAGAGCTGAACGGGTGGCAATTTTTGAGGACACGAAGAGGCTTTATACAACAGATAAAAGACTTATAGATTCGGTAAATTTTTCCAAACAAAATCAGCAGATTATTGAAGCGGGAGAGGAAGTTCCCGCGCCAAAAGCTACATACGATGAGCCTGCAAAAGTGGTGGTGTCTAGAAGACGAAGCCTTGAAGCGGCAAAGCAATATACAAACTTAAAAGTCTGTGTCCTTAACTTTGCTTCTGCGACTAATGCAGGAGGCGGTGTCACGAAAGGTTCCAGCGCACAGGAAGAGGCTATCTGTAGGTGCAGTACCCTGTATCCCTGCATTGCAGACGATAAAGTGATGGGCGGATTTCATTATAAACACAGAAATGCTCTGCAAGCCGGGCAGATGAACGCTTTGTATAACGATGACTGTATTTATACGCCTAAGGTTATGGTATTCAAAGAGGATACCGCTCATCCGAAGCTGCTTCCTGAAAACGAGTGGTATGATGTTGACATAATATCCTGCGCGGCGCCCAATTTGCGGAACAAACCCAGCAATGCCATGAATCCGAGTTCCGGCGATAAGGCGGTGTCTATCAAATCGGACGAATTGTCAAAGCTGCATAAGAAGCGTATGGGCAGGATTTTTGATATTGCAGGACTGCATGGTGTAGAGGTAGTGATTTTGGGAGCATTTGGCTGCGGAGCGTTCCAAAATCCGCCCAATATAGTGGCAGAGGCTATATATGAGATTATTGAAAATTATCGAAATCATTTTAGAGTGATTGAGTTTGCGGTCTATTGTTCCCCAAAAGATACCGGAAATTACGATGCTTTTAAGAGGGTATTTGCTTCCATGGCAGAATGATTATGATGCAAAAATGATGCAAAGGAGGAATATACTGATTTTATAGGCAATTGCAGTTTCACAAACGCCTAAAATAAATCATAGTGCAAGGAGAGAAGACAAAATGGATTTAAATGAACAAAAGAAGCAGGAGTGGGAAAAAACACTCCGCGATCTGGAACTGATGAACGAAGGAGATGCGATTGAGGAGCATACGGCAGGCGATTATTGGTGGCTTACCAGTCAGACGCGGGGCAATTTCTTTTTTACAAAAGAAAAGTTTATCTTTGTCAGTGGATTCGGATTGGACAATTTTGCGGTCAGATACACGGATATTAAAGAAATTAAAAAGTGCATGATCAGTATGTTCCTGCCCACAGGAATTGTGGTTACGGCGGACAATCAGGAAAACGGCAAAACGAAAAAATATAAATGCTCTGTGATGAAGAGAAATAATTGGATGGAGTATCTTTCCAAGAAATCGGGAGTGCCTTGTTGAGGGAAATATTTTATATGTCGGAACAGGAATATTTTAAAAATGCAATGTCAAATTTTACATTTGAAGTGGCAAGTGGCGGAGCAATCCGCCATTTGTCGGATTTGGGGTATACCGTCAGTCAGATTATGAAGCAGATGACATTTCCCACTCCTTATGAGCGGGTGCAAAAGACCGTATGGGAGCATTTTTTGGATACCGGAGTTGTGCGGGTGGAGGAGCCGGGAAGCCCCAAAGACTGCGGAAGGGAAAAGGTCACTTATGTAAGGGATTATGACAAATATGGGAAGCCCAGTTTCAGGCGTGTGGTTATTTCTTCCAAAGAAGATTTGGCGGAACCCAATGCGGTATCAGGGGAAGGAATTTCCGCGGAGGATAGTCTGCCCTGGAAGGAACTGTGCTTTGGAGAAGAAATCGGCGCAGGCAGGAGTCTTTCGGAATTTTTAATAAAAAAATGCAGAGAAAACGGAGAGGAATTTTCTTATGCTTCCTGCGATTTTGGTTTGCGGCTTCTCAATGAGGATAAAGCAGAAAAATTTATACAATCCCTGCAAGTGTTGGAAGAGTCCCACAGAGAGTACATTTTGGGGCTTTTGTGGGAACGAAGGATATGTTACCACAGACTGGATAAAAGAATGCGGGAAATAGTGGTAAAACTGCAGGAGATTGGGGAATACAAGGGAACTTGTTATTTTTTAAAGACAAGGGAGCGTGTGAGCCTGTGACGCTGTGTATTTCGGTATCCCTTGATTAAATGCCGCTTGCGCATATCAGTTTGAAAGTAAATTTTTAAACTCTTTATTAATAGCAGTACCGCAGGCAGGAGCCCGCGATATGCAGGAGGTGTACAATATGAATCTAAATCACATTACTGTCAATACCCAGAGCAGCATTCGGATAGAAGGTTCCAAAATATTGTATTTTGACCCCTTTCAGGTGCAGGATACCTGTTATGATGCGGATATGATTTTTATTACCCATGAGCATTTTGACCATTTTGAGCCGGATTCCATTGCGAAAGTAAAGAAGGAAAGCACCATTTTAGTGGCGCCGGAATCCATGAAAAAGAAGGTTCTTGCCGAGTCGGGAGTAGCGCCTGATAAATGTGTATTTTGCAAACCGAGTGAAATGTATGAGCAGGAGGGCATTCAGATAGGAACTGTTCCCGCTTATAATAAACTGAAACCCTTTCATCCTAAAATGAAGGGATGGCTGGGCTATGTAGTGAAAATGGATGATGTCCGTTATTATGTGGCAGGCGATACTGATGTGAATGCGTATATGGAACATATACAATGTGATGTTGCTTTGATTCCTATTGGGGGATTTTATACCATGGATAAGAAGCAGGCAGCAGAATATATTGCGCAGATAAAGCCGAAGGCTGTGATTCCGATACATTACGGAAGTGTCGTAGGGGATGCGGCGGATGGTCAGGAGTTTGAGAATAATCTGAAAAGGATGCGGCCGGATATTCAGGTGGAGTTAAAGCTGCAATGAGCTAAAGAGGTATCTTTCGGAGTCATGCTTTGAGATGCGTAATTTCAAAGCTGAAACCAAAGCAGCGTAGAAACGGAGATGAAGTTTGAAAGTAAGCTTTCAAACGCTTCATCAGTAGCGATATGCAGGGGTATATTTATGAAAAAGAAAATCATTTTTTGTATATTATTATGTATGGCGCTGTGGGGCATGACCGGGTGCGGAAAGGCGAGTGAGGAAGCGGACCGTTCCGCGGCACAACAAACCGAAAAGCGGGAAGCTGACGGCACTGCAACGCAGGAAACGCAAAAAACCGACCATTTCACAGCGCAGGGAGCAGAGGATTCCTCAACAGGCAGCACAGATAGAGTTATTATCCTGTCTGATGCGGATCCCACGGAAGAATATGTAAAATATAATATAGAAGACTACGGGACTATTGAAGAAAAACGGCAGGAGTATCAGGAGCATGAATCGGAAAGAATCGCATATTATTATGAAATGGAAAATTTTTTCCTTAATGATACCCTTCCAAACGGGGATGCGATAAACCGTACTTTGCAGGAAATTTATGATGGACATGAGAAGCGTTATCAGCAAGGGGCAGAAGCATATCAATATGGTATGTCCGGAGCGGATACAGAGGAATTTCCCACAGAATATGATTTTTGGCAGATGTTATCCCTCACCTATATAGGGGATGATTATGTCAGTCTTCAATATAATGATGTTTCTTATATAGGCGGCGCACATCCTTATTCTTATTATGAGGGTATTACCATTGATGTTAAGACGGGAGAACAGGTTGAGGCGTCGCAGCTTTTAGGGAAGGGCGACGACGAAATTTTGGCAGAGGTCAGCAGGGAAATGGGACTCGATGTCATTGGCACATGGGATGACTTGGATTTTTACCTCACGGATTCCTATATTGTGTTTTTCTATCGTTATCCCGGATTCTGGGATGATGTAGTTTTGTCGAGGCAATGAAAAGATTTTGTATGTAAGATTTGTTGGTTTGGAGAAGACAAAGGATTTTCGGGAAGACTGCATGAGCAACGGTTAATTTTGTTGAGAAATATTTAACAGACCTTCAGTTGTGGGGCATGCGCCTGTCTGGTATATTAGAATCAAACAATTTTATTTGTTTTGTAATAGGGAGCCGGCAGTATACAACAAAATGATTAGAGCCGCTAATGCGGCATGGAGGATTAATATGCAGATAGGTGAGGTCATCCGAAAATATAGAAAAGCAAAAAACTTGACTCAGGAGGAAACGGCGCTTCGGCTGGGGGTGACTGCTCCTGCGGTGAACAAATGGGAAAACGGAAATTCCCTGCCGGATATTACACTGCTTGCGCCCATTGCCAGATTACTTGGGATTTCCTTGGACACGCTGCTGTCTTTCCATGAAGAATTGACCACGGAAGAAATCAACGGGCTTATTTATGAATTGGATGCCATGTTCAAAGAAAAAACATACAGCGAGGTATTTTCATGGGCAAGGGAAAAGCTGCAAGAATATCCGAATTGTGAACGGCTGCTTTGGCAAACGGCGGTCATTCTGGATGCACAGCTCATGGTGCAGAAAGTACCGGATTCCGATAAATATGAAGGGTATGTGCATTCTTTATATGTCCGTGCCCTTAAGAGCAATGAGGAGGATATACGCACCCATGCCGCGGATTCCTTATTTTCTTTTTATATGAGAAAAGAGCAGTATGATAAGGCGGAAGAATATTTAACATATTTTTCGCAGCAGAATCCCGAACGCAAAAGAAAACAGGCGCAGATTTATGAGAAAACAGACCGCATACCCGAGGCATATAAAACCTATGAGGAGTTGCTGTTTTCCTATTATCAGATGGTAAATGCCGCATTATACGGAATCAATGGGCTGGCGCTGCAGGAAAAGGATATGAAAAAGGCGCATGATATTGTTGCCAAGCAGGAGGAAATGGCAAGATGCTTTGAGATGGGGAAGTATTATGAAACTTCCTGTAAGCTGGAGCTTGCCACGCTGGAAAAAGATGTGGATGCAGTGATTTCGATTATGCGGGACATGCTTGCTGCCACAGAGCAGATCGGCAGCTTTTGTGAGTCTCCGTTATATGAGCATATGGAATTTAAAGGGGTAAGGGAAGGGTTTAAAGAGGAGCTGAAACAGGATTTGTGCAAGAGTTTTCAGGATGAAGAAAACTTTGGGTTTTTGAAGGATGATAAGAGGTGGCGGGAGTTAGCGGGGAAGGTTTGACATGGACGAAAATTACATTTATAATATTTTAGTCAATATAATCCTTGAGAATCCTTTTGGAAAGGCAACCACAATAAATGAAAAATGATAAGAAAGCGAATTTAATCATTATTAATATATCATGTATTTTAGCGTTATTGGTGGTTTTATTACCATTGCTCATGATTTCACAATATAATTATCCTTCTGCGGATGACTGGTCTTATGGCGCTGCGGGTTACAAGGCGCTTACAAACGGAGGCGGGATTTTCGGTGTTATCGCAAGTGCATTGGAAACATCCTCAAATTCTTATATGAATTGGGAGGGGAGATTCTCCAATTCATTTCTGGCAGCTTTACAGCCCGGCATATGGGGAGAAAAATATTATGGCATCGTTGCATGGCTGATGTTGGGAAGCATTATTTTTTCGGAGATTTTTTTATGCGGGAGCCTGTTAAAAATGAAATCAAAGGAAAAAGCGGGCTGGCTGGGCATACCCATTATAGTACCCGTGTTGATATTACAGATTCTTTATTGTCCTTCTCCGAAAGAAAGTTTTTATTGGTATACCGGGGCAATAAATTATACTTTCATTTATGGGATTTCCCTTGTTCTGCTGGCGCTGTTTATGAAGCTGGGCATAAACGATTATCCAAAATGGAAGTATATAACGCTATCCGTAATTTCCTGTTTTTTAGCTATCCTCATCGGAGGAGATAATTTTGGAACCAGTTTATCCTGTGTCCTTACGCTTTCGGTCTTGTCGGGGTTATTTTTCTTCCTTAATAAAAAAGCATTTAAAAGAACATGGTTTCTCACGGTTGTGATAACTGTCAGCCTGTTGATATGTATTTTTGCGCCCGGAAATAGGAATCGGATTGCCGGTAATTTCGGAGGGCAAACGAAGGGCGCTGTTTATGCGGTCGCGATGTCTTTGGTAAGATCTTTTACCAATATTTATTCATGGACTGATATAAAAGTAATTTTAATGCTTTTCTTTGTATTGCCTTTTGTCTGGAGGGCTGTAAAAAATATAAATTACTCTTTTCGTTTTCCGGGACTGTTTACGCTGATTACTTTTGGCATATATGCATCACAGGCTGCCGCCACTATGTATGTTGACGGAACTACCGGTGGAGGAAGAATGGCCGCGGTCTTATTTTATTCCTGCCATTTATGGATTGTAAGTAATTTTTGTTATTGGATCGGCTGGCTTTATAAGAGCCAAAATAAAATAAAAAGAATGTTTGAAGCGGTATATGATAAATCGGAAAAATATATTTTACTTTATTGTGCGGTGCTTGGCATTTTTTTGACCTTTGTTATTTATAAAACCGATTTACGGGAAATCACCAGTTATCAGGCATATCGAAACTGGCGTCAGGGCTGGGCGAAGCAGTATGCGGTGGAATGGGAAGAGCGATTGGAAATTCTTCACGATAACAATATTAAGGAAGTAGAATTTAAACCAGTATCGGTTCCGGGTGAATTATTGGTGATGTATACGGATTTACAGGATGAAGACGGTTATATCTGGGTGAATTCCGCCTGTGCCGAATATTATGATAAAGCATACATACATGTGTCCGCTGCAGAGAAGCAGTAGTTGTCTTTTCGTCGGAGGAAAGAAAATGATTTTGCCTCTTGAAAAAATCAGCAGGGAATGTTAAGCTATAGAGGTATATTTTAACCACAAGTTTGTGTCTGCGTAGTATCCGCAAACTTGGTATAAGCAAAGAGCTACGCGGAAATGAGGCAAAAGATGGACGAGAACAGTAACAATAATCAGGCAGGCAATCCCTATTATCAGGGGGGGTCTCAGCCGGATGAAAGCCAAACCGGCAGTATCTTAAACAGCAGCGTATTGGACAGTAATATCTCGAATAGCGGCATATTGGATACTACCATATTGGGCGGCAGTCAAGAGTCGGGCGCGGGTCAGGCAGATAATCCTTATTACCAGAGCAGTCCGCAGGATAGCGGTCAGACAGCTCCTGAACAGGCAAGCAATCCCTATTATCAGAGCAGTCCACAGGAAAGCAACCAGCCGAGCATCGACCAGACAAGCAGTCCCTATTATCAGAGTAGTCCGCAGGATAGCAGTCAGGTAAACTCCGGTCAGGCGAGCAATCCTTATTATCAGAGCGGTATACAGGGCAGCGGGCAGCCGGGCAACACTTATTATCAGGGCAGTACATCAAATTATCAGGATAATACAGCCAATCCCTATCAGCCTGCGGTACAGTATAATTCACAACAGTCAAACCAGAGCGGCAATACATTGGCGATTGTCAGCCTTGTATGCGGTATTCTTTCCATTGTTACCTGTTGTTGCTGTGGAATCGGATTCCTTCTTGGTATTGCGGCAATTATCTGCGGCATCCTTGGAGGCAAGAGTGAAAAGAGCGGTCTGGCTATAGCCGGCGTGATTTGCGGTATTATGGGCATATTATTGTCACCTATCGGGCTGGGCGTATTGGTTGGTATGCTGGATGTGTAGGTGTGATATGCCATGAAACAGGAGAAGACTTTAGAAGAACAGCTTTACCGTATAGGAATTTTTGTGCTGGCGGCAGGAATTATGCTCCTTGTTTTCTATATGGGTTTTGTGGAGCCGCATTTTTCTTATCCCTGTGCCATGTGGTATATTTTAGGTTTATATTGTCCGGGCTGTGGGGGAACCAGAGCGGTACAGGCGCTGTTACAGGGCAGATTTTTACTTTCCCTGTGGTATCATCCTTTTGTATTGTACGCGGCGGTACTCTGCACGGGCTTTATGGGCAGCCATACCTTGGCAAAGTTGAAAATTGGCAGGATAAGAGGCTGGAAATTCCATGATTGGTATCTTTGGGGAGGATTGGCGGTTATAGGCGTAAATTGGGTGTTCAAAAATATATTGTTATATTTCTGGCATATTACCCTGTGAATGTCACAGAAAATCTTGCTTTGTGAAGATTTTTCCGGGAATATGCACAGTGGGGTAAGGCGGGGAAGAAAAAGATTTTAACGGATAAACGAAACTTAGCATATGGAGGATGGAGATTATGGATAAAAAGACCACGGGAATTATTGCTTATGTTACTTTTATAGGAATGATAGTTGCAATTTGTTCCGCTTATAAAGATGATGAGGATATTAAATTCCACATCAACCAGTCACTGACCATCTGGCTCACGGCGATTGTAGGCAGCGCTGCCTGTTTTATCATGGGATTTATTCCTGTTGTGGGCGGCATTATCGGAGGACTGATTTCCGTGGCAGTCGGTATTTTTTGTTTTGTATGCATGATTCTCGGCATCATTAACGCAAGTAATGAAGAGAAGAAGGAGCTTCCCGTTATTGGGGCGTTCCGGTTGTATAAATGATTTTTATAAAGCAGAAAAAAGAAACTGTCATGTATTGTTTTCTTATAAAAATCAATACATGACAGCTTTTCATTCATGACAACGGAAAGTTTGCGGAGCGCACCGCGAAGCGAGCAAATCCTGTAATTATATTTCAGGAATCGGACGAATCGGATTCTTCAATGATCAAATCCACATTTTCAGGATTCTCGCCGTGGAGCAGGGTGATAATGATTTGAATACGCTTATAAGCTCTGGAATAATTTTCCTTTGCGTAGGCGTATTGGGCGGAAACCTGAGCTTCGTCATAGATATCATTCGTAGAGGCGTCACGGTAGCTGGATACGGCTTCCGTCATATATGCGCTTGCTTCATCCGCCAGATTTTCCAGATGGTCAAATTCTGTCGGAAAATCCAAAGCCGCGAATTCCTGAAAACGATTATCCAATTGGTCCAGATAGGAAAGCACTTCGTTTATGGCGTTTTCGGATTCGGGGGCTACATTATTCATAGCGGTGTCAATTTCAGAAATATCGGAACAAAACGAGTCCACATCCATTTGAAACTGCGTAAGTTCCGGGTCACGCCCGCAGGCGGTAAGCATGACTGACATAAGAAGCCCTGCGAATCCTGCGGCGGCAAATCGTATTTTGGAATTCAAGCTGTTACCTCCAAACATTTCTGTATATTGCATATCACTAAAAATTTATCATATTTTGTGAAAAAATGCAACTAATTCGTGAAAGCTTATTAAAAACTAAGAAATAGGGCACAAACTAATATACAAAGAAGAGACTTAAAATGACAAAAAAAGAGTTTGAGAGATTTGTAAAGCAGCATATAGTTTATCTGGACGGGGCTACGGGCTCCAATCTGGTGAAGGCGGGGATGCCTTCGGGAGTCTGTCCCGAAGAATGGATTTTAAAAAACAGGAATGTTATGCTTTCCCTACAGAAAGAATATGTGAAAGCGGGGACCAATATTCTGTATGCCCCCACCTTTACGGCAAACCGCGTTAAGCTTGCCGAATATCATTTGGAAAATCAAATGAAGTCCATGATAGGGAATCTGGTGGATATTTCCAGGGAAGCGGCGGCTTCCGGCACCCGTGGGAAAGTGTATGTGGCAGGAGACCTGACCATGACGGGAGAGCAGTTAAAACCCATGGGCAGGATGGAGCTTGAGGATTTAATCGATATTTATAAAGAGCAGATTCTCTGCATGGAAGAGGCGGGAGTGGATCTTTTAGTGGTGGAAACCATGATGAGCCTCGCGGAAACAAGGGCGGCGTTAATTGCGGCAAAGGAAGTCTGCGACTTGCCGGTTATGGCATCCTTTACTTTTGAGAAAAGCGGAAGGACTCTGTATGGCACGGATTCGGGGACAGCGGCCATTGTGGCGCAAAGTCTGGGAGCCTGCGCCGTGGGGGCCAACTGCTCCACGGGTCCGGCGCATATGAAGCGGATTATTTCGGACATGGCGTCCGTGTGCAGCATTCCCATTATTGCAAAGCCCAATGCCGGGCTTCCTTTTTTGAACGAGGAGGGTGGCACGGATTATGACATGGATGCGGATACTTTTGCAAAGGAAATGGAAGAGCTGGTGGAAGCCGGAGCCGTTTTGATCGGCGGCTGCTGCGGCACTACGCCGGAATTTATAGAAAAGATTCATGAAAAATTCGGAGAAGAAAGCAGGGGGAATGTGCAAAGAAGACCCGAGGGAACGGGTTATCTTACTTCCGAGCGCATGACGGTGTCTTTCTCACAGGGAGATAAATTTATTATTGTAGGAGAGCGCATTAATCCTACCGGTAAGAAACTTTTACAGGCACAGCTTCGTGAGGGCTCCATGGACAAGGTGGTTCAGTTTGCGCAGGAGCAGGAAGAATGCGGCGCACAGGTATTGGATGTCAATATGGGAATGAGCGGTATTGACGAGAAAGAAATGATGCTAAAAGCCATTGCGGAACTGGGGAGCGCCACGAATCTTCCGTTGTCATTGGATTCCAGCTATGTGGAGGTGTTGGAGGCGGCTCTCCGTCATTACCCCGGAAGGGCGTTGGTCAATTCCGTGTCTTTAGAAACGGAAAAGTTTGAGAAACTGCTTCCCATAGTGGCAAAATACGGCGCAATGTTTATTCTGCTGCCTTTGTCGGACAAAGGGCTGCCTGAAAATATGGAGGAAAAAAGGCAGATTATTGAAAAAATCAGCAGCAGGGCGTTGGAACTCGGAATGCGCAAAGAAGATATTGTGGTGGATGGTCTGGTAACTACGGTGGGAGCCAATAAACAGGCGGGATTGGAGGCATTAGAGACCATTCATTACTGCAGGGAGCAGGGATTTGCAACAATCTGCGGGCTTTCTAATATTTCCTTTGGCATGCCGGAGCGGAATTTTGTGAATACGGCATTTTTGACCCTTGCTATAAAGGAAGGGCTGACCATGGCAATCGCCAATCCCTCTCAGGAGCTTTTGGTGAGCTGTGCTTTGGCGGCGGACTTGCTTTTGGCAAAGGATGACGCGGATTTGCGTTATATTGAGTACGCCGGAAGCGTAAAGGAAAAGCGGGAACAAAAAGAGGCGGATTTAGCCCGGCTTAAGGCGGAAAAAAGTCCGGGGGCGGATGTCGGCGGAACAAATATCGGCAGACAAAGTTCAGACAGTACAGATAATGCTGTTATCCAGAGCAGACCAAATTCAGATTCCAAAGATTCTTTGAGCAATGCCGTATTAAAGGGCAACCGCAGCGGGATTGCGGAGCTTACAAGACAGGCGCTGGCGGCAGGAGAAGATCCTTCCGTGCTTTTAAACGAAGCGCTGCTTCCCGCCATTAATACCGTGGGAGAATATTTTGATAAGGGCAAATATTTTCTGCCCCAGTTGATTGCCAGTGCGGAGGCTATGAAAAATTCCATTGAAGTGTTGGAACCGTTACTGCTGAAAGAGACTCACGGAAAAGATATGCCGGTGGTGATTATTGCCACGGTGGAAGGCGATATTCATGATATCGGCAAAAATCTGGTGGCTTTGATGCTTAGAAATTATGGTTTTCAAGTGATTGATTTGGGCAAGGATGTCTCCAAGGAAGAGATTATTGCGGCGGCAAAGGAACATCATGCACAGATTATTGCACTTTCGGCTCTGATGACCACTACCATGCAGAGAATGAGGGAAGTGATTGCCCTTGCAAAGGAAGAGCATCTGGATACCAAAATCATGGTGGGCGGCGCGGTGATCACTCAGGAATATGCCACGGAAATCGGAGCGGACGGTTATTCCACGGATGCCGCCGACGCCGTAAAATTAGCGCAAAAATTGAGACAGACCGAAAAGTCGTAATTTTATAAGGAGGAGTTATTATGAATGGAGCAGACGCCATTATCAAATGTTTAGCGGAGGAAAAGGTAGAGATTGTATTTGGCTATCCCGGCGTTGCAATCTGCCCTTTTTACAATAGTATATTGGAGTCCGATATCAGGACGATCTTAATCAGGACGGAGCAGAATGCTGCCCACGCGGCAAGCGGCATGGCAAGGCTTACCGGGAGACCCGGTGTGTGTGCAGTGACCTCCGGTCCCGGCGCTACCAATGTGATTACCGGAATTGCCACGGCATTTGCGGACAGTATTCCTTTAGTGGTTATCACGGGACAGGTAAACAGTGAGCTGCTTGGAAGCGATGTGTTTCAGGAGGCGGATATTACCGGAGCCGTGGAATCTTTTGTAAAATACAGTTATCTGGTGAGAAATGTAAACGATATTCCCAGAATTTTTAAGGAGGCATTTCATATTGCCAACACCGGAAGAAAAGGACCTGTGTTGATTGATGTGCCCATAGATATCCAGAATGCCCAGATTAGTAAGTTTAAATATCCGGAAGAAGTGAATATGCGCACATATAAGCCCACCGTAAAAGGGCATGCGGTGCAGATAAAAAAGGTCATCAAGGAACTGCAAAAGGCAAAGCGCCCCATTATCTGCGCGGGGGGCGGTGTGCTTCTCAGCGATGCGCAGGATGAACTCAGGCTTTTTTCCGAAAAATATCGGATTCCGGTAGTGTCCACTATGATGGGAATAGGGGTTATGCCTACCAGACATCCCATGTATTTCGGTATGGTGGGCAATAACGGAAAACCTTATGCAAACCGTGCCATGAATGAGTCGGATCTGCTGATTATGGTAGGGGCAAGGGTAGCCGACAGGGCGGTGAGCCAGCCGGATTTGATTACTCAGGGTAAGGTATTGGTGCATATTGATGTAGACCCGGCGGAAATCGGCAAAAATGCGGGGCCTACCATTCCGTTGGTAGGAGATGCCAAACATATTTTTGAGGATTTTGCAAAGGAAGAGCTGGAAGGGGATTATGAGGAATGGATCAAAATCCTGCAGGGATACAAAGAGAGCATGATGCCCAGAAGAAGTCCCAATCCTTCCTATGTGGATCCGGCGGCATTTATTACTCTTTTGTCCGAAAAAATGGATGAGGACGCCGTGTATGTGGCGGATGTGGGACAGAATCAGATTTGGTCCTGCGGCTATCATATTGTAAAACAGGGGAAATTTTTGACTTCCGGAGGTATGGGAACCATGGGGTATTCCATTCCGGCGGCTATGGGAGCCAAGCTTGCCGCGCCGGACAAACAGGTGATTGCGGTGTGCGGCGACGGTTCTTTCCAGATGTCCATGATGGAGCTTGCAACTTACAGGCAGCATAATGTGCAGGCAAAGATTATTGTTTTGAAAAATAATTATTTGGGCATGGTAAGGGAATACCAGCATTATACCTATAAGGACCATTATTCTGTTGTAGATTTGTCAGGGAGCCCTGACTTGGAGAAACTTTCCGCTGCATATGATTTTGATTATCTGCGCCTGAAAACCATGGAGAATGCAGAGGATGTTATCAACAGCTTTTTAAACTGTGAAAATTCAGTGCTTTTGGAGTGTCTGGTAGACCCCATGGATCTGGTAAAATAAGCAGGCGGGAAATCAGGGAAAGGAAATTGTAAATTATGAAAAAGAGAATTTATTCCGTACAGGTGGAAAATCGTTCCGGCGTATTGTGCAAGGTGGCGGGGCTTTTTTCCCGGAGATGTTTTAATATTGACAGTCTTGCGGTGGGAGAGACCGATAACACTACAGTGTCCTGTATGACGATTGTTTCCAGCGGCGACGAGCGTACCATTGAGCAGATTGAGAAACAGCTTAATAAAAAGCTGGATGTCATCAAAGTAAAAACTTTTTCGGAACAACAGTGCATTACCAGAGAATTAATGTTAGTAAAAGTAAAGTACAATAAGGGTAACCGACGCGAAATCATGGAAATCTGCGAGGTTATGGGGGCGGATATCGTGGACATGTCCATCCGCCAGATGATGATTCAGGTGTGCGATACCCCGGAAAAAATCAGGCTGATGCTTAATATGCTCCAATCCATCAGTATTGTGGAAGTGGCGAGAACCGGAACCCTCGCACTGTCCAAATGCATGGAAGGTGAGGAGTAAAGGAAAGCCTCAGATTTGTTTTTTTAACTTTTGGGTTATTGTCAGGAAGAGCTGCCGGTAACCGATGACCGCCATGGGAAACATTGCCAGATAATAGGCAAAAATATATCTTGCTTTGGCTTCCCATACCATGCTGAAAAGAAATCCCCCTATAATCATGACGGGCAGGATATGCTGCAGCATATCGGAATCCTTTTTCACCGCAAAAATAAAATACAGAAGCATACCCAGATAGAGAATCAACTGCAATTTGTCGCAGATATTAAGTAACAGCGTAAAATGTTCCTCCAGCCAAAAGAGAAAAGATCCTTCTTTCGGAACGGTGTCTTCCGAATAATTCTGGCTGAAATGATAAGCCTGATATAAGGGTTCATTCCACTGTGACAACTGTTTTTGTTTAAAGAAATGTATGGCATAGGAGGGCTGGTTTATGAAATATTGCAGTCTGTCTTTGATTTCCTGCTTACAGACGGCGTCCGCAATTTCTCTGTTATACCCGCTTTCCGAGTAGGCGTCCTTACCTCTTGAGCCGTAATACCAGCCGAATCTTCCGTCATGTTCTTCAAGTCCCATGGAAATCCATGCGCTGGCGGGGATGCCGGAGGATTTTTCGATGCCGGAGCGCATTTCATACATCTGCTGTATGCCGAGAAAGGCCAAAAAAGGCAGGACAACGGCAAGAAACGCCGTGACAAGCATTTTCTTGTCTTTTTCTTTGAAGGACCATAAAAGGGCGGTAAGACAGAACGCGAGCATGAGGATTAAGGAATTTTTTCTTATGAGAAATGCCATGGAAAATGAGAGCAGGATTCCCGACAGATAAAATAAACAGTGTTTCTTCTGATTTTTATAGCGAAGGGCGAAAAACACGGCGAGGAAAGAGAAGAAAGCGCCGGTGATTTCCCCATAGACATAGCTGGTATAAAAAATCATGGGCAGGCATCCTGTCATTAACAGGCAGTAGCATACGCCGACAGAAAAATCCTTTGTGATTTCCCGCAGGATGCGGTAGCCGAGAAATGCAATGCCTGCAGCCGACAGGGCGGAGATGATTTCAAATGCGAAGTAATTGTTGGAACCGGCTATGGAAAAAATAAGCTCCAACAGGGCAATCAGTCCTAACTGCTGGGGATATAATTCACAATAATATCCTTTCTCAAGAGCAAGATAAGTTCCCTGCATAAAATTATTCACTTCGTGGCAGACATAAAACTGATCCGCCGCAGGGACTCTGTCCGCTGACAAAATCCATTGAAAACCGAAAAACATGACGCAGAACACCATAAACGAAACCAGACATCTTAAAATGATGTTCTTAGTTTTGTCGGAGAGTTTTTTCCCAAGCGCCGTAAGTCCTGTAAAAATGCCTCCGAATGCAAGCAGCGTCAACAGATTCCATAAGACGGAATCAGCTCTGTCAACAGGAAATTCCGGTGAATTGGGGGGCATGTACTGCGTAAACCGGAAAGAATACCAGAAAAGGAACAGAAAAATAAAACTTCCTGTTACACGGATGATGATATTGCCGATGTAGCATAATCGTTGACATATGAAAGAGAAACGGTCTGATTTTAGACTTTGCATTTTGCTCCCATCTGCCCCATGGCCCTGAATCGTTACATTTATGTTATTACGGAACTTGGATAATAGAATCTGCGATTCTATTATAGCATCATTTCACAAATAAAGACAAGAAAAATCAATAAGTTTAGACATATGGCAGTTGACAAGCAGGCGTGAAATTGCTATATTAAGAAATGTAGGTTTTCATTTCTATTTGAGCCGCTCAAGGCGGAATGGAGATTAAAATGCAGAAAAGAGTATTTCAATTATTAGTAGATAATACATCCGGCGTGTTGAGCCGTATTTCAGGGCTGTTTTCGAGACGGGGCTATAATATAGAGAGTATTACGGCAGGAGTGACTGCTGACCCCAAGTATTCCAGAATCACCATTGTGACATCCGGGGACGATGAGGTGCTTGAGCAGATTGAGAAGCAGGTGGGAAAGCTTGTGGATGTGCGGAATGTCAGAGAGTTAAAACCGGAAGAGAGCGTATATAGGGAGCTTGTGATGATTAAGGTGAAAGCCACGGCGGATACAAGGCTTAATATTATCGCGGCCGCCAATACTTTCCGTGCCAATATTGTGGATATGTCCGCAGAGAGCCTTATCATTGAACTGACCGGAAATCAGAGTAAGATAGATGCTTTTATCAGTCTCTTTGACGGACAGGAGATATTGGAGCTTGCCAGAACCGGAATTGCAGGATTGGGTAGGGGTACGGAGAATATTACGATGCTGTGACCGTATTTTACAAATTGTTAGCTCTAGGGCAATACCTATCAGTTATATTTTTATTCAATTACAATGACAATGGAGGAGAAAAAGATGGCAAAGATTTTTTATCAGGAAGACTGTAATCTGTCCCTGTTAGAGGGAAAGACCATTGCAGTTATCGGCTATGGCAGCCAGGGACACGCACATGCATTAAACGCAAAGGAGTCGGGATGCCATGTGATTATCGGTTTGTATGAAGGCTCTAAATCCTGGGCAAAGGCTGAAGCGCAGGGGTTTGAGGTGTATACCGCGGCAGAGGCGGCAAAGAAAGCAGATATTATCATGATTTTGATTAATGACGAACTGCAGGCTGCTATGTATAAGAAAGATATCGAGCCGAATCTGGAGGCAGGCAATATGCTGATGTTTGCCCACGGATTCAATATTCATTTCGGACAGATCGTACCTCCCAAGGATGTGGATGTGACCATGATTGCACCCAAGGGACCCGGACATACCGTAAGAAGCGAATATCAGGCAGGCAAGGGTGTTCCCTGTCTGGTTGCCGTACATCAGGATGCAACGGGCAAGGCGCAGGATATGGCATTGGCTTATGCGCTTGCTATCGGTGGCGCAAGAGCCGGCGTGCTTGAGACCACTTTCCGTACCGAGACGGAGACAGACCTCTTTGGTGAGCAGGCAGTTTTGTGCGGCGGCGTATGCGCGTTGATGCAGGCTGGTTTTGAAACTTTAACAGAAGCGGGATATGACCCCAGAAATGCATATTTCGAGTGCATCCATGAGATGAAGCTGATTGTGGATTTGATTTACCAGAGCGGCTTTGCCGGAATGAGATATTCTATCTCCAATACCGCGGAATATGGCGATTATATTACAGGCCCTAAGCTTATCACGGATGAGACCAAGCAGACCATGAAGAAGATTCTAAAGGACATTCAGGATGGAACTTTTGCGAAGGATTTCCTTTTGGATATGTCTTCCGCAGGCGGTCAGGCACATTTCCGTGCGCTGAGAAAGCTGGCTTCCGAGCATCCTTCCGAGAAGGTCGGCGAGGAGATTCGCAAGCTGTACAGTTGGAACAATGAGAATGACAAGCTGATTAACAACTAAGAGCAGGATGGGGGTGCATCGGAAAGCATCCCCTTTTTACATGTATATTTTTGTATAATGAGAGGAAAGGATTATGTCAACATTTAAAGATAAAATGAGACCCCCGAAAGGCATGGAGCCGGAGCATTGGTTTACGGAAGTATATGCAAAGCATCAGAGGCATCCTATACGCACATTGATAGGTATCTATAAGGGTAACTATCATAAATTTGTGTTGGCGGTTATCTGTTTCTTTATCAAACATGCCTGTGTGTGGATTCTGCCTATTGTGGTGGCAAATATTATAAATGACATTACCGCAGGGAATCCTGATACAGTGAGGAATCTGGTGGGTTATTCCCTGCTTATGGCGGCGCTTATTGTCTTGAATGTCCCCATGAATTATTTATATACGGATTATAAAAGTCAGGCTACCCGGTATGCGGAAACGGGTTTGCGCAAGGCGATTATCTGTAAGCTGCAGAAGCTTTCCATTGCCTATCATATCGAGACACAGTCCGGGCGGCTGCAATCCAAGGTTATGAGGGATGTGGAAGCGGTGGAGAGCCTTTCTACACAGACCTTTTTAAGTATCTTAAATATTGCGCTGAATATCGGGGTTGCGCTGGTAGTGACTGTGAGCAAGAGTATGGTAGTGTTTTTATTTTTCCTGATTACGACTCCTGTTGCGGCAGTTACCATGGTAGGATTCCGCAATATTATGAAAAAGCGTAATTCGGAATTCAGACGGGAAATGGAGGAAACCTCCGCCAGAGTTATGGAGATGGTGGAGCTGATTCCCGTCACAAGGGCACATGCCTTGGAGGATGAGGAAGTGCGCAAGATGAATGACCAGCTTTTTTCCGTGGCGGAGAAAGGATATAAGCTGGATTTGATACAGGCATTGTTTGGCTCTGTGGGCTGGGCGGTTTTCCAGATTTTTCAGATTGTCTGTCTGGCGTTTACGGGCTATCTGGCATTTCAGGGGGATATTCTGGTGGGAGATATCACACTTTACCAGAACTATTTTTCAACCATTGTGAATCAGGTATCCGCAATCCTTACGCTGGTGCCGATTATCGCAAAGGGCGTGGAGTCCGTAAATTCTATCGGAGAGGTTCTTTTGTCCGATGATGTGGAGCAGAATGAGGGAAAACGCCCCATAGAGAAAGTGGAAGGGCATTTTGAATTTAAGAATGTTTATTTCAAATATCATGATGGGGAGAAAAACACCTTAAACGGCTTGAATCTGGAGATAAAGCAGGGTGAGACCATTGCTTTGGTGGGGGAATCCGGCGCCGGAAAAACCACTATCTTAAATATGATAATCGGATTTTACCTGACGGATAACGGAGAACTTTTATTGGATGGTCAGAACCTCAATGAGATTGATTTGCGGACTTACCGGAAATATCTGGCGGTTGTGCCTCAGAGTTCCATTTTGTTTTCCGGAACCATCCGGGAGAATATTACATATGGCTGTGATAATGTGACGGAGGAGAAGCTTTTAGAAGTTGTGGAAGCGGCAAATTTAAAGGATTTGGTGGATTCCCTGCCCAAAGGTCTGGACACCATGGTCGGAGAGCACGGCGGCAAGCTGTCGGGAGGACAGAGGCAGCGTATTTCTATTGCAAGGGCCCTGATTCGCGACCCTAAAATTATTGTGCTGGATGAAGCGACTTCCGCATTGGACAGCATTTCGGAGAAGCTGATTCAGGAAGCGGTGAACAATTTAACCAGAAACCGTACTACCTTTATTGTGGCACACCGTCTGTCCACTATACGGGATGCGGATAAGATTGCGGTCATTGCAAAGGGAAAATGCGTGGAATACGGCACTTATGAAGAGTTGATGGAACTGAAGGGAGAGTTTTACCAGCTTAAAAAGATTCAAAGTTAAAAGGCAGCTCCCCCTATCATAAAAACCATTATTTTAACTGTTGGGCAAGGCGGAAAATTTCTTCGAGAATTTCTTTCGTCTTTGCCATGTTTGCCACGGTTTCTTCGGAGGTTCTAAGCCCCTCTGTGGAAGATGCGGCAACCTCTTCGCTGGTGGCGGACAACTGGGTGATGTTATCGGCAATGATGCCGGTGGACTCTAAAATAACATCGATAACGGCTTCCGTATCTTTAATATTCTGGGCGAGCAGACGAACCTCCTCGTCCACTTTTTCAAATTTTTCCTGTGTATTTTCAATCAGTTCATTTTGTCTGATAACGGATGCGCGGGAATTTTCAATGCTTTCGTTTGCTCTCTGTGCATCTTGGTTTAACACGCCTATAATATTGGTAATATTGTTGGAAGCTTCTTTGGTCTGCTCGGAAAGCTGTCTGATTTCTTCCGCAACCACGGCAAATCCCTTGCCGGCTTCTCCTGCCCGGGCAGCTTCAATGGAAGCGTTTAATGCAAGCAGATTGGTCTGATTGGAGATACTTAAAATATCACCTACAAAGTTCTGGACTTCTTCCACTTTCTGGGTAAGGCTTTCAATCACTTCAGCCGTGACCTGACTGGAACTTTCCACATTCCGGGACTGTTCTCGTAATTCCTGTACGGCATTGGTGCCTTCCGTAATATTTTCTTCGGAACGCTGGGAGGTTTCAATCATAATCTGAGTGCTCCGTTCCGCCTTATCGGTGTTTACCCGGATTTCCGAACACATTGCGGCTTGTTTCTGGATGGCGTCCGCGGTACTTTCGGTGCTGGCTGCGATATCGCTCATGGCAAAATTACTGGTGTCCACGCTGGTTTTCAGATTTTCCAGCATGGTCATGGCATCTTCAAAATGCTTTATAATTTCTTCCGCAGAGCCTACGATTCTTATATTGTTTTCTTCCTGTTTTGCGGCATTCTGCATGATGACTTCGGTATTTTCCTTGTCAAAACGAATTAACAGCATAATAATCCGGATGGAAGCGTAAGCGCAGAGGCATGTAATAAGAAGACCGATGACTTCGGAGCTCAAGGTAGCGCTATCCATGGTTTTGTAATAGAGCGCAAAGCGCAGAACAGAGCCTAAAATAGAGACGATATTGCCGCCGATAATAAGCTTGACATTTAAAAATGCCATGGCACAAAACAGTACGGCAAAAGCGTATGCCCATGTGCCGGAAGAAGTGCCCACAAGCCGGATTGTCAGATAGGCTATGGATGCGCTTCCCATCATAATAACGGCGCATTGTTTCGTGTCACGCTTTGTTAAAAAGACAATGATGCATATGATCATGGCAGCGATGGAAACGCCCATCTGCAGATAAGTGGACCAGGTGGCGGCGGAGGTCAGCATCCATGCAACCATGGATAATGCGAAATACCCGAGAATAATCATAACAACCGGAAAAACGGTCCCATTTGCTTTTTTATACTGTTTCTTAGTCACTTTGATTCTCCCTTTCCTGATAATTTATTTTGTCATTACTCTGATATTTTGTCTGATTGATTTTAAGGGTTGTAACAGCATATCATTTATCGCCGCAAACTGCTCGAACAAGGATAGTTGGTGTGAATGATATCAAAGATGAGTAAGTACAACCATGACATTATTATATTAAATCTCGATTGAGCAACTTGTCAATCGGGTTTTTACTATTTTGTCATCATTTTTGAAAGTTGTATTTGAACATTTACGGTTACTGTGATATGATAATGTGTATTGATGGAATTATTATGTTTTGACTTTGGAGGAAGCATATATGGGAATGACGATGACACAGAAAATTCTTGCGGCGGCCGCAGGACTGGAAAAGGTGGAAGCGGGGCAGTTGATTGAAGCGCAGCTTAATTTGGTATTGGGTAATGACATCACCAGTCCGGTGGCGATCAAGGAAATGGAAAAATTTAAGACAGCGGGTGTTTTTGACAAGGATAAGATAGCTTTGGTGCCCGACCATTTTGTGCCGAATAAGGATATTAAGTCCGCGGAGCATTGCAAATGTGTGCGGGAGTTTGCGAGAAAAAATGAGATTACCAACTATTTTGAAGTGGGAGAGATGGGCATTGAGCATGCCCTGCTTCCGGAAAAAGGGCTTACGGTTCCCGGGGATGTGATTATCGGGGCAGATTCCCATACCTGTACTTACGGCGCGCTGGGGGCTTTTTCCACAGGTGTGGGCAGTACGGATATGGCGGCAGGAATGGCTACCGGCAAGGCATGGTTCAAGGTGCCTTCGGCAATCCGTTTCAATATTGTAGGCAAACCCTCCGAGTGGGTCAGCGGAAAAGATGTGATTTTACATATTATCGGCATGATCGGCGTGGACGGCGCGCTATACAAATCCATGGAGTTTGTGGGAGAAGGCATCAAAAACCTGACCATGGATGACCGTTTTACCATTGCCAACATGGCGATTGAAGCAGGGGGCAAGAATGGCATTTTCCCTGTGGATGAGATTGCGGAAGCATATTTAAAGGAACATACAAACAGGGCTTATCAAATATATGAAGCGGATGAGGATGCGGTGTATGATGAAGAGTACACCATTGATTTAAGCACCCTGCTTCCCACGGTTGCATTCCCTCATCTGCCGGAAAATACCCATACCATAGCGGAAATCCGCAAGATGGATCCTATCACCATTGATCAGGTTGTCATCGGCTCCTGCACCAATGGGCGCATTGATGATCTGCGTATTGCCGCAAAAGTGCTTTCCGGAAAGAAAGTGGCAAAGGGAATCCGCTGTATCGTGATTCCGGCAACTCAGGCAATTTACATGCAGGCAATGGAAGAGGGATTGTTAAAGACCTTTATAGAGGCGGGAGCTATTGTAAGCACACCCACCTGCGGTCCTTGCCTTGGCGGCTATATGGGCGTCCTTGCGGAGGGGGAGAGGTGTGTGTCCACCACCAACCGCAACTTCGTAGGGCGTATGGGGCATATTGATTCGGAGATTTATCTGGCAAGCCCTGCCGTGGCGGCTGCAAGCGCTGTGGCGGGAAGGATTGCCTGCCCAAAGGAATGAAGCATTCCTTCGAGAATGAAGTTTTTCTCCGAGGGATAAAGATTGAAAATTAAAAAATTCCAATCTTGGAATTTGTGACGCCGTGCGTCCTAAAGTTCCCGCTGATTCAAATGCCGCTTGCGCTGCGGAATGAGAGGAAAGATAAAGAAAAAAATATGGAAAGGATATGGTAATTCCGATGAAAGTTAAAGGAAGCGTTTTTAAATATGGAGACAATGTAGATACGGATGTGATTATTCCCGCAAGATATCTCAATTCTTCCAATCCGGAAGAATTAGCGGCTCACTGCATGGAAGATATCGATAAGGAATTTATAAAGAAAGTGAAAAAAGGCGATATTATTGTGGCGGATAAGAATTTCGGCTGCGGCTCTTCAAGGGAACATGCACCCATTGCCATTAAGGCGGCGGGAGTAAGCTGTGTGATAGCGGAGACTTTTGCGAGAATTTTTTACCGTAATGCCATCAACATCGGGCTTCCCATTATTGAGTGTCCCGAGGCATCAAAGGGCATTGAGGCAGGGGATGAAGTGGAGATTGATTTTGACTCCGGCATCATCACCAATATGACGAAAGGAACCAGTTTTAAAGGTCAGGCATTCCCTGAGTTTATGCAGAAGATTATTGCGGCGGAAGGTCTGATAAACTATATCAATAACAAATAAAAGGCATAAAAATGAGTGAGAGTAAGTCAAAGAAATACGAAATAGATATGTGTAACGGTCCCTTGTTGGGGAAAATACTGATATTTTATATACCCCTGATGCTTTCAGGGGTATTGCAGCTTTTGTTTAATGCTGCGGACATTGTAGTGGTGGGAAGATATGCCGGAAGTAATGCTCTGGCGGCAGTGGGTTCCACCAGCTCCTTAATTAATCTGTTGGTCAATGTGTTTATCGGGCTTTCCGTGGGCGCAAATGTTCTGGTGGCAAGGTTTTACGGAGCGGGGAAACAGAAGGAATTAACAGACATTGTACATACGGCGATACTGACATCCCTTGTCAGCGGCTGTATTTTAATCGTGCTGGGCATTGCCTTGTCGGGTCCGGCGCTGAGGCTGATGGATACCCCGGAGGATGTCATAGACCAAGCTGTTTTGTATATGAGGATTTATTTTGTGGGGATGCCCTTTATGATGGCATATAATTTCGGCAGCGCGATTCTGCGTGCGGTGGGAGATACCAGAAGACCCTTGTACTATCTGTTGGCGGCAGGGGTGATCAATGTCATATTGAATCTGATTTTTGTGATTGGGTTTCAAATCGGCGTAGCGGGGGTAGCCATTGCCACCGTGATTTCCCAAGGAGTGTCTTCCGCGTTGGTGCTGAGGTGTCTGATGCTTACGGACAGCGTTTATAAGCTGGATTTCAAGCAATTAAGGATTGTGCCGGACAAGTTGGTCAAAATGTTGCAGATTGGGCTGCCTGCCGGTCTGCAGGGTTCTTTGTTTTCCATTTCCAATGTGCTGATTCAGTCCTCCGTAAATTCTTTCGGTTCTGTTGCCATGGCGGGCAATACCGCAGCGTCTAACATTGAGGGATTTGTCTATACAGCAATGAATGCCTTTCACCAGACGGCAATCAGTTTTACCGGACAGAATTACGGAGCCCATAAAATCAAGAGAATCGGGAAAATACTGATTATCTGCCAGATATCGGTTATGATAGTGGGATTGGTGTTGGGAAATGCGGCATACTTTTTCTCGGGTACTTTATTGCAGCTTTATGCTCCGAATCCGGATGATATGGAAGTTATTACTTATGGAGTTTTGCGGCTTAGTATCATCTGTACTACTTATTGTCTGTGCGGCATGATGGATGTCATGGTGGGAGCCTTAAGGGGTATGGGGTATTCCGTTATGCCCATGCTTGTGTCCCTGACGGGCGCCTGTCTGTTCCGGGTGGCATGGATTTATACGATATTCCAAAGCTATAGAACCTTGCGATGCTTGTATATTTCCTATCCCATAAGCTGGGCGCTGACTTTTGCCGTGCATCTGATTTGTTTTTTGGTGGTGTATTTGAGGATGCGCAGAAAATATCCCGAGAGTGGGACGGTTGAAAAAGAGATGTTAGGAATGTGAGGATTTGAACTGTTATGATAGCTTTTGTGAAGGGAATGATAGACGACCTTACCATGGATAATGTGGTGATTGATGTGGGAGGAATCGGTTATAATGTAAAAATATCCGCCGATACGGCTGCAAGACTGCCGGGCGTCGGGAAACAGGCAAAACTCTATACCTATACCTGCGTACGGGAGGATGCCTTTCTACTGTATGGTTTTCTTTCCCGGAATGACTTGGAAATCTTCAAAAAATGTATTACGGTAAACGGTATCGGACCCAAGGGGGCATTGTCCGTTTTGTCCGTTATGGATGCGGATTCCCTGCGGTTTGCCATCCTGTCGGGGGATGTAAAGGCGATTTCCAAGGCTCCCGGCATCGGCGCCAGAACGGCGGAACGACTGATATTGGAACTTAAGGATAAAATGAAAATAGACGATGACATGATCAGCCGTGAAGTAACAATGACAGCGGGGGCAAATGCCCTTGCGGACACGCCGCAGAAACAGGAAGCGGTAGCTGCGCTGGTATCTTTGGGGTATGGTCAGGCGGAGAGTTTAAAGGCGGTCAACGCCATTGAAGGCGTGGAGAATATGGATTCAGGAAAAGTGTTAAAAGCAGCGCTTAAGAAGATGTTTTAAATGTGAAAATGAAAACAGAGGTACTTTATGGCACCCAGAACGATTGAAACAAACATTACAGAGGAAGACAGCAGAATTGAAGGCACTTTAAGGCCTCAAAAGCTGAATGACTACATTGGTCAATCCAAGATTAAGGAAAACTTAAGAATTTACATCAAGGCTGCGAAGCAGCGTGGGGACGCCCTTGATCATGTGCTTTTTTACGGTCCGCCGGGGCTTGGAAAGACTACGCTTGCAGGCATTATTGCCAACGAAATGGGAGTTCATATTAAAATTACAAGCGGTCCTGCCATCGAAAAGCCGGGGGATATGGCGGCAATCCTTAATAATTTGGATGAAGGGGACTTATTGTTTGTGGATGAGATTCACAGACTGAACCGTCAGGTGGAGGAAGTGCTTTATCCTGCCATGGAAGATTACTGTATCGACATTATGATCGGCAAAGGGTCATCAGCCCGCTCCGTGCGTTTGGAACTGCCTAAGTTTACGCTGGTGGGTGCAACTACCAGAGCGGGACTTTTGACGGCGCCGCTGCGTGACCGCTTCGGAATGATTCATCATCTGGAATTTTATACGGTGGAAGAACTTCAGCAGATTATTATGAATTCCGCAAAGGTCCTTCAGGTGGAGCTGGAACCGGAAGGAGCCGTGGAGATGGCGAGAAGAAGCAGGGGTACGCCCCGTCTGGCAAACCGTATCTTAAAGAGAGTACGGGATTTTGCCCAGGTAAAATATGACGGTATCATCACAGAGGATGTTGCCCATACGGCGCTTGATCTGATGGATGTGGATAAGCTTGGGCTTGACCATATTGACAGAAATCTTCTGATTACCATGATAGATAAATTCAGCGGGGGGCCGGTGGGGCTTGACACGCTTGCCGCCGCCATCGGAGAGGACGCCGGAACCATTGAGGATGTATATGAACCCTATCTGATCAAAAACGGATTTATCAACCGTACACCCCGAGGCAGGGTGGTGACGGAGCTGGCATACAGGCATTTGGGCATCATTTAGCAAGCTACAGCATTTGCAATACTGTGTATTTGTAATAGCGGATACAGCTCTGAAGAATAAAAACTTTTCGCACTAAAATAGCAAGATTTCATGCAC
>JAMPEB010000032.1 GCA_023665475.1 Lachnoclostridium sp.
TCTCGGAAATTGCAAGACCTGCTGCATCATCTGCTGCACGGTTTACCTTGTAACCGGAAGATAACTTCTCGGTGGACTTCGCCTGAGTCTGAGTTGTCAGTCCTAACATTCTGTTAGAGTTCATTGCTGTAAGATTGTGTTTTACTACCATAATATTTTCCTCCTTGAAATATGATACCGCTTCCTTGCGGCAAAATTTGCTTGTTTACTGCTTGCATGATTCGCACATACCATCCTCACAGTAAACGGTTACCTACTTCCTTTCAATTGTGCGAATTGAGTAGGAAGTAATGAATGAAAGCTTTCTAAGCTTAGATTAAGTAGCTTATTTGCTTTACCTGTTAAGTATATCGGAGAGTTTTCCAATTACTTTAGAGGTCAAAAGCAATTTTTTAATTTTTTATTTTACAATTTTTTCTATTTGCTTTCCATTATATTTTCTTGTAAACCTCGTTTCACCGATTGTTTCCCTCAATATCGCTTCCTGTCGCTTATAAAAGGGATATTCATGGTCGCTTCCGGAACGAACCGGCTCCACATAATCTCCGTATTTTACTCTTAAAATAGCATCATAGCCTATAGGAACCGGAATTTGGATATTTTCAAAAGGCATTAGAATAAAGTTTTCATAATAGGACTTAGGAAATCTATAAGCAAAATTGGTATTGACCCATCTGGGCATTATTGTTATTTCCTCAGCTTCCTGCTCACTGTACATCATAAAATACCGTTCTTCCAAAGCATATAGCTGTCTTTTTATTTCTCTGCCCCTGTCAATCGTGATTTTGCAAATCTCTTCAACCTGACGCAAAAGCCTTTCCGTTTCTTTTGAATCCTTATTTCCATCAATTGCAGCGCTTGCCATGGTAATCAGATAAACTATTTCTGCCCTCTGTTTTTCTGCCTGTTCATCTCCTATAAGGTAATCCAACGGGAAGATATCAATCCCCACAGCATAGGGAAAATCGTGAAATTTCGCCAAATGCTGCTTTTCAAAACAAATTTTATGTCCATTCATCACTCTCGTCAAAAATTCCCACAGGCTTTCGCCTTCATGAACCGTTTCATAATTCAGCAGACCATAGCTTTCCGGCAGTTCTGCCGCCACAGTCAAAAATTTATTATAATCCTCTCTCTTCATGCCGATGTCCAAATCATCATCCCAAGGAATAAATCCGCCATGACGGACTGCCCCCAGAAGAGTGCCCCATTCGGCAAAATATTGAATTCCATGCTTCCTACATACCCTGTCAATATCCTCCAATACTTCCAATTGTGCCGCCCATGATCTCTTCATCATCCCAGACACATAAAAACCATCTCTTACTTCATCTTCAAAATAAGAATCAGGAAACTCCACAACATACCTCCTATTACACTACATGCTATTATATATCCGCTAATTTCGAAAGTTCTGCTTTCGTCTTCACTTTTATATCCTGTATCATTACAGGCTTATTCATCCGGTAAAACTCTCTTGTCAGAGATCCCCCATCCCCATAATAGGCATCACTGCAAGCCACTGCCATATCTGCATCCTGCGCATCATCATAAATACCCCAATCTTCTTGTTTGTAGTCTTTTGTTATTTTCTGATAAGATTCCCATATCTTTGCAGAAAAACATTGATTGTTTTTTTCAATTAACAGATCCGGTTTCCACAAAAGCACAAGGTCATCTTGGTTCTCTTTAAATATATTAAAGGTATCATGTAGCTTTTCCAGCATAGTTTCCCCATATTGGAACAGTGTACTGATGCTTGTAAAATAAAAGATGACTTTCTTTCGGGTTCCATCAGGCTTTTGTATCAACTTCTGCCATTTTTCCGGAATTTCTCCCACATAATCTTCAGAGTTTTTTCTTTGAGAATTCTGCATCTCTTTCAATTGGAGCAAATCCGGTACAATAATTTTCTCTTCCCACTCTGCTCTGTGGTCTTCCCCCATATGTTTTGAAAGATATTCTATGTAGGACTGTCTCATGGCTTCCGATTGCACAATCACTTTGTCAGCATTCACTACACCGGGCATCATAACAAAATGCTCCATACTGTCAACCGCCCTTTTATCCTCCGGATCAATTTCAGCCAAAGTAAAATATGGGATATAGACCAGATTTTCTGTATAGTTTTTCAAATTGTTCGAATAAAAATATGGATGAACACTGGTTGTATTATTATATTCATCATAGGGATTCTGAATAAAAATCACATCGGGACAATGCTTTTCAAAATTAAATTCATTGTAGGGAATAACAGGTACATCCTTCGGATATTGTGCGATTTCATACTGCATCTCCCTTAGGCTTCCGTCCCAATTTTTATAATAGTACGGAATAGGAATTACATAGACATCACAATTTAGATCATCCTTTGCCGCCTGCCAGAAATCCTCAAACATTTCCCATGTAGATGCTTTATAAGACAAAAACACTATTTCCCTGCGCATCGAAATATCCTTTTGGACACTATACTCAACTTGTGCCAAACTGTCACACAATTTCTTGTATGCAACTTTCCCATCTATGCCTTGATACTGCTCCAATGTTTCATGAATTTGATAAATACATTCACAATAATCTTCCAAAAAGGATACTGTTACAACTCCTTCTCCCTCTGCCTGTTCAATCAATTCACCCAGATGAATAGCCGCCTCTTGGCACTGTTTCAATAAATGCAAGGCTGCTTGTGTATTCTCTGACTCTATCGCTTTCTCTATTTCTCCATTTGCCCTATTGAGCAACACTATCCAATCCTGCACCTGCTCTTTCTGCGCTTTCCGCATACTATGTCTCCTCCTTATTATACTCAATTTCTACCATTTGAATTGTGCAGATTGTTTTTGAAAATATACAACGAAAAAGGAAGCCCGGAACAGCCTCTCATTTCATAACTGTTCTCAGGCTTTCCTGCCATGCACATATTTCCTTACTGTTTACTGTCCATAAACTGCGGATTCATAGCGGCAGCACTGCTCATGGACTTATAATAGTCAAAAGCCGCTTTGGACGACTTGCGGTTATTACGGATGCCCGCCCGCTCCTTTGCAAAATATTCCTCAATCAAGGCTTTGTTGCGCGCTTCCTGCGCCTGAACGGACACGCTCTTATCCGTCACCTGTTTCACAAGCTCCTGCATTCTCTTTATCTGTTCGGCATATTTTGCCTTATTGCTTTGCAGTTCCTCCGAAACCTTAGCGTACAGGCTTTCAAATCCGTCATCCAAGCGGGTGAGCTGCTCAATCAGTTTTCCTTTTTCTTCAATGGCTTCATCAAATTCATCAAGAGACGCCTTTTCCTCAGAAAAAATTTCATGCTGCTTTGTATTGTAGTCCTCGATTTTGTCCAGAACCTCCAATTTCTTATGCAGCGATTCCTCCAAGATATTGAGATAATTCTCCATCATCCGTTTCCTTTCTCCTGATTGACCCGCATTACCTCTTTCCATGTATCACGCACAGAGCGAAGATGCATCAGAACCTCTTCCAGAATCTCATTGTCTTTCTTCAGATTCGCCTGTACAAGCCGATCTGACAGATAAACATATATTCTTTCAAAATCCTGCGCTACCGGATATTTCATATCCAGAGTCTGGCGCAGATAGTCGATAATCCTCTGCGTACGCATAATATTATCATGTGCCTTGGCAATATTCTTCTGCTCAATAGCCACTTCCGCCACATTACAGAACTTGATGGCTCCCTCATAAAGCATGAGGGTCAGCTCCGCCGGCGTTGCTGTCAATATTTTACTGTTATTGTATTGGGCGTACGCATTCGGTAATGCCATATCAGTATCAACCTCCTAATAAACCTGTCACCGCACTCATATTGGACTGCATCTTTGCCATAGCGGTCTCCATAGCGCTGAATTTCTTGTACCATTTGTCCTCGTAATCGTTCAGCTTTTTCTCTAAGTCGGCAATCTTGTTGGTATAATCGTCATAATCGGACTTCATTTTCTTGTCATCATAGAAGCTGCCATAGGTACGATAACCATCCACACTGGAAGACAGATCAGACATCTTCTGGTACAGATTTCTGGACAACTGTGTGAAGAAGGAAATTACCGTATCCGGGTCACTGGAAATCATACCTTTCAGCTTATCCGCATTGCCGGAGGTGTAGGTATCATCCTCATCACCGTCAATATGATAAGCATTCTTCTCATTATCCGCAGCCTCGAAGTATCCCAAAGTATCAATTCCGAAATTAAAGAGATACATGGTCTTTCCGTTTACCTCAATGCCTGCGGACATAACGGACTTCAACGCAGAGCTTACTGACGAAAGATTGTCGTCTTTGCGAAGCAGGGCATCCTTAATCTTAGTCTCCCACTCCTTTACCTCGGACTCGGACATAGCGTCTTTTTCCTCACTGGTGAGAGGTTCATATCCCTTCGCCGACTCCGCATTGTACAATTTATCCATCTCATTGATAATGGAATTATACTCCTTCAGGAAATTCTTCACCATATCATAAATACCATCCGTATCCTGCTGGGTGGTGACGGTTATGGTTTCGCCGGGCTGTGTCTCGCTAAGCGCCGTAAAGGTCAGTCCGTTGATTTCAAATACATTGGTGTTTCCGGTAAAGGTTGCTCCGTTTAAGCTAATCTCCGCATCCTGCCCGGATACCTTGGTAGCTCCTGTCGTAATCTGCACTCCGCTCTTTAACATCAGATTGCCTTCGGCATCGGTCACATATTTACCGCTTCCGTCCGTCTGATAGTTCTGCAGGGCAGTAACCGCATATTCGGCTTTGCTAAGATAATTCTGTTCCACTTCGCCGGTCAGCTTGCCTGTAGCATCTGAAGGTTGTGCACTGTAAACAGTCTTGCCATCCTCGGTGGTTTCCTGAATATTCACATAGGTCCTAATATCAGCCATCTCTGCATCGCACTTAGCAAGTTCGTCCTGCTGGGTCTTCAGAGCAACCGCATCGTTTTTCTTCTCATTCAATTCGGAGAGTTCTTTATTCAAAGCCACAAACTCATCCTCTAAGCTCCTCATCCTGTCCGGATCCGCTCCGACCTGAGTTTCGGCTTCCATCTGCTGTTTCTTTGCTTCCACTTCCTGACTCTTCGCATCTAAGGCGGTAGCCAAATTTTCTACGGAATCCAAAGAAGCATTCTTATATTTTTCATTCAGTTCATCGATGGCTTTCTGCGCATCCGCTTTGGAAGATGCCAGACTCTTATATCTCGTTACATAAGAATTCACTCTGGACGCAATGGTGTCATCCACCACCTGACGCAGATTAGCCAATGTCGCAGTATCATTGCCTGCCACATAAGCTTCCGCATATTGCACATACTGAGCTGCAGTCGCCTTATCGCTGGTCAAATCTGTCTGTAATCCCAACGCGCTCAAAGCTTTATCGCCGCCCGCATCCGTTGCCGTAATGCTGAAGTCATTGCTTAAGCCGGATTCCTTGGAGCTGATAAAGAATCTCTGTGTCTTGGCGTCAAAGCTGGCATTTAATCCCGTTTCCTTAAGCTGGGTAAGCACATCGGAAATCGTAGTTTCTTCATTCACATTGATATCGACTACATTATTACCCGTCTTTACGCTGATGGTTCCGTTGCCGGAAAACAACTGATTGCCGCTCTTATCCGTCAGCTCGCTCAGCTTAGTCAGTGCCGTATAACCTTCACTGTTTGTGCTTTCCAACTGTGCTCCCGTCAGGTAACCGGTTTTCGCAAGCCGATTAATCTGTAAAGACTGCACGCTATCCACCGCATTTTCTCCGGTGATAACGCTGACCGCACTGCTGTTGGAAACCTTGGTAACCTTCTTGGAATAAGAACTGGAAAAACGCATATTGCTCACAAATTTGGATTGCAGATTCTTTAATTTGGTATTCAACTCTTTCCACGCATCCTGCTTCCAGGAAAGCTTGGTCTGTGCTTTCTTTTGCTTGTCAACTTTGGTTCTTCTGGCGCTTACTAATTCTTGTATAATGCTCTCGGTGTCCATGCCGGACATCATGCCGGTTAAACGCATTGCCATTTTATTTTCCTCCTGTCTTCCCTGTTATCTCTTCTCGTCTATGAGGATGCCTGCCATCTCCCAGACCTTGGCTATCATATCCAGTGTCTTTTCCGGAGGAACCTCTTTGAGAACCTTCTTGGTATCCCTGTCTACAATCTTAATCGTTACGCGGTTTGTGCCTTCATGAATGCCAAAAATGGCTTCCGAATGAGCCATGATAGACTTATTCAGCTGCTCCACCGCTTTCTTAATCTGTTCATCGCTTACCTGCTGTTCGGATCTCTGTCCCATATTGCCGTTCTGGCCCTTCTCGCCGGCATTTTCTACCACTCTCGTGGTATTATCCGCCTTGTCGGCTGCCTGAACATTGGCATTGGTATATTCCGCTGCAGTCTTCTCTGTCTGCACCGCCGGTTTCTGTGCCGCCGCCGGCTGTGCCTGAACGCTCATCACGCTCCCTATTGCTTCCATTGCCATTTCTAATCACCTCCGTGTGAATCTCCGAGTTCCTTTTTAAGGACTCTGCGCCTTCCTTCGGCGCCCTTATCGTCTCCGTAATCAGAGAAAAATTGGTTTCTAAATTTTTTATCGGCAAAAATAAACAAAAATTAATAGGGCTCTACAATTTTTTTAACTTAAAAGATTTTGCAGCTCTTCCATGCCGCTGACATCCGCAGCTTCTTTGTTTGCCTCCTGAATCTGCAGATAAACTTCCTTGCGGTACACGGGTATCTCTTTGGGAGCAGTGATGCCTATTTTGACCTGATCACCCTTTACTTCAAGGATGGATACCTCAATGTTGTTGTTGATGATGATTGCTTCATTCTTTTTTCTCGATAATGCCAGCATCCTACTCACCTCCCTTGTTTGCCTGAAGGATATCATAAATAGGGAATTTCACCGGGTAGATTTCACTGTCCAGAATAATCTGACATGCTTTCATCTCGCTTACATTGATGATAATAGGTCCCTGAAGATTCACACTCATCTTGGTCAAATCGGAAGGAACCGTTGCGGTCACTAACACCAGCACATTTTCCTCTGTCAGATTTCCCGCGTTCTTTAACAGCTCGTCATCCACCTCGGGGTCATAATCCGGCTTAACTGCCAGAGGGTCCATCACCGGCATGGCAAAATTCGGTTCTTCGATGGACTGCAGAAACCGAAGTCCTACCTTGGTGCCCCGGTCCGCATCATGAAGCAGGGTAAAATGCTTCATTTCAGGAAATCCGATAATGCCGTTTTCAAAAGTAATAATCTTATCATCGGAAATTTCAATCTCGCCAAAAATTCTTGTGTTTATCTTCATATGGACTCCTATCTGCGCGCCCTGCGCCGCCTGTTAAATAAAATTCAATAATGTATTCTGTACCACTTTACCCGTTGCCATCAGCGCCGCTTCATAAGTCATCCCCGCGCTGGTCAGATTAATAATAGTATCCGCAATGTCAATGTCTTCATTCTCACTCTTTAAAGTTTCAAAGGTGGTCTTCTGGTTCTGCATACGGGTATCTATCAGTTCCAGCTTCTTGCTTCTGGTACCGCAGTTTGTGATACTTAAACTCGTATCGTTCAAATAGCCCTGAAAAGCCGTGATTCCGCTTTCAAACATACTCTGGCATTTATCCTTGGCAAGCGTAAACGCTTTCTCCGCCGCATCCTTTTGTTTCCGCAAAACCGTAATATCCGCACCGGCCGGAGGGTCATTCAGCATTTTGTCTATATTTGCCAGAATACCTTCCATATCCAAAGCTTCCTGCAGGGCGTTTATCACATCATTCACTTCCCTGCCGATACCATGGTTGAAACATTCATCCGCAGTGGAATTGATGCGGATAGTCTGGTTAAATCCCACATCGTATTCTATCACCTGTTTTTCCGGATTGCCGGTCAGGTAGTCCGCATTATACTCAATCTCTTCCGAGGCAGCCGTAGCTGCCTGTACACAGTGGAAATAGTGCTCCGGACGGAGATCACCCTTTGCCCAGTCGCTCTTTTTATAGGTAATTCGGATTTCACTTTCATCATAAGCGGTGGACACATCATCCCGAACATCCACCAATGTCTGACGCACATTTTTCCCTAACAGGAGTTCTCCCGTGTCAGCAAGATAAACTGTTGCATCCGGATTGTCATTCACATATTTATAAGGATTCGTGCAGTCAGGATCGCTAGGATCAATAGGAATATCAGGTCCCGCGGTAATATCGCCATTTGCCTCCACTCTCACCCCGCCATAGGAATATGCTACCTTGACAGGGGTGATTTCCAGCGGCGTTGCGTCTGCGGAACTTCTGCCGTAAGTAATGGTGGGCGCCACCAATGCAGGGGGATTTCCCTCTACCGGCACATCACAATTATTGTATGACAGGCGGAGACGGTATACCTCCAGCGCGGATATATCATCATCCGTAATCGTTGCAATATCACCCGTATTATAGTTACCGGTATTCCAATTGACCAAATCGCCCACTTCCAGCTTGGTAATCTGGTCTATGGCGTCCTTGTGGACCTGTTCCGTAATCGTATATTCTTTCTGCGTCTTTTCGGGAAAACGCACCGATGTGTCCGTGCGGTATCCGGTAAATACATATCTACCCGCAAAATCTGCGTCAGCGGTGGAATATACTTCGTCCCCAAGCGCCTTTAACTGCTCTAAAATAGTCTGTCTGTCCTCGGTTTTCCAAGTGCCGTTCGCACCCTTTGTACATTGCTTAATCATTTCCGTCACAATATCGGACATATTCTGAAGGGCGGACTCGGTAATTTCCAGCCAACTGTTCGCATCGGGAATATTCTTGGTGTAATACTGCGTCACCTCCGTCACATTGCTACGCAGCCTCAGCGCGCGGATTGCCACCACCGGGTCGTCGGAAGGCCTGTTAATCTTTTTCTGGGTGGACATCTGTGTACTCAGCTTATCCTGATAAATTTTGTTGGTATTGATATTTTGCAGATTGTTCCTTTGGATAATTTTGTTAGTAATCCTCATGCCTATACCTCCCTGCCTGCTTTAGCAGGCAATTGCCTGATAAATCAGGCGTCCGCATTCTTCCCATTCCCTTGTAAAAATGCTCTTTTATGTGTTAAAAATCGCTCCGCGAAATCTCGAGTCCCGAAGCCGGCAAATTGGCTTATGAAGTTCTCTTCAATCCAACCCTCCATGCCGAAGCAGCTTTCTACAATGAAAAACGCCACGGTTTTGGCGTTTTTCGGTGTGAGACTTAGAAGTTCTCCGCGAAACAGCCCTTGCTGTGAGCGGTTAGAACTTCTTCTCACACTATACGCCGGTCTCTAATATCAGTCTGTCATAAACTTCCGTCAATGTCTGTATCATCTTGGAAGCCAGATTGTAGCCGTTCTGGTATTTTACCAGATTAATCGCTTCCTCATCCTCGTCCACGCCGGATATGGAAATTCTCTGATTGTCAATGGTGTTTGCAAGGTCGGAAAAATTCTGTTGGAATTTGTTGGCGCTGGATGCATTTAATGCCACATCCGACAGCATGCACTGCAGGAATTCCGAAGCGGAAGCTCCCCTAAAGCTCATTTTTGTTTTGTCGGTAGCCATGGTTCTGAGCGCTTTCAGCAAATCATCCTGCTCCACTCCGTCGCCGGTGCTAAACTTATTTGCCATCAGGTTAGCATCCTGCTCCATGGCGGAAAGAACATTGAAATTTCTGGCTGTCAGGAGATAATAGCTGTCCTGGGCCGCACCTACGGTTATGCTTCCCACCATACTTGCCGCCGTAACCTCCGTTACGCCTTCTGCCGTCAGGGCTGCCGCCGCCTGTGTCAGCGCTTCGGCGTCCGTGATAGGCGTGCCTGCCTCCTGTGCCTGATCTTTTAACTGGTTTGCACGGGTTGTCAGCTTTGCCTGATAATCCTTGTACGCCAGCACCTTTTCGTTCTGCTTCTGTACAAATAAGTCATATCTGGTATCAATGGTACCGTTTGTGCCGTCCGGAAAATCAAACTGCTCCGCACCGACGGCATCATCTCCGGTAAACAGGATAACACCCTCCCTGTTTTGAGCGGTATAACCGCTTGTAAGGATATCGTTAAACTTCTGGGAAAATGTCCTGATCCACTCATTCATCTGGTTCATGTAATACGGAATACCCTGATAGGAAATGCTTGCGCCGATATCCGCGGGTTTATTCTGACGGTCATTGGTGACGCGTCTGGGATTTTTCTCGCCGTTCCCCGCCTTGGACAGGGTAAAAGTATAGGAATGAACCGCCTCACCGTTCTCATCATAAGAACAGGTGTAAGACCAGGAATCATAGTAAAATTCCTGATTGCCCAGATTGATAATACCACCCTGATCGGAAAGATTACATTTATTCAAATCCTGCAGATATTCCCGTCCTACCGTAACGGTAACGGTATCATGCAGAAATCCTTCGGCATCCGTAGTTTCTCCCACACTTGTAACCGTGCCGTGGAAATTTTCGCCGTTATTACCGTCCCTCATTTGCACCAGACCCTTTAAATTACCGCCCATTGCAGCATTATAAAGGTTAAACTTCTGACCGTCCTCCCAATATACATCATACAGACCGTCGATGTCCGTCTGGTTCACTTTCTCATAACTACGCCTTGCGACACATTCTAATCCCCGGTATTCATTGGTGTCAACCAAAAGCTGTCCGCCCGCAATCTTCACAAGGAAACGGTTTCCACCGGTCTCACGCTCCGGATTATTTGCATCCGTGATAGGCACTTCCTTGATATCAACATCCACGATTTCCGAAAGTTCATCAATCAGAAGGGTTCTTCTGTCACGCAGCTCGTTTGCCTTAATTCCGGTTAACTCGATGGTATTGATCTGTTTATTTAAAGTGGCAATTTCTCCCGCAAGGGAATTGATCTGGTCAACCTTTAATTTGATTTCCTGATTGACATCCTTCTGCATGGTCTCCAGATTGCCTGCCAGACCGTTGAAATACTCCGTCAAATCTCCAGCGCACCCGATAAACTGAGCCTTGGCATTTACGCTGCTGGGGTCCTTTAACAACTCCTGTATGCCTTTTATCATCATCTGGTCAAAAATCGTCTTAAATCCGGCATTTTCACCGGTATCGTCAAAGTATGTCTCAATCTGCTGCGCATAATACTGTTTCATATTGTACTCGCCAAGCCGGGTATTATTCTCCCAATACTTGCCGTCATAAAACTCATCCCTGACACGCTCGATTGCCAATGTCTCAACGCCGGCGCCCGCACAGCCGTAAGCTTCAAATACACGCAGGGCATTATATGCCTGCTGGCTTACCTGCTGCCTGCTGTAGCCTTCTGTATGCACATTTGCAATATTATTGCTGGTGGTGTTTAAAGCGGCATTGCTTGCTAACAACCCCGTATATGCAATATTCAATCCAAAAAATTGTGATGGCATAGCCGCCTCCTTACTATACTCCTAAAGTATTGAGAATGTGCTCCAGCATCTCGTCAACCACATTAATGTAACGGCTGGATGCATTGTATGCGTTCTGAAATTTTATCATATTGGAAAGCTCTTCATCCGAAGAAACCGCTACAACCTGATCCCTTGCAGTCAAAGTGGATTCCACCGTGTTCTCCTGATTTTCATAAATACTGCGGAATACCGACCCCGAATTTGCTACCTGCGCTACCAGATCAATATAATAGCCGTTAAAGGAAGTTGTCTTCCTCACATTGGGATTTAAAGTGTAAACCTCTTCCGTAAATGCCTTTTTCAAGGCTTCCACCGTCTCCTTATCCACCTTATCCTCAGAGCCGTCTTTCAGTCTGAAGCCCAGACTGGAGGGTTTCTGCATCAACTCCGGATTCACACGGAGATTGTCTACCGTGTAGAGCGTATCCTGCTGCTCCAAATCTTCTTCCACATAAACCCAGAACTCTCCGGTATTGCCGTTTGCATCGGTTGCCGTCACCTTCCTATAACCTTCCGTGGTATATTTGGTGAACATCTGGAGAGGGCTTCCGTCCTCCGCTCTCATATAGCCGCCCACTTCATCCTTGGCATAATGCGCATTGTTCAGTATGGCCGTAGTGGTCCCGTTTTCAAATCTTACATTGGTCAGAGTACCCTTTTCCACTCCGGCGGCAGTTGCCAGAATCTCGTTAATCTTGCCGGATACATTGTGCACCAGTTGGTCAAACTCTGCCTGAATATTCATGATAACCGATTGGGAAATCTGATCGTAATTGTTCCCGGCGATATCGCTGTAATTCGCCCGGTGGTCACCCCTCGCCAAAAGCATGGCTTTCAGTCCGCCCACATCAGTGCCCAAATCGGAGGAAATTTCAATATTTAAATTAAAGACTTCCGCACCGTCGATGTTATATTTTCTGGTTCCGTCCGGCAATACTCGGTAGGTTGCGTTCTGAGACCAGAACGGTGTATAAAATCCTGTGGTTGCATCCAGATCCATGCTGATTTCATAACACATACCGCCTTTTACGAAATCAACGCCTTCTATCTGTACCGCTACATTTCCGAGGGCATCTTCCTGCCAGGTCATATTGGTCAGCTCCGCTAACTCATCCAGCATTCTGTTTCTGGTATCCCGAAGGTCGTTGGGATGCTCTATCCCGCCTACTTCAATGGAACGAATCCTGTCATTCAACTCTAAAATAGCATGCCCGTATTCATTAATCTTATCAACCTGCTGCTTAATCTGTAGATTCAGATTGTCCTGATAAGAGGAAAGCCCGTCATAGATAGCCACTGCCCTTTCTACAAATTCAGAAGCCCTCTGTACGAAAAGTCCCTGTGTCACAGAGCTGCAGGGGTCTTTGCTGAGTTCCTGCACCGCAGTCCACAAATCGCTCAAAGGGTTCTGGAATGCCTCGCCGTTTAATTCTCCCAGCAGGCTTTCCACCTCCTCCAGCACCTCCGTGGATACCTGATAAAACATACTGCGTCCCGATTCCTTGCGGTATGCTTTATCCAAAAAATAATCCCTTACCTGTTTTACATTGGAATAGGTGACACCCAGTCCCGTCTGTTTATTTGATACGATTCTGGGATCCGTTGCGATGGTAACATAACTCTTGTCGGACTGTTGAACCTGCTGTCTGGTATAACCCACAGTGTCCACATTAGAAAGATTATGCGCTGTGGTATTCAGCGCATTTTGACTTGTCTGTAATCCGGATACTCCTATATATAAATTTGACATCAATGACATAATACTCACCTCTATATCTCACAAGGATGCGGCTTACAGGCTATTGCTTGGCGTCAAATCCTTTGCTGGTGACGCCCATGGTATTTCCTGTATTATATGCGCCTTTGTTATAATTTGCTGTCTCGGGCGCCGCTTTCATTGCCTGTAACAGGTTCATCTCAAATTCAACCATCTCCAGCGCATTATTCAACAGCTCCCTGTTCTGCTCATTTACTCTCTGCAGACCTCTCACCGACACCTGTAACTTATCATGTATCTCCGTCAGTGTCTTTTGTTCCTCTGGTCTTGCAGAAAGCATGGCAATTAAATCAGTCAATTTTAATGTTTTAACATCCTTGTTCAACACATTGGCAATATCCGCAGTAACCTCCACCCGTTTTTTCTCCAGATTGGCGATTCTGCTCACCATATCCTGCTCGTCATCCGTGATTTTTTGTAATTCATCCAAATTGCCGCTTATAATGATCGGCGTTTTCTTTTGAGATAGTCCAAGCAGACCCTCATATTCACTGTTTTCTTTCTCCAGTACATCTATCAGGTTCTCCATTAAACTAGCCACTTGAACTACCTCATTTCTTCATACTTCTTTAACAGTTTGTCGGCAAAAGTGTTGGTATCTACAGAATAACTTCCGCTCTGGATTTTTGCCTTAATGGAAGCCGTCAGCTCTTCCCTTACATCGGGAGCGCTTGCAACTGCCGCCTTAGCCGTCTGATAATCTTTGCCTTTGCTGCTGATCTCCAGTTGGTCGTTTGTACGGGTTCCGGCGTTGGCTTTCTTACTCTGATTCACCTTTTGTGACTGATAAATCTGTTGTACTTGTGTGTAGGCCTCTATACGCATATGGATTCCTCCTTTCCATTATTACATCTGACTTACTTGTAATAATTATCGGCGGTTTCCGAAAATACTTTAGGGCAGATTGCAAAAAAGACTATTTCAGTCTGTCCGCCATCTCATAAAAATGACAATAAATCCCTTTCTTTTCCAACAATTGCCGATGACTGCCTTCCTCCACGATTCCCTCTTCCGTCAACACCAGAATTCTGTCCGAATTTTTAATACTGGACAATCTGTGGGCAATGGTCAGTGTGGTGCGACCCTCTGACAGCTTTGCAAGAGAATTTGCCACCGCGAATTCACTTTCATTGTCAAGGGCAGAGGTAGCCTCGTCCAAAATAATAATGGGCGGATTTTTTAAAAATACCCTTGCGATACTGATTCTCTGCTTCTGCCCACCGGACAGCTTAACTCCCCGCTCTCCTACATAAGTATGATATCCATCCTTTAATTCCATAATAAAATCATGGGCGCCCGCCCTTTTGGCTGCCTCCTCCACCTCCGCTTCGGAAGCCTCCGGCTTTCCGTAAGCAATATTTTCATAGACGGTTCCCGAAAATAAATAAACATCCTGCTGTACAATGCCGATATTACCTCGCAGGCTTTTTAAGGTAAATTCTTTGATATTTCTGCCATCCAACAAAATTCTTCCCTGTGTGACATCATAAAACCGAGGAATCAGATTGCACAGAGTAGTCTTTCCTCCGCCGGAAGGTCCCACAATAGCCACCTTTTCCCCTGCCCTAATCTGCAGATTCAGTCCTTCAAATACTCTGTTATGGTCATCCTGATAGGTAAAGCCAACATTTTCAAAAATAATATTTCCCTTCGGATTTTTCAGTTCCACCGCTCCCGGCTCGTCAAAAATTTCTATGTCTGCATCCAGAATCTCCAAGAAACGCTCAATACCTGTCATGCCTCTCTGAAACTGCTCGGCAAACTCAATAATGCGGCGTATCGTGGCAATCAGCGTGGTCACATACAGCATATATGCCACTAAGTCCCCCGGCGCAATCAGTCCCTTTATCATAAAAAAACCACCCGCCACTACCACCGTCAGATACATCAGTCCGTCGAAAAGCTTCACTGTAGTCTGAAATTGCGCCATGTATCGGTAAGATTCCTTCTTGATGTCAAAAAATGCCTGATTGTCCCGCTCAAATTTCTCCGTCTCAATCTCCTCATTGGCAAACGCCTTGACTACCTTATGTCCTAAAAGGCTGTCCTCAATCCGGGCATTCAATTCCCCAATCTGATGCCGCTGCTTGCGGAATGCGGCTCTCATGCGGAAATTTAAAGCCATACATACCACAGTCATCAGAGGAACACATAAAAAAATCAGCAAAGTCAGCCACAGATTCACACCCGCCAGAATGAAAAAAGATATGAGCGTCTTGATTCCCGCAATAAAAAACTCCTCCGGGCAATGGTGGGCAAACTCCGTAACATCAAACAAATCATTGGAAATACGCCCCATAATCTGTCCTACTTTTGTGTTGTTATAATAAGTATTGGACAGCCTCTGCAGATGTTCATAAGCATCACGCCGCATATCCGTCTCAATCTTTGCCCCCATCACATGTCCCATATCCGCCATGTAATAACCCGCAATACAATCCACAATCCGGAGTATCAGATACAAAATCCCCAGACCGCCCACGGTTTTCATGGACAAGGCGGCCAAATCCCTCAAACCTTCATTGGTAATATAGCGCATAATTAACGGCAGCACCAGCTCGCAGACCGTAGTCAGTGCCGCGCAAAACAAATCCATGCACAATGTTTTCCTGTATTTCATTAAATACGGCACAAACCTATGCAATAATTCTTTGGAAGTATACTGTTTTGATTCCATGATTTCTTTTCCTCTCTCAAAACATTAAAACAACTTTCGATTTATTTTAAATTTATTATTTTTTGCATTTTCCTCTTTTACTTTAACACTGCCACTTACCTTTGCCAATGCTGTAAAATAGAGACTGGAAATTTCTTAATTGACACAAAGGAGGCGGCCCATGGTGTCTGACATGACAATCGGTGAAATTCTGGCGGAACTTCGCACGGAAAGAGACATCTATCAAAAGGAGTTAGCCCTTTACTTAAATGTTTCCATCGCCACAATTTCCAATTATGAAAAGGGCATTCATTATCCTGATTTGGAAACTCTGGGAAAGCTGGCGGATTTTTTTGGTGTGACTACGGATTATCTTTTAAATCGCACCAAATATCGCTATACTCCCACAGATTTAAACCGCTGCCTGACCAAGAATTATACGGCGGCTAATCTGCTCAACACCACTCTGGAGCTGTCTCCGAAAGACCGCAGGCTTTTAGTGGATTATGCCGAACTTCTAAAGCTGCGTCAACAGGTAAATGCAATGAAGCAGACCCAAAATAGTGAAAAGGAGCATATCACTTAGCGGATAGCTCCTTTTTCCATATCATGCTGTTTACACAGGCATTATACCAATTCAAGCACTACTTCCATAGCTGCATCACCCTTGCGTTGTCCCATCTTAATGATCCGGGTATAGCCGCCCTTGCGGTCCGCATACTTAGGACCGTACTCATCAAACAGTTTTGCCACCAAATCAACCTTCTTGGTATTTCTCTTTCTGCCGGCTGCTTCCATGGGCACATCCACAACAGGATTTAACACCTTAAGCATCTGGTGTCTTGCATGAAGTCTGGAAGGCAGATCTTTCTTGATTTCCTTCTCCACCTCATCGTAAACCGTAACGGTAACGCCGTTCTCTATTCTGAGAATCTTGCCGTCTTTGTCGCGGTGAGTCTCGGAAAGAACCTTTCCGGTGTCCTTGTCAACAATCTGCTTTACTCTCTTGCCGTCCTTGTCCTTGCGGGCAACCTTTGCGGTTACCTTAACAGTCTCATAGTTATCCTTTTCCTTGACTGCCAACGCAATCAGACCTTCTGCAATCTTTTTCACTTCCTTAGCCTTAGCCTCGGTGGTAACAATCTTTCCATGATAAATCAAAGCCGTTACCTGATTTCTCAATAATGCTTTTCTCTGAGCAGATGTTCTGCCCAGTTTCCTATACTTTGCCATATTATTTTCCTTTCTCCGTTCATGGTACATCCGGCCACGCCTTTTGGACTTACTTACCGAATGTGTGAGGCGTTAAACGCCTGTTTTTATTGCCATTTAGAGATGCCACATATGCGCCCGCCGGACTTACCATACATGGGAGCGAAATCTCTGCTCGCTATTCCTCGCTGGAATTCAACTGCAAGCCTAACTCCTTCAGCTTTGCCAGCACTTCCTCCAAAGACTTGCGTCCCAGATTACGAACCTTCATCATATCCTCGGAAGTTCTGTTGGTCAGTTCCTCCACGGTATTAATGCCGGCTCTCTTCAGACAGTTGTAGGAACGAACGGAAAGCTCAAGCTCGTCAATGCTCATCTCCAGAACTTTTTCCTTCTCGTCATCTTCCTTCTCTATCATAACTTCCGCATTTTTTGCGTTCTCGGACAAATCAATAAAGAGTTTCAGATGCTCGCTGAGCACCTTCGCGGCAAGACTGACTGCCTCGTCCGGAATCAAGGTTCCGTTTGTCCAGACATCCAATGTCAGTTTGTCATAATCCGTACTCTGGCCTACACGGGTATTCTCTACCGTGACATTCACCCTCTCCACAGGAGTATAAATGGAGTCAACGGCAATCACGCCAATCGGTAAATCTTCGTGTTTATTTTTTTCTGCGCTTACATAGCCTCTGCCCTTGGTAATGGTCAGTTCCATGTAAAGCTTGGCATCCTTGCCGCTCAATGTAGCAATCACCAAATCGGGATTCAAAATTTCAATATCCTGATCCACCTGAATATCGGATGCTTTGATAACGCCTTCGCCTTCAAACTCAATATAAGCAGTCTTATCTTCATTGGTCTCACTGTTATTTTTAATGGCAAGACTCTTGATATTCATGATAATCTCAGTTACATCTTCCTTGATTCCCGGAATGGAGCTGAATTCATGAAGAACACCTTCTATTTTCACCTGACTCACCGCAACACCGGGAAGAGAAGACAGCATAATCCTTCTCAAAGAGTTGCCCAGAGTAATTCCGTAGCCTCTTTCCAAAGGCTTTACCACGAATTTACCGTATTTCTTGTCTTCTGAAATCTCAGTAACCTCAATATTCGGTCTTTCAAAATCAAACACTGCAAATACCCTCCTTTACGAACATCCTTATAAATGTGCCGCTTATTACTTAGAGTACAGCTCGACAATCAACATTTCATTTACAGGAACATCAATCATCTCTCTGGTAGGAAGGTTCTTGATGGTTCCCTTGAAGTTCTCAATGTCAACATCCATCCATTCGGGTACTAACCTGCCTGCAGTTACTTCAAGGATATCCTTGTATCTCTGCATGGATTTTGCTTTCTCCTTGATTTCAATAACATCGCCTGCCTTGATTAGATAAGAAGGAATATTCACCTGCTTACCGTTTACCAAAACATGCTTATGTCCGACAACCTGCCTTGCCTCTCTTCTGGTTCTCGCAAAGCCCATTCTGAAAATTACATTATCCAATCTGCTCTCCAGCATAACCATCAGATTTTCACCGGTCATGCCCTTCATTCGGTCGGCTTTCTCATAGTAATTTCTGAAAGGCTTCTCCAATACGCCATAGATAAACTTTGCCTTCTGCTTCTCTCTCAACTGAAGTCCATATTCACTTACTTTCTTTCCTGCTCTCGGTGAAGTTCTTTTAGACTTCTTATCATAGCCCAAATAGGAAGGCTCAAGACCGAGCGCTCTGCATCTTTTTAATACGGGTACGCGATTTACTGCCATTTTTATTTCTCCTTATAAATATTGTTTACAGTGCCTGATGACAGGCGCTTTGCCTTCTATCCGACACTTTCTTCCAACACAGTTACATTGCCGCAAACGATAAACTATACACGACGGCGCTTGGGAGGACGGCATCCGTTGTGAGGAACCGGGGTTACATCACAAATACTTACGACCTCAAGTCCTGCTGCGGACAATGCCCTGATTGCCGCTTCCCGTCCCGAACCGGGACCTTTTACAAATACATCGACGGATTTCAACCCATGTACTAAAGCAGCCTTGGTAGCCGTTTCAGCCGCCATCTGTGCAGCATATGGAGTAGATTTCCTTGAACCTCTAAAGCCAAGACCGCCGGCGCTTGCCCAGCTCAGCGCATTTCCTTCGGTATCTGTCAATGTAACGATTGTGTTATTGAAAGATGCCTGAATATGTGCCTGTCCCCGTTCAACGTTTTTCTTGACACGCTTCTTTGTTACTTTCTTTGCAACAGTTTTTGCCATTTTAAACTAACCTACTTTCTCATAGAATTTACTGTTTGTTTACTTATTTTTTTACCTTAGCTTATTTCTTTTTGTTCGCAAAGCGAACCGATACTTACCCTAATTTATTTTTTCTTGTTCGCAACGGTTCGCTTGGGTCCCTTGCGGGTCCTTGCGTTATTCTTGGTGTTCTGTCCGCGGACAGGAAGCCCCTTACGATGACGGATGCCGCGATAACATCCGATTTCCTGAAGTCTCTTGATATTCAGGGCAATTTCTCTTCTCAAGTCACCCTCTACCATGACTCCAAGCTTGTCAATCGCTTCGGTAATCTTCTTCACTTCTTCATCGGTGATATCTCTCACTCTTGTGTCAGGATTTACACCTGCCAACTCCAAAATTTTGTTGGAAGTCGGTCTGCCGATACCATAAATATAGGTCAAACCGATTTCAATTCGTTTTTCTCTGGGTAAGTCTACACCTTCGATACGAGCCATTTACATTTCCTCCATTTTTCTTGCATTTTTCGTTTTTTGAAAAATACGCCGCGTACTTTGGTCTGTCAACTGTACGCTTTCCAAGTTACTAATTGATTGGGGCTTTCACCCAACCGGACGCCTATCCGATCTTTCCAAAACATTTGTAACTTCCGCCTCCGTGAAATATGCGCTTGCGCATATTTCAGAAACGAAATATAGATTTTCAAATCATGCCCTTTATGATTTAGAAAATCTTTTCGTTTTGGTATCAACAAGTAATCTCCCATAAGCCCTATCCGTCTTTATGATAATCGGTGCATTCAAAGGTGCGCCGGTTCAGCCGCACATAATAACCGGACAGGAACTCACATACTTGAACCGCCCAACCCGCCAACACGGCAGACCGGGTTCGCCAATCGGTGATTATCCCTGTCTCTGCTTATGCTTCGGATTCTCGCAGATTACTCTGATGCGTCCTTTTCTCTTGATGATTTTGCACTTTTCGCAAATCGGTTTTACTGATGATCTGACTTTCATCTCAAACCCTCCTTTCAAAAAAGACCGTTTTACATTATAACACAACCCCCTGCCGATTGCAAGGGGTTATATCCATTTTCCAATAAATATTTTTATGAAGCTCTATTTATCCCTCCAGATAATGCGCCCTTTACTCAAATCATAGGGAGATAATTCCAAAGTCACTTTATCACCCGGCAAAATACGGATAAAATTCTGGCGCAGCTTACCGCTGATAGTTGCAAGCACACGATGACCGTTCTCTAATTCCACGCGGAACATGGTGTTTGGCAGTTTCTCCACAACGATTCCTTCGATTTCGATTACATCACTTTTAGACATACCATCCCTCCACTTTCTATTCTTGCTTTAAATATTGCTTGATTTCATATTTGATTTCTTCATCTGTTATCTGTGCTTTTGCCGCTGTCCCTATAAGCTTTTTTAAAAGCTCATTGCCCACCGTGCGGTTGATAATCTGTATATGCTTTTTGCGCTTGCGCTTGGGGGCCTCCACTTTTTTTAACCGCCCGTCGCTGAGATAGACAAAATCTTCCTCTTCACCCACGATAACATAGCATTGTCCTTTATCATGGCCCGCCTTGGAAATCGCAAAATTTCCTATCTTAAACTCCATATCTCTTATATTCCTTCCGACCGCATCCCGCTCTTGTCCGCAAAGCAGTCCTTACCGTGAAAGTAACCTCCGATACTGTATCCGTGAACGATGACCGCACATCCGGATGCATAAGCGTTTGGTTAATACAGGGTCAGAATCTCCGGCTCGTCGTCCGTAATCAAAATCGTATTTTCGTAATGCGCCGACCACGACCCGTCCTCCGTCACCACGGTCCAATCATCATCCAGCCATACCACATCGGGATCCCCCATATTAATCATGGGTTCCACCGCAAGGGTCATGCCCGCCCGAAGCTTGATACCCCGGCTGCGCTTGGCATAGTTGGGAATCTCCGGAGCTTCATGAAGCTTTCTGCCGATTCCGTGACCCACCAAATCCCGTACAATTCCATAACCGTGGGGCTTTACATAAGCATCTATGGCATTGGAGATATCATGGAGATGATTGCCTGCTTTCGCCATTTTTATTCCCGCAAAAAAACTTTCTCTCGTGACATCAATCAGTTTCTGTGCCTCCGGAGTAATCTGTCCTACCCCATAGGTTCTTGCCGCATCGGAATGATATCCCTGATAAATCAGTCCTGCGTCCAGACTGACGATATCGCCTTCCTGCAAAATACGATACCTACTCGGAATCCCATGAACCACCTCATCATTTACGGACACACATATGCTGGCAGGATAGCCGTTATAATTTTTAAAATTAGGGACACAGCCCAATTTGTGAATCAGACTTTCCCCCAGCGTATCTATGTCCAGAGTGGACATACCCGGACGAATGCTCTCTCCCAGTTCCTTATGTACAATAGCCAACAGTCTGCAGGATTCCCGCATCAGTTCTATTTCCCGTTCCGACTTAATTGTCACGCCCATTTCAAAACCATACTTCTTTCTTTCAAATTTACCGTCATGCCGCTTCAGCGGCGGCACAAACCAATCAACGGGAAGAATCGCTGCTCTTGCGATTCTTCTGCGTGAGACATAGAATTTCTTGGGTTGGGTACTTTCCAACCTTAGAAATTCTTCTCACGCTTTAGCCTAAGATTGCCGTAATGGCTTCAAATACATCCTTCATATCCATCGTGCCGTCCACGGTTTTTAAAACACCCTTTTCGGTATAAAAATCAATCAACGGCTGAGTCTGCTCGTGGTATACCTTCAAACGGTTCTGAACCGTCTCCGGTTTGTCATCATCGCGCAGCACCAATTCCTTTCCGCAGGCGTCACAGATCCCCTCTTTTTTGGGAGGAACATTTACAATATGATAAGTTGCTCCGCAGGCAAGGCAAGCCCGTCTGCCGGACATTCTCTTTACGATATTCTCATCCGGCACATCTACATTGACAGCATAATCAATGGCATCTCCAAGCTCGGTAAGCGCCTTATCCAGCACATTCGCCTGAGGAATATTTCTGGGAAATCCATCCAAAACATAGCCTTTTTCACAATCCGGCTGTGCCACTCTGTCCAAAAGAATCTTTACCGTCAATTCATCCGGAACCAAAAGTCCCTGATCCATGTATTTTTTGGCTTCCATGCCAAGTTCTGTACCGTTTTTAATATTTGCGCGGAAAATATCCCCTGTGGATACATGGGGAATTCCATACTTTTCCGCAATCATCTTTGCCTGAGTTCCTTTTCCTGCGCCCGGTGCGCCCAACATAATAATTTTCATCTTTATACCTCTCTGCGTGCTTTGTCTCAATCTTCAAATATAACACACGCATTCGGATAGAAATGCTCATCCGAATGCGCTCATTGTCTGTTATTAATTCTCCAAGAAGCCCTTATAATTCCGAACCAGCATCTGAGATTCAATCTGTTTTATCGTCTCCAGCACAACGCTCACGATAATGATAAGGCTTGTGCCGCCGAAGGATACATTTGCTCCAAACACGCCGCTGAAAATAAACGGAATGACAGAAACAATAATTAATCCCACTGCTCCGATAAATACAATATAGTTCAGTACCTTATCCAGATAATCGCTGGTGGGCTTGCCGGGTCTGATACCAGGGATAAAACCACCCTGCTTCTTCATATTGTCGGCAATCATCAGCGGATTAAAGGTAATGGAAGTATAAAAATATGCAAAAAATACAATCAATGCAATATATACTAATAATCCAATGGAATAAACGGGCTGGCTTATGCGGCACCAGTAGCTGGAATTGAGTCCTTTGAGGATTTCTCCCCACACTCCGGTTCCGCTATATCCCACAAATGTACTGATCATAATGGGAAGCTGCATAATGGACTGTGCAAAAATAATGGGAATAACACCGGAAGTATTGACCTTTAAAGGAATATTGGCGGTCTGACCTCCTACCATTTTTCTGCCCTGCACCTTCTTGGCATACTGTACGGGAATCTTGCGGGTACCGTCGTTTAATACGATAACCAGCACCACCATTGCAATCACGATGGCAAGAATAATCGCCGCCGCAAGAATTGCCGTTGCAGGCGCTTTACCAAACACAAACTGTTCAAACAATGTGGCAAAATCGGAAGGCAGTCTGGATATAATATTAATTACCAGCACAATAGAAATACCGTTTCCCACACCGTGCTCCGTAATCTGTTCACCCACCCACATTAAGAATGCGCTTCCTGCCGTGAGGGTTACGATTACCGTAATAATATTAATCACATTATACTCCGTCAGATACCCCTGTCTTCCAAAGCCCACAGCCATTGCCGTAGACTGAATCAATGCAAGCACCACCGTTACATATCTGGTAATGGCCGCAATCTTCTTCCTTCCGTCTTCTCCGTCACGCTGCATTTCTTCCAGCTTAGGAATTGCAATGGTTAAAAGCTGCATGATAATGGAAGATGTGATATAGGGGTTAATATTCAATGCCAGAATAGTCATATTCACGAAAGAACCGCCCGTAATGGCATCAAAAAAACTAAACGCACCGCCTGTCTGCTGTTCAAACCACTCCGCAAAAAAGCTTGTGTTCACCCCCGGCACCGGAATACAGGAACCGATACGAATCACTACCAGCATAATAAAGGTAAAAATAAGTTTCTGTCTTATTTCCTTGATTTTGAATGCGTTCTTTAGCGTTGTAAGCATTAAATCACCTCTGCAGTTCCACCAAGAGCCTCAATTTTTTCCTTTGCAGATGCGCTGAACGCATTTACCTTGACATCAAGCTTCTTGGTAAGGTCTCCATTTCCGAGTATCTTTACTCCATCTCTTGGATTCTTTATAATTCCTGCCTCTTTTAATGCTGCCACATCAACAGTCGCACCATTCTCAAAGCCTTCAAGGGCACTTACATTGATAGCCACAATGTCCTTGGTGTTTCTGTTGGTAAAACCTCTCTTAGGAATTCGTCTGTATAAAGGCATCTGTCCACCTTCAAAACCGGGTCTGGGCGCTCCGGAACGGGCTTTCTGTCCCTTATGTCCCTTTCCCGCAGTCTTTCCGTTACCTGAACCATGCCCACGGCCTTTTCTGAAGTTATGATGCTTAGAGCCTTCAGCGGGTCTCAAATTGGATAATTCCATTTTTAACACCTCCTTATCTTCTTATACTTCTTCAACTTTAATTAAATGATTAATTTTGCGAATCTGTCCTTTTGTGCAATCATTATCGGGAAGCACGATGGACTGACCTATCTTGCGAAGTCCCATGGACTGTGCAGTTGCCCTGTTCTTGGGAACAGAACCGATTAAGGATTTTACTAAAGTTACCTTTAACTTTTTCTCTGCCATTGTCGTTCTCCTTTCAAGTGAATCATTCACTTTTTCAAGCTAAAATTTCATCCACAGACTTGCCTCTGTTCTTGGCTACTTCTTCGGGAGCCTTTAACTGGCTTAAACCGGTGATGGTCGCAAGGACAACATTCTGCTTGTTATTGGAGCCAAGAGATTTGGTACGGATATTCTTAATGCCTGCAAGCTCGCACACCACACGGGCAGGACCGCCTGCGATAATACCGGTACCTTCCGGAGCTTTCTTTAATAAAACATTTGCAGAACCGTATTTGCCGATGAAATCATGGGTAATGGAATTGTTTTCATCCAATGCCACTTCAACAATATGCTTTACTGCATCTTCCCTTCCTTTGCGGATGGCTTCGGGAATTTCCTTTGCCTTGCCTAAACCTGCACCCACATGACCGTTTCCGTCACCGACTACTACTAAAGCTGTAAAGCGCATATTGCTTCCGCCTTTCACAACCTTGGTAACACGCTTGATCGTAACTACCTTATCGTTCAGCTCCATCTGGCTTGCATCTATGATTGTATGCTTCATGGTATATTCCTCTCCCTTTCCTAGAATTCCAAGCCAGCTTCTCTGGCCGCATCAGCTAATGCTGCAATCTTTCCGTGATACAAAAAACCACCTCTGTCAAAAACAACTTCCTTGATGCCCTTTTCCATTGCCCTCTTTGCAATCACGGTTCCCAAGTATGCCGCTGCCTCAACATTATTGGTCTTTTCCAGCTCTGCCTTGATGTCCTTCTCAAGGGTGGATGCTGCCACTAATGTATTCCCAACTGTATCATCGATAATTTGAGCATACATATGATTATTGCTTCTGAACACTGCAAGACGGGGTCTTTCGGCAGTGCCGCTGAAGCGGTTACGAATTCTCATGTGCTTTTTAACACGAATTTTTTGTCTTGATTCTTTTTTAACCATCTTCACACTCTCCTTATCTGTTATTTCTTACCGGTCTTACCGACTTTACGCCTGATTGTCTCGTCAGCATACTTGATACCCTTACCCTTGTAAGGTTCAGGTTTTCTCTTGTCTCTGATATTGGCTGCAAACTGCCCAACCTTCTCTTTGTCAATACCTTTTACAATAATCACATTCTGACCTTCTACAACGGTTTCAACGCCTTCCGGGTCCTCCATCTCTACCGGATGAGAATATCCAAGGTTTAAAGTCAGCTTCTTTCCCGCCTTTGCAACCCTGTAACCGACGCCGTTTACCTCAAGCTTTTTCTCATAGCCCTGAGTTACACCGACCACCATATTGTTAATCAGTGTTCTGGTCAGACCATGAAGTGATTTCATTTTCTTTAAGTCATTGGGTCTGCTTACTAATACTTCTGCGCCCTCAAGCTTAATTTCCATCTCCGCAGGCAGCACTCTCTCGAGCGTTCCTTTGGGACCTTTGACAGTTACTTTGTTATTTTCTGCGATTTCTACAGTAACACCTGCCGGAATCGCGATTGGCATCCTACCTATACGTGACATGCCCGTACCTCCTGTTTTTAATTATAGAACAATTAATTATTAGCTCCATGGAGAATCTGCTTGCAGATTCTCTTAGGGACGAAACTTAGATTTTATTAGGCAATGTACTTTATTGCCTTAGAAAATCTTTTCCGACATGACTTAGCATTTCTTAGGCTTTGTTCTCTAAAGCCTTAGAAATCCTTCATGCCGTATTACCAAACAAATGCCAGCACTTCGCCGCCTACCTGAAGCTCTCTTGCTTTCTTATCGGTCAAAACGCCCTGATTGGTAGAAACGATGGCAATGCCAAGACCTCCCAATACCTTGGGCAGATCTTCCTTTCCGACATACACACGGCGACCCGGCTTGGAAATTCTCTTAATACCGGAAATAATCTTTTCGTTCTTGTTGGCGCCATACTTCAGAGTGATGCGAATGCTCTTATAGCTTCCCTCGTCAATAATGTCATATTTCTTAATATAACCCTCTTCTAAAAGGATGTCTGCAATAGCCAGCTTCATTTTAGAAGAAGGAACATCAACTGTATCATGCTTCGCAGTATTTGCATTACGGATTCTTGTAAGCATATCTGCAATAGGATCGCTCATTGTCATTTTGTGACTTCCTCCTTTATTTCTTTTATTTGCCATTTGCACTTCCATACACCAATCCCACAGAACCTAATCGGCTCTGTGAAGAACGCCGGTTTTGCGTTCTTCGGTGTGAAGTTTTAGAATTTCTTATGTCTGCGTACTTTGCAGACTTAGAAATTCTCTTCACACTCTTACCAGCTTGCTTTCTTCACGCCGGGAATTTGTCCCTTATATGCCAGCTCACGGAAGCAAACTCTGCAAATCCCGTATTTTTTCAGAACAGCGTGGGGACGACCACAAATGTTGCAGCGGGTATAAGCCTGTGTAGAAAACTTAGGTTTGCGCTGCTGTTTTACTTTCAAAGATGTCTTAGCCATCAGAATTTACCTCCCTTTTATTTAGCAAACGGCATATTGAACAGAGTCAATAACTCGCGCGCCTCTTCATCCGTCTTAGCGGTAGTTACAAAAATAACATCCATGCCTCTGGTTTTATCAATCTTATCAAACTCAATCTCGGGGAAAATGAACTGCTCTTTAATGCCCAGCGCATAATTTCCTCTTCCGTCGAAAGCATTGGGATTGACTCCTCTAAAGTCACGCACACGGGGCAGCGCCAGATTTACCAAGCGATCCAAAAACTCATACATCTTCTCGCCGCGCAGAGTCGTTTTACATCCGATTGCCATTCCTTCACGGATTTTGAAGTTTGCCACAGATTTCTTCGCTTTGGTGAGGATTGCCTTCTGACCTGCAATGGCTTCCATGTCAGCTACCGCATTTTCCAAAACCTTTGCATTCTCCTTTGCCTCGCCAACACCCATGTTGATAACGATTTTTTCAAGCTTCGGAACCTCCATGACATTTTTATATCCAAACTTCTTCGTCATTGCCGCTACGATTTCGTCTTTATACAAATCTTTCAGTCTGCTCACTTTTTTTCCTCCTTCCTATTGATTAGTCAATTACTTCGCCTGTTGCCTTCGCAAAACGCACTTTCTTACCGTTCTCCACCTTGAATCCGACTCTGGTAGGCGTGCCTTTCACAAGCAGCATTACATTTGAAATATCAATAGGAGCTTCCTTCTGGATGATTCCTCCGTTAGGATTCGTCTGAGAAGGCTTCGCATGCTTGGTAATCATATTGACTCCCTCGACCAGAACTTTATGCTTCTTTGCGTCTACGGAGAGCACCTTGCCCTCTGCATTGTTATCTTTACCGGCAATAACCTTTACGGTATCACCTTTTTTAATTTTTAATGTTGCCATATGGCACCTCCTTATAATACTTCAGGAGCCAAGGAAACAATCTTCATAAACT
>JAMPEB010000033.1 GCA_023665475.1 Lachnoclostridium sp.
AGTAAAATCAGGATGAGATAGGGTTAATTTTGTAATTTTATTCTTTGGTGCTGTAGCGGATATAAAAAGCTTGCCAGCATTCCCATTCTGCGATATAATAAGTAATATATTTTTTGGATTTGACGGAAACGAGGTGAGACTATGTCCTCCAAAACAGATACAGAGGTTATTATCGGCGGAAAGGTATTTACTTTAAGCGGATACGAGAGCGAAGAGTATTTGCAGAAGGTAGCTTCCTATATCAATAATAAGGCAAACGAATTCGGAAAAGTAGACAGTTTTAAGCGCCAGTCTCTTGATACACAGAGCGTGTTATTGCAGCTCAATATTGCCGATGATTATTTCAAGGCAAAAAAGCAGATTTCTCTTTTGGAAGAGGATTTACAGGCAAAGGAAAAGGAATTGTATAATCTCAAGCATGAGTTGATTTCTGCGCAGATGAAATTGGAAGATTCCGAAAAGCAGGTGAAGGAACTTCAAGAGAAGGTCAATGATAATGCGCAGAAAGTCAGTGACGGTTCTAAAAAAGTAGTCCGTCTGGAAGCAGAACGGAAAGGAAAATAAAGAGTCTGTCCGCTTTGGACAGCTTTTTGTTTTTGGAGACAGAAGATGGGACAGGAATCATTTGTAGAACTTCTTTCGCCTGCCGGAAGTAAGGAAGCTTTTTATGGAGCGATTCATGCGGGAGCGGATGCCGTATATTTGGGCGGGGACCGCTTTAGCGCAAGGGCATATGCGGAAAATTTTTCCACGGCGGAGTTGGCGGGATGCATCCGATATGCTCATTTATGGGGGAGAAAGGTTTACCTCACAGTCAATACCCTGATAAAAGAATCGGAATTTCCGGAAGTTTGTGAGTATGTAAAGCCTTGTTATGAGGCGGGACTGGACGGGGTGATTGTTCAGGATATCGGTGTGTTTGTGTCTCTTCGCAGGCATTTTCCCGATTTGAAACTTCATGCCAGCACCCAGATGACCCTGACGGGGGTATCGGGAGCGGCATTATTGAAGCGTATGGGTGCAAACCGGATTGTGCCGGCAAGAGAGCTTAGTTTAGAAGAAATCCGGGATATTAAGGAAAAGACCGGAGTGGAAGTTGAGACATTTATTCATGGTGCAATGTGTTATTGCTATTCGGGCAAATGCCTGTTCAGCAGTATGCTGGGCGGCAGAAGCGGAAACCGGGGAAGATGCGCCCAACCATGCAGACTTCCTTACCGGATAGATACAGGCAGGGAACGGACGGGGGAATGCTTTCCCTTAAGTCTCAAAGATATGTGTACGATTCGGCATATTCCGCAGCTCATTGAGGCCGGAATTGACTCTTTCAAAATAGAGGGCAGAATGAAAAAACCGGAATATGTTGCCGGAGTCACCGCTATTTATCGCAAATATATTGATTTGTACTACCGCTGCAGGAAAAACGGACAGACGGAGTGGAAGATTGACACAAAGGATTTGCGCACCTTGGAAAGCCTTTATATCAGGAGCGGGACACAGGACGGCTACTATTTTAAACATAACGGCAGAGAGATGGTAACATTGGACAGCCCTGCCTATTGCGCCAATGACGAAGAGCGGTTACAGGCAATTCATAACAGGTATCTGGACAAGAAACCATCTATGCCTATTCTGATAAGGGGAAGCTTCCTTACGGGAATGCCGGCGCGGATTACCCTGACTTTGGAAAGGGAGGGCAGGGATGCCCTGCGTGTCACAGTGGAGGGAGCGGAGGTACAAAAAGCAAAAAATCAGCCGATTTCCCCAAATGATATTCAAGGCCGGTTAGGGAAATTGGGCAACAGTATTTTTGAAGCCGACGGTATGGAAATCGCTGTGGATGAGGATGCTTTTTATCCCTTAGGTGCCATCAATGAGCTTCGCAGAGAGGCGGTAAGACAATTAGAGAATTTGTTGATTTTGTCCAATGGTATGTCTGCCAAAAGAAATGCGGAGGAACCTGTCAAAGCTCCAAACTCTTTACCTATAGCAGTATCGCAGATAGAAAATTACGATACACGGCAACAGGGTTTGCGGAGCAGTTCCTGTTATATGCGGGGGTATAACAGCGAAGGAGGGAAAGGCTTTGTTCTCGCTCTTTCCACTTTGGAACAGTTGGAAGCGGTTATCCAATTTGCGGACAAGGCTGCTTTGAAACGGGAAAAGCCGTGGATTGACAGGATTTACATAGATGGGGACATGTTGTTTCACAGGGAGCAGAAGACTCTGGCGTTGTGCCGCCGGTTAAAAGAAAATATGCAGGATGAAATAGAAATGGCAATTGCTCTGCCCCATATTCTCAGAAAAAGAGATTCTGCTTATGTGGACAAACTGTCCGCACTGTTTTTACAAAACAAAAGGATTTTTGAAGGTATTTTGGTGAAAAATCTGGATGGATTGGGACTTTGGGAGGCATTTCCCGGCCGGATTTATGGGGATGCAGGGCTTTACATCTGGAATCGGGAGACGCTTAAGGCATGGTCGCCGTTTCTTTCCGGTTTTTGCATGCCCTTGGAATTAACCGGCAAAGAGCAGAGAAGTCTTCTGTCGGAAAACGGGCTTTCTTGTGAAAAAATCATATATGGCAGGATTCCCATGATGATTACGGCTAACTGCGCGGTTAAGACTGCCGCCCGCTGCGGGGAAACCGTTGATAAAAAAGCGGATGTGAAACTGATAGACCGATATCATAAAAGCTTTCCGGTGGAACAAAACTGCCTTCACTGCATGAATATTATTTATAACAGCGTTCCGCTCTCTTTGCACGGAGAGCTTGCAAACTGGCAGGATAAAGTGTCTTTTCGATTGGATTTTACTGTGGAGGACAAAAAAGAAACAGCCAAGATATTGGACTTTTTTGAAAGGATAAGGCGGGCGGATTTTGCAAAAAATGTGGAAGAACCGCCGTTTGCCGAATATACTACCGGACACGAAAAAAATGGGACGCAATAGTGTGAGGAGAACAAGATGCAGGAATATGTCATTGAATTATCGAGATACTTCATTGCAATAGCCATGGTTATTTACACGGCTGCTTGTTTTTATGCGCTTTTTTGTGATGGGGACAAAAAGAATACATGGGTTTACAGATTACAGAATACCCTGATGTTTTTTATTCAGGGTCTGGGATTTGTAGACCTTTTGCTAATCAGTCAGGATATTCAGTATCTGTTCTTTTTTGCGTTTATCCAGATATTTTTGTTTGCCGTCATTATGCTGGTGCCTATGATATATGAAGAAGCTAACAGATTGCTTTTAAACAATATGTGTATGCTTCTGGGAATCGGTCTGTGTATGGTGGCAAGACTTTCTTTTCAAAAGGCAATCAAGCAGTATGCAATAGCGTTAATATCTTTTGTCCTGTCTCTGTTTATTCCCTATCTGTTAGGCAGGATTCGTTTCTTTAAGAAGTTTACATGGCTCTATGCCTTGTTGGGAATTACGCTTTTGAGCGTGGTGCTGATTCTGGGAGAGACCAGTTTAGGCTCCAAGCTTTCCTTTTCTGTGGCAGGCATTACCTTTCAGCCTTCGGAATTTGTGAAAATTCTGTTTTTGTTCTTTTTGGCGGGCGCCTTGTGGGAGGACACTTCTTTTCTCAGAATCCTGCTGACAGCCGTTGTGGCAGGCGTTCATGTAATTGTTCTGGTGGCGTCCAGAGATTTGGGAAGCGCGCTGATTTTCTTTGTGGCATTTGTGATGATAGTATTTATTGCCAGCAGAAATTATCTCTATCTGTTATCGGGAGTTTTGGGAGGCGGAGCCGCCGCTTATGCCGCCTATCTGCTGTTTGACCATGTAAAGACCAGAGTGCTGGCATGGAGGGACCCGTGGAGCTATATTGACGCTCAGGGCTTTCAAATTACCCAGTCCCTTTTTGCCATAGGAAGCGGAAGCTGGTTCGGAATGGGGCTTTTAAAGGGTAATCCTAAGGCAATTCCTCTTGTGGATGCCGACTTTATCTTTTCCTCTATCTGTGAGGAATTTGGAGTAATATTCGGCATCTGCCTGATTTTGATCTGTGTAAACATTTTTTTGGTGATAATGAAAGTGGCAGGATGTATTTGCGACAGGTTTTATCAAATCATAGTTTATGGAATCGGTATCATGTACATCTTCCAGATATTTTTAACCATTGGCGGAGGCATTAAGTTTATTCCCATGACCGGGGTGACGCTGCCCTTCATCAGTTATGGCGGAAGCTCCATTATGACGACCATGATTATGTTTTTTATTATTCAGGGCATTTATATCAGATTACAGAAAATGGAAGGAAATAAAAAGAAATGACCGGGAAACCGAATCATAAAAGATACCCTAAAAATTATAATGAAATCGTTATCTCTGCCTGTTTTTTTGCGGCAATCTTCTTGGGAATGATAGTTTATCTCGGGCATTTTGTGGCTACAAAAGAGCAGGACATGGTAAATAACAGCTATAATTCCAGACAGGCAATCCTGCTTTCCAGAAATTACCGGGGAAGCATTTATTCCCGTGACGGAGAGGTACTGGCGGAGACGATTTTGGATGAAGAGGAAAACGAGAAGAGAGTATATCCCTATGAGAATTTATTTTCCCATGTGGTGGGATATTCGACGCAGGGCAGGATGGGCGTGGAAGCCATGGCAAATTATTATCTCATCAATACCCACACATCCCTCTCAAATAAAGTGGCAAACGACATGGCAGGCAAAAAGAATCCGGGAGATAATGTATATACTACTCTGGATGTGAGGATTCAGCAGATTGCATCGGAGCAGTTGAATGTCTTTAAGGGGGCTGTGATTGTTTCGGAAGTATCCACCGGCAAGATTCTTGCCATGGTGTCCCACCCGGATTTTGACCCCAATGAAATTGATGAAATATGGGATGAATTGATTGAGAGCGACACCAGTTCCGTTTTGTTAAACCGCACCACACAGGGTCTGTATCCTCCGGGTTCCACTTTCAAGATTGTTACGGCGCTGGAATATTATAGGGAAAATAAGGATAACTATCAGAATTATTCCTTTAACTGCAACGGCTCTTACCGCAAGGAGGACAGCACCATCCACTGTTATCACAATATCAGCCATGGGCGGGTAAATTTGAGAGGTTCCTTTGCCAATTCCTGTAATTCCTCTTTTGCAAATATCGGTATGGGGCTTGACCGGGAGAAATTTCAGAAGACATTGGACGGATTATTGTTTAACGGGGAACTGCCCCTCACCTTAAGTTATTCCAAGAGCTCCTTGCATGTGTCGGATGCGCTTTCTGCCGATGAAATGATGCAGACCTCTATCGGACAGGGTAAAACACAGATCACGCCTATTCATATGCATATGATTGCAAGCGCCATTGCCAATAACGGCGTGTTGATGAAGCCTTATGTGATTGACCGTATAGAAAATGATAAGGGCAGTGTGGTGAAAGCTTTTAAACCGGCCAGTTACGGCAGTCTGATGAGCGAGGATGAGGCAGACTTGTTAAAAGAGCTTATGACGGCAGTAGTGGAAGAGGGCAATGCTCATAGATTAAAGGGGCTTGATTACACTGCGGCGGGTAAAACGGGCTCGGCTGAGTATAATAATATCAAAGGGGAAAGCCATGCATGGTTTACCGGTTTTGCTCCTGCAGAGGAACCGGAAGTATGCGTTACGGTGATTGTGGAAGGAGGAGGTTCCGGAAGCGATTTTGCGCTTCCCATAGCCAAGAGACTATTTGACGCATATTTTGCGGAAAAAGGCACCGGTCAGGAGGAATCACAATGATTGAGGCAACAAGTTGTGGCGGCGTGGTGATTTTTCGGGGAAAGATTTTGCTGCTATACAAAAATTATAAGAATAAGTATGAGGGATGGGTTCTGCCTAAGGGAACAGTGGAAGAGGGGGAGGACTTTAAGGACACCGCTCTGCGGGAGGTCATGGAGGAGTCCGGCGCAAAGGCTACCATCATAAAATATATCGGGAAAAGCGAGTATACATTTATGGTGCCGGAAGATATGGTGGCAAAAGAAGTGCATTGGTATCTTATGATGGCGGACAGTTATTACAGTAAACCGCAAAAAGAAGAATTTTTTGTGGATTCCGGATTTTATAAGTATCATGAAGCATATCATTTATTGCGGTTTTCCAATGAAAAGCAGATTTTGGAACAGGCATACGGCGAATATATGGATTTGAAAAAGTCAAATTTATGGGGCAGCCGGAAATACTTTTAAAAGTATTCCGACCGCCCCGTATTTTACTGGACAATCAGACATTTCTGACAATTTGAAGTTTTGATTTCTGCGATAAATCAAGAAACTCGTTTTTGTCATTTTTTAAGATGGGGCGGGAGAGTTTGGAACGGTTGATAATCAATACTTCCCACACCGAATCGTCATTTAACTGTACCGTGGTGCCTATCTGCACATCCGCAATACGCTCCATCAGAGGCATTAGAAGTTCCACATCATACTTGTCCATATTCTTTTCAAAATCCGCAAGAATCTGCAAAGGCGAGAATGCCGGTCTGTAATTCCTGGGAGACGCCATGGCAACATAGGCGTCGATAATGGCTATGTAGCGTGCGAAAACATCGATTTTGGAACCTGTGATATGGTAGGGGTAGCCGCTGCCGTCCAGCCTCTCGTGATGCATGATAATGGCATTTTTCACATGTTCGTTTAAATTGGGGTTATTGCATACCAGAGCATATCCGGTGATGGGATGGCTCTGCACGATTTTGTATTCGTCATCCGTGAGCTTTCTGGGACTCCAGAGAATCTCAAAAGGAATTTTCCACTTGCCGATATCATAGTAAAAACCGCAAAGGATTAAGATGTTTTTATCTTCTTCACTCATGGACAGCCAATCCGCAAAAGCACCCGCCAAAAGGGCGGAGTTAAAGCATTGCGTATAGGTAAGTTCATCTTCGTTGGGCTCCAGATTGTAAAGGAAATCCAAAAGTTCGGAGCCGGTGGAAATCTTTTCATAGGTATCGTTATAAATTTTTAGTAAAACATTATCAAAAATAGCCTGATTGGTGCCGAGAAAACTAAGCATAACACCTTTGTACTCGTTCAGGCAATTGGTATAGCGCTCTTCAAATGCCTTGAAACTCTGACTGCGCCGGACTCTCTCATTGTGAGTAGTGGCAAAGTCTACATCTTCTTTGACAGTAATGCTCTCAATGGAATAATTTTTCAGCCGCTCGATCATTTTTTCATCCACTGTGGTATCTGCGGCATACAGAATATTATCCTGACATACTATGTTCTTGCCGAGCACCATGCCCGGAGCTAATTCGACCTTTGTGATAGTTTTCAAAAAAGTGTACCTCCTACTCTCTCTATATTAAAGTATAAAATATTCTAAAAATATGTCAACAGATTTTTTAAGAATTTGTTTTTATTTTAAAATAAGTTTTACTTTAAAATAAGTTATGTTATAATGAAACTGTATTTAAGGGCAGGAATGCTGCCCGTAACCGGCGGTAGGGAATGATTTTATGGTGAGAAAGTTTACCTATGCACCCGAATTATACCTTGGGGAGAGCATTTCAGAGAAAAAATTGGACAAGATAAAGAAAAAGCTGGAGACCAAGCCTTTGCGCGCCGGTGTCTATCTGTTGACCTTTGCCCGCAACCCTGAGGAACAGTTGGAATTTTTTGATGCAAGACAATTGGCGCTGCCACATTATGAAGGATTTGTTTTTCATGTGGTGGGAATAGCCTCCGACTGGGATGAGGCGGCCGGATTGGTGGAACGGATTGTACGGGAATGTCTGGCGGCAAGGGGAGATTGTTCCCTGAAGGAGTATTTGTCATGTTAGCGGTGATACTGAAGATTTTGTCCATAATCGGTATTGTTCTGTTAAGTCTTATCGGTATTTTGCTGCTTATCTGCCTGCTTGTCCTTTTTGTACCGGTATCTTACCGTGTGACGGGACATAAGGACAAGGAAGAGATGGCGTTTAAGGTACGGATGAGCTGGCTGTTTCGGCTGGTAAGGGTTTTCTATGATTATCCCAAGCCGGGCTGTATTAAGGCAAAAGCGCTGTTTTTTACGGTGTATGATTCGCAAAAAGCGGCGTCTTCAAAGCAGGGCGAATCAGAGTCCGCGGCGGTTCGGGGAGTTCCTGAGGAAAATCCAAAAGGCAGGGAGCAGAAGCACGGGAGGCTCCCTGCAGCCGGGGATGGCGTGCCGGACAGGAAGCCTCGGACAGACGAGGAAGAACAGCCGGTCAGACAGGCTTCGGAAAAAGAGGAAGAACATTTTGGAAAATTTAAGAAGTTAAAGTACACAATCCAAATATTATGTGATAAAATAAAAGAGATTCGGGAAAATATATCTTATTATAAACGATTGTGGGAGAGGGAAGAGACCAGACAGTTACTTGGGTACGCCCTTATGCGTATAGGAAAGGTATTGAAGAATATCAGACCCCGCAAATGGAAATGCCGTCTTTTGTATGGAGCGGATTCTCCTGATGTCACGGGATATTTGTATGGCGTTTATGCCATGATTTGCCCACACCTCGGAAATTATTCCGTGGATTTGACGCCTGATTTTACACAGGCGGTTTTCGAGGGCGAGTTGGATACCTCAGGACATATCACTGTGTTTCAGGTACTTTGGAACGCCCTCCTGCTATTGTTGGACAAGCGGTTTCGACTGTTACGAAATCGGTTAAAGCGGCATAAAGCAAAAATGTCGGCAGCAAAAGCTGCATAAATGAAAAATTCGTTGTCCGCAGAAATCAAAAACAGGCACTTCAGGTGCAGAATGGAGAGTATTATGGCAGATAAGGAAAATCAGTTTCAGGGAGTGGTTGAATCTTTGCTTCGGGGCATGGATTCCGTACTATCCACGAAGACAGTAGTTGGGGAGGCTACTACGGTGGGCGATATCATTATTCTGCCGCTGGTGGATGTGACCTTTGGCGTTGCCGCCGGAGCAGGCAGCAACAGTCAGAAGAGCTCGGCGTCCGGAGCGGGCGGACTGGGCGGAAAAATGACTCCCAGCGCAGTGCTTGTTATCAAGGACGGTTCTACAAAGTTGGTTAATATTAAGAATCAGGATACCGTTACCAAGATTCTGGATATGATTCCCGATCTGGTGGACAAGATAAAGCCCGGTGAAAAGGACAAGGAAAAGGAAATAACCGATGCGGAAGTTGTGGATATCGCATTTCCTGATGGTGCAGTATAAACGGAATGAGGAACGCATTTGATTTCCTGCATATAGTATAATAAGTATGATCTTTGGATGTATCATGAAGAAGATAATTGGCATGATGCTCTTTTTGATCGCAATCGGTATGCTGCTTATGGTTATGATACACAACCGGCTGCTGGGTCTTATAGTGATTGGCTTATTGCTGTTTGTGGGTTACAACTGCTTCTGTGACGGCTGTTAGGAAAGATTTCAGGCAGCGCAGAAATGGGGTAAAAGATGGTCGTATGATTGATTGGGAAGAGATTATCAGGGCAGAAAGCGTGGAAGAGTTAAGGGATGCAAAGCTTTTTCTCTTTCAGGAAAATATGCGGATTCAAAAAGAGCAAAAGAAAATTGAAGAACAACGGCAGGAGCTGACGGAGTCCCAAGATAAATTTCTGGTAGAAAAGGACCGCTTTCAAGGTGAGATGGAAGAGTTAAACCGTCATATTATCCAAGAGCGGAAGCGCCTTCGGGAGGAAAATCTTTTTTTTGACAAAAAGATGGAAATCTTAAAAGACGGTTTCAGGCATTTGGAAGAGGACAGGAAAAGTCTTGAGAGGGATAAGGACGACTTTGCCAGAGAGCGCAAACTGTTGACGGAAAACAGGTCAAGCCTTGGGGGCGATGATATTGGTGAGATTTTATTTCGGAGCGCTAATAATTCCATTGGGCTGAGAAAACGGTATAAGGACTTGGTCAAGATATTCCATCCGGACAACCTCTTTGGCGATGCGGAGCTTGCACAGCTCATTAACAAAGAATTCCAGAGGCGCAAGAAAATTGAAAATTGAAAATAAATTTTCATTAAAAAATCTCCAGCCACAAATGCGGTTGGAGATTTTAATGCGTCAAAACACAAAAACTTAAGCTCTTTCTACAGCGCCGGAGCGGATGCATCTGGTGCAGACATGCAGCTTTTTGTTGCCGCCGTTTACTTTGCACTTTACTCTCTGTACATTAGCCTTCCAGATTGTTTTCGTCTTTCTATTAGAATGGCTTACATTATTACCAAACTGAACGCCTTTTCCGCAAATATCACATTTAGCCATTTTAACACCTCCTTGACATAAAATACTCACAACAGTGTTATATTAACAGAAAAGGAAAAGAAAAGCAAGTAAAAAATATCTTTTTTTATATTTTTTCATTTTTGTGATTTTATTGTTTCCTTTTTTTGGGAAAGCTGTTAAAATATAGCATAGGGCGACCTTGTGTCTGCGCGCTGCCTGCCGCAGAGTCGCTTACGAAAGCTTCAGCAAAGCTGGATGATTAAGCAGCGCAGAAACGGAGATTTATATGAAAGGTTCTTCTATGAATACCCATATGGGAAACATTGTCATTGACAATGAAGTAATTGCCCAGTATGCGGGCAGTGTGGCAGTTGAATGTTTTGGCATTGTGGGCATGGCCGGCGTTAATGTGGCGGACGGATTGGTTCGTCTGCTCAAGAAAGACAGCATTACAAGAGGGATTAGTGTATCTCTCAACAAGAATAAACTGATTTTGGATTTTCATGTGATTGTGGCATATGGCGTCAGTATTCTTGCCGTGTCCGACAATCTTATCAGCAATGTAAAATATAAGGTAGAAGAGTTTACCGGAATTGAAATCGAAAAAATCAACATTTTTGTTGAAGGCGTAAGAGTGATTGATTAAGGAGGAGTTTTGACAGTGGGTTTACAACAAATCGATGCTAAGATGTTTGCCAAGATGTTCTTAGCCGGAGCGAAGAATCTCGAAGCAAAAAAAGAATGGATTAATGAACTGAATGTATTCCCGGTTCCCGACGGCGACACAGGCACCAATATGACCATGACTATTATGTCTGCGGCAAAAGAGGTAACGCAATTGGGAGATGCACCGGATATGCCTGCTTTGTGTAAAGCGATTTCCAGCGGTTCCTTAAGAGGTGCAAGAGGCAATTCAGGGGTTATCCTTTCACAGCTCTTCCGTGGTTTTACCAAGCGCATCAAGGAAGAAAATGTGATTACCCTGCCCATTCTTACGGAAGCTTTTGAAAAAGCGGTGGAGACAGCGTATAAAGCGGTTATGAAACCAAAGGAAGGCACCATTCTCACAGTTGCAAAAGGTTGTGCGGATAAGGCGAGAGCCCTTTTGGAAGACGGTGTGGAGGATATGGAGACTTTTCTGGGCGAAGTCCATGAACATGCAAAATATGTGCTGAGTCAGACACCGGAGATGCTGCCCGTCTTAAAACAGGCAGGAGTAGTGGATTCCGGCGGTCAAGGTCTTGTGGAAGTGCTGGAAGGCGCATTCAATATGTATCTGGGCAAGGAGATTGACCTTTCTCTGGATACTCCTGTGGCAAAGACAGATGCGGAAAGCGGTGGGACTCCTTCCAAGAAAGCTCAGGAAACGGAAATCAAATTCGGGTATTGTACGGAATTTATTATTCTATTGAACAGGACTTTCAATATAAAGATGGAAATGGATTTTAAGGCATATCTGGAGTCCATTGGCGATTCTATTGTATGTGTGGCGGATGACGATGTGGTCAAGGTGCATGTACATACCAATGACCCGGGGCTGGCTATCCAGAAGGCATTGAAGTATGGCGCACTTTCCAATATGAAGATTGACAATATGAGGCTGGAGCATCAGGAGAAGCTCTTTAAGCAGGCGCAGAAAGAAGAAGCCAAAGAGCAGATTCAGGCAGCCGAAAAGACGGATGAACCCGCAAAACCCATAGGCTTTATTGCAGTTTCCGTCGGAGACGGAGTAAACGAAATCTTTAAGAGCATGGGTGTGGATTATATTATTGAGGGCGGACAGACTATGAACCCCAGCACGGAGGACATTCTGGAAGCCGTAAAAAAGGTCAATGCAGAGACAGTCTTTATCCTGCCCAACAATAAAAATATAATTCTTGCGGCCAATCAGGCGGTACAGCTTGTGAAAGACAAGACCCTTAAGGTGATTCCCACCAAAACTATTCCTCAGGGGATTACGGCGGTGATTAATTTCGTACCCGACTTGTCTATAGAAGAGAATGAAGCAAATATGCTGCAGGAGATTGCAAATGTAAAGACCGGCGAAGTGACCTATGCAGTGCGGGATACCGTATTTGACGATAAGGAAATCAAAAAAGACGATTATATGGGCATAGGTGATGAAGGCATTCTGGCAGTGGGACAGGATATGACCATTGTAACCGAAGAGATGCTTGCCGCAATGGTGGACGAAGATTCCGAGCTTATCAGCATCTATTACGGTTCGGATGTGGAGGAAGCGGATGCGCAGGCGCTCTGCACAAGAATCGGCAGTCAGTATCCTGACTGTGATGTGGAATTGCAGTACGGAGGTCAGCCTATTTACTATTATGTGATTTCTGTGGAATAGAGCTGGGACTCAAAAAAGGAGGCGGCGAAAGCTGTCTCCTTTCTAAAATAAAGAATAATGGTAAACAGTATGAATCACAATACTCCTATTATGGAATTAAAAGGTGTGGGTGATAAGACCCGCAAGCTTTTTGAAAAATTGGATATTGCCACGGTGGGAGATTTATTGTCCCATTATCCCAGAGATTATGAGACTTTTGAGGAGCCTGTGCCCATAAGGGAAGCAAAGGTCGGGGAGGTGTCCGCTGTTTATGTTACGGTAGTATCTATTCCAAACCAGAAGAAGATACGCAATCTGACCATCTTAAATGTCAATGTGCAGGATGACTCCGGAAGTATGCAGCTTACTTTTTTTAATATGCCGTTTTTGAAAAAAGTATTAAAAGCGGGAGGTTACTATCTTTTTCGTGGATTAGTGCAGAGCCGCGGCGCGCTGAAAATTATGGAACAGCCCAAGATGTATGCTTACGAGGACTACAAGAAGCAGACTCATGTGCTGCAACCGCGTTATGCCCTGACGAAAGGTCTTACGAATCAGGCGGTACAGAAAGCCGCAAAGCAGGCATTGTCCCTGTATGAGTTTGAAAAAGAATATTATTCCGGGGAACTGTTAACGGAGCAGAAGCTGGTTTCTTATGAGGAAGCTTTATGGGGCATTCATTTTCCGAAAGACAAAGAACAGCTTGCCCTGGCAAGAAAACGCTTGGTTTTTGATGAGTTTTTTTCGTTTTTGTTTTTTCTGCGCAGGAATAAGGATGCGGCGGCAGGGCTGCCCAATGCCTTTCCGATGTTTGAGACGGCGGATACTGTGCGCTTCTTGGAACAGATGCCTTTTTCCCTCACTAATGCCCAGAAGAAGGTCTGGCAGGAACTGAAACAGGATATGAGCGGTCCCGATTGTATGAATCGTCTAATACAGGGAGATGTAGGTTCCGGCAAAACTATTGTCGCTGTGCTGGCGCTCTTAATGTGCGCCGCAAACGGTTATCAGGGAGCGTTGATGGCGCCTACGGAAGTCCTTGCCCTGCAGCATTTTGAGACGATATCGGAATATACCAAAAAGTATCATCTGGCGTTTCATCCCGTGCTTCTGGTGGGTTCCATGACCGCCAAGGAAAAAAGGGATGCGTATGAACTGATTGCGCAGGGTAAGGTGAATCTGATTATCGGAACCCATGCCCTGATTCAGGAAAAAGTGCAATACAAATCGCTGGCGTTAGTGGTGACAGACGAACAGCACAGATTCGGAGTGAGGCAGAGAGAACATCTGGCGGACAAAGGAACAAGAGAGGACGGTGCGGTTTTTCCCCATGTGTTGGTGATGAGCGCTACGCCTATTCCAAGAACCCTTGCAATTATTTTGTATGGGGATCTGCATATTTCCGTTATTGACGAACTGCCCGCAAACCGGCTTCCCATAAAAAATTGTGTGGTAAATACCGCATATCGTCCCAAGGCGTACGCTTTTATCGAAAAAGAGGTTGCGGAGGGAAGACAGGCATATGTGATTTGTCCGCAGGTGGAAGAGGGAGAGCTTGAGGATGTGGAAAATGTAGTGGATTATACCGGGAAACTCCGCTCGGTGTTTCCTTCCGGCATACAAGTCGCCTATCTTCACGGAAAGATGCATCCTGCCGATAAAAACCGGATTATGCAGGAATTTGCCGCCCATCATATTGATGTGCTGGTATCTACCACCGTAATCGAGGTAGGCATCAATGTTCCCAATGCCACGGTGATGATGGTGGAAAATGCAGAGCGATTCGGACTTGCCCAGTTACACCAGCTCAGAGGCAGGGTAGGACGGGGAGAACACCAGAGCTATTGTATTTTTATCAGCGCAAAAGAGCAGGAGAAAACCATGGAGCGCCTGCAGATACTGAATCGGTCCAATGACGGTTTTTTCATTGCATCAGAGGATTTGAAGCTGAGAGGACCGGGGGAATTATTCGGAATCAGACAGAGCGGGGCGTTTTCCTTTGAATTGGGGGATATTTATTCCGACGCCGGAATTTTGAAGGCGGCATCCGAGGCTGTGGATAAGCTTTTTGAAGAAGATTATGAACTGGAAAAAGAAGAACATCTGACTCTGAAAAAGCATTTTCTGGAGGAGAAGATTGGCAATTGTGTTGACTTTCGCACGATTTAAAAGTAAAATAAATATGGCTCTGAATGGTTCATTATAGATTACAGAAAGGCATGGAAAACTATTATGGCAAAAATAGCTATTATTACGGATAGTAACAGCGGCATTACACAGGCGCAGGCAAAGGAACTCGGAATTTTTGTCCTGCCGATGCCTTTTATGATAGGGACGGAGACTTATTTTGAAGATATTAATCTATCTCAGGATGAATTTTATGAAAAATTGAAATCCGGTGCGGATATCAGTACCAGTCAGCCGTCTCCAGAGTCTGTCATACAGCTTTGGGATAAGGTTTTACAGGAGTATGATGAAATTGTGCATATTCCCATGAGCAGCGGCTTGTCCGGTTCCTGCCAGAGCGCCATGATGTTAGCGCAGGAATATGACGATAAGGTTCAAGTGGTAAACAATCAACGGATTTCCGTTACGCAGAGAATGTCCTGTATGGATGCCGGACTGCTTGCCGCAAGCGGCATGAGCGCAAAGGAAATTAAGGAATTTCTGGAAAAAGATAAATTCAACAGCAGTATTTACATTATGCTGGACACTCTTTATTATCTGAAAAAGGGAGGACGCATTACTCCCGCTGCTGCGGCAATCGGCACCATGCTGCGCCTAAAGCCCGTGCTGCAGATTCAGGGCGAGAAGCTGGATGCCTTTGCAAAAGCACGCACTACCAATCAAGGGAAAAGCATTATGCTGAACGCCATAAAGAGCGATATTACCAATCGTTTCGGCGGTTTTACCGAAGAAAAGGGCGTTACTCTGCAGATTGCTTATACCTATGACAAAGAGAATGCCATGGCATTTAAGGCGGAAGTGGAAGAATATTTTCCGGGGTATGAGGTTGAATATGTGGATGCCTTGTCTTTAAGCGTTGCCTGCCATATCGGCCCCGGCGCTCTTGCCATTGCCTGTTGCAAAAAGATTACCGTATAACAGTTACAGTTGAACAAGATTTAAAGGAGCATCATTTCAAATGGCAGCAATAGAAAACTATGGAGCTTCCAGCATTACTGTATTGGAAGGGTTAGAAGCGGTCAGAAAACGCCCCGGAATGTATATCGGCAGTGTATCCACCAAGGGTTTGAATCACTTGATATATGAAATCGTGGATAATTCTGTGGACGAGCATTTGGCGGGCGCCTGTGATACTATAAAAGTGACTTTGGAGGCGGACGGTTCCGCGACGGTGGAGGATAACGGAAGAGGCATTCCCGTCGGCATGCATGTAAAAGGCGTCAGTGCGGAAAGACTGGTTTTTACCACCCTGCATGCGGGCGGCAAGTTTGATAATACGGCTTATAAGACCAGCGGCGGTCTGCATGGGGTGGGCTCATCCGTGGTAAATGCGCTTTCCTCAAAATTGACCGTAAGAGTCAAAAGTGGCGGTTTTATCTATGAGGATAAATATGAGAGGGGCATTCCCGTGCTGGATTTAGAGGATGGGCTGCTTCCTGTGGTGGGCAAAACAAGAGAAACCGGAACCATTATCAATTTTTTGCCGGACGATACGATTTTTGACAGAACCCGCTTTAAGGAGGATGAGGTAAAAAGCCGTCTTCATGAAACTGCTTATTTAAATCCCAATCTGACCATTATTTTTACGGATTTACGCAAAGAAGAAAAAGAAGTCGTCACTTTCCACGAGCCGGAGGGAATCATCGGTTTTATCAAGGATATGAACAAGTCAAAAGAGACCATCCATGATGTGATTTATTATGCGGGGGAAAGCGAAGGAATCGCAGTCGAGGTGGCGTTTCAGTATGTGAATGAATTCCATGAGAATGTATTGGGATTTTGCAACAATATCTATAATTCCGAGGGCGGCGCCCACTTAACGGGATTTAAGACACAGTTTACCAATGTGATTAACAACTATGCCAGAGAGTTAAATATTTTAAAGGAAAAGGATCAGAACTTTACCGGCGCGGATGTCAGAAACGGCATGACGGCGGTTATTTCCATTAAACATCCCGATCCCAGATTTGAGGGACAGACCAAGACCAAATTGGACAATCAGGACGCTGCAAAGGCGGTGGCAAAGATTACGGGAGATGAGATTGTCCGTTTTTTTGACCGCAATTTAGAGACCTTAAAAAATGTGATAAGCTGTGCGGAGAAGGCTGCCAAAATCCGTAAGACGGAAGAAAAGGCAAAGACCAATATGCTGACAAAGCAGAAATTTTCTTTCGATTCCAACGGAAAGCTGGCAAATTGCGAGTCCAAGGAGCCTTCCAAATGTGAGATTTTCATTGTGGAGGGAGATTCTGCGGGAGGCAGCGCCAAAATGGCAAGGAACCGCATGTATCAGGCAATTCTTCCCATCCGGGGAAAAATCTTAAATGTGGAGAAGGCCAGCATTGACAAGATTCTGGCAAACGCGGAAATTAAGACCATGATAAATGCCTTTGGCTGCGGTTTTTCCGAAGGATACGGCAATGATTTCGATATCAGTAAATTAAGATATGACAAAATTATTATTATGTCTGATGCGGATGTGGACGGAGCCCATATTTCCACGCTTTTGCTCACATTGTTTTATCGTTTTATGCCGGATTTGATTTTTGAAGGGCATGTGTATATTGCCATGCCGCCCTTATACAAGGCGATTCCTTCCAAGGGCAAGGAGCAGTATTTGTATGATGACAAGGCATTGGAAAACTATCGGAAAACCCACAAAGGATCCTTTACTCTTCAAAGATATAAGGGACTTGGAGAGATGGATGCCGAACAGTTGTGGGAGACTACTCTTGATCCGGAAAGGCGGCTGATGAAGCTGGTGGAGATTGAGGACGCCCGTATGGCGTCCGAGATGACGGAAATGCTTATGGGAACCGATGTGCCTCCACGCAGGGCATTTATTTACGAACATGCTACGGACGCGGAGCTGGATATCTAGTGTGAGAAGTACTTCTAATTGTCTTCGACAATTTTCGCTTGCAGCAAAGGCTGCTGCGCGAAGAAGTACTAAGTCTCACACTGAAAAAACGCCTGAAAGGCGGCGTTTTTCATTTCTGTTGGAGCAGCCGAAAGCGGCATAGAAGATAGCGTGAAGAGAGTTTCACGGTAGGATTTTTTAACGAGGGATGGTCAGATGGAAGACAGTAGAATCATAAAAACAGAATATTCTCAGGAAATGCAGAAGTCTTTTATTGATTATGCCATGAGTGTGATTATAGCAAGAGCGCTTCCGGATGCGAGGGACGGCTTAAAACCTGTTCAGAGGCGTACTCTCTATGACATGCATGAGCTTGGCATCCGCTATGACAGACCCTACCGTAAAAGCGCCCGTATCGTGGGAGATACCATGGGTAAATACCATCCCCATGGAGACAGTTCCATTTATGAGGCGTTAGTGGTAATGGCACAGGATTTCAAAAAAGGGCTGCCGCTCATAGACGGACACGGAAACTTTGGCAATATCGAAGGTGATGGCGCCGCTGCCATGCGTTATACGGAAGCAAGACTTGAGAAGATTACGCAGGAAGCTTTTTTGGCGGATTTGGACAAGGATGTGGTGGATTTTGTGCCTAATTTTGACGAGACGGAAAAAGAACCCGCCGTGCTTCCGGTAAAGATTCCCAATCTTTTGGTTAACGGTTCCGAGGGAATTGCCGTGGGAATGGCGACCAGCATTCCGCCCCACAATCTCGGCGAAGTGATTGACGCCATGAAAGCCTATATGCTGGATGAAAATATTACAAACAAAGAGCTGATGCGCTATGTGAAGGGACCTGATTTTCCCACGGGGGGCATTGTCATCAACAAGGATGAGCTGCCGGAGATCTACGAGACCGGCACAGGTAAAATCAAGATTCGCGGGAAGGTGGAGTTTGAAAAGGCAAAAGGCGGCAAAACCAATGTGGTTATCACGGAAATTCCTTATCCGATGATCGGCGCGAATATCGGCAAATTTTTGTCCGATGTAGCGGCGCTTTCCGAGACGAAAAAGACACAGGATATCGTAGATATCTCCAATCAGTCCTCCAAGGAGGGCATTCGGATTGTCATTGAATTACGGCGGGATGCGGACCCCGAAAATTTTGTGAATATGCTGTATAAGAAAACCCGTCTGGAAGATACCTTCGGCGTTAATATGCTTGCCATTTATAACGGCAGGCCGGAGATTATGGGGCTGAGACAGGTTATCAAGGCAAATGTGGATTTTCAGTATCAGACAGCCACCAGAAAATATAACAATCTTCTGGAAAAAGAGCTGGAGAAAAAGGAAATACAGGAGGGACTCATCAAGGCATGCAATGTCATTGATCTGGTTATCGAGATTCTCCGGGGCTCCAAAGACCGCAATATGGCAAAGGCATGTCTGGTGGAGGGAATTACGGAAGGAATCCGCTTCAAATCCAAAGAATCCGGCATTATGGCGGCACAGCTTCGTTTTACGGACAAACAGGCAAACGCCATATTGGAGATGCGTCTGTATAAGTTAATCGGTCTGGAATTGGAAGCCTTAATCAAAGAACACGAAGAAACCGTGGCAAATATTTACCGCTATGAGGATATTTTGGAGCGTAAGGATTCCATGGCGCAGGTCATTATCAATGAGCTGGACGGGTTTAAAAAAGAGTACGGAAAAAAGCGGAAAACGGTTATAGAAAATGCTGAAGAAGCAGTCTATAAGGAAAAAGAGCCGGAGGAAATGGATATTGTATTTCTGATGGACCGTTTTGGCTATGCAAAAACCATAGATCAGACTACATATGAACGCAATAAAGAGGCTGCGGATACGGAAAACAAATATGTGCTGACCTGTAAAAACACGGGAAAAATCTGTCTTTTTACCAATACCGGACAAATGCATACCATCAAGGCGTTGGATCTGCCTTTTGGAAAATTCAGGGATAAAGGCATCCCTGTGGACAATATCAGCAATTACAATTCAGAGAAGGAAGAAATCGTATATATCGCCAGCCAGAAAGAGTTGAATCTCTGCCGGATTGTCTTTGTCACGGCAAAATCCATGACAAAGATTGTAAGCGGAGGAGAGTTTGATGTGGCAAAAAGAACCGTGGCAGCCACCAAACTTTTAGAGGGTGACCGTGTGGTAAGCATAGCGCCTCTTCAGGAACAGCAGAATATTGTGATGCAGTCAAAAGAGGGATATTTCCTGCGTTTCTCCATTGAAGAAATCTCGGAAATGAAAAAGACGGCCGTGGGTGTAAGAGGCATGAAGCTGGGCGAAAAAGACTCCCTTGAAGCGGTATATTACACTTCAAATACTGACATGACTGTCATAGAATATAAGAGCCGGAATTTGATGTTAAACAGTATCAAATTAGCAAAGCGTGACGGAAAGGGAACGAAAATCAAGGCTTAGCGTGAAGAGGTATTAACATGAGAGTAATCGCAGGGACGGCAAGGAGGCTTAATTTAAAGACTCCCGAGGGAATGGACACAAGACCTACCACGGATCGAATCAAAGAAACTTTATTTAACATGATACAAAACGAAGTTCCCGGAGGCGTTTTTGTGGATCTTTTCAGCGGAAGCGGCGCAATCGGGATTGAGGCGTTAAGCAGGGGGGCGGCAAAGGCATATTTTATTGAGAATGCATCGCGGGCAGTCTCCTGTATAGAGCAGAATCTGGCCTTTACGAAATTGACGGATTATGCTGTCGTATTAAAACAGGATGCCTGCGCAGGTCTTTCTTTGATAAAAGAGGAACGGGCCGATATTATTTTTATGGATCCGCCGTATGGAGAAGGACATGAAGAACGGGTGCTTTCAAGGCTTCGGGATATGAAATATGTGACTTTGGATACTTTGATTATTGTAGAGGCTTCTTTAAAAACAGATTTTTTGTATCTGGAAGATTTAGGATTTGCCGCAGTGAAAGAAAAGAAATATAAGACCAACAAACATGTATATATCAAAAAAATGCCATGAAACGGTGACGCCAACCGAAGGGCGGCGGAATGGAGATTAGTATGAAAAGAGCAGTTTATCCCGGAAGTTTTGACCCTATGACCTTTGGACATCTGGATATCATCACCAGAGCGTCGGAAATTTTTGATGTATTGATAGTAAGCGTGTTGGATAATAACCAAAAGACACCGTTGTTTTCTGTGGAGGAACGTGTTAAGATATTGGAAGAGGCCACAAAACATCTTCCCAATGTGAAAGTTGACAGTTTCAGCGGGCTTTTAGTCAATTATGCCGCCAAGAATAATCTGCATGTGGCGGTAAGAGGGCTCAGGGCGATTACGGATTTTGAATATGAATTACAGATGGCGCAGGCGAACCGCAAGCTTTCCGACGGAAAACTGGATACGGTATTTCTCACTACCAGTTTGGAGTATGCATATTTAAGTTCTTCCAGCGTAAAGGAAATTGCCGGTTTTGACGGGGATGTCAGTCATGCGGTGCCGGAGTTTGTGGCAAAATTAATGTATGACAAGTTTCACAAATGATTTGCATAATATCGCATTACAGTATATAATAATGCTGTAGCGGTTATTTTTTAGGGGGAAATACACAGAAAGGCATGGTCTGATATGAGCAGCAGAATCGAGCAGTTAATTGACGAAATAGAAGCATACATAGACAGTTGTAAGCCCAAATTTATGTCCGATACCAAGATTGTCGTTGACAGGGAGGAAATGGATGAGCTTCTTCGTGAGCTGCGCATGAAAACGCCTGACGAAATCAAACGTTATCAGAAAATTATCAGTAACAAGGAAGCTATTTTGGCGGACGCCAGAAAAAAGGCAGATGCTTTGATTGCCGCCGCAACGGAACAGACGCAAGCCTTAGTCAGCGAGCATGAAATTATGCAACAGGCTTATGCAAGGGCTGACGAGGTGGTGAAGATGGCTCAGGAGCAGGCGCAGAATATTGTGGACAGCGCTATTATGGAAGCCAATTCCGTCCGTACCGCGTCGGCGCAGTATATGGATGATATGATGAATTATCTGGATAATCTGATTTCATCCTCTACCCAGAAAGCGGCGTCCAATTATGAGGAACTGCTGAACTCACTGAATTATTATGGAAATATTATCAAAAACGATCGAAAGCAACTGCATCCGGAAGAGTATGACATTGAGGTTTCTACTCTGGGGGATTTGGATGAAGCTGGTGATATTGAAATCATAGATTGACAGGATTAGAATGAGCCGGTTTTCTCGGGAAAACTGGCTTTTTTCATATTTATTTGAGCCTGCGGTCAGTATCCGGTCATTTGCAGGCTGCGGAAAGGCATGGTTATTAAAATGACAAAAAATGCAATATATATAAAATATGCGTTATGTTTTCTGCTTTTTTGGGGGACTCTGTTTACCTTTGGCTTAACGGTCAGGGCGGACGCAAGAGTACAGGAGACGGAAGATCCCATTGTAATTGTCATCGACCCCGGTCATGGAGGCAAAAATTTGGGAACCACCCAGAACGGTTTTGAGGAAAAATCCATAACGCTTGTGACCGCAAAAGCAATGTATGAGGAACTGAAGAAGTATGATAATGTGGAAGTCTATCTGACGAGAACGGAAGATGTAGGCATGGACTTGGATAAGAGGGCGCAGTTTGCCAAAAGTGTCAATGCGGATTTTTTGTTCAGCATTCATTATAACGCTTCGGAAACACACGAATCTTTCGGCTCTGAAGTATGGGTTTCCTGCAAGCAGCCCTACCATTCCTACGGCTATCAGTTCGGTTATGTACAGATGCTTGCCATGCAGGAAAAAGGCTTGTTCCTGCGGGGCATTAAGACCCGCGTAGGTGAAAAGAATCTGGATTACTATGGCATTATCAGGGAATCCGTTGCCTTGGATATTCCGGCAGTTATCATAGAACATTGCCATGTGGATGAATCAAGAGATACACCCTTTTGTGACACCAAAGAGAAACAGGAAGAGTTCGGAAGAGCGGACGCTCTGTCCGTTGCCAAGTATTTCGGCTTAAAAAGCACCTTGCTGGGAGTAGATTACAGTGACTACAGCAATAAAGAACTGCCTACGGTGCCGAGTAAGGGAAGAATCGAACAGACCATCATGGACAGCAGCCCTCCGGATGTGTGCGAGATTACCCTTATAAGCGCGGACCCCGAGGCCGGAGAAGCGGTTTTTGAGGTATCTGCGGCAGATTATGGCGGTATGCTTTTGTATTATGATTACAGTATTGACGGCGGTAAGAGCTATTGTCCCAGAGAGCCTTGGCCGGGCAGCAATATTTTTGATGATACCTATACGGATACCTTTTCCCTGACCTTGCAGTTTCCTTCCGGCACAAAGCCAAAGGTAATTTTCAGGGCGTATAACAAAACGGATATGCTCAAACAAAGCAACGCCGTAACGGTCTCGGAGACGGTGATTCCGCCAAAAACTTTGGAAGAACCGCCGGAAGCAACATCCGAAGAACCGTCGGAAACAAGCCAACCAATTACTTCCGAGGAAAGCCCAGAACCTACGGAAACCTTGAAAAATGACCAAAGCACGGCGGCATCTCAAAGTGTTCCGGCATTTGCACCGGAGAATGCACAAAATACACAGAATGAGACAACAGAGACACAGGTGGGACTTTTCGGATTTTTAAAAATCTGCCTCGTAATAGTGATTATTTTGTTTGCCATTGTCCTGTTTTCGCAGATTCTTGCTGATTATATGCACAAACAGAGGGTGCGCAGGCGAAAGATGGAAAATTCCGGCAGCGCTCCGGTAAAAAAACTTTCAAAGGATGTCCGGTATGATGATTTTGATTATGACTATGACGGTGATTATGACAGATAGGACAGGAGGATTCGTCCTGCCCTAAGACAAAAAGGAAGCAGGAAACATAAGCCGCCATAACAGATAATAGAGGCCGGTGAGCATTGTGAGGAATAATTTGTGAAAAGTATAATCCGCGATGGATAAATGGGTCTTTTTGATACAACTGTATGTTTGTGCAATACAGGAAAAACCTCCGAAGGGAAGCATCAAAAGACTGTATAGCGGGAAAGTGTTCCCCAGCAGACGGAGTCCTCCGCTGATTTCTAAAAGGGGAGCAAACAAAAAAGTATTTTTTTGTAAAAGAATGTGAGGTAGGATATTCAGCAGATTAAACAAAATCATGTAACCGCCCAAAGACAGGATACTTTGGACACCGGATTGGATGGAATCGTCCACCGCCGCCATCAAATTATATTGAGTGGCAGGATATTGTGCGGAATTATATGGTATAGCAGTATGATACCCCAGGCGTTTTCTGAAAAATGTATATCGTAGCGCCCACCCATAGATAAGAGGCAGACCATACATGCCAAAGAGATAGGGAAATACAAGCTTTCTCTCCAAGAGCGGAAGTACAAAGCTGACAAAGTAAATAGGTCCGATATTATTGCAGAAAGCCAGCAGAAATTTTGCTTCCTCCTCGGTAATCATCTCTCTTTCATACAGGTCTGCCACTGTTTTCGCACCCATGGGAAATCCGCATAAAAATCCCATAATCATTGCATAACAGACATTTTTTGAGACATGATACACAGGCTTTACGACGGGATAAAGCACGGCGGAAAATTTTTCCGTAAGCCCCATCCGAATCATGATGCCGGAGAGAATCATAAAAGGCAGAAGCGTCGGTATCATAGCGTTGTACCAAAGCAAAAGCCCGAGACAGGCATATTGAAGACTTAACCGTGACCGGGTGAGCATACACAGGGTCAATGTCAGAAATACTCCGGTATATATTATGGCAGGAAGTTTTGATTTGACTTTCATTTGCAAGAAAGCCCTCGTTTCCGAAGCGTGTTCTCTTAAATATATGAGACAGCTTTGGCAAATAGTAATGTCCATCAGAAAAATACAAAAACGGAGAAATTATGCGGCTGGATAAGTTTTTGAGCCAATTGAATATGGGCACGAGAAGCCAAGTCAGGGATGCCGTCAGACAGGGGGATGTAAAAGTAAACGGCGTTGTGGTGAAATCGCCGGATTTTAAGGTATTGGAAGAGACTGACCAAATCATATATAAGGATGTGCCGTTAGTTTATCAAAAATTTGTCTATTATATGTTAAATAAACCTCAGGGTGTGGTTTCCGCGACGAAAGACAACACGGCGGATACGGTTCTTGACCTGCTAACAAGCAAAACAGAAAAATCTTTCTTGTCCGCCGGGCAAGATTTGGCATCCTCTGATGGGGATTGGTTTTCTGCCAAGGAAAAGTTATTTTTGAAAGATTTGTTCCCGGTGGGCAGACTTGACAAAGACACGGAAGGGCTTCTGATTATCACAAACGACGGGGAGCTGGCGCACAGGCTGCTTTCCCCTAAAAAACATGTGGACAAGACATATCTGGTGGGAATAAGGGTTCCCTTAAGTCCCGCTGATATAAAGGCTTTGGAAAACGGCGTGGATATCGGAGATGATAAACCCACAAAGGAGGCAAAGATAACTGTGCTTTCAAATACCGAGATAACCTTAACCATCCATGAGGGTAGGTTTCATCAGGTAAAACGGATGCTTCATGCCGTGGGAAACGAAGTCCTTTCCTTGAAGCGCATTCAGTTCGGAAAGCTGAAGCTGGATGAATCGCTTATGCCCGGCGAAAGCAGGCTGCTTACGAAAGAGGAGGTGGATGCATTACATGAATCCTAAAAAAAACAGAATGCTGCAGGGCATCGATGCCGTGATTTTTGACTTGGACGGCTCGCTGGTGGATTCCATGTGGATGTGGAAGGCGATTGACATTGAATATCTGGGAAAATTCGGGATTTCTCTGCCGGAGGATTTACAGTCCGGCATTGAGGGGAAGAGCTTTCACGAAACAGCCGTTTATTTTAAGGAGCGTTTTCCCATTCCCGACTCCATTGAGCAGATGAAAGAGGATTGGAACCGCATGGCGTGGGAAAAATATGCGAAGGAGGTGCCCCTAAAGCCCGGTGTGGAGGTATTTTTACAAGGATGTAAGGATAACCATATCCGCCTTGGCATCGGCACCAGCAATTCAAGGCAGCTTATGAACCATATCGCAGGCGTGCATAGGTTAGAAAATTATTTTGAATGCATTATGACGGGCTGTGATGTGGAAAGAGGGAAGCCCTCGCCGGATATTTACCTTGCGGCAGCCAAGGGGCTGCAGACGGAGCCTTCCAGATGTCTGGTGTTCGAGGATATCGTTGCAGGCATTCAAGCAGGCAAGGCGGCAGGCATGAAGGTATGCGCCGTGGAAGATGCCTATTCGCAGGCTGCAAGGGCTGCAAAGGAAGAGCTGGCGGATTACTATATTGAGGATTATTATGGGTTTTTTGAGTGATTAATATAGAAAGGGAGAATATTTTATGAACATTATTCTTATTACGGGAGCTTCTTCCGGCATTGGCATGGAGTTTGCCATGCAGATGGACAACTATTTTACAAATATTGATGAATTCTGGCTGGTTGCCAGAAGTAAAGATAAATTGGAAGAGGTTGCGAAGGTACTGCAGCATAAGACCCGTATTTTTGATATGGATGTTACGGAGGATATTTCGCTGGAGCAGCTCTCGGGCGCCCTTGAGGCACATCACGCCGTGGTGCGCATCCTAGTCAATGCGGCAGGGTATGGGCTTATGGGGGAATTTGCCTCTCAGGACAGGGAAAGCGCCCTCGGCATGATCCGCTTAAACTGCGAAGCCCTCACCAATGTCACCCACCGTCTGCTTCCCTATATGAGAAAAAACAGCCGTATTATCCAGCTTGCTTCCAGCGCGGCATTCCTGCCCCAGCCGGATTTTGCGGTTTATGCGGCAACCAAGTCTTATGTGCTCAGCTTTTCCAGAGCCTTGGGGGCGGAGTTAAAGAAAAAGGGCATTTATGTCACCAGCGTGTGCCCCGGTCCGGTGGATACGCCGTTTTTCGATATCGCTGAGCGCACAGGGACTACGCTCAGGGTGAAAAAATACACCATGGTTTCCGCCGACAGGGTGGTGGAGCAGGCGCTTAGAGATTCCTTCCACAAGAAAACCCTTTCCGTGTGCAGCCTTCCCATTAAGACATTCCAAGCCGCAGGGAAATTCCTGCCCAATGATTTTGCGCTTGCATTTGTCATGGTGATGAAGAAGCTGAAATTATGATGGACTGATAAACTTTATAAAGATAAATTGGAAGTTATGGAGACAGGTAATGAACAACAGCGAAGAACAATCTATCCACATGTTTTTTGAAACAGAAAATTTTTCAGAGCTTTACCGGATGCAGGCAGATGTTATTAACGAGATGTTATCCATGGAATCGCAACAGGACTTTGAGGATTTCTTAGCGTGTGAAGGCGGTATAGATGAGAAAGTGTTTTGGCTTCACTATGGAGCTGTCCATGGAGAAAGCTTGTCGATTGGCGGGTATGAAGAGGATGTTACCCAAAAGGTTTCCGACTTTTTGAAGCAAAAGCTTCCCCCGAATTTGTTTTCTGTAATGCAGGAGCATCTGCAAAATGTATATGTAGATATAGACGGTGAAGATAACCTGAAAGAAAAAATTGCCTTATGCAATCAATGCTTAGAAAATACGGATTACTTACTTCAGCTTGACTTTGATGCTACCTACTATGCGGGTGTTTATTTCTTATCCGTTGTATCATCACAAAATAAATCCGAACTTAAGCTAGAGCTTCAGGATAACGAATGGGAGTTTGCATATACGGACCATGACAGGCAGATTGCAAGGGCGGTTGTCTTTGACAGCGCGGGCTGCTTTTATTTCGTAAGGGCTGTCCGAGATGACCATTTTGGAAAAGCGACTATAATAGAAACCGCAGGAGGCGGCGTAGAAAGCGGGGAAGAATTGACAGAAGCCGTAAAGAGAGAACTCAGAGAAGAGCTTGGGGCAGAGGTTGATATCCTTTGTAAAATCGGGGTTGTAAGTGACTATTATAATCTCATCCACAGGCATAACATCAATAATTATTATTTATGTAAAATATCTTCTTTCGGGCAAAAGCATTTGACCCAGGAGGAAGTGGAGCGTTATCATTTATCCACCCTAAAGCTGTCTTATGAGGAGGCAGTTAAAGAATACGAAAAATGCTCTGCGACAAAGCTTGGAAGGCTTGTTGCAAACAGGGAACTGCCCATTTTGCGAAGGGCGAAGGAAATTATGGATGAAAAATAGGCTATCATGATACCAACAAATCGGCATTTATAGGGGACAATGAAATGGGAAAGTGGGTTATTCTTATCGGGGATAGTAACAACACTATTAGTCGATATGAGAAAATGATTTTCTTGGGAAGTAAAAAAATAGTAAAAACGGCACATTATATTGATATTTATTATGAAAACGATTATT
>JAMPEB010000034.1 GCA_023665475.1 Lachnoclostridium sp.
TATACAGATGGCAGGAATAGAGAAATTACGGGAAAAGAGCTTGTAGAGTTGGCATCTGATACCGGAGCTGATGTGAAGGATTCTGTCCCAAACAAGGGATAGAATCCTTTTTATATACACCCCGCCATTTATCATTTGCGACAAAATTAACATGATTTGAAGCAAAATTGGCATGGATGGGGAAGAAAAAATATGTTATACTACAACGGAATACATAAACCGACAAATAAATGCAAAAAGGAATCACAAACCTGTGAAGGCGGGACTTATGCGGATAGCAGGCTGGAAATTATGATAAATCGGAGATTTATGATATGGCATGGAAGGAATGGAGGATGATTATGAAACAGCGAAAGAGCAATTTATTACAAAGAATGATGGCGCTGCTGCTCTCTGCAGCGCTGGTTACGGGCATAGTGTCATCGAATGCGGCGCCGCTGAGAGTGCTGGCACAGGAGCCGGAGGAAACGCAGGAGAGTGTCGGCGGGAACCGGACGGGAACCGTGGAAGAGGATATAATGCCGGAGGCAGGAACGGATTTCGGAGAGCAGGAAGAGCCGGAGACAGAGGATACGGAGGCAGAGGATACGAAGGAAACCGTAACGGAGGAAGTAACAGAGCCGGAAACTGTCAGCGGTAGTGATGCAGAGCCGGAAACCGTGGCTGAGCCGCAGGGTGTGATGCGGATGGCGGCGCCTGTGGCACAGGCGGGAGATATCGCCTCCGGCACGGATTGGACGATTGATGCAGACGGCAAGCTGACGATCCGCTCGGATGAGGGGATGACGGATTGGATAAACAATGGCAAGAAAAAGAATAAGGTAAAAACAGGAGAGATACAAGACGGCGTGACAAGCATAGGGGAGAAAGCGTTTAGCCGTTGCAGCAGTCTGGTGAGCATAGAGATACCGTCCAGTGTGACGAATATCGGGAGTAGTGCGTTTAGCAGTTGCTACGATCTGGCGAGCATAGAGATACCGTCCAGTGTGACGAATATCGGGAGTAGTGCGTTTAGCAGTTGCTACGATCTGGCGAGCATAGAGATACCGTCCAGTGTGACGAATATCGGGAGTAGGGCGTTTTATGATTGCAGCAGTCTGGCGAGCATAAAGATACCGTCCAGTGTGAAGAGTATAGGGGATTATGTGTTTAATGCTTGCAGCAGTCTGGCGAGCATAGAGATACAAGACGGCGTGACGAGCATAGAGGATTCTGCGTTTGAGGGTTGCAGCAGTCTGGCGAGCATAAAGATACCGTCCAGTGTGAAGAGTATAGGGGATTATGTGTTTAATGCTTGCAGCAGTCTGGCGAGCATAGAGATACAAGACGGCGTGACGAGCATAGGGTCTTATGCGTTTAAAGATTGCAGCAGTCTGGCGAGCATAGAGATACCGTCCAGCGTGACGAACATAGGAGATAGTGCGTTTGTGGGTTGCAGCAGCCTTGCAAGCATAAGGATATCGTCCGGCGTGACGAACATTGAGTATGGTGTGTTTCTGGGCTGCAGCAGTCTGACAAGCATAGAGATACCGTCCAGTGTGACGAGCATAAAGAATTCTGCGTTTAATGGTTGCAGCAATCTGGCAAGCATAAAGATACCGTCCAGTGTGAAGAGTATAGGGGATTATGTGTTTCAAGGTTGCAGCAGTCTGGCAAGCATAGAGATACCGTTCGGCGTGGAGAAGATCGGGTGGGCGGCGTTTCAAGATTGCAGCAGTCTGGCAAGCGTAGAGATATCGTCCAGCGTGACGGATATCGGGCAGCGGGCGTTTGAGGGTTGCAGTAGTCTGACAAGCATAGAGATACCGTCCAGTGTGAAGAGCATAGAGAATTCTGCGTTTTATGGCTGCAGCAGTCTGACAAGCATAGAGATACCGGACAGCGTGACGAGCATAAAGAATTTTGCGTTTAATGGTTGCAGCAGTCTGGCAAGCATAGAGATACCGGACAGCGTGACGAGCATAGGGAGTTGGGCATTTAATGATTGTTTCAGTCTGACAAATGTAACGATGGAGGGAGAGACTCCGCCATCACTTGGAAGCAGTGCCTTTACTAACTGTAAATTTGTCACAGATAATACAAAGGGCATCCTTGTCCCGTCAGGGAAAGTGCAGGATTACAAAGATGTGTGGACGGATTGGGAGGCATATATCACGGAAGCTCCGCACGAACATAGCTGGGCATCCGACTGGACATCTGATGAAACCCACCACTGGCATGAATGTACCGTTCAGGACTGTACGGTAACGGACAATACGGACAAGGACGGTTATGGAGCGCATGACTATGATGATGACAGCGATACGGATTGTAATATCTGTGGTTATACCAGAACGCTGCCGGATACACAGCCGCCTGCAGGAACGATTGCGGTTGAGAATGATTCGTGGGCGGGATTCCTGCATACCATCACATTCGGACTGTTTTTCAAAGAGACAAAGCAGATAACGATTACGGCCGAGGATACAGGCTCAGGCGTGAAACAGATTTCTTATCACATTGCGGACAGCGGGATGACGGAGGCGGCTGTAAAGGCGCTTGGAGCGGACGCATGGACGGAAGGGGATTCCTTTTCCATAGACCCGGACAGGAAATGTGTCATTTATGCTAAGCTAACCGACAATGCGGGAAATGTGGCATATCTTTCTTCAAACGGGCTGGTGTTTGACGCTGCGCCTCCGGTAATCAGCGGCGTGACGGACGGGCAAGCCTACAGTGAACCCCGGACCGTTACCGTGACGGATGCACTGTCAGGGGTGGAAAGCGTAACGGTAAACGGTGTGGAAGTTACGCTCACCGACAATCAATTTGCTTTAGGGACAGCAGAGGGGGAGCAGACCATTGCTGCCACGGATAAGGCGGGAAATACCGCTGCCGTAACGGTAACCGTAAAGTCCCACACCCACGAATACGGAGACTGGCAGCATGACAGTACACAGCATTGGAAAGCCTGCGCCTGCGGCGAAGAAACCGGCAGGGCAGACCATGGTTTCGGCGACTGGATAACAGATAAGGAGGCAACGGCAGCCGAAGCGGGAACAAAGCACAGGGACTGCCGGACATGCGGTTACCGGGAGACGGAAACCGTTCCGGCAACGGGAGAAAGCCACACCCACGAATACGGGGACTGGCAGCATGACAGTACACAGCATTGGAAAGCCTGCGCCTGCGGCGAAGAAACCGGCAGGGCAGACCATGGTTTCGGCGACTGGATAACAGATAAGGAGGCAACGGCAGCCGAAGCGGGAACAAAGCACAGGGACTGCCGGACATGCGGTTACCGGGAGACGGAAACCGTTCCGGCAACGGGAGAAAGCCACACCCACGAATACGGGGACTGGCAGCATGACAGTACACAGCATTGGAAAGCCTGCGCCTGCGGCGAAGAAACCGGCAGGGCAGACCATGGTTTCGGCGACTGGATAACAGATAAGGAGGCAACGGCAGCCGAAGCGGGAACAAAGCACAGGGACTGCCGGACATGCGGTTACCGGGAGACGGAAACCGTTCCGGCAACGGGAACAGAGCCGGGAACCGTTACCCCGGAAGTCAGACCGGGAGCCAATGCTCCGACAACGAATATTTCCTCTCCGGCAGAGGAACTGAAGGATATGCTTCTGACAGATGAGGAAAAGCGGCTGGTACAGAGTGGAACCGATATTCGGATTGTCCTTGAGGTGCAGGACGCCGGAAGCACCGTGAGCGATACGGATAAGAACGGCATACAACAGGCGTTAAACGGTTTTACAGCCGGACAGTATCTGAATATCGACTTGTATAAGCTGATAGGGGAAAGCCGTACTGATATAACCGAGACGACAAAGAAGATCAGAATTGTCATTGCCATACCGGACAGCCTGAAAAACACGGACAGCAGCAGGGCAAGGACATTTGCGGTCATCCGGTTACATGCCGGGGGGGCGGAGCTTTTGTCTGACATGGATGACAGCGCCGACACCATTACCATAGATACGGACCGTTTCTCCACTTATGCAGTCGTTTATAAAGATGCTGCGGGCGGGAACGGTGACGGTAACAATAGTGGCGGGGATAACAGTGACGATAACGGCAGCAATGACAGTAGCGACAATAGTAATAATGACAATGATGATAATGATAATGACGCTGGCAATAATGACGGCGGTGGTTCTGACAGTACCGGCAATCCGAATAAAAAGGATGATGAGCCTAAGACCGGGTATGGTACATCATTAGAGTTGTATGTCACACTTGCCATGATTGCGGGCTTTGCTTATCTGCTCCTGTATTTTGCGAACCGAAGCTGGGGCATGACGGAAGAAAATTTGCGTAGAAGCAGAATGGGAAGCAATTTAAAATTTTGTCATTTCCGGCAAGGAGCAGGCGAAGCGGAACCGGTGGAATTTATGACAAAACGGAAGAAAGCAAATGTTGAACGCTTTAATGGAAAATATCGATGAATTTAAATTTTAAGCGAAGATGCATCAATTGACAGGTTGGGGAAACCGATATGTAACTGTGGGCAGTGAGTGAGAAATAGATTCATGACAATAGAAAGCTTGCTTTCTTGTCATGAATCTATCCATAAATATGCTTTCCAAACTCATATGCTTCCTGCAAATGCTTCGTCTTATCAATCTGTGGTCTGCCATTGGTATCACCGCATCCGCCAGCGAGTACCATTCCCTTGTCTTTAAATCCAATGTAGTTTACGATTGCAAATTGATAATAGGAGACTGCCTGTTCAAATGTCCAGAAAAAATCGTCTGCCGAAGTCATGAGCAGGGCACAGTCTTTGATTGGATATTTCTCATATCTGCCTAAAGGCGGTTTAGGGTCTTCCTCTGCAATACAATAAAATCTTTCTATAAATGCTTTGATTCTGGAGGATATAGTCCAAAAATAAAGGGGCGACGCAAACACAATGCAGTCTGCCTCTTTTATCTTGGGAATGAGGGCGTTAAAGGAATCCTTTTGTATGCATGGTTTTTTGTAGCGGCACGCGTTGCAGCCAAGGCATCCTTTGACTTCATCTTTTATGAGTGAAATGAGCTCTACAGAATGCCCGCATTCTGTTGCACCGGTAATGAAACTGTTAATCAGTTGTGCTGTGTTCCCGTTAGAGCGGCCGCCGCCTTGTATGATGAGGATGTTTTTCATAATAGATTCCTTTCGTGTCGTATAAATGGGTGATTATACAAGATTAACTCAGTATCTGTCTAATATTCTAGCATATATATTCTTATAATTCTATGAGGAGCCTTAAAAATTTGGCAATTAAAATGCGTCACCCGGCAGCATGTATACAGAAAAAAACTTTTCAACTTGTCCGTTTGATGATATAATGTATCTGATTTAGGTATCCGCTGAATTTAAGGATGCTTCAGAACAAGAGGAGATGATTTTTTTGAATACGGCTGAGAAGTCATGGCGTAATATACTATACATATTCATTTTGTTGTCAGCGCTTATTTTACTGTTTAGATGGTACTTTGTTTCCAACCGCTCGCAGATAGAAAACCGCAACATGAATTATGCGATGGATTCCGCCCGGCAGACTGCGCAGGGACTCAGCAATGAGTTTGTCAATGCGGAACGGCGGGTACGCAACTATGCATACTTTCTGAGTGTAGGGCAGAATGCCTCGAAAATGGATGCCAATATGCTGAGAGAGCTGGAAAGAAACATTGACTTTGATTCGATGCGTTTTGTCAATTCCGAAGGTCAGAATATGACTTCAAACGGTGAAGTGTCAGACAGTGCGGACAGGGATTACTTTGAAGCGGGAATGCAGGGGGAAAGCGGCACTACAATGGTGCTCAATTCCCGGATTACCGGAAGGACGACTATGGTTTTTTACGCTCCGGTGAAGGAAGATGATAATGTAGTTGGCGTGCTGCTGGGTATATATCTTGCGGAAGATTATCTGCAGGAAATCTTAAAGACCAGTTATTTCGGCGAGGCGGCGGATGTGTATTTGTGTAACCGCTTCGGAGATGTAATTGCCTCCGCCAATGGGGAAAAATATGATAAAATGCTGCCGGATGCCTTGCGGGACAACGGAGTGATAGATAAAAAGACAGCAGAAGGCGTATGGGCGGTATTCCGTGGAGAGATAGAGGAGAAGGGATTTATCTGTGATTCGGACAGTCTGACGGACAATCTGTGCGTTATGCCTGTACCCAATACGGAATATATTCTGGTGCAGGCATTTCCCAAGAATGTGACTCAGGCCATGATACGGGAAGCAAACCGCAACGGCATGATTCTGCAGGTTATTCTGATTGCATTGTTTGTTATATATATTTTCATTTTGCTGATGCGCAGCCGGAGGACGCGTAAGAAGCTGGAAAACCAGAATGAACAGTTCAGTTATGTGCTTCAGGGCTTGAATATCCTTTTTTCTTCTCGTTATCTCATTGTGGATTTAGAGACGGGGCGTTATTCCTATATGGCTGGTGTGAAGCCGTTAAGCAGTGATTTGGCCATGGAAGGCGATTATCGGGATATATTGGATGTGCACAGCGCCGATATTGTGGAAGAGGAAGGAAAGAAGGAGTTTTATCGTTATTTTGAGATTGATTCCATGATTGAGCATTTGGAGAAAAGCGACATCCTTACTTATGAGTGCCATGTGAACCGGCAGGGAAAAGAGGCTTGGGAGCTTCTTATCGCCGTATGCCTGAACAGGAACGAGGAGGGTAAAGCCACAAAGATGCTTTATGTCCGTCAGGATACCACAGAGATGAAGCTTCAGGAGCTTCAGGCGAAAAAAGTGCGGGCGACCATGAACCGTAAGGAGAGGCAGTACCGTATTGCGATTACTTCCGCCGCGTTTAATACCTTTGAATTTAACCTGACACAGGATTTGATTGAGCAGGATATCACCCGTACGGTAAACGGACAGACGGTATCTTTGTTGGAAAGAGTTGGTTTGTCCGCACCCTGTGCCGCATCGGCATGCTTTGAAAAGTGGAAAGCGTTTGTTTTAAAGGAATCTCTGGAAGATTACGAAGCGGAGGTCAATCTGCAGAATCTGAAACAGCGCTTTGAACAGGGAGAAGCGGAGGTCGCTGTGGATTATTGGGGCGGTTCGGAGGAACAGCCCATGTGCGTCCGCCAGTCCTTTATCATGACCAGAGATGAACAGACCGGGGATATTATGGTTATGGTGGTATCCAGAGACATTACCGTTCAGGTGCAGAAGCAGAGGGAACAGACACAGGCGCTTCAAGATGCGCTGCTGCAGGCACAGCATGCCAATAGTGCAAAGACCACATTCCTCTCCAATATGTCCCATGATATCCGTACGCCTATGAATGCGATTATCGGTTTTACTACTATTGCCGTCAGTCATATTGATAACAAGTCCCAAGTGTTAGATTGTCTGCAGAAAGTGCTGTCCTCAAGCAATCATCTGCTCAGTCTGATTAATGACATTCTGGATATGAGCCGTATTGAAAGCGGTAAGCTGCAGATTAAAGAGCAGGAATGCAACATCTCGGAGCTGACCCACAATCTTGTCAATGTCATTCAGCCTCAGGTTAAGGCGAAGCAGTTGGAACTGTTTATCGATACTTTTGATGTGGCAAACGAGGATGTGATAGCCGACCCGTTGAAACTGAGCCAGATTTTTGTAAATCTGCTCAGCAATGCCGTAAAGTACACTCCGGCGGGAGGAACGATAAGTTTTAGGATTCACCAGCAGACCACTTTCCACCGGGGATACGGAGATTATGTTTTCCTGATTAAGGATAACGGCGTCGGGATGACACAGGATTTTGTGGAGCATATATTTGAGCCTTTTGAGAGAGAAGAGAGCGTGACCAGAACAGGTATTGAAGGAACCGGGCTGGGTATGGCAATCACGAAAAATATTGTGGAGATGATGGGTGGTACCATTTCGGTGCAGAGCGAAAAAGGTCAGGGCAGTGAGTTTAAGGTGGAACTGAGCCTGAAACTGCAGGATGTGGAGAAGAATGCAGCGCAAGTCAGGGAACTGGAAGGGCTGCGGGCACTGGTGGTGGATGACGACTGTGACAGTTGTGAGAGTGTTACCAAGATGCTTGCACAGTTAGGTATGCGTTCCGAGTGGACGATTTCCGGCAGAGAGGCAGTCTTTAGGGCAAAGAGCGCCCATAATGAGGGAGATTCCTATCATACTTACATCATTGACTGGCAGATGCCGGAGATGAACGGCGTCGAGACTACCAAGCGGATTCGTGCTGCCGTTGGACCGGAAAGTCCCATTATTATCCTGACTGCCTATGATTGGACGGATATAGAAAGTGAAGCTATGGAAGCGGGCGTTACTGCTTTCTGCGCGAAGCCTTTGTTTATGTCGGATTTGAAGAATGTCCTGCTGACCGTCAACAATCTGATTGAAAGGGAGGAAATAGAGGCTCCGTGGACGAAAGCGGACTTTGGGGGCAAGCGTATCCTGTTGGTGGAAGATATCGAACTGAACCGGGAAATTGCGGAGGTCATCTTAAAAGAGAGCGGATTTGAGGTGGAATCTGCGCCGGATGGCACTGACGCGGTGGAGATGGTAAGGAATTCGGAAGAAGGGTATTATGATGCTATCTTAATGGATGTCCAGATGCCTATTATGGACGGCTATGAGGCTACCCGCACCATTCGTGCTTTGCACAGAAAGGATGTAGAGGCAATTCCCATCATCGCAATGACTGCAAATGCCATGGAGGAAGATAAGGAGACTGCTTTGAAGAGCGGTATGAACGCCCATATTGCCAAGCCCATTGATATCGATATGCTGTTAAGTGTCTTAAGAAAATATCTGTCTTGACAGTAGAATGCATTTATTACAATTATGAGAGCCGATAACATGCAGATTCAGTGCAGTGGTTATCGGCTCTTATCATTATTTTTCCGAGGGTATCTTTTTGTCGGAGTTTAAAATGTGATTGATAAGCCAGCCCAAGAGAAATTCCAATAGTTCCTGAAGGTATTCCTGCGGGCGCTCCTGAAGTTTGTCCGTATCAATGGTTTCCAGCTTTTCGATAAAGGCTTCATGCGCGCGTTTTTGTGCGGCAAGTCCCTCGTAATGAATGGACTCCATGTATTCTTCTTCGTCATGAAAGTGCTCTGCGGTATAGGATTTCAGTTCTTGCAATATATGTACGATTTTATCGTAGCCGGAAACCGTGTCATAAGATTTTGCCAGTTGATTTGCCCTGCCCACTATGCGGAAGAGTTCTTCGTGTTCCCGGTCTATCAGCTCGATGCCGGTCAGGTATTCCTCCGTAAATTCACAGGGATTTTCTTTTAACATCCACTCTTCTAAAGGAGGCAGTTTTCCGATCAGAACATCGCTGCTTAAGATATGGCGGTACAGCCATTTGCCGAGAAAACTGACAAGTTCCGCAAGAACCTGCTGCTGGTCATCGGATTCGTCAATATTTATCAAATCCAGCATAAGCACTTTTTCACGGAAAAAAGCGTGCTGGGAGCGCTGGAGTATCAGTTCGGGATCCCTTATCTGTATCATATACGCTTCTTCATGGGCAAAATGCTGTTCGGCATAATTGTCTAATTCCGCCAGAAGTTCTTTGAGCTGATGGTAATAATCGCTGTGGTAATTGGTGGTTACCAGAGTATATACCCTGCGGATTAAGTCAAAAAGATACTCATGCTCTAAGTCAAGCTGCTCGATTCCTATTTTGCAGTCGTCCGTAAATTCAAACATTATAAACCATTCCCTTCCCGATTCGTTAAAAATCATTCTGCGATAGCAGAATTATTATACCATGTGCGTAGAAAATCAAGCGGCTGCGCAGCAGACATTTGATTTTCAAGCCATGGATTTGTATAATGCCTCACAAAGCGTCTCTATGCTTTGTGAGGGCAAGGCAGCGCAAGCTGACTTGCATTCTGCGATAGCAGAATTATTATACCATGTGCGTAGAAAATCAAGCGGCTGCGCAGCAGACATTTGATTTTCAAGCCATGGATTTGTATAATGCCTCACAAAGCGTCTCTATGCTTTGTGAGGGCAAGGCAGCGTAAGCTGACTTGCATTCTGCGATAGCAGAATTATTATACCACAAGAAAGAAAAAAAGCAAGCAGGGCAGCAAAAGGAAATGGCGGAGCGAAAAATGGATTGATTCCATATCAGGGCAAGAGTATAATAGTGGAGACGGCACACGCCATTTGTATACGGAGGCGTCCTGTGCGGCAGAATGTGAGGAAACAATATGGCAATCGAAAGAGTAAAAGCATATTTCAGACAATATGGCATGGAGGAAAAAATTCAGGAATTTGAAGTATCCAGTGCAACGGTAGCATTGGCGGCGGAAGCTCTGCACTGCGAACCGAAGCGGATAGCCAAAACCCTGTCTTTTCTGGTGGAAGGGCATGGGGTATTAGTGGTGACGGCGGGAGACGCCAAAATTGACAATCCAAAGTACAAGGCGCAGTTTGGCACAAAAGCCAAAATGCTTTCGCCGCAGGAGGTAGAAACCCTGATCGGTCATGGAGTGGGCGGAGTATGCCCCTTTGCCGTTAACGAGGGCGTGGATATATATCTGGATGTGTCGTTAAAGCGTTTTGAGACGGTTTTTCCTGCCTGCGGCAGCTCCAACAGCGCAATAGAGCTTACCATTCCGGAGTTGGAACAGTATTCCGGCTATATAAAATGGGTGGACATCTGCAAAACATGCGACTAGTTTCCTTGGCTTTATTTGGTATCTGTGGTATAATGTCCGCAAAGGGCAGAGTCAAGTGGCCGGAGAAACAACTGCCGAGCTTGCTCGAGCAGATGTTTCTTCGGACATTTGACGAGCGAAGCGACCCCGAAAAGCTTGCTTTTTCGGGGTTCTGCCCGGGACTTGCAATAATCATGGTTAAATGTCCCAATATTTATTTACAACATAGGAAAGAGGAGAAAGGATATGAGCGATTACAGAATAAACACAAAATGCGTACAGGCAGGCTATACGCCTAAAAACGGAGAACCCCGCCAGATTCCCATTGTACAGTCGACTACCTTTAAATATGATACCAGCGAGGATATGGGAAAGCTGTTTGATTTGGAGGCTTCCGGATATTTCTATTCCCGTCTGCAGAATCCTACCAATGATTATGTGGCGGCAAAAATCGCGGAGCTTGAGGGAGGAAGCGCGGCAATGCTGACTTCTTCCGGGCAGGCAGCCAATTTCTTTGCCCTGTTTAATATTTGTGAGTGCGGCAGTCATATCGTGTCCTCTTCTTCTATTTATGGGGGCACTTTCAATCTAATTTCCGTAACGATGAAAAAGATGGGCATAGAGGTCACTTTCGTGTCACCGGACTGCACGGAGGAAGAGCTGGATGCGGCTTTTAAAGATAATACAAGGGCAGTTTTTGGTGAAACCATCGCGAATCCTGCCCTGACGGTGCTTGATATTGAGAAATTTGCCAAAGCGGCACATAAGCATGGCGTTCCTTTAGTGGTGGACAATACCTTTCCCACCCCGGTAAACTGCCGTCCCATTGAGTGGGGAGCGGATATTGTAACCCATTCCACCACCAAATATATGGACGGACACGGCGCTGCTGTGGGAGGTGCCATTGTAGATTCGGGCAAGTTTGACTGGATGGCGTATGCGGATAAATTTCCGGGGCTCTGTACGCCGGATGAATCCTATCATGGGATTACCTATGCAGAGAAATTTGGTAAGGAAGGGGCGTTTATCACAAAATGTACTTCCCAATTAATGCGTGACCTGGGATGCATTCAGTCGCCCCAGAGCGCATATATTTTAAATCTGGGACTGGAATCCTTGCATGTGAGGATGCCGCGCCATGTGGAAAACGGGCAGGCAGTGGCGGAATTTTTAGAGAAGCATCCCGCCGTTTCCTATGTAAATTATTCGGGACTTCCCGGCAATAAATATTATGAGCTTGCAAAAAAATATCTGCCCAATGGCGGATGCGGAGTCGTATCCTTTGAATTAAAGGGCGGAAGGCAGGCAGCGGAAACCTTTATGAAGCGGTTAAGGTTAGCTGCGATTGAGACTCATGTGGCGGATGCAAGAACCTGCTGCTTAAATCCGGCAACCTCCACCCACCGGCAGATGACGGAAGAACAGCTTAAGGAAGCAGGCGTACCGGCAGGACTGGTTCGCATGTCCTGTGGGCTTGAGGATAAAGAAGATTTGATTGCGGATCTGGCGCAGGCGCTTGAAGATATTTAAAACAAATACCCCATAAGACAGGAGTAATTTTATGAACCAAAAGCTAAAAGAAAAGATAGTGGAATCCCTTTCTGCGGTTCTGCCCATTACCGGCATTGTTTTAATTATCAGTGTGCTTTTGGTTCCGGTGGATTTGGGGGCTATGGTAATGTTTCTGGTGGGAGCGGTGATGCTGGTCATCGGCATGGGATTTTTCCAACTGGGCGCCGAAATATCCATGACTCCTTTGGGCGAGGGTGTCGGTGTGCAGATATCCAAGACCCGGAAGATTATCGTTGTAATTTTGATAGGATTTTTCATGGGGGCAATCATCACGCTTTCGGAACCGGATTTACAGGTGCTTGCTCAGCAGGTGCCGGCGATTCCCAATCTGGTTCTGGTACTTACGGTGGCTGTGGGCGTGGGTTTATTTCTTGCCATGGCAATCCTAAGGATTTTGTTCCAGATAAAGCTTTCCACCATATTGATGGTGCTGTATGCGGTGATTTTGGCGCTTTCTTTCTTTGTTCCCAAAGATTTTGTGGCGGTGGCCTTTGATTCGGGAGGCGTCACCACAGGTCCCATGACGGTTCCTTTTATCATGGCAATGGGCGTGGGTCTTGCATCCGTGCGAAGCGATAAGAATGCGGCAAACGATAGCTTTGGTCTGGTGGCGCTTTCCAGTGTGGGACCGATTCTGGCTGTGCTGATTCTGGGAGGCTTTTATATGTCGGCCGAGGCGGTCTACGAGATGGCGGAAGTGCCCACGGTGCAGACTACCCGGGATGTTATCTGGACATTTGGGAAAAATCTGCCCCATTATGTTCAGGAGGTTTTGATTTCCCTTGTGCCTATTGCATGCGTGTTTGCCTTGTTCCAATTGTTGAGCCGCCGTTTCCGCAGCAGGCAGTTAAAGAGGATTTCCATAGGGCTGATTTATACCTATCTGGGATTGGTATTTTTTCTGTGCGGCGTTAATGTAGGATTTGCTCCGGTGGGTATTTTACTGGGGCAGGAAATTGCGCAGTTAAAACAAAGCTGGCTTCTGGTGCCCATCGGAATGTTAATCGGATATTATATTGTTAAGGCGGAGCCTGCTATTCAGGTGCTGAATCATCAGGTTGAGGATGTGACGGACGGCGCCATATCGGCGAAGCTGATGAACCGTTGCCTGTCCATCGGCGTATCGGTCAGCGTGGGATTGGCAATGCTCCGGGTGCTTACAGGGCTTCCCATTCAATGGATTGTGATACCGGGATATCTGCTTGCGCTTGCGCTTTCCTGTATGGTTCCTAAGCTGTTCGTGGGTATTGCTTTTGACTCCGGCGGAGTGGCCAGCGGACCTATGACCAGTACCTTTTTGCTTCCCTTAAGTATTGGGGCCTGCGAGGCTGTGGAGGGCAACCTGATGACGGATGCTTTTGGTGTAGTGGCGCTTGTTGCACTGACCCCTCTGATTGCAGTACAGATTATGGGGATTCGGTATCAATATAAGCTTAAGAAAGCAGGAACCACGGAACTGGTTCAGCCTGTACCTGTTACAGCAGCGGATGACATATTCGATTTCGAGGAGGAAAACGGAGATGACAACTAACGGTAAGATGCCGGAATTTCGGCTATTATTCCTGATAACAACTCCTAAACTGACGAAAAAGGCAATGGATTTGTTTCAGGAAGAAAATGTGCCGATGCACTGCCAATTTCGGGCACAAGGTACTGCATCCGGCGAAATTATGGGAATGTTAGGCTTGGGAAGCATTGAAAAAACGGTGATGATGAGCATGATGCCCAGAGATTTTGCGGGGGACATACTGAAAAAGCTGCGACAAAGACTTTGTCTGGGATATGCTAACAGCGGAGTGGCATTTACGGTAAATATATCGGGAGGCAATTCCTGGGTTAAATTAGTGGAAAGATTACAGCAGGAAACGGATAAAGATTCATCAGAAAGGAAAAGAGCAGGGATGGCGGAGAGCGAATATATCATGATTATGGCAATCGTGAATCAGGGCTACAGCGAGGAGGTTATGGCGGAGGCAAGAAGTGCCGGAGCTACCGGCGGCACCGTATTCCACAGCCGCCAGATGGGAAATGAGGAGGCTATGAAATTTTTTGGAATCAGTGTACAGCAGGAGCGGGAAGTGGTTTTGATTCTCGCCAAAAAGGACATTAAACTGCCTATTATGAAAGCGTTAGGAGAACAGTGCGGCATTCAGAGCGAAGCCCACGGCATTGTTTTGTCCCTGCCGGTGGACGGCGTGGCAGGACTTGAATAGCCTTTCGTTTTGCGGGATGATTAACATAATCACAAACTGCATATACTATGGCATACATTGATTATGCAGAAAGGATGATGTGATTGTTATGAAAGAAGAAAGTTATCCCTTTGTGGTACGGCCCCTGCCCTATGAATATGATGCGCTGACTCCGGTATTGAATGAAGAGACCCTGCGGTTTCATCATGATAAGCATTACAAAACCTATGTGGACAATTTAAACAGTGTTTTGTCGGATTATCCGGAGTTACAGAAAAAGAGTTTAAAGGAGCTTCTGCTGCACCCGGACGAGATTCCCATGCCGGCCAGAACAGCCATTCGCAATAACGGCGGAGGAGTCTATAACCACGAACTGTATTTTAACAGCATGAGAAGTCCGGCGGGTCAGATGCCGGAAGGGGAGCTTGCCGAAGCCATCCAGCGGGATTTTGGTTCCTACAGGCAGTGGCAGGAACAGATGAAGCAGGCGGCAGTGTCCAAATTCGGTTCCGGCTGGGCTTGGTTTCTCACGGATAAGGACGGAAATCTCTCCATTGTGCAGACCGCCAATCAGGATATACCGGATATCGGCATCTATACGCCGCTTTTTCTGGTAGATGTGTGGGAGCATGCTTATTATCTCCAATATCAGAACCGCAGAGCCGATTATGTGGAAGGCTGGTTTGACCTGATTAATTGGAGAAAAGCGGAAAAAAGGTATGAAGAAAGAGCATGAATCAGATAAATTACCAGAGAGAACTTGATAAGATATTGGAAGAACTGCATGGGCGGGTGGAGTCCTGCACTGGGCAGGCAGCGCCCTGCCCTAGGCAGGGCGCCGAAAACGGGAAGGAGCCGAAAAGGCTTTTTCTTCATAGCTGTTGCGCACCCTGCAGCAGTTATGTTTTGGAATACCTAAGTCCCTATTTTGAGATTACGGTTTTCTATTATAATCCCAATATTTCCAAGTCGGAGGAATACAAAAAGAGGGCGGAGGAAGAAAAACGCCTGATAAATGCCTATAATCGGGAGAAAAAGGGATATCCCATCCGGATAGTGGAAGGGGATTATGAGCCAGCCTTATTTTTTGAAACGGTGAAGGGCTATGAAGAGGTTCCTGAGGGCGGAGAGAGATGTTTTCGGTGTTTTGAACTGCGCCTTAGGGAGACTGCTTTACGGGCAAAATCCGGCGGGTATGACTATTTTGCTACGACTTTGACCATCAGTCCCCTGAAAAATGCGGCGAAAATTAATGAAATCGGGCAGGCATTGTCACAGGAATACAGTGTTAAATGGCTTCCTTCCGATTTTAAAAAGAAGAACGGGTATAAGCGTTCCATTGAATTGTCGGCGGAGTATGGGTTGTACCGCCAGAATTATTGCGGATGTGTGTTTTCCCAGAGGGGTGCAAATAATACATAAAGACAGGAGAGAAGAAAATGAGTATCAGAATCGGTATTTTAGGTTATGGAAATTTAGGAAGAGGAGTGGAGAGTGCTATCAGGCAGAATCCCGATTTGGAGCTTGCGGCAGTTTTTACCAGAAGAAATCCCGAAACGGTAAAGCTGCGAACCTCCGGGGTTAAGGTGCTCGGAACCGGTGAATTAGAGCATATGCAGAGTGAAATCGATGTGCTGGTGCTCTGCGGCGGAAGCGCTACGGATTTGCCCGAGCAGACCCCAAAGTATGCGGGAATGTATAATGTGGTGGACAGCTTTGACACCCATGCAAGAATTCCGGAGCATTATGCGGCAGTGGACAAGGCGGCCAAGGCGGCAGGCAGGGTAGCGGTTATTTCCTGCGGCTGGGACCCGGGCATGTTTTCCTTAAACCGTCTCTATGCTAATGCCATTCTGCCCAAGGGGCAGGACTATACCTTCTGGGGAAAGGGTGTAAGTCAGGGACATTCCGATGCCATACGGAGAATTGAGGGCGTAAAGGATGCAAGACAGTATACCATTCCTGTGGAAAGCTCTTTAAATGCGGTAAGAAACGGGGAAAATCCGCAGCTTACCACCAGACAGAAGCACACAAGGGAGTGCTTTGTCGTGGCGAAGGAGGGCGCAGACCTTGCAAAAATCGAGAATGAAATTAAGACCATGCCCAATTATTTTGCTGATTATGACACTACCGTGCATTTTATCACGGAGGAGGAAATGGCAAGGGACCACAGCGGACTTCCCCATGGGGGCTGTGTCATCCGGACAGGCAGCACAGGCATGGACATGGAGCATAATCATGTGATAGAATACAGTTTAAAGCTGGACTCCAACCCTGAGTTTACGGGCGCCGTAATTGCAGCCTACGCAAGGGCGGCTTACCGCATGAACAGCGAGGGGCAGAACGGCTGCAAGACAGTCTTTGATATTGCTCCTGCTTACCTTTCCGCGCAGAGCGGGGAAGAGCTTAGGGCACATTTACTGTAAGGGAATGCCGGAAAGGAATAAAAGGATGCTGTTTCAAAAGAAAAAAGAGCCCATAACGGGTAATATTTTCATGCTGGGCATGGAAAACGATATGGAAAAGATTATACAGATATTTGAGAAGGCTTTCGGACTGCCGCATTCTCAAGGGGGAAATACCCTCACCTTGAACAATGGGGATATTACTGTGCAGGTTATGGTTGTCACCCAGAGCATGGGAGAGGAGGCAAAAGCGCATATAGAAGACCAATCAGGAAGGGTATTAGGACATTTCTATGAGGTAAAGACACAAAAAACGGATGTGAAATTAAATCTCATGTACCAGCTTTCCTTTACAAACAGCTTGGTTACCGTATCGTATTCCTATGGACCCAAAAGCAAGGAATATCCCATGAGTGAAAAGCAGAAGCTGGAATACATAAAGGCGCCGTTTTTTGACTCCCTTGCAGAGTGGGGAGCTGTCATGCTCCTTATGGAGAAGCCGAATGGAATTTTCTATAAGGATGCAGGCGGCATAAAGCTTATTTTGGATGAACAGGGCAGAAGTGATGTGGATATCTTTATGCCCTATGTGCTGCAGGAGCCGGATTTTGAAGGGGCGCCCATAGAGGCATTGGAGAGGCGTAAGGGAAGCCGGAAGCTGCTTACGGAGAAAGGAATCTTTGTGCCGCAATGGTATCCCATGATAGAAACAAAGGAATTTGCTGTTTTTAAAACGCCGGAGGAGATTGCAAAGCGCGCGGTGGCGCTGCTTACGGTGGCATTATATTCTGAGGCAATGCTTGGGGATAATCTGTCTCCCAAGGAGGCATATGAGCAGTATGCAGCCGGAATCATCGAAACCTTTGATGCGGAGAGCTTCTTTTCGCCAAAAGAGTGGGAGTATCTGCACAATGAGGATTCCAGCAGGCAGGAGAGGATTTCTTATTCCTGGCAGTATGAAAATCTGTATGTCATGGAATGGGCGTTAGGGCTTGGAAAGGAAGAGGGCGAGTTGAATTTTCCCAATGCCATCTGCGATGTGCCTTATACCGTGAGAGTCCTTAAAAACTGTATGAGCATTCAGGACATTTTAGATATGGCAAAGCCGAAGACACCGGATGAGCTGCTTGCGGAGTGCGATTTGATTTTTTGCCTTGATTGGGCATGTGTGGATGCCAGAATTAAAAATCTTCCTGCTCCTGCAGGAATGGATGGCGGAGTGACTATGGAGCGCCATAAGTCGCTTAATTGGCTTGTCGGAGCTTATGACAATGCTGATTGGGATAATGTATCGACAGATACTTAAACCAAAATGGGATTTGCGATAAATGAGGAGAAAATTTTAGAATGCTGCTATGCGGCGGAATGAGGGAGACTATGAAAAAAATTTTGGAACTTTTGACGGAGGAAATGGGGCAGGCATTTGAGACGGCAGGCTATGATGTTTCTCTTGGAAAGGTGACGATTTCCAACCGTCCCGACCTTTGCGAATATCAGTGTAACGGTGCGATGGCAGGCGCAAAACAGTATCACAAGGCGCCCATTATGATTGCAAATGAAGTGGCGGACAAGCTTTCGGACAGCAAAGTCTTTGGAGAAGTAAACGCAGTGGTGCCGGGATTTTTGAATCTAAGGGTTTCGGAAGGCTTTTTGTTACAGTATTTACAGGGTATGGAATCCGATGAGAAATATGGGCTGGAAATGGCGGAGCATCCGAAAAAAATCATTATTGATTACGGCGGGGCAAATGTGGCAAAGCCACTGCATGTAGGGCATCTGCGCACGGCAATCATCGGCGAGAGCGTGAAGAGAATCTGCCGCTATGCGGGTCACGAGGTTATAGGGGATGTGCATTTAGGAGACTGGGGCCTGCAGATGGGGCTGGTTATTATGGGGTTAAAAGAGCGCCGGCCGGATTTGGTATATTTTGACGAGAACTTTCAGGGAGAATACCCGGAGGAAGCGCCCTTTACCATTTCGGAGCTTGAGGAAATCTATCCCGCAGCCAGCGCAAAATCAAAGGAGGATGCGCAGTACAAGGCAGCGGCAATGGAGGCAACCTTTAAGCTTCAGAGCGGAGTTAGGGGGTACCGCGCCCTGTGGCAGCATATTTTGAATGTGTCCGTTGCGGATTTAAAGAAAAATTATGACAGCCTGAATGTGGAATTTGACTTGTGGAAGGGCGAGAGCGATGTCCATGATTTGATTTCGGAGATGGTTGCGTATATGAAGGATGGCGGTTATGCCTATATCAGCGAGGGTGCATTGGTGGTGGATGTAAAGGAGGAGACGGACACTAAGGAGATGCCCCCCTGCATGATTTTGAAATCGGACGGAGCATCCCTTTACAATACCACAGATTTGGCTACCATTATGGAGCGTATGAAGCTGTATAACCCGGATGAAATCGTTTATGTGGTAGATAAGAGGCAGGAGCTTTATTTTGAACAGGTGTTCCGCTGTGCCCGTAAGACAAAGCTGGTGAAGCCCGACACGGCTCTGCGTTTTCTGGGCTTCGGCACTATGAACGGCAAGGATGGCAAGCCCTTTAAGACCAGAGACGGCGGCGTGATGCGCCTGGAAAATCTGGTATCCGACACCAAGGCGGAAATGTACCGAAAGATTATGGAAGACAGACAAAACCGAGACACAGACACTAATCAGATGTCCGGGGAGGAAGCTGCGCAGGTTGCGGAGATGGTGGCAATTTCCGCATTGAAATATGGGGATTTGTCCAATCAGGCTTCTAAAGATTATGTGTTTGATATCGACAGATTCACCTCTTTTGAGGGGGACACAGGTCCTTATATTTTGTACACCATTGTGCGTATTAAGTCCATTCTGGCAAAATATAAGGAGCAGGGCGGAAATGTGACAGAAGTGTCATTAAAAGAAGCGGACAATGAGGCGCAAAAAGCTCTGATGATGCAGATAGCACAGTTTAACACGATGCTTTCCACTGCCTGCGAAGAGCTTGCGCCCCATAAAGTGTGTGCTTATATTTATGACCTTGCCAATGCCTTTAACCATTTTTATCATGAGACCAAGATTTTGAGCGAGGAAGATAAGGCAAGGAAAGAAGGTTTTATTGCGCTTCTTTTGCTGACAAGGGATATTTTGGAAACCTGTATTGATTTGCTGGGCTTTAGCGCGCCGGAAAGGATGTGAAAATCCCGGCGGCAATCCCTTTATCTTGCCAGAACTTCCAATATTTCGGCTATATACATGGTGTGCATATCTTTATCTGCATACCATGTCTGAATGTCCGGCACAAGAAACGAATCTTCGCTTATCTTTGTGGCGGACAGCTTTCTGCACAGCAGAATAAAATTACCTTCGTCAATAAAAGGGATGGAGAGCTTATAATTCCAGGTAAGTCCGGCGTTGTTCACTTTATCTTCATTTCTGCCGGAATGCGAGCCGCAGTAGTTAAGGGCTTCTTTGTACTGACTGCTCAGAAAAGAGATTGAGAAGAAATCATAGGAGTCTATGAACTCCTTGGTATATCTGGAATCTCTGACAAAAATAAACGCAACATTTTTTCCCCAAAGCACACCGACGCCGCCCCAACTGATAGTCATGGTGTTTGCTTTTTGCTTAGAGCCGGCAGAAACTAACGCCCATTCCTTTCCTATCTTTTCAAAGGGATTGATTTCGAGTAATTCAATGGGAAACGGTTGAAATGCATGCATATTAAGAGCTCCTTTCGATATTTTATTCCCGCGGGCAATGAGTCAAAGTCCGAAGAACCTTGCCGAACGCCGTGAGGACCAATACCCTGTCAGCTTGCCGCGGGGTTTCATTGTGTCGAGAATATCATACGATGAATACTCGGTTACAGGGTCCGCATAGCGATGCTCGCATGACGGTTCCTGTAATATAAACTTATTATACCTTATCAAGGGGCGAGTTGTAAACAGACGCCTTGACAATTTTACAATTTCACTGTTATAATGTATTTAAGGAGGGTTGTACATATGATAGATTTCGAGAAAGTCGGCATTTTTGCAGCAGGGATGTGGTTCGGAACAGCAGGAATCAAGCTTTTGTCCAGCAAAGAGGCAAAGAAAGTATATGCTTATTGGACAGCTGAAGCCCTTCGGGCAAAAGATTATATTAAGGAGAATGCGGAAGAAGTTTATGAGGAAGCCAGACAGATTAATCGGAAACGCTTTGGCGCAAAGGCTTCCGGCACAGGATTTACAGGAAAATAATGAAACGGAAAATATTATCAAGGTACCGGTCTGCTTGGTTAAGTTGACCGGTCTTTGTATGCCGGAAGGCATAATGTGAGGAGACAGAGGATGACTTTAAAGGAGCTGCCCATCGGAAAGATGGCGACCATCACTACGGTATCAGGGGAAGGTGCATTGAGGCAGCATTTTTTGGATATGGGTGTGATTCCGGGTACAGATATTCTTTTGGTAAAGTATGCTCCTTTGGGGGACCCCATGGAGTTTATGGTTCATGGATATGAACTGACGCTGCGCGTAGCGGACGCACAGAAAATAGGAATTGAAAATATACGGGATAACGAATGGAATACTACTCAGGATGATATGCAGAAAGAAAGGGTTCAAGGAAGGAAGCACATTGAGCATCCGGGACTTGGCGAGGGAGGAAAATACCATGTGAAAGCAACGGAAAATCCCCTGCCGGAAGATACAATATTAACCTTTGCCTTAGCGGGCAATCAGAACTGCGGCAAGACCACACTTTTTAATCAATTGACGGGCTCCAATCAGCATGTGGGAAATTTTCCGGGGGTGACGGTGGATAGAAAGGATGGCATCATCAAAGGAAATAGAAACACCCTGATTACGGATTTGCCGGGGATTTATTCTATGTCGCCCTATTCGGGGGAGGAAATGGTTACAAGGGAATTTGTCCTGAAGGAGCATCCAAGGGGCATTATCAACATTGTGGACGCCTCCAATATTGAGAGAAATCTTTATTTGACCATGCAGTTGATGGAATTGGACATTCCGATGGTACTGGCGTTGAATATGATGGATGAAGTCAGGGGCAACGGCGGAGCTATTAAGATAAACGAGATGGAGGAGATGCTGGGAATCCCGGTGGTGCCTATTTCGGCGGCAAAAAATGAAGGAATTGACGAATTGGTGAGTCATGCTCTTCATGTAGCACAGTATCAGGAGCGTCCCGGCAGAATCGATTTTTGCCGTGAGGACAAAAGAGGAGGCGCTGTACACAGATGTCTTCATGCTATTATGCATTTAATTGAGGATCATGCCAGGCAGGCGGATATTCCGGTTCGTTTTGCGGCAGGCAAGCTGGCGGAAGGAGATAAGCTGATTTGTGACAGTTTAAAATTGGATCAAAATGAAGTGGAGATGCTTGAGCATATTGTCTGTCAGATGGAGACGGAAAGCGGAATGGACCGTGCGGCAGCTATTGCGGATATGAGATTTTCTTTTATCAGGGATGTGTGCCGGGAGACGGTAGTCAAACCGAAGGAGAGCAGGGAGCACGCAAGAAGTGCCCGAATTGACAGGGTTCTCACGGGAAAATATACGGCAATACCTGCTTTTGTGGGAATTATGGCATTAGTGTTCTTTTTGAGCTTCCATGTGATAGGAGCTTTTTTGCAGGAGTTGCTGGATATGGGCATTACCGGGCTTTGTAACATGACGGATGAAGCTTTAACCGCACTTCATGTAAACCGGGCGCTGCATTCGTTAGTGATTGACGGTATTTTTAACGGTGTGGGCAGCGTGTTAAGCTTTTTGCCCATTATTGTGACTTTGTTCTTCTTTCTGTCACTGATGGAGGACAGCGGATATATTGCAAGAGTTGCCTTTGTAATGGATAAGCTGCTTCGTAAAATCGGACTGTCAGGGCGTAGTATTGTTCCCATGCTGATTGGATTTGGCTGTACTGTTCCGGGAGTGATGTCTACCAGAACTCTGCCTTCTGAGAGGGATAGAAAGATGACGATTCTGCTTACGCCCTTTATGAGCTGTTCCGCCAAGGTGCCGATTTACGGTTTCTTTGCCGCCGCTTTTTTTCCGGGGTATGAGGCGTTCGTTATGATTTTATTGTATCTGGTGGGCATTCTTTTGGGCATTGTGACGGCGTTTTGCCTAAAAGGCACGGTATTTAAAGGAGAGGCGGTTCCCTTTGTGATGGAACTGCCTAATTACCGCCTGCCGGGAGTTAAAAATGTGGGGCAGCTTCTTTGGGAGAAAGCGAAGGATTTCCTGCAGCGGGCGTTTACGGTGATTTTCATTGCCACCATGGTTATCTGGTTCTTGCAGACCTTTGATTTTAGATTGAATATTGTGGAAGATTCCCATGACAGTATGCTGGCTTATGCCTCCGGACTGATTGCGCCGCTTATGGCGCCTTTGGGTTTGGGTGATTGGAGAATCTCTACGGCATTAATTACAGGATTTATGGCAAAGGAGAGTGTGGTCTCTACCTTGTCTGTGTTGCTTGGAGAGACGGAGTCTTTGGCAAGCATCCTTACACCCCTTGCTGCAGCATGTCTTTTAGTGTTCTGTCTGCTCTATACGCCTTGTGTGGCGGCTATTGCTGCCGTAAAGCGGGAGCTTGGAGGGAAATGGGCAGCAGGAATTATAGTGGGTCAGTGCTTTATCGCGTGGGCAGCGGCTTATGCGGTCAGGCTTGTAGGAAGTCTTTTATAAAATTGAATACAAACAAGGAGGAAAATGTATGGCAGTTTCAGATTTACAGTTTATGGTAGGACAGAACGAAAATATTTTGTGGCAGGGTAAACCCAACAAAAAATGCTTTATTTTGGAGAGTATTTTTAATCCCATGCTTCCGGTGGCGTTAATCTGGGGATTCTTTGATTTTGGGTTTATGTTTATAACGGGTCTTACGGCGGGAGATTCCATAGGTGCCGAAATGATTGCGGGATTGGGGGTATTCTTCCTCCTTCACCTGATGCCCGTGTGGATTTATATAGGCGGCGTTGTCTTGAGTTTCCGCAGATATAAAAATACAGAGTATATTATTACGGATAAGGGAATTTATGTTTCGGGGGGAACTTTTTCTTATAATTATGAGATGAAACCCTTTACGGATCTCTCCCATGTGAATATCCACAGAGGAATCTGGGACCAATGGCTGGGTGTGGGGGATGTAGTGACGGTTTGCGACCATCTGAGCTATCAGTCGGGACATAATCATACATCCGGCGGAATGACCATCTGCGATATCGCTGACTACCAGAAGGTATTTACGCTGGTGAAGCAGCTACAGACGGATATTTATGCGGACACCATGTATCCCAACGATTTGAGACCGGGTACGAACAGCGGGTATCGGACCGAATATGTGGGACCGGGGAGAAATCCTTTATAAAAGCAGCAGGAAATCCTTTATTATTTTATAAATCAGCCGATATGTATTATGGATGGATTTTACATAGGCTACGGAGGGCGCACAAATCAGAAATTCGATATTTGTGTGCCTTTTTCTATACGGCAGTTTTGTCAAAATCCTTCCGAAAACCGATAAAAATATGCCGCTTGGACCTTTTTTGGAGAGTGGCGGGAAGAAAGGAGAGACTATGGCATTAGGAGCAGTACAGTCGGGATATGCATCGACGACTTATGCATATCGGCAGACTACCACAATGGCAGAAGAATTTTATTCTGCAATTTCTTCCGCAGCGCAGATGACGGAAGAGAAAAATGACAGTCATATCATCGGGCTTGCCATGATTCCATACGGAAATACCAATGTGAGTTATGGCATGAAGGCGCAGTATGCACCGGAATCCACCGAGGACAATCCGGTGATACAGGTTACTTCCAATTACGGCGGCGAAACAGTGTCCTATAAGGTGAATATCAACGAAGTGGACACCCGCAATGCTTCGCAACTGGAAATGTTTGCACTACTGAGTTATACGGACGATCAGGGAATCTCGGACGGAGGCAGCTTCGGTTCCTACCATAAGATGAAGGTCTACGCGGATAACGCCAAGATCAACGGATATTGGGAAGGAAATGAGGATTGGGATTCTTTTCTTAACGCCAGACACGATTGGGCTGCGCTGATTGTAAAAATGGCGGAGGATTATTCCAAGGCGGGCATTTACAGTCAGTTTCTGGACGGACAGAAGTTGATAAATGTATGCAATCGCTTCACTACGCTGCCCATAGATTTCGGTAAGTCGGATGAGTCGAAAGAAACCGCAAACAAAAAAGATGCATCGGATGATGTGCAAAGGCGGGATATTTTGAAAGAAGAAAGCGCCAAGGAAGCTTCTGTGGATGCGAAAAGGCAGGACGCTGTGGAGGAAGAAGAGGGCAAGAGAGACTGGCTTAAGTATATCCGGGAGAAATTGGAAGAACTTCGCGTTCTGATCATAAGCGGCAAGGGGGAACAGAGCTACCAAATCGGAAACAGCTCCTTTACCTTGAAGGAATGGAGAAAATTTCTTGCAAGCTTTGATTCTATGGAAGATGCTGCCAGAGAGCTTATGAGGAGAGAACAGGAAGCCGAAGAGGAGAAAGAGGAAGAAGAGTAGCATTTTTCGGGCGTGAAGAGATTTTTAAATCTCTTCACGCTATCACATCATCAATCCTATCAGTTGGTCCCTTTGTATGGCATCATCAGAGCCTTTTATTCTGGATGCCTTAGAATCAATCTCCACTTCGCTGGCAGCGGCACGCATCAACTTTTCCTTGAAGTCTTTTCTTTCCTGTTCGGCTTTTTCGGCACGCCTCTCCGCTCTCGCACGGTTTTGCAGCTTTATGTTATTTTTCATGGAATCCATCATCTGTTCCATATCCGTTATCATATAATTCATCATATTTGTTGTCATATTGCAAAGACTCCTTTTTAGAAATGTAATATATAAATGCCTATTGTGTATATCGGACATAGGAGGTATTTTCTTAATAAAATTGATAAAGCATCATCTAAAATAGTATAACAAAACGAAATCATATATTTCCTATTGACAAAGTGGGAAATAAGGCGTAATATAATTTTATCGTTTTAAAATACTATGATGGATACTTATTGAAACAGGAGGAAAATAAAAGTGAAAATAAAAATTTGGAGATGGCGAATGTGCATTTTAAGAAATAATTAAATCCAAACATAATATTTGTGGTAAAATATCAATAAAATAACAAAAGATTAGAAAAGAGGGTAAAATAATGAGTAAGTACAAATTTGAAACTTTACAGTTACATGTGGGACAGGAACAGCCGGACCCGGCAACGGACGCCAGAGCAGTACCGATTTATCAGACGACTTCTTATGTATTTAAAAACTCGGCGCATGCGGCAGCTCGTTTTGGGCTGGCGGATGCCGGAAATATTTACGGGCGACTGACTAATTCCACACAGGATGTCTTGGAAAAGAGAATCGCAGCTTTGGAAGGCGGTGTGGCGGCGCTGGCATTGGCATCGGGCGCAGCAGCAATAACATATGTTATCGAAGCTTTGGCAGCGGATGGAGGACATATTGTTGCCCAGAAGACCATTTATGGCGGCAGCTATAATCTGTTGGAACATACACTTCCCCATTATGGAATCAACACCACTTTTGTGGATGCACACAATCTGGAAGAGGTGGAAGGCGCCATCGGTGATGATACAAGGGCAATTTATCTGGAAACCTTAGGCAATCCCAACAGTGATATTCCGGATATTGATGCCATTGCGGAAATTGCCCACAGACACGGTCTGCCCCTTGTGATTGACAATACCTTCGGCACACCCTATCTGATTCGTCCCATAGAGCATGGAGCTGATATTGTAGTACATTCCGCTACCAAGTTTATCGGCGGACACGGCACTACATTAGGCGGCATTATTGTGGATTCCGGCAAATTTGACTGGAAGGCAAGCGGGAAATACCCTGCCATTGCGGATGCAAACCCGAGCTACCACGGGGTTTCCTTTGTGGATGCAGCGGGAGCGGCAGCTTTTGTAACCTATATTAGAGCAATCCTTTTAAGGGATACCGGAGCGACAATCTCTCCGTTTAACGCCTTTTTGTTGCTGCAAGGTGTGGAGACTTTATCCCTGCGTCTGGAGCGTCATGCAGAAAATACTAAAAAAGTGGTGGAATATCTGGTGAAGCATCCCAAGGTGGAGCATGTTAACCATCCTTCCCTGACAGACCATCCCGACCACGGGCTGTATGAAAAGTATTTTCCCAACGGCGGAGCGTCCATCTTTACTTTTGAGATCAAAGGAGGGCAGGAGGAAGCCCACAAATTTATTGACAGTTTGCGGATTTTCTCCCTGCTTGCCAATGTGGCGGATGTTAAGAGTCTGGTGATTCACCCGGCGACCACCACCCATTCCCAACTGACGGAGCAGGAACTTTCCGAACAGGGCATAAAGCCGAATACCATCAGGCTTTCCATTGGTACGGAGCATATTGATGATATCATTGCGGACTTAGAGCATGGCTTTGAGGCAGTATAAAGAAAATTGCGCGATATCGGAATTCATGGTATAATGATTCTGCTAACGCAGAATGCAAGTCAGCTTGCGCTGCCTTGCCCT
>JAMPEB010000035.1 GCA_023665475.1 Lachnoclostridium sp.
TAACATTGCTGTCTGCGATGATGAAAAATGCATGGCAGATAAAATTGAAAAAATGACGAAAGATTATATTGGAAAGAAAAATGTGAGATTCTCTGTTTCGGAGTATTCTTCTGGAGAAGAGCTGCTGAATGCACCCCAAATGCACCCGTCAGCCGAAAAATGCACCCGTTCCCGCAAAAAGGGGAGTAGTTTTGCACCCCCTGTCAGACTATGGAAAGACTACGATTGACGGCTGTGATTTGCCACGGTTTGTCCCGTTTTGCAAAAAGTGTGGCAGAACGGGGGTGAGAAATCTGAAAAATATAAGTTCGCAAACCATGCCAAAACACGGCATTTGTGGGCATTTGGAGAAAGGGAAATTTTATGATTAGAATACTTTTCGTGTGCCACGGCAGGTCAGTTTTACTATAATTCATACCTTTGTAAACTGGGGTATAGTAGGGCAAAATATGGCGGGAAACCTTGAAATTACTACGATTTAGACTACTAAGGCTCGGCTATGAATGAGAAAGCGAAAAAGGGCTTGTTGTAAGCAGCCCTTTCCCATGATTTGGTACATGTAGATTACGCTTCTGAAACCTTTTCTTTTGGTTCAATGGGCAGGTATTTTTCCAAAAGCATTTCTTTACAGTCGGAAAATCCAAGCAGGTAGGCGAGCATCCCATACCGGGAGCCAAGCGCGTTCTGCTCACTGACATAGCGGTCGATCAGCAGCCGCACTTCTTCCGGTAAGTCCAGTTCTTCCAGCCTGCCAGAATATTCGTCAGACTTACGGATGATTTTCTGATATTGCCCGTCACTGTTTGTGATACCGTTCATGACGCCATTCATGCGGACGCCCATGAGCTGATACAGTGCAGATTCCTTTCCCATCCAATCCCTCCTTTCCGTGGTGTCTGATATTACCTCTGAATTTAGAAGTTATCAAGAGGAAAGTCGGAATTATAAAAGTAATGCTATTTATGAAAAAATCTCCGATTCAAATTCTATTTGTGCTTCTTCTTTATATTTTTTTGCTTTTTTGTAATAAACATTAGCTCCTCCTTTAGTATCATTGTAATTTTTGATAATTTCCTTTTGCATAGGAATAGAAGGAACTGGAATACGAATAGCACCTATTTCATCACTGTTCAAATTATATTGACCACCACCTTGTCTCCGCATAACAGCAATTTGCTCACGAACGAGGGGTGTCATAAACATAATATTCACATATTCCGGCAAAACTTTAGTTGTATCAAATCGATATCGAATTAAATAGGAAGCATATGTATAAATTTCAGTGCTATTAAATACAGCAGCTTTTCCAACCAAATCTTTACTTCCATTTGTTCTTGTGATCAAGAAATCACCCGGTTTCAAGATCCATTTATCTGGCTCTTTGTCAGTAACAGCACATTGTTTAGGCAAATATTTAAGTTCTGAAAAATCTATTTCACCATTTACCACATTTGACATTCTTAAGACTGGAATCATACCTTTTTTCATTTCTGTAGAGGCTTTTACTGATAAGCCAAATAATGATTCCTTCTGTAAATCTCCAATGCAATAATTTGCATAGTTAAAACTGTTATATATATTTTCTAAACGACCTTCTTTTTGAATATATTCGACCTCCCAGCGTCTTGTAGAGGCAAAAGGAACAATTTGCATAATAGTATTGTTCTCTGATTTTTTTAATGTTTCTTGTTTTAAATCTGAAACTTTTGACTGAATATCATAAAGAAGATTAGCACCAAAGTCATTACCACTCAGTATATTTTTCTCGGCTTTATCGAGCGTTTCATGGTAGGTTCTCAAAATTGCTTCCTGATCTGCTATCGAGGGCACGGGAATCTCAAAATTCTTTATGAATTCATACCTTGCGCGAGTTTTCATGCCTTTAGGTTTTACAGAAGCAACATACTCCATAAATGACCGACACCGCAATGAAAGAAAAAGATATTCAGGTTTAGTTACTGTTGTGTCAATTATATAGGAAGTATAATCGGTAGATGCATAAAGATCTCCCCAAACATTAACAGCAAACGCACCTTTTTCAAAGTTGATATTTGAAACTAATAAATCATTGATACATGATTTGTTCATATCATTTTTTATAATACGATCTTTAAAGAAAATGTGACCATCTATAAATCTGATTTTGTTAACAACTAGTCTGTCTTTAGGGACATCCTTGGCTTTTGTCTTTTCTTTTCTTGGCTTAATTATTTTTTCTAAGGAAATCATTGGATATTTACTATGTAATTCTTTTGTATAAAGAATCATATCTATATTCCAATCCTTAAAAAGCGAGAATTTTTTAGGGGTCAAAATCATAACTTTCGAATCTCCTCTGCATCAATGTAACTACTATAGCATCCTGTAGAGTTTGGCTTGTATGAATACTGTATTGTGGATGAAATCCAAAGTGAATGCAGTTTGTTATATTTGCGATATTCTTCTACAAGCGTAGGGAGTTGGTTCCCTTCTGATTTTGCACCAGTTGTTGTGATTCCGGCATCCTCAATCTTTGCAATGGGAATATCATAATCAAAATGCTTTTTGATTACTGGCTTGATTTCTTCTGAAATAAGTTTTTGGAGCTCTGCCAATTCTTTCTCTGCGTTCTTTTTGTTGACCTTATTGTCTTTTTGCGTCTGCTGTATATCTGTTATTTCGGTTTCGATAGCAGAAGTATCTTTCTTGGCTTTTTTAGCCTTCTGAAGTCTGTCTTTTGCATCTTTCAGATCCTCTTTTAAGGAATTTACAAGGCTGTCGCATATTACAATAGTGCTGTTGAGTGTATCAAGCTCTGCTTGATGTAATGCTGTTACTTCATCTATAGCCTTTTGCTTACACTTTGCATATGCCTTTTCTTCAGCATCAGTGAATTTTCTCATAAACACGAGGCTCGGTTTAACAGTAGCACCGGCTGCAATAAATACATCCTGTGGAATAGAGCATATGAGAATGAGTTTAGCCCTACCTTCAAAATATTCGCGCACAGCCTGAAGATTTTTATTATTAAGAACACCTTCTGGTAGAACCATTCCCATACGTCCCCCTTTTTTGAGCAATCTTAAGCATCGCTCCATAAAAAGCACTTCTGTAAGGGTAGATGTAGAACCCAAATCATAAAGTGACAGTAATGATTTTCCTATATGGTCATCCACCTGCTTAAGGGCTTCGTCATACGCTTTGCCATATAGTGTCCTATATTTTTTCTTCATATCTTCATCAGTAAACTTATCTGCTGTAGATATAATCTGATTTCTATCAACATTCTGACCAAACGGAGGATTTGTCAAAATAACATCAAAACGCTCTTCAAAAATACCATTTACATTTAATAAACCGTCATGATGATGTACGCCACCGTGTCCGTCGCCATGCATAATCATATTCATCTTTGATGTACGAGCCATACGAGGATTTGCGTCTGTTCCATAAATACAATTCCGTGAAAGCTGATACATTCGACTGCCAACTATGCTTGTATCAAGTTCTGTGTTTAGGGCTGTCTGCATTTCATCAATAGATTGACTTATTTCTATTTGTTCATCCTCTGATTTGCTATCATACTCAGTACCTTCCAGTTCAGATCTTAATTTATCCTTATGTTTGCGGATATCAGCCTCGATTTTTTCTCTGACATACTCAAATGCTTTAATAAGGAAACCACCAGAGCCACATGTTGGATCACAGATTATTTCGCCTTCCTGTGGATCCAAAATTTCCGTCATAAAATCAACAATTGTTCTTGGGGTGAAGAATTGACCAAGTTCACCCCGAAATGTAGTTCCAAGGAATTGTTCAAAAGCAATACCCTTTACATCATCCTGCGTATCTGAGAGATTAAAGTTCTGAAGCTTTTCAAGAATTTGAACAAAACTATTTTCTCTGATTTTTATTTCATCATTTTCTTCAAAAAGATGGTCATCCTTAAATTCTTCTTTAGTGGTACTAAACAAGCGTTGCATATAGGACTGAAAGTATAAAGCTGTTCCTTTAAGACCGGGACGTATATTTTCTTCATAATTTTTAGATTCAGCTATATACTGATCTTTTGTAAATACTTTTGTTCCCTTCTGTTGGCGCTCATACCTTATCTTCATAAAAAGAAGTTTACTAATTTCGTCAAAAGCAGCCTCTGGAGAGAGTTTATCATTATTACGGATAATATTATGGCATGCCTGAAGAGTTTTTGTAAATTCTTCACGAGTAAATGTTTTTGTTTGATTTTTAATTTGTTCTATTCTCTTTGCGTTGTCAACATCTTTGGCTGTGGGAATAGTTACGACTTCTTCCAATTTTTGTGGAAGATATGTTGGGTCTACATTAAAGAATTTTGTTTCCTTTTCGTTTGTAGTTACAAAAAACTCTGCATGAGCCCATGATGCATAGTTAAATCCCTGATAATAGTCCTCAACACGAACTTTGACATTCTCGGATTTGCATTCTACAACTATAAATGCAGCTTTCTTTGCATCTTTGTCGGCTTTGCTTTTCCATATCACAATGTCAGCCCTTGCCTTTCCTTGGCCTCTGGATGAATTATTAACTTTTAATTCTTGTTCCATTTGATCCAGAGTGTATCCATAATCGTTTACAAGAATTGTGATATATTTTTGCCTTACCTTTTCTTCAGGCTTTGCTACTAGCCATTTATCTTTGAGCGGACAATATATCTTACCATCCTTCTCCTGAACTTCCAAATTTGCCATTTAAAGATCCTCCTGTCTGTATTTTTCATCCCGGTGGGGGAGTTAAATCTCTACATTCGCTCCATTTGAAGACCGACGCCCCCTCACACGCAAATTTCCGCGAATTGCGATAGGGGGGATGCTTACACTGGCGACGGTAGTGATACCACGCATAATCTTATAAAATACGGCGCAACCACATGAAATATAGCAGTATTCTTTTCGTCACTGTTTCGCCAAAATGTTATGTTTTTACCGTGTTTTTCTTATGTTTTTGGGCATTTTCTGTGCGTTTTCTGCGTCTGAATTCACGTTGGTTTTTCGCATTCCGGGCTTTCTGGCAGTCGGGTTTATCACAATACTCCTGCCTGCCATTTCTTCTTATAAGGAAGTTACCGCAGTGGCGGCAGCATATCATGATACCTTCCGAGCGGTCATCAGACCGTCCCTTGTTTTCCGGGGGAGGGTCTTCTGAAATCATTCTCGCCAGTGTGAACCATGCTATATCAAATACAGAGTTTACATCCGCTGAAAACTCGATGCGGTTTGTTTTCGGATTTACTTTCAAACGCATATTGAAATCGGGGATGCGTTCAATCAGTTTGTCGAGTAGTTCCCCATAATTGTCATAAGGTTCTGTTACAAATTGTCCATCCGGTGGCTGTTCCGCTGTGTGGCTTTTTCTATGTTCAGTATATAGCTGCATTTCTTTTGCAAGATTTCCATCTGACGGACTCACATCAATATCAGGGCTGCCATGGACACATTTAAAACTCTCAAAGAAAGGGAGTCCTTCAAAATATTTCCCTTCTTTATATAAATCATAGGCAGCGTCATCGTCAGCTACGCACACACCTTCCAATGCTTCATAAAACAGGGCGGTGGTGTACAGCTTTTCCAGATCTTCCATAAAGTCTTTGATTGAAAATATGCCATCGCGCGCTGCTAGTTCTGCATCATATCCCGTAATATCAAACTCTTCTTCAGTAAGTTCCTGATACACAAAATCAATGCTGTAAGGGTGCATATTTTCTTTGCACCACTGGATGATCAGTTGATCATATGGAATTTGGTTGTCCCAATCGTCTATCTGTCTGGCAAGATTGCACAGGCTGACAAGGAGCCCCTTGCCGGACACGGAATCATCTGTAGGGAAGGTAGGTTCATATCCCGACTTGCATACCGGGAAAGCACAGTATTCCTCCCTGTCATTGGCAAGTATATAGTCTTTGTATTGGAAAGGGTGGTAGATAAGCTGCCCCACACCGCCGATTTCTTTCTGTCCTAAAATATCTGTGGATCTATCCGCTTTTGACGGGATATAATCCCAATTCCAATTATATGGCATATCCGTTTCTCCATATCGTTACAAGGTAACCGTAAGCGTAATCGTCAGGAATTAGATTTCGGTTACATTATATCGTAAAATATCCTTGAAAACAATAGAGGACAGATAAATTGTTTAGAACCTGTTGCATATTTTGACAACTTTATTCCGTCCTCGGATTGTTGCACCAGTACACTGCAGGGGCTGCCGCCTGCCGGGGCAGTGGATGACAGCAGACTTTGAAGAGGCGGGCAGATCATATTATTGAGGAAATGGAGTGTTTTGTTATGGAAAAGGCAACGATGAGTGTGCAGGAATTATCGGCACAAATGGGAATCAGTCTCCCGAAAGCATATGAACTGGTCAAGACGCCCGGTTTTCCGACTATCAGGGTTGGTACAAGAATTCTGATTCCGATTGAAGCCTACAGGGAGTGGCTACTGAAAAATGCGATCAGTGATTAGTGGAATCAACAAAGGCAGCAGGAGGAGGCGAGGTCGTGGGTGAGATCACCATAGAAGAGTTAAAGCAGAAAAAGATATGGTTTTTGTGGAACTACATGCCGGGGAAAAACGGGAAGAACACAAAAAACCCATTCTCAGCCTATGGCGGGGCAACAGGCACGGATGATAAATACAGGGACACATGGGCTGCTTATGATGAAGCGTATGCTGCCATGCAGAAGTGTGGTGCATCCGGTCTTGGATTCAAGGTGCCGGAAGGTATGTACTTTCTGGATATCGACCAGAGTGATGACGCTCTAGCTTAGGCTGGGGCGTTTTTTCTATGGAAAAAGAATAAGAATGACGATATAATATAATAAAAACTTTACGAACAAGGGAAAGAAGAATTTATGAATTTTATCGAATGGTGTAACAATAATATGGGATTTGCATCGCTCCTGTTGTCTGCATTAACATTGTTTGTAAGTATTTTGGCAATAATAGTTTCAATTCATACTGCAAAATTACCATACAAGAAGAAATTGTTGGTAACATCAGGAAGTTATTTTACAGATGGTAGTATTGGAATACATATAACAGCATCAAATGTTGAAAATCGGAATATAAAGATAAAAACTATAGGCATTTTGATGGGGAAAATGGTTTATGTTAATAAGAATAGTCTGTTTGATAGTCAGGTTATATTAACACAAGGAGATGTGACATCACAGTACTTTGATTTGGAGGATTTAAAGGTATCAATAGCAATGAATAAAATTAAATCGTCAACTCGAATGATTGCAATGATTGAAGATACTGAAGGCAAAAGATATAAAAAGCGATTGCCAAAGATTAAAAAAATAATATAAGTAGTGGAATTATATTGGAAAGAAGGTAGAATTATGGAATGCGAAGAAAAGGTTGCTGAAAAACCAGAGAAATGGCCTGCTAATGCTCGTGAGCAAATATTAGATACACTCTGCGATTGCGTAGAAGAGTTTAAGAATAATCCATCATATAAAACACGAGAAGTATTGTTGGCGTTAACTAGTGAACATGACTTAAATCAACATGTTGGATACGGATTGCTCAGGGTAACAGAATATGAAGTTGGGATAATGAATTATCTCTATTTGGCAGGTAATGCTTATCAGATAACTTCTCTTAAAACATATCTATATAATATTATAACTCAGGTCACCAGATTGCAGAAAATTGCCTCATGGAACGATCAAATAATAAACAATAATGAAGGGGATTCTTTATATATCATACCATATGAGCAAGGGCTTGAGTTACCAATGAGATTATATCATTTAGCGTATCAAAAGTTTACTGTTGAAAAGGAAAAATCATTTGCAGAGCAGTTAATAGAAATTGTGGAAAGTGTGATTAAGCTAAGTCAAAGAGAAGATGAGATTGATTCAATTACATTTGCTTATTCATCTATGCTATTTGATATTAGCAATATGCATGGTAGTAAAAGAGAAAAATTATGGGAATTTACAAGGGAAGAATTATTTAAGCTTTTGGAGCTAGAAGCGAGATTGCTGAAGATGAATAATCAACCAGCGAATATTCGTCCAACAAAAGGTGTGTTAATGATGCAAATAAGCAATTTTATATTGAAGTCACGACATGGCTATAATGATGATTACATATGTAAATATTTGCCAAGTGATGTTGCAAGGAATACTATCATTAATCATCAGATTTGGATGAAAAAGACTGAACTGTTAAATGATGAAAGAGAACAAAAGGTTATTCCAGAACTTTTTGATGATACATCATGGATAAAATACAATTGGATAAAGGATATAGATTTTACAACTACACGAACATACTATGTATCGTGTTTTAGTAAAGCTGTTAATAACGATGATATGCAAGAAGGTTATGGGGAGTGTTTATATGGTTATAAGAACGATAGAATTGTAGATTTAGTTGGCCCAATTGGAGTACGCAAATTAGCAAAAAAGGCGGGTGCTAATACTGATTTACCAGATAAAATAGAAAGACCGTTTATTTCACAAGTTATAACATTTGATGTGCTATATGATGTTAAGGAAGCAAAGGAAGAACTGCAATATTTATTTAGTATTATTGATATGTTTGATTTATCAGATGAAGATAAAAAACAGTTTTTACAGGAGATTTTACAATATTGGATTCTTTCTGTTAAAGATAATAAATGGCAAACTGAACGAGAAAGAAGATATGTGCTGTTCCTGTATGATGATTATACATACAAAGAAACAGAATTTGATGATACATTTCTGAAAGTGAAAACATCGTTGTTCATAACACCGGATTTTATTATAGGGAAAAATCCGAGTAGGTGGGAAATAAAAAGGCAATTAGAGGCTAAAAGAAAGGCTCTTTATAGTAAAGAATATTTGTTTTGTGAGAATTGTCTTATGCAAGACCATGATGTGGCGGTTTTTAAACAGCCAGATAAATGCCCAATATGCGGATCTAAAAATATAAAAATAATATATCGTGAAAACCGTTAGTAGTAAGCCATTCTCTTTTACTACTGTTTCTACTACTAACAAGTAGTCACAACTTGCAAGATTATGCTATAATTTGCCCAGTTGATGCGCAAACAAGAAAAACACTATAAAGCCGGAATGCCTTGCAAAGCAGGGCATTTCACGGCATATTAGGGAGTTTGAAAACTATGATAAAAATTTTATTCATCTGCCACGGCAACATCTGCCGCAGCCCCATTGCCGAGTTCCTCTTCAAGGACTTAGTCCAAAGGCAAGGTCTTGCGGACCAATTTGAAATTGCCTCTGCGGCTACCAGCACGGATGAAATCTGGAACGGCGTGGGCAGCCCGGTTTATCCGCCGGCGAGGGAGGAGCTTGCAAAGCATGGTATCCGCTGTGACGGAAAGCGGGCAACTCTGCTGAAAAAGCAGGATTATGACCGTTATGACTATCTCATTGGCATGGACAGCGCCAATATACGCAATATGGAAAGAATCTTGGGACATCGGGGCGGCAAGATTTATAAGCTATTAGAATTTGCGGATTCTAATGCAGATGTGGCGGATCCATGGTACACCCGTGATTTTGGCAAAGCTTATGCGGACATTGAAAAGGGGTGTCTGGGACTGCTTGCATATGTAAGGCAGGGCAAAAAGGATTAATTGCTTTCCCCTGACCATACTCCGTTTGTCAGAATCCGGCTGCAAAGGCTTGCCATATATTCCGGCGTATGGGGAACAGGAGATGCCAGCCAGATTTGTATGACACCGATACAGCCGGATGTGATAAAGGCATAATAATATTCATGGGTTTCGGAAGAGCAGGGGTCCAAAAGCTGCATCAGTTGTTCTTTTACCAAATGTTTTAAATGATTTACAAAGGTCAGGTCACCATGTGGACCAAGCATTACCTGAGCCAATTCTTTATGCCTTTCCAGAAAAGTAAAAATATCCATGAGGATGGCATATGGAAAATCCGGCAGTGTGTCTTCGGAAATATCCCGGTTCAAAATATTGTTAAACTCCACGAAAAGTTCTTCCTCTATTTTGCTCACCATATCATAGATATCGTTGTAATGAAGATAAAAGGTGCCGCGGTTGATGTCCACCAAATCCGACAATTCTTTGACGGAAATATCCTTAATGTCTTTTTCCTTCATAAGCTGTACCAGACCCTGAAGCAGAAGCGCACGGGTTTTCCGCACTCTGCGGTCCGGTTTGGGACTGGCTTTTTGCTCTGCATTTTCTGTATTCATGGCGGTTCCTCCGTGGGTGCTTGAATTCTAAATATTTCATGAATAATCAACATTTTTGAAAAAAGAGTCTAATAAAATACACTCTTTGCTAATCTGCATATTGAGTTTCCTGTTACTTTTATTATAATACTTTTTAGAATAAAATCAACAAATGTCAATTAATAAAATTATTTTGATTAAAATACAGATGATTATTATTTATGCTAAAGTCAATTTTTTCTGATATGGGAGGTAGGGTCATGGAAAATGAGAAAAAAGAAAATTCTTTTATGATGAAGCTTTCTACGCTGATTGTGGATAAGCGGAAGGGGTTTTATCTGGTCTTTATTGTGTTGATTATTTTCAGCGTTATCTCCATGAATAAGGTTAAGGTTAATAACGATCTGACCACTTATCTGCCGGATACTACGGAAACCAGACAGGGCATTACCCTTATGGATGAGCAGTTTATTACCTATGGAACGGCTCGGGTGATGGTCTGCAATGTGACCTTTGATGAGGCGCAGGAGCTGGCGGACCATATCGAGGGAATGGAAGGCGTCAGTATGCTGGATTTTGACGATACGGACGAATATTATCATGATATGGAAGCGCTGTATGCCATTACCTTTGACGGAGAGAAAAATGATGAAATAGTGCAGGAATATTTAACATCGGTGTTGGATTTTCTTTCGGAATATGATGTGTATTATACTTCGGACATCGGGCAGGAAGAGCGGGATGCGGATGATTTAAATGGTGACATGATTGTCATTTTAATTCTGGCGGCAGTGGTGATTGTGGCGGTGCTCTTATTCACATCCACTACTTATGCGGAGATTCCGGTTTACATAATGACATTCTGTACGGCAGCCATTTTAAACAAGGGAACCAACTATCTCTTTGGGACGATCAGTTTTGTTACCAATTCCATTGCAGTGGTGCTACAGCTTGCACTGGCTCTGGATTATGCGATTATTCTGGCGCACCGTTTTATGGAGGAGCATGAGGATAAGGATGCAAGGGAGGCGGTGATTGTAGCGTTGAGTAAGGCAATTCCGGAAATTTCATCCAGTTCCTTAACTACGGTATCGGGTATGATAGCCATGATGTTCATGCAGTTTCGGATTGGGTACGATATGGGCATCATTCTGGCAAAGGCAATTGTCTTAAGTCTGGTGTCGGTATTTTTACTGATGCCGGGACTTTTGCTTACATTTTCCAAGGCGATTGATGCAACCCATCATAAGAGCTTTGTGCCGAAGATTACGGCGGTGGGTAAATTCTGCGTATATACCAGATATATCATGCCGCCCTTATTGGTGATAGCGGTGATTCTTGCCTTTTTCCTTTCCAACAGGGCATATTATGTGTATGATGTGAGCACTTTAAAATCCAATATCATGAGTGCAAATAAATTTTCGGCGAGTATGGTCAATCAGGAATTCGGCACTATAAATCAGTTGGCAGTATTAGTGCCGAACGGGGATTATGAGAGGGAAGCGAAAGCATTAGGGGAACTGAAAAATATGCCGGAGGTAGATTCCTGCATGGGGCTTGCCAATATCGAGGCAATGGACGGTTATATTTTGACACAAAGCTTGTCTCCCAGAGAGTTTGCGGAATTGATTGATTTGGATGTAGAAGTGGCAAGGCTGCTTTATTCCGCATATGCGGTGGATGACAGTGATTATGGGGCTTTGGTAAACGGAGTCAGCGAATACAAGGTGCCTTTGATTGATATGTTTTTATTCATCTATAATCAAAAGGAGAGCGGTAATATCACGCTGGACGATGAGCTGGAGGAGAGGCTCACAGATGCTTATTCCCAGATTACTATAGCGAAAAATCAGCTTTTGGGAGAGGCATATTCACGGTTTGTATTGGAACTGAATGTGCCGGTGGAAGGTGAGGAAACCTATGCGGCGCTTGAAAAAATCAGAAATACGGTGGCAAAGTATTATCCCTTGGAGAGTATTTATCTGGTAGGCAATTCTACCAGCGACAAGGATTTGAGTGCGGCATTCGGCACAGATAATGTGATTATCACTGTTCTGACGGCACTGTTTGTTATGATTATCCTGCTGTTTACTTTCCAGTCGGCAGGGCTTCCGGTACTGTTAGTAGTGACCATACAGGGAAGTATCTGGATGAATTTCTCGCTGCCTTATCTGTTAAACGAACAGGTATATTTCTTGGGGTATCTGGTGGTGTCGGCAATCCAGATGGGCGCTACCATCGATTATGCAATCGTAATTACCAGCAGATATATGGATTTAAAGACTTATATGCCTATTAAAGAGGCTATTGTGGAAACCTTGAATCAGGCGTTTCCCACTATTGTGACCAGCGGTTCCGTGTTGGTAGCGGCAGGATTTATCATCAGTAATGTCTCGACGAATGCGGTTGTGGCCGCTATCGGTCTTGCTTTGGGCAGGGGAACTTTGACCTCCATTGCATTGGTGCTTTTGGTGCTTCCCCAGACTTTGCTGATTGGTGATATTATTATTGAAAAAACGGCGTTCAATCTGAAATATGATTTGGCAAAACCTCTGCCTGCAAGCGGTCGCATCCGTATGCATGGACATATCAGGGGATATGTCAACGGTGTGATTGAGGGCGAATTTTCAGGTGTCATTGAAGGAGAGATGGGGGCTGTGGTAAGACCGAAAGATAAAGTGGAGGCTATAGATGACAAAGAGTCAGGTGTAGTATCCTCACCGAAACTTTTAGAAACTTTAGGGATGGTGGTTTTGTGTTCGTTAGCGCTTATGGGGGGAAGCCTTGCGAAACCCATGCAGGTGCAGGCGGCGGAGAGTGTCACATATGAGGATTACCGCGCAGGCAGAAGCGGTATGGAAGGTGTGGGAGATGCCGCCTTGGAGCAGTCCCAATACACGGTGATTGAGATTTTTACGGAAGAAGAGTTAGCAGACCTTGCAGAGAAGTGCAGATTGGATACATGGTCAAGGGATAAGTATGTAAAGCTGATGAATGATATTGTGTTGACGGAACATGCCGATATCAATATCCCGAGCTTTGGCGGCATCTTTGACGGAGGTTCGCACAAGATCAGCGGTCTTAATATTATGCAGAACGGTTCCGAGATGAGTTTATTCCGATATGTGCAGGAAAGCGGAATTGTGCGTAACCTTACGGTAAAGGGAAAGGTAATGCCGGAGGGAAGCCAGAGCCGCGTAGGGGGAATTGTGGGAGTCAATTACGGGAAGATTTTTGACTGCAGCTTTTTCGGTCAGGTCATAGGCGACGGCGAAGTAGGCGGAATCGCAGGCGTAAATGAGGAGAACGGTGAAATAAGAAGATGTGATTTTCAGGGGATTGTGCTTGCCAATCATTCCACCGGAGGTATTGCAGGCAATAATAAGGGTACTTTAAATAATTGTAAAAATAAGGGTTCTATCAACACGCACGGTACGGAGGTGTCCTATGAACTGGAAGACCTTACTGTGGAAAATCTGGAAGACATCAACAGCACTTATAACATATCCGCCCATACGGATACCGGTGGAATTGCGGGCATCTCCGAGGGGAAGATTTATTATTGCGTAAATGAAGGAACGGTAGGATATATGCATGTGGGTTACAATGTGGGGGGAATTGTAGGAAGGCTGCATCAGGGATATTTTCAAAGCTGTACCAATACAGGGCATGTTTACGGAAGAAAAGATGTGGGCGGTATCGTAGGGCAGATGGAGCCTTTTATGGAGATAGAGTATCTGGGCGACAAGCTGCAGGAATTGGACAGGGAAACGGAGCTTTTTTTGGATTTGCTCAGTGATGCGCAAGGAGATTTGCACAATTATTCGCAGCAGGCTTCCTCTATAGCGCAAAGCCTGAATGACAGCCTGAGAAATGCCAATGCGGCAGGCGGTGATTTGCTGGGAACGGTCAATACTTTATGGTGCATTTATAATCAGGAATTAAACGGCATCGGAAATGATTTAAAATCTTTAAATGGGGATTTGTCGGACCAGAAAGAGGCGGACGAAGAGAGCGGTAATGTACATGATGTGGTTATCGGCGGAAATCATGAGCAGGGGGATGAAAACGCCGAAGGAAATGATAATGCGGAAGGCAGCAGTACAGGCGAAGGTGATGCCGCTACCGAAGGCGGTATAAAGGATACCGAAAAACAGAATGTTCGGAATGCAGTCAGAAGCAGGGATATTAAGGCAGATGCAGTCAGAGCACTGGCGGTTAATACGAATGTAAGCGAAAGCGGTTCTGTGAGGACAAGCGGCGGCTTCATAAAAACGGGAGCAGTCAGAACAAGCGCAGTGGAGCAGGCTTCCGGAGAGGCAGGCAGCGAGACCGGTTCCGATACGCCGGTACAGGACAGTCAGAATACGCCCGGTACGGATGAAAAACCACAGAATATTTCGGATGAAAGCAGCGTAGGTACAGATAGGAATGAGTCGGGTGTAAGTACAGGCGAATCCGCTCCCGCCGCATCCGATATGCCTGTACAGGATAATCAGAATACCCTCGGTACGGATGAAAAACCACAGGATATTTCGGATGAAAGCAGCGTGGGTACAGATACGAACGAGTCGGGGGCAGCCACAGGCGAATCAAACAAACTACCGATAACCGATATTGTGCCGGAGCCGGGGAAAGAAATTACCGTACAGATTCCCAATGATATGGAAAGTTATAAGTCGGCGCTTAAGAGATTCAGCGAGAGCGCGGGTGGGCATTTAAGCAATATGGCCACCGAGTCTGCGGACCGTTCGGGGGGGATTACGGACAATCTTAATATTTTGAATGCCGAGATGAAAGCGGCAGGAGATTCTCTGGGACAGCTTGCGGATATTTTGGAGGAAAGCACGGATAAGACGGATGGAGATGTGAATGCCCTTGTGGATCAGGCGAGGGTTTTGCGGAATCTGATAAATGAAATCAGGGATGATTTGTTCCGCTATGAGGGCATCAGCATTGAGGATGCCTCCGACGAGGGCTTTTATGATACGGACTCTTTTAAACAGGGCAAGATTACATTGTGCGTGAATAAGGGGAAAGTAGAAGCGGACACCAATGTAGGCGGCATTGCGGGGCAGATTTCTACAGAGTATGATTTTGATCCGGAGGATGATATTGAGGTTACCGGCGCGGAAAGCTTTAATGTGGAGCGCTCCATTAAGGCGGTGATACGCGACAGCCGCAATGAAGGAGAAATTATCGGCAAAAAAGATTATGCAGGCGGCATTGTCGGCAGAGCGGAGCATGGCGCCATTATTTCCTGCGAGTCCTATGGTGATGTGGGAAGCACCAACGGAAGCTATGTAGGCGGCGTGGCAGGCGCTTCCAGCTATGCAATAAGGGGCTGTTACAGCATGGGCAGCCTTTCCGGTAAAAATTATGTGGGAGGTATCGTCGGAAAGGGCAGCGATATTTTTTACAGCTATGCCTATAATCTGTTTGATGCTACGGGCGAGTGCGTGGGAAGCATTGCAGGACAGATAGAAAAGGACGGTACTTTGTATGATAATTATTATGTGGCAGGCGATATAGGCGGCATTGACGGTATCGGCTATCAGGGGGGCGCAACGCCTTTGCCCTACGAAGAATTCAGCCGTATGGAAAATGTGCCGGAGGAGTTTTCCCGATTTACCATTATCTTTATGGCGGAGGGGCAGGAGCTTGCTTCTTATAAATGCGGGTATGGGGAGGCTGTGCCCCGGAGCGAGATTCCGCAGATTCCGGAAAAAGAAGGCTATTATGGCGTGTGGCCGGAATTTGACTTCTCCTGTATTACCAGAAATAAAGTGCTTGAGGTGCAATATGTAAAATGGATTTCTTCTTTGAAAAGCGCGCAGGTAAATGAAAACGGTAAGCCGATTCTCTTGGTGGAAGGCAATTTCCTGCCGGGATATGAACTTACGGTAGAGAGTACCGAAAATAAGAATGACACGGATGTCACATTCGCGATTGTAAAACAGGATGATGACGGCACGAACAAAGAAAACTATACAAAACCGGTTCAGGTGCGTATTTTCTGTGAGAATCCAAAGAAGATGACGGTTTTTACTCAGGATGGCACCGGAGCTTATGTGAAGACGGAAACAGAAGTGATGGGCAGTTATCTCAGGTTTACCATGGAGCAGCCGGGAACTTTCCGTTTGACGAAAGAGCAGAATTACAGTACACTGATAGGAGTAGTGGTAGGAATCTGCGTGGTTTTGATTGTTGTGGCAGCAGTCATTTGCATCAAAAAAGGGAAAAAGCGTAAGGCGGCTCAAACGGAGAGGGAAGAAATTGAAAGCAATCATCTTTGATATGGACGGAACTTTGATTGATACGGAGAAATATTACCGTATCTGCTGGAGAAAGGCGGCGGAACAGTTTGGATATCATATGACGGACGAACAGGCGCTTGCCATGAGGAGTCTGGGACGCCCCTTTGCTCCTGCAAAGTTAAAGGAATGGTTCGGGGAGGAATTGGACTATCAGAAGGTAAGGGTCTGTGCAAGGGAAATGACGGAAGAATATCTGGCAAGAGAGGGCATTGGGTGTAAACCCGGTGCCCTTATCCTGCTTTCCTGGTTAAAGGAGCGGCACATTGTAACGGCGGTTGCAACGGCGGCGGGTTTGGAGCGCGCGCAGGATTATTTGGGAAGAGCGGGACTGCTTGGTTATTTTGACGAGATAATCAGCGCTGTTCAGGTGAAGGAGGGAAAGCCTTCCCCCGATATTTACCTGTATGCCTGTGAAAAATTAAATGCGGCGCCGGAGGAGTGTTATGCGGTGGAGGATTCCCCAAACGGCGTTTTGTCCGCATACCGCGCCGGATGCAAGGTCATTATGGTTCCCGACCAGACCCGACCGGATGAGGAACTGGCGAAATGTCTCTATGCAACGGTTGATTCTCTGGAAGATATCAAAAAGCTGTTGGTATGATGCGCCGCACAGCGGCAATAAGGCTGCGGAAGGGGGATTACCATGAAGAGAAATGATTTCGTAAAAATCGGTATGGGAATATGCATCATTGCAGCTGTGGCGGTGGGTTTGACGGTACTTATCACCAAGATATATCGGATTCAGGGACAAAAATCGGGGCAGAATTATGAGATGGTTTCCCGGTGTAGGGATGGCAGTATGGGGAGAACCCTGAGGAAAGAACAGGCGCAGAATGGTGAGATGGTTTTGGGGGCGGAAAATGCCGAAGATGTTGAAACCTCTGCAGAATGGATTGCATTTAAGGAAGGCTGTGGGCTTTGGCATGATAATGAAGAGGGAAGTTACTGTTTTCGGCAGGATGTGGGGGAGGAAAAGGATATTCTGGTTTGGATAAAGTCGGTAAAAAACCTTTCGGAGGAAAGCAGGGCATATACCATAGAAGTATACTGGGAGGAGGAAAAGGAGCCTTTTCAGAGTATTCCTGCGGAGAATGTTCAGGTTACAAATGTTTCCTCTTATCTGTATAATACCTATTATGTTGACAAGCTTCCCTTTTCTTTTCAGGATTTTAATGTGGATGGGTATTTGGATATCAGTTTTGTGGACAGTTCTTCGCCCAAAGTGTTTTTACATTATATCTGGAGTCCCACCCGGCAGCAATTTGTGCGGGGACCAAAGGAGCTGGAGGAATGCCTTCACTATTATATTTATGATAAGGACAATCGCAGATTTCAAGTTACAAAGGAAGGAAGGAATACGGATTCGGTTTCTTATTACCAATGGTCGGGTGAAACAGATTGTGAATGCATCAAGACATTTTATGCCGAGAGGGAAGAGAAGGGAAATGAAGTGGTCGTCCGCATTCGTGATCGCCGTGACGGGGAAGACAGGATAATCATGGATTATCGTTATAATCTTGAAAACTATCCTTATGAGATAAATAAATATTGGATAGTGTACAGTTTCTTTACGGTCTTTTGTCAAGATAACTTTTTGTGGCAGGAAACGGTTCGGGACAGTGCTTCCGGGAAAAATTATACTTTATATTATGCGCAGGAGTTTAAGACAAACTATATGGGTGATGCAACCGGCGAAATCGAAGGGCATGTATGGGCATTGGATGAAGACACAAAGCTGGTGAAGAAGCTGTTTTGGAAGGAGCCGGCAGCCTGTGAAAAAGCCGGATGGGAAGAGGGAGCCATGGAAAGCGCTTCCGAAAAAGGGCAGGGTTCCGGAAATGAGGGACAGGCATTGGTCATCCGATATTGCGACGGCAGCGAAAAAAAGTGGACTTTATCGGAAATCTTGAAAGACCCTGCAGAGGAAATTTATCAGAGGGGTATGCAGATTGATTATACGGTGAAGGAATTCCCTATTGATACGGAAAAATATGATGCCCAAACGGACAAACAGTACAAGGATGCCTATTATAAAGCACTCAGCAGCCAGACTCCGGTCCGGGATTCGGGGTCGGAGATTTATCTGAAGAAATATTTCAGGGATGCGGATATGGAGGATGAGAAATATCTGGAGGATATCATTGACAGTACCCGGTTTTATTATATGGATTTTGATGGGGACGGAATGCCGGAGTTGATTATGAATGTTGCCTATGGGGACGGATTGCATATTCTGAAATATCTGCCGGATGAGGATGTGGTGGAGTTTTTCTTTGCCGCTTACAGGATGCCCTATTATGATTTGATGGGAGCGGGACAGTTGTATTACGACCACGGAACGATAGCCAATAAATGGCAACAGGCATATGATATTGTGGATAAAGACGGACAGACAAAGCGTGTAGCGTATTTTCTGGAAGAGTATGATTATCTCTATCACGAAGATGACAGTTGGAAGGGCACCTATTGGGTTGATTTGAATGATGAATTGGGAATGGTACAGGTGGATGAGATGCGTTATTATGAATTGATAAGCAGATTTACGGATGCTTTGAAAGATGCCCCGGCGGAGATGAGTTTTGAGGAGATATTCGGGGATGCGCATTGACAATAAAGAACAAGAAGCGTTATAATGGAAAAGGACAAAGGCGTCTGTACTCAAAGGGTTTCTACCCCAAAGAGACAGGCGTTTTTTCTGTTTTGAGGAGTGCCATTGTGCAGAGTGCATATTTTGATTGAGGGAAGTCGGAGTTTTGTGACTACCTAAAAGAAAGTAGAAAGAAAGGCTGGACCACTAAGAGATGAATTTTGATAAGCTTCATGAGGAATGCGCCGTTTTCGGCGTGAGCATAAGACCGGACAGTAAGAGCAGCGAGGCGGCGGGAATCTGCTATAATGCCCTGCTGTCCATGCAGCACAGGGGGCAGGAGGGCGCCGGAATTGCCGTGTCGGACGGAAGCGCCATTACCTGTATCAAGGATGAGGGGCTGGTGTCGGAGGTGTTTCTTCCCGAAACCATGGAAAAAATACCGAAGAGCAGGCAGGGCATCGGGCACGCCAGATATTCCACCACAGGCTCCAACACCATTCACAATGTGCAGCCTTTTGTGACGGAATACCTGACAGGGCGCATTGCCACCGTCCACAACGGAAATGTGACAAATGCAAGGGAATTAAAGGAGAGGCTGACCCATTTCGGGCTGAATTTCTCCGCAACCAGCGACAGTGAAGTGATTTCTTCCCTGATTGCTTACCGCACCATTCGCTCCGGCAATCTGTTTACCGGGGTGAAAGAGGCGGCAAAGCTTCTGCAGGGGTCTTTTTCTTTGATTGTGCTGGGAGGAAACCACAGTATAGTGGCTATCAGAGATGGCTGCGGATACCGTCCGCTCTGTATCGGTGAGAATGATTATGGGGTGGCTGTGGCATCAGAATCCTGTGCCTTGGATAATTGCGGTTTTCGCTTTGTCCGTGATGTGCAGCCGGGGGAGGCAGTTTTAATTGAAGACGGAAGAGTGGTGCACAGCGAAATGTGCCTAAGGGAAGCAAGAAGGAGCATGTGCGTGTTTGAGTATGTTTATTTTGCAAGATCGGACTCGGTTCTGGACGGACAGAGCGTGTATGAGGCTAGGGTAAATATGGGGCGGCAGCTTGCAAAGGAGCATCCCGTGGAGGCGGATTTGGTCTGTGGGGTGCCGGACAGCGGTCTGGATGCGGCCATCGGCTATGCCATGGAAAGCGGGATTCCCCTTGGAACGGGATTTGTGAAAAATTCTTATATTGGGCGCAGCTTCATCTTTCCCACACAGGAGCAGCGGGAAAATGCTGTGAATATGAAGCTTACGCCCCTGCGTGCGGCCATTGACGGAAAACGGGTAGTGTTAGTGGACGATTCCATTGTCAGGGGAACTACCAGCCTGCGGACCATCAATGCGGTGCGCAGGGCTGGGGCAAAGGAAGTACATATGCGTATTTCCGCGCCGCCATTTCGCCATACCTGCTATTTTGGCACGGATATCGGACATGAGGACACTCTGCTGGCAAATCAGCTTGGCATAGAGGAAATACGGGAGAAAATCGGCGCGGACACTCTGGGCTATATCAGTGTGGAAGGACTTATCGATGCCTGCTCCAAATGTTCGCTGGATTTTTGTACCGGATGCTTTACCGGGGAGTATGCTACAAAGGTGGGAGAGTGCAAGAAGGATTCGATGGAGTGAGAAATGGGAAATATTTGATGCCATTTATTGTGTTGACCTAGTGTGGAGATTCTCATATAATAGAATCGAAACGAGGAGGTTCCTTATAAGCTGATTTATTGATATTGCCAACTTGTCAGTTATGGACTGTAGGACTTTGCAGAGCAGAACAATGTGGATAAATTTGTATGGAAATTAGCGTGAAGAGGCATGGGGGTTAGTATGAATATCGAATTCCATAAATTTACCGATTTTGAGCGAGGCATTATGTATGATATTCTGACAGATGCCTACTCCTTTGATGAAAGATGCAGTAGGTGCTGGAGCGATAACTGGAGGGAGTCGGATGATTTCTTTTTTGATAATCCCGAGATAGCGGATAGCTGCGGCTTTGTCACCTGTCTTGGGGGAGAGCCTATCGGGTTTATCTGCTGGGATCCTAGGAATTGTCCGGAGTATGTTGACATCGGGCATAACGGAATCCGGACAAAATACAAAGGGCAGGGATTTGGAAAGAGACAGCTTGAAGAAGCCATTTTAAGAATTAAAAAGTACGATAATTTAAAAGAAATACGCGTATGGACAAACAGTAATCTGATTGCCCCCAGAAATTATGAAAGCGCGGGATTTATCTTTTATGACAGGAAAATCAACGATTCCGAATCCGCATTTGCGGGGGATTATTTGTATTATAGAATTTGGATAATAGAATCAGCCCTTTGATTCTATTATAGGATAGTGCTTTGAGAGAGGGAAGCATCCATGAATAAAATGGAATATATAAAGTGTTTTTGGAAATATATTGATGACGAAACTCCGATTTTGTTGTTTTATGAAGTAGATTTAGAAAACGAAAGATATGCAGCCAGAATGGTTGAAGTGCTCCCAAACAGAAAAGTAAATGTGGTTACGGAAGAAGGTTTTGATTATATTACAGAAGCACCGGTTCCTGTTATTGAAGAAATGAATCAAGAGCCTGAATTTTTTGCTGAGATAATTTCAAAAGACGAATTTGAAAAAGTTTATGGATGTGAGTATTATGTGGGAAATATAGTTTTTCCTAGATAAAAACGGATAATTCTTGGACTGTTTTATAAAAATAACGCTGCGTGGGGTATTGCTTGTTACGCGGCGTTATGTTGTATATTGGTCCCGGAAAGGAGGATATGATATGTCAATGTACACCACGGGAGAACTTGCAAAAAAATGCAATGTTTCTGTCAGAACAGTTCAATATTATGATGAGAGAGGAATCTTGGTGCCCAGCAAGCTGTCAGAAGGGGGAAGAAGGTTATTTACGGAGAAGGATGTAGTAACCTTGGAAACCATCTGTTTTTTAAAGAATCTGGGAATCTCATTGAAAAGTATTGCGGATATCCTTAATTCGTCCGAATCAAAAGAAGTGGTTTCGCTTTTGTTGGAACAGCAGAGCAGTGATTTGGAAAAGGATATTTCGGAAAAGAACGAACAGCTTTTAAGGGTAAAAAGAATGCAGGACATGATGCAGAATTTTGAGGAACTGTCGGAAAATTCGATTCATGACATATCAATCATTATGGAAAGCAGAAAAAACTTAAGTAAAATTTACAAGAGGATGCTTATGATAGCGCTTCCGGCGGAGGCGCTGGAGGTGGGCAGCTTTGTCTATGGCATCCTGTCAAAAAATTGGCTCCCTTTTGCCATCAGTATAGTATTGGTGATTGTTTGTGTTTTGATTTTGTTTCCGTATTGGTATCAGCATATAAAGTATCTTTGTCCGCAGTGCCATACCACATTTAAGCCTTCAAAAATGGAGGCAATGTTTGCGAATCATACGCCAAAAACCCGAAAGGTCACATGCCCCTGCTGCAGGAAAAAGGTGTGGTGCATAGAAATGGAGGATGCAGGAAATAGCGACCGCTAGTATACAGAGTGAATGACTTGACTAGTTATGGAGAATGGGGCTGTCAGAGTTGCTATTGTAGAAGGTTTTCATAATCTTGTAAGTCATGATATATCCCTTCAACATATGCCATGTTGTTTTCAACCCGATATACCATAAAATATTGATGCTGTGCCAGATGTATTATGCGATATCCTGATGCCTGCAGATGAGGATCATCGCATAATTTTAAACTGCCAGCTACGCTGGAAAGCTTTTCCTTTGTGTTCTCAAAATCACTTAAAATACTTTGTGCAGCCTGTGCGTTTTTTAGTCTGTATAAAACATGATAGATGATTCTGTCAAGCTGTGCTTCAGCAAAATCGGAAATAATAACATTATAATCCATACTTTTCTCTAATCCCTTCAAGTGCCTTATCCATATCTTTATACTGACCGTTCATGGTCTGTTCCCTTGAAATTTGCAGTTCTTTTAGGATTTCCTGTTTGCTGAGAGGTTGAAAAGGATTGTCAGCATTGCGCAGATTAAAGAGCTTTTTAGTTAAGCTTTGTATTTCTATCAAATCCTCTTCTGGTAATAGTTCCATCATGGAAACGGTATTTTCAAGAGTGTTCATCACAAGTCTCCTTCCGAATATCAGTCAAAACAAATTATATGCTATTTACCTTTATGATACAATGTTATAATGGAATTTTGATAATAGAATCATGGTTTTGATTATATTATAACATTGTATCTTAGATATATAAACCCTTTTTAAATATTTTACCTATGCTATCAAACAACATGACATTAATGCTTGTTCTGTTATAGCTGTTTGTGTTATACTTTAGGTAAGGTAGAAAATAATATTGAGGCAGGAGGTACAGGGCATGATAATGGGATTTGTAATCTGGAGTATTGTCGCCGTTATCTTGTTAGGCATAGGAATCAGATGCCGTAAATCGGAGGAAGCAGTGGGATTCTTTACTTTTGTGAAACCGCCGATGGTAAATAATGTAGAGCGCTATAATCATGCGGTTTCTATCTTGTGGATTGCTGCGGCAGGCATATTTGAGCTTATCGGTATCCCTTTTTTATTTTTGGAGCAGAATTCTCCGCTGTTTGTGCCGGTGATTTTTGCGGCAGTTGTCTGGGTTATTGCAATGATGATAGTGTATGGCAGGATTGAGGGGAAATATAAGGGATAGGGATTTATAAAATGTATCAGGAAGGGCGGATTAGTAATTATGGCGTTTGATTTTAAGAAAGAATACAAAGAATTTTATATGCCCAAGA
>JAMPEB010000036.1 GCA_023665475.1 Lachnoclostridium sp.
GCGTTCGCCTCACACGCGAAAGGTCAGGGGTTCGAGCCCCCTTGCTTCCATTTTTGTGTGGGTGGAACGCCTTGGAAAATCAAGGCTTTTTGGGGGGTAGGGTTCAAGATATTCTTAGAAGGTATCAAACAAATTCTTCTTACTAAAAATATTCTTGTAATATATTTATGTATCTAGTATTAAATCATGCTTGTATAATATCCTTGACATTTCAAACATCAAACCTAATGTATAAACAAACGGTTCAGAATTATTTTTTAATGATAAACAATCAATTTTCATATCTGTATTTATATCTACATACTCTTTTCCATTAAATCTATACTTTTCCAAAAGTGGTTTTATATCTATTTTTTCACTAACAATAATTTCTCCTTTCCCATGCACTATAGCTGAACTAACAGAATGATTTCCATTTACAACAATAACCAAACCTATTGGTTTAATCATACAAGCGCAAATATTATTTGAATTTGCTATTCCATTAAACGGATTTCCAACAAAGTCATTGATATCTATTAATGCTTTAATTAATCTTTTATTATTCCAAACACATGATATACAGGGAGTAAGAGAAATATCAACCCTTAAATCACATTTTTGGTACTCTTTTAAAGACAAATCCAACAAAAGACTATGTTTTATATTTGTTATATAATCACCATAATTTCTATCATTATATAAACATTTTGATAATAACTCTCCTTGAATAGAATTTGCCATAAACTTGACCAGACACTTAATTGTTCCGATATCTCCATTTTTTACAAGCTCTTCAAAACTTTGAATAAATGCTTCTGTATTTTCTTTAATATTAACTTTCTCTTCCAAGTCATTATTCTTACAAAACCATTTTCTAAACCTTTTTTTCATATTAGTTACCACCTTTTGCAATAAATTATACAATATGCATCATTCATACCTTTATATTTATAGTTCATACCTCACCTTATTATCGGAATAATTAAATATATCAAAAATCACTCACAACGCAATATCCAAATTATATTAAAAAGAAAAAAATTTCAAAAAGTTTAATTTCATTTATTATACTACACTCATAATTAATTTTCCGCATTTTGACAAAAATTGCTAAAAAATAGCATATCAGATTTTCCTATCCGATATGCCTATCAATTATTTATTGCTCAAAGTTTGAATATATACTTCTGCTATGTGAGAATCCATATTGGTTAATCTTTCTACTTTTTATAGAAATCTGCATTTTCAGCCTCTTCTTTTTTCTTTGTTCTGTAGCTTTTCGCTCTGTTACTTTCTTTTCAAGAAAATCATTTTCAATTATTTTATCATTTAATAATCAATTCCTATTCAAAGCATCAGCGATTGTGCAGATTTACATTCCTCTATTTGCTGTATCCTTCCACAATCTCAAAGTACACATCAATCTTAGCCTGCGCCTCTTCCTCGGATAAATTAAAATGCGCCATGAGCAGATGCCGAACCGTATCAACGGTACACTCCTGTGAAAACTTATCCTGTATTAAGTCCATTGGATCCATAAGCTGTTCCTCCTATCTCGTATGTATTCCTCAAATTCAGGCTGCCTGATTTGACTGATTATCAGATTGAATACTGCCGTTCATCACATCCGGGCGTTTATCTGTCTGTCATCCAATCGGATATGCCGATGTGAAAGGCATGGCTGTTACTCATATATTTGGTCGGTTAGTTGTTTCCAATACTCTTGAAGATTATCCGAAACTTTGATAAAATACCAACCCTCTTTCTCTTTTTCTGTTCTTCCTCCCATGCTTAAAACAAAGAAATATAAATCATCCTCATATTCGTATACGGTTACCTCTATATATTTGTGCTCGTGATTATCCATATCTACATAGGCATCTTCATAAGCTGCCCTGATGCTGATTTCCGTATTTAACATTTGTTTCACTTCTTTGCTTCCACTCTCCAATTTCAGATCGCATTCTTCTATGTGTTTTCTTAGATACACCGAATTGTATTGCGCTTTTTCATTATAAAGGTCCATAAACATCTGTTTATCAAATTCAAAATCAATATCTACCGGCTCTGTTGAATATTTTGCATTTTTTCCATATCTGTACTCGCACACATATCCGTCAGGAAAATCATCCAATTTTTCTTTACTTAAAACGGGACCGCATCCCACCAAAGAAAAGACTAAAATGATGCCTATCATTATTTCAACAATTTTTTTCATCAATACTTCTCTCTTCCTGTAATATCATTTCTGATTTTTTCACTGACTGCATTTTGCCATCCCTGCGCAGTCAGTGAATCCTTTACAAACATTCTTCGTACACTCTCATTACATTCCCATAAAAAATCTTATCCAACTCCCTCTGGGTATATCCCGATTTATGCAGAGCCTCCCACAGCCGTCCCATGCTCTGCGCTCCGGGCAGTCCTTCATTGGTGTCAATGCCGTCAAAATCACTTCCAAGACCCAACACTGCTATGCCTCCCACATTGGAGATATGTCTGGCATGGCGCACCACATCTTCTATGGCTCCGGGATTTTCTTTTCCCACAGGCATTTCCTTTAAAAAGTCGGCACAAAAGTTAAGTCCCATGCACCCGCCGCAGCTTCCTAACTGCCGTATCATATCATCCGTAAGATTCCTGCTGCAGCGGCAGATGCTCCTTGCATTGGAATGGCTCGCCACAAAAGGTTTCTTAGTTATGGCAAGCACATCTTTAAAACCCGCATCCGACATGTGGGACACATCCACAATCATGCCCATTTCCTGCATCTGTGCCACAAATTCCCTACCTTTTTCCGCAAGACCGTTTTCCGTATCCGCCATATAAAAATAGGACTCAAAAATTTCCTGCACCGTCTTCTGCCTGACAACATAAGCCTCTTTCTTCAAATTACTTTCTTTTAATTCCCTGCAGAGAGCCCAAACCTGTTTTCCTCTTCTGCTGTCCAGATTGGGATGGCAAAGCTCATTCGGATAATTCCACGAAAGGGTCATCATCCGCACTCCCATGCGGTACAGTTCCTTCAGCTTGGAGATTTCCCCCATGCAGACTGCGCCCTCCTCCACGGTAAGCATGGCGGACATCTTCCCTGCTGCCTCGTTGGCGGCAATATCTTCGTATTTTAAAACAGGGGCTATCAGGTCACTGTTGGCTGCCATTTCCTCCTGATACACCTTGTAAAGGAAACTGACTTCCCCCCATGGATCCTTACATGGGGGTGCCCATGGATCCTTACATGGTGGATTTATCTGGGAACCTTCACCTGTTTCTTCGCAGGAGGGAGTCAATGCCCCCACATCCACAAAAAGGGCAAAATTCTGCAACAGATAACCGCTTTCCTTCATGCGCAGCAAATCTACATGTCTATTGTTTTCACGCAGGCTTTCCTTCCGGCTATCCTGCAGACTTCCCTGTGCATCCTGCTCCCTGCTCTCTTTTTTTATCTTTGCAAGCTCCGATATGGTATCGCAGTGCATATCTATGATTTTCATGGCGCTCCCCCCGCCCGCATACCGCATTCTGATTTATAGTACCGGACAGTCATAAAACTTTATTTCTTATAAATCTATGCTTCTCATTCTCTTTATAGTATATATGCGTCTCTGCCGCAGCCGTATGCATTCGCCTATATTCCTCCTTTAAACCGCATGACACTTTAAAAAGTCCTTCCAAATCGGAATATACTGCGCCTTCAGGTGCACCCCGTCAAAGGTGTACGAGTCTACCATTCCGCCGGTTTCGTCACAGATAAGGGGGTTTACATCCAGATAAAACACTTTTTCATTGTCCGCAAGCTGCTCAAGCCCCTGATTTCTGGCTTCGATTCCTTCGTTGGTGATATAATCGCCCTCGCCGGAGCGCTCCGTTGTCACTTTGATAATACCTTGTATATAAACAATGGCATCCGGCTGCAGTTCCTGCAAATGTTCCACAACTTCCTTATATTTTGCCAGAAAAGTATCCACTGTTCCCGTACCCATCTCATTAATGCCCACCATGAGATAAATTTTGGAAAACTGATTGTTTGAAAGCGCCTCCTCAACGGTAATCTTTTTCTTTTTTCCTTCCACGCTCACAACCGGCGCGTCAAAAAGCTTATAAACCGTCAGCCCCTTGGACGCATAAAAAGTAGAGATTTCCTCCAGACCGCCATACTCAAACATTCCCACCGTTCTGGAATCGCCGATAAACACCGCATCCGAAAAATAATCATCCTCCACGGTCCGATAAAGGGAATCCTCCGTTTCCAAAGGCTCGGTATCCGGAGCATTTTCCTGCCCTAGTTCCTCCAAAACATCTGTACTGCTCTGCTCTCCCAAAGGTTCTATGTCATTCCCTTCTAAAAGTCCGGCATCTTTTTCCCCGTTTTCCGCTTCCTGTTTCTGACTGCCGATACCATAGGTTTTACCATAGGTTTTTTCATATCTTTCTTTTATCCTGTCCAATTCCTTTCCATAAACCTTCCATCCGTCCATTACGGTCAGATAGCAGACACCGCACAACATAAACACCAGTAAAAAAGACCACTTCTTTATTCTGTTCTCTACTTTTTTCACAATCATCCTCCATACCGCTTTAGCGGCTTAAATAAGTATGAAAAACGCTGATTTTGCGTTTTTCTGTGTGAAGCTTTAGAATTTCTTATGTCTGCGTACTAAAGAGGGGTGTTTACACACCCTCTTGCAGACTTAGAAATTCTCTTCACACTATCCTCCATACCGCCTCCGGCGGCTTAAAATCCTAAATACATAAAAGGATTGTTTCCTTCTATGTCAATTCTCCACACACACACCCAGAAAAGCGCTGCCAGAATCACCATTCCCCACACTGTGTCCTTTCCCTTTCGGTAAAGCTTCTGCACAAGGGGGGTACATGCCAGAAACGCTGCTGCCAGCAGATACCAATAATCTCCCAAAGCGATTATCCAGTCGTTTGCCCGTACATTGATGCCTTCAACCACCCCAAACATCCTTCCGAGATAAATGCCCAATTGGTTGAAATCCGTTATGGCAAAACACATCCATGTCACAGGTATGAAAATCCAAACCCACAGATGGGACAGCATCTTCCATTTTTTTGTAATTCCCAGACGCTCAAGCTGTCTCTCAAGAACAATACACGCCCAAAGCAGCCCGCCCCAGAGGAGGAAATTCCATGAAAAACCATGCCAGAGAGAAGTGAGCAGCCATACCAAAAACAGATTACATACGGTTCTCCATTCACCCTCCCTGCTTCCCCCGAGAGGAATATACACATAGCGACAAAACCATCTGCTCAGGGTCATATGCCATCTTCTATAAAAATCTCTCACGGAAACCGCCATATAAGGATGATTAAAGTTCTCCGGCAGCTCAAATCCAAGTATCCTTCCAAGCCCCTTCGCCATCAGGGAATAACCGTAAAAATCAAAATAAATCTTCATGGAAAAGGCTAACGCCCCCATCCACGCATAAGCGCAGGAGATGCTCTCCACCCCCACGGTCTGCACCTGCTGCCACAACAGCCCGATTCGGTCCGCCAAAAGCACCTTGGACGCCAATCCCATTATAAAAAGCTTTAATCCGTCCTGAACTCCTGCCGGACAGAAATTTCTCTGCTTTAAATTCTGCCGCACCTCTTCGTAACAGACAATGGGTCCTGCCCCAAGCTGCGGAAACATGGAAATATAAACGCTGAACCGCTGGCAGGACTGCTCTTTGGGAACCTTTCCCCGGTATACATCAATCAGGTACGATATTGCCTGAAATGTGTAAAAACTGATTCCCAAGGGAAGCTGCCCGTTCTGCGACAGGATTTTGAAAAGAACAAGAACACTTACATTCCCTGTGACAGCCACGGCAAGCAAAATTTTTCTCTGTCTGTTTAATTTTTCTTTTTTCTGTCTCTTCTCGGTCTTTTCTCCGTTCTTTCTTCTCGGCGGCGACAGATTCAGCCCCACTGTATAATTGACAAGGATGGAACAGCCTAAAATCGGTAAATATTTTACATCTCCGCAGGCATAAAAAACCAAGCTGCCAATCAGAAGCGTCGTGTTTCTATGCCTTGCGGGAGTGATTCCATACAGGATTAAAAAAATCGGAAGAAAATATAACAAGAATTCAATACTGCTGAATATCACGAGTTACCACATCTTTCATTTTTACTTCACTTACTATACTATCCTGCTTTTCGACAAGATACAACAAAATATTTCTTAATTTTTACTTACATTTCGTTACAATCCTGTAGTAATTATGTAAAAAATTGTGATATACTGAATTTAACATATGATTAAAATGCCGCTTACGCGGCGGAATGAGAGGAAATTATGAAAGAACAGCTTTACACCATTCCTTTAAATGATGCGGTGAACGCAGGCGATGAATGCCCTTTTTGTTATATTGAGAGAAGCGTAGAACAGGATTTGTTAGATTTTGTGCTGGGTTCCGGCTCTTCTTATATGGAGTCCGATATTCGGGACAAAACGGACAAAGCCGGATTCTGCCGGACACATTTTCAAAAAATGTATGATTACGGAAATACTCTGGGCAATGCCTGGATATTGAAAACGCATTATAAACAAATGATTGCGGAAATGCAGAAGACCTTTGCCGGCTTCAAACCGGCTAAGACCTCTTTTGGCGATAAGTTCCGCAAGACAAACGCAAGCACTAATCCCATCAGTATGTGGGTTCGGGAAAAGGAGCAGTCCTGCTATATCTGCCGACAATATAAGGATACTTATGCCCGATATCTGGACACTTTCTTCTATCTCTGGAAGCAGGATGCAGCTTTTCGGGATAAGGTGGCATCCGGAAAAGGATTCTGTCTTCCTCATTTGGGAGATTTGTGCGAAGCCGCAGACCAAAAGCTTTCCGACAAGGAAAAAGAAAGCTTCTATGCCGCCATACTTCCCTTGATGGAGGAAAACATGGAGCGGGTTTCCGAGGATGTTTCATGGATGGTGGAAAAATTTGACTATCGCAACAAAGATGCGGATTGGAAAAACTCTAAAGATGCCATTCAGCGGGGCATGCAGAAGCTAAAAGGCGGCTACCCCGCAGATCCTGACTATAAACAATAGAATTCACGCTTCGTGAAAATTCTATTGTCATGAACAAAAGAAGTAGCCCAACGGCTGCTACAGATATGCAATCGTAAAATGCAATTCCTCCGAAGCGTCCATCTCCATAATAATATAGGACGGTCTGTGCCCCTCCTGTCTGGGATAGGACAGGCTTCCGGGGTTTAAGGCGATAATTTCCTTATCCCTGTCAATCACAGGACGGTGAGTATGTCCGTATATCACAATATCCATGCGCCTTGCTATGGCTTCCTGTTTAATCGTCTCATTTCCCATGGACACATAATAATTGTGTCCGTGGGTCAGCCATATCTTATATTTTCCGATATTAAATTCCTGCTCTCTGGGTAAATCAGAAAAGAAATCGTTGTTGCCCAGCACAATCTTTACCGGACAGTCTGCAGCGCGGATGAACTCTTCCTCATAGCCTTCGGCATCCCCGCAATGGATGACCATATCCGGATGATGCATTTTCAGCAGCATAAAATAAGCTTCATTTCTTTTATGGGTGTCGCTGACAATTAAAATTTTCATAATTTTTAAGTTCCTCTTTCATAAGCCTGAGGGCCTTGCCCCTGTGGCTCACACTGTTCTTTTCCTCTCCTGAAAGCTCCGCCGTAGTCTTTCCGAACTCCGGCACATAGAAAATGGGGTCATAGCCAAAGCCGTTATTCCCTTTTTCTTCGTAACCGATGCGTCCCTCAATCGCCGCCCTGACGGTAAGCTCCCTGCCGTCCGGCAGTACCGCGGCAATAGCGCAGACAAATCTTGCGCTTCTTTTTTCATCAGGCACCCCCGAAAGGCGCTCTATCAGATTGGCATTTTTGACGCTGTACGGGGTATCCTCTCCCAGATATCGGGCGGAATAAATACCCGGCTCCTTATTCAGATAATCGATTTCCAGGCCGGAATCATCCGCCATCACGATATCTTTTGTAAATGCTGCCACGCCTCTTGCTTTCAGCAGGGCATTTTCCTCATAGGTCCTTCCGTTTTCCTCTATGTCTACCGTAATCCCGGCGTCTTTCATGGATACCACTTCCATCCCGATATCAGCTAATATCATCTGTATTTCTTTGATTTTGCCTGCATTACCGGTGGCAAATACAATTCTTTTACTCATCTGCACAAACCTCCGTAATGGCATCCGCAATTCCCTGCGCCAGCTTGTTTCGATACTCTTCCTGCCCCAATAGCTCCCCCTCTGCGGGGTGAGTCAGATAACCCACATTAATCTGGGCGCCCGTCGTGGTAATATCCTGCAAAATGCTGTCTTCATCCGCCGCAAACAGCCCTAAAGCGCGGTTTCCCGAAGCAATTGTCACCGAACGGGTCAGGGCGTCGGCTAAATCCACATTACTGAGTTCCGGAATATAATACTCTTCGTTATAAAGCGCAGAGATTCCGTAGACGGAGGGAGCCTCGTCCCGGCTCCCGGCGCAGATTCTGATATACAAATCCGCGTCCACGGCTTCCACAAGCCCTATCCGCTCTTCCTTCGTCATGCTTTCATCCTCTGTCCTCGTAAAATAGAGCTTGATGTCTGAACGCTGTAATTTCTCGGAAATCAGGCCGGCAATCTGAAGCGTAAGGGTTTTCTCCGCGTAGCCGCGCAGAATGGAGCCCATTTCCTCTCCGCCTCCCATGGGGTCAATGACCACAAGATATTTGTATGCCTCGTGGGGTTCTTTAAAAGAAATGGTCATCTGCTCGTTTTCCATAGTGGTATAATACTCTAACACACGGTTCATCTGCATTTTCAGAATAACGCTGCCCCGCTGGGACTCGCTGCTGCCGGACACGATAGGGGAAATATCTCCGAAAATGCCATTCTCTTCATAATAAGAAGCTCCTGCGCCCTTTATGTAAATCCACAGCTCCTTCTCCCGATAACGGTTCTCCACTACCACATCCTCCGCCTGCACGGTTCTTTCCAGCGGAATACATATGGTGCGGGGCGCCGCCAATGTATTTTTCAAAAAGATAAGGTTGTTTTGCGCTAAAACCCCTCCCTCTTCCACTATCCGGTCTATATGAGTATCGGCATTGTCCATAATCACAATGGTCTTGTGGGACGCGGTATACAGCATAAGACCCATGCCGATAACCCCCAGCAAAACCCAGATTGCCAGCGTCACAGCCATATTCTCTTCCTGTATGTCTGTTATCCTGCGCTCATCTGTTTCCACGCTAATTTCCATGGTGTTTCTCGCTCCTTTTCGGGGGTTTGGGACCCATAAACTGATAATAATAAGTTTTCATCATACCGTTATAAATTTTGCGGTTTTTATCCGCTTTTCTGCCGATATTTTTTTCCGCATCCTCATAAGCGGTAATCAGGTACATGCTCCATGCATCCAGATTGCGGAACCGCTCTCCTATGATTCTGTAAAGCTCAGGCATCTCTTCTTTTTCCTGCAGGCGTTCCCCATAGGGCGGGTTAGTGATAATAAATCCGTATTTCTTCGGGTGGCTCAACTGCTCCACTCCCCTTCTCTGCAAATGAATGAGTTTTTCCACTCCTGCCAGTCTGGCGTTCTCTCTGGCGATTGCCACCATTTCATCATCTATGTCATACCCCTGAATATCGGGAGCCACTGCCATATCTATCATTTCCTGAGCTTCTTCCAATGCGTCCTGCCAGAGTCTGCCGCCAATCACATGGGACCATGTTTCAGCGGTAAACCGGCGTTTCATGCCGGGCGCCATGTTTGCAGCCATCATGGCTGCTTCTATAGGAATCGTGCCGCTTCCGCAAAAAGGATCCACCAAGACCCTGTCCTTATGCCAAGGGGTCAAAAGAATCATACCCGCCGCCAGATTCTCCGCAATGGGAGCTTTCGCAGTAAGCTTACGGTAACCTCTTTTATGCAGGGATTCCCCCGTGCTGTCAAGTCCCACTGTCACTTCGTCCTTCATCAGAAATACCCGGATAGGAAAAGCTTCCCCTTCCTCCGAAAACCAATTCACTTTATAAATTTCCTTTAAACGCTCCACCATGGCTTTCTTCATAATGGATTGAATGTCCGACGGGCTGAACAGCTTGGATTTCACGGATGCCGCCTTTGTCACCCAGAATCTGCCGTCCTTCGGAATATATTCCTCCCAGGGAAGTCCTTTGGTTCCCTGAAAAAGCTCCTCAAAGCTCTCTGCATGAAAGCTCCCTACCTTTATCAAAACACGCTCCGCCGTGCGCAGAAAAATATTGGCGCGGCACAATGCTTCCTCGTCTCCGAAAAAAGTCACCCTGCCATCCGACACTTCCGTAATATCATACCCCAAATCCAGAATTTCCCGCTTCAATACGGATTCCATGCCAAAATGACAAGGAACTATCAATTCAAATTTTTTCATGCAGTCTTACTCTCATTCCGCCGCACCGGCAGTCTTTATCTCTATGACTAGTATACAATTATTTTGAAATTATGTAAATAGGGGCGCTAAAAAGCGCCCCACCGTCCGACAACTAGAACTCGTTGTTCTGGTTCTTCTGGTTGTTGTTCTGATTGTTCTGGTTGTTCTTCTGGTTATTCTGATTGTTCTGGCTGTTCTTGCAGTTCTGATTATCAGAATTGTTGGAATTCTTGTAATTGTTCTCGTTCTGATTGTTATTAGCCATTTTAAAGTCCTCCTGTTGGTTTTTAGTTACAGGAGTAGTATGGCTTGTAAGTTTCAAAAATATGCTTAAAATATTTGGTACTTTAGTACCATCTGTCAATTCAGCCAATCCCGGAAAATTTTTACAATAAGCATCACCGCCGCTATTGCAAGAAGCACGGGCGCAAGAAATGACAGCACGGAAAATATGACAGCAAACACAAGCAGCGTTATGATAATGACAATCAGGGTCGCAAGCCAACCCGGAATCCTGAAAATATGCGGAAGGTTATCGCTGCCGGTATTATAAAAATTATCGTAAGAGGCGCTTGTTTTGTCGTATGCGTCTTGCCCGCGCTCCATATTACGGTACTCCACGCTTTGGGTCATATCCGCGCCTGCTCCGCCGTTTGTCTGGATAATGGTCTTGGCAATCAGTCTCGGGTCCCCAAGGGAAGCCAGAACATCTTCTTCCGTGCGTCCCTTGCGAATCTCGACACTGATATAATCCTCATAATAATTTACATTGTCCGCCACTGCTGTCTGGGACAGTCTGCCGTTTAACGACATACGCAGCTTTTCAATAAATTCCTGCCTGTTCATAGATTTTTCTTTGATTCCTTCCCTATTGAAGTTGATCCATCCCGATGCCTGCAGTCAGCTTTTTCAGATAAATCTCCGGCTCCTTCTGCATATCAAGCATAGTTCTGAAAGTATTTAACACCATGGTTTCCTTATTGCACGCCGAAGTATTTTTACCGATATCCCGTATCAGATTATAGCGGTCCATCTGCCACACATACAAATCAGTCAATCCATATCCTCTGCATTTGATTTCATCCAAAAAGGTATGGTGATCCAGATAATACATAAATTCTTTCATAAGATTGCTGTCGGACACAAGCTCCGTCCACAGTTCGTCCAGCCAGTTTAGGTCCTTGCCCGCATACTCCCCCAAAGCGCACAAACCCTCATACGCCTTGACTCGTCTGGCATCATACACGATACCCATTATCCACACATCCTTCCACTATACCACTTTGGAAGAATCCGCTTGCGGATTCTTCCCGGAATGATTTAGATTTTCTTAGGTCAGGTACTTTCTGACCTTAGAAAATCTTCATTCCGTCCACACATCCTTCCGCCATGCCGCCACAAACAACCCTTACATCAAAAAAGAGGCATGCTGTTAAGAGATATTGTATCATGCCCCTTTTTCTTCGTAAATATATTATCACGGAAGTAATTATAAACTTTTTCTAAAACTCACCAAAGCGAAGGATGTATTTTTCCGGCAGCGCCCCATAAGGAATATAGCAGTATTTCTCCTTATTGTCCACTACAACGGCGATCTGCACCCACCCCTTTTCAAAAATGCTGCCCGTGGGAATGGGCTGCAGCAGGCTGATGCAGTCCGCCAGTTCCTCTATCTCTTTTCTGTCGGTGACGGAAACCTGCTTCCGCTCCCTGACTCCCGACGCCGAATAAGTAAACTGAGCCTGTTCCTTGGGCTCTTTCACATCTGTTTCATCTGTTTCATCTGTTTCATCCGTTTCTTTCAGGCTTTCCGGCTCTTGCCCAAACACACCATAATATTGTCTTGCCTTGGCAATCAGGGCCTCCCTTGAATCGTCCTCGTATGTCTGATACCACCATAAGAGCAGTTCCACGGAGCTTATGTCGGACAACTCAAGCGGAGCCGCCGCCTCTTCATAGCCTGCCTGTGCCAATGCCTCCAATGTGTGTTCCATTGTTTCATAAATATCCAGCCTGACACCGATATTGCCCGCAGGCGTTGTATCATCCTTAATTGCCAGATAAATAGCGGACAACAGCTTTCCTTTCCCAAAGTCCCCAAAGGATACTCCCTCCGGATTCTCCAGTACATCCTGATTGTACGCCCTCACAATGGACAACAGCTCTTCCTTCCCTATATCCACAAAGTGAACTGCGCTTCCGGGTCTGCTTACGGCAAGGGGAAGAAGACTGTTCATTTCTTCCTCGCTGAACGCATAAGCCGCCTGTATATATTCCTTGCTGCTCAAAATAGGAGTGAGCAATTCCTTGTCTTCCTCGTATATTTTATATTTCCTGTAATAGCTCTTATTATTTTTTAGTATTACTTTAGTAATGATGACATCATACTCCGTGGAAGATTCCGTGAGCCCTGTTTTTTTATCCGCAGCGTTTGCCGTCATTTTTTCCAAATAGGGATAAATTACCTCCAAATCCTGCAGATTCATACGCTCCATCACATCTTTCGGAATTTGCCCATAGTATGTGCGGTTCCCCAAATAGGAATAATAAACGGAAATTCCCGCAATCTTATCTTTTGAAGGCAGATAGGTATCATATCCGAAAAGACCTCCCTGTATGACCATACCTATCATCAGGCAGATGCCCACTGCCGCCCCCATTTGCAGCTTATGGGCAAAAAATCCTTTTGCATCCATTGAAAATGCCATATCCAAAATACCGAAGGTAAGTATGGCAGAGAAAATCATGCCAAAAAGCGCCCAGCCCAGACTCAGACTCTCCTCCGTAAGCATAAGGAATACACATCCGCCTAAAAGCCCCATTGCCACACTCCCGAATATTCTCAGCAAAGCTGACAGGAACCTGTTGGAAATCCCCTGCTCCGCCAATTCGGATTTCCTTTTTTGATACAAAAACCATGCGCACAGCCCCAAAGCTGCCGCTACTATCAGATTCACGGCCAACGCCCCGCCTATCTCCATCCGGCTTTCCTGCATTCTGACCGAACCCATATTATAAAGGGCGGCAGCGCCTGTTCTTGCCTCAGTCGCTTTCCTGTAAATCAGATAAATAGCGGAAAAGAGCGGGGATGCATAGCCTGCCGGCTCATAGGAATAAGACCACTCCGAAAAAGTGCTCAGATAGCAGGAACACATGCCGATTTCGGTCATAAACATAACAATTGCCCCAAACCCCATAATTCCTGCGCTGATTAAAGCATTTAGGACATTTCCGCAAAACATTACTGCCGTCAGCAGCAAGTGGTACACCAAGAGGTATGCGATCACCAACACAAGCAGAGTGCTAAAAGCTTCCTTTACCATAAGAAGCAGCGCCTCTTTGCCTCCAAGCTCCCATGTAAAGCTCCCTGCCGCAAACACCGTCAAAAGCATACTTAACCAGAGCGGCACCAGCCAGATGAGAAGTCCGTTCACATAACCGGTTCCATAGAGCATGCTTCGCTTTACGGGCATACTGTGCCAGGTATCTACCATATTTTTGTGAAAAAGATAATAAAAGCTGAATAAGCCTGCAATTACCCCTCCCACTATGACAACGCCCCCGCCCAGAACCACGGCATAGCTTCCAAAAAAGTCCATTATCCGCTCCAGCAGCTCCTGCGTCCTCTCCAAAACCGCAGCATCGTCCGCCGTCCCGCTTATGCCCGCAGACAACAGATTGTGTTTAAAAAGAAGCCATGCTACGGGCAGCGCCAGAAGGCTTCCCAAAACAGATAGGGAAAACATCCAGATTTTGTGCCTGAAATCTTCCTTCATAATCTTAAAGAATAAGCGCTTTGACATCATAACCCTTTACCTCCGTTTCGCTGATAAAGATTTCCTCTAAGGACAGGGGCAGCAATTCCACATAGGTAAAGTCTTCCTTCTCCAACAAAGCCTCTACCCCGCTTCTTTCTCCCCTGACCGTAAGGGTATAAATATTTCCCCTGTTTTCCATGCTCAGAACCTCTAAAGAGTCCTTTAGCCTTTGAAGCGTCCCCTCCTCCTTCACGGCACATTGTATTTTGTGGATATCCATCTTCATTTCATCCAAATCCTTTTCAAAGAGAATCCCTCCGTCATGCAAAAGCCCCACACATTCACAGATATCCTCAAGCTCTCTCAGATTATGGGAAGCGATAATCGGCGTAAGTCCCCTGTCTTCTATTTCTCTGGCAAAAAGCGTTTTGACCCCCTGCCTCATCACGGAGTCGAGTCCGTCAAAAGTCTCGTCACACAAAAGATACTTCGTGCCTGCACAGATACCGCAGATAACCGAAAACTGCTTTTTCATTCCCTTAGAAAAAGTATTGATTTTGCGTCCGGTTTCCAGATGAAATTTTTTCATCAAATCCTTCCACTTGTCACCGTCAAATTCCGGATAATAGGTCCGGTACCAACGAAGCATATCCTCCGGCGTAGCGCTTTTCAAATAATATTGGTCGTCAGAAATATAAAAGATTTTTGCCTTTGCCGCAGGATTATCAAAAACAGGCTCTCCGTCCACGAAAACATTTCCTTCATCAGGTGCAAGGACGCCGCAGAGAAGCCTTAAGAATGTGGATTTCCCCGCTCCGTTCGTCCCAATCAGCCCAAACACACTGCCCTCGCCAATGGAAGCGTTAATGGCTTTTAATGCTTTCACATGTTCAAAATTTTTACTTACCTTCTGAAATTCTATCATTCCGACACCTCGTTTCCGCCTTGTTCTCCATATATCTTCTGAAGTTTCCCTATCAGCCTGTCTTTTGTAATCCCCGAAGCCTTAGCCTTAAGCGTGGCGTCCTGCCACTCCTTTAAAATTTTCCCCTGCCGGTTCTCCTTCCATTCGCTTTCCGCTGTCACAAAGCTGCCTCTGCCGGACACCGTATAAAGATATCCGTCCAACTCCAGTTGGGCATAAGCTCTTTGTACGGTGTTGGGATTCACGGAAAGCTCCATTGCGAGACTCCGCACACTGGGCATCTTGGTAAGGGGCTCTAAGGCGCCGCTTGCAATCATCTGCTCCAGTTTTTCCACTATCTGCTCATAGATAGGTCGTTTGTCCCTATAATCTAACAAAATCATGCGCATTCTCCTTAAATTAATTTACTCCGTCGCAATTCCCTAATGGTGTAAAACAAAATATGCTATAAGTGTATTAATCAGCTTAATACACTTATAGCATAAAAAAAGAAGGGTGTCAAGTAAAAAATCAAATACTCCGCAATAAGCATGGCACTTGACCCATTGCTCGCAAAAATAAAAAAATTGGCGAAATCGCCTTATTATAAGGATTTTCGCCAAAAATCGTGCGCAACGCACATAAGAACGGTGCGTAAACGCACATAAGAACGTGCGTTAGAGGATTCGAACCCCCGACCTTTTGGTCCGTAGCCAAACGCTCTATCCAGCTGAGCTAAACGCACATATACTGCGGTAAATCATATTTCTCCCGCAACATTAGATATTCTAACTTTTTTATTGAAAAAAGTCAAGCCCCTTTCGGATTTTCCCGCAAAATATTTCCCTGTCAAGTCAACAACCCCGATGACGCTATGGGATGTGACCCCCGTGGCAGTTTGTCAAATATCTGCAAGCAGCCACTTGACTCGTTGCTCACGGTAATCAAGAAGGGCTTCCCGTGAGAGTCGCCTGCACATCATATTCTTCCAGCATCTGCCTGCGAAACTCTTCGTAGCCGCCCAATTCTTCTTTGTAGCTGTCATATACAATCTCCATTGGCTGTTCCAACTGCAGTAAAAGCATTCCCATAACGGACTTAGCATCCGTTACCTGCCTGTCCAGCTTCACATCAATGGCGCTGTCATAGTGACAGCAGTCTGCCACAAAATGCAGAACTTCATTTTTATCATGAAAGGTTATCCATAGTCTCTCTTCGTCCATGACAATCCATCCTTACGGCGTCTCATCCGGCGCTTCCATAACATAAGCCAGAGTCTTTAAAATTTCATCTTCCTCAAAGGGCTTTAAAATAAACTCTTCCGCCCCCCGCTTTAATGCTTCCACCATCTTTTCCCTCTGACCGGAAGCGGTAATCATGATCACCTTCGTGTCTTCATTATCCCGTTTAATCAGGCTTAAAGATTCAATACCGTCCATAACGGGCATGGTAATATCCATAGTCACGATGTCCGGTTTCAATTCCTTATACTTCAAGTAACCTTCCTCGCCGTTTACCGCTTCTCCGATAACCTCGTAGCCGCCCTTTTCCAATATATTTCTCAGAACCTTTCTGGATACCGCTGAATCGTCAACCATTAATACTGTTGCCATCTTTTTCCCTCCCTATACCAGTTCTGCCACTGTAAAATAAAATCCCCGTTCGTCAAAGAAAATAGGTATCCTGCAAATAGTACCTTTTTTAACGGATTCGCTACACTCTTCATACTTGGGAGGCATCATCTCCAAAAAGTATCCTTCCCTGCTAAGTCCCGACACATACAGACCGTTAATGCAGTTCAGCAGCTCTCCTGCCGCGTCTAAAGCATCGGAATCCAACTGCCCGTACTCTTCCTGACCATACACGGAAGACACCATCAACAGACCGCCGTCTCTCTCGGAAAAGCAGTCTACAATTCCGTCCTCCCAGACTAAAGACTGATTCACCAAATCTTCCGCCGGAAGCTGGTCCACCATGGCAGCCTTCCCCACATAGATATGCTTATCAAAAGATTTCACCATGGTACTTACCATAGTGCAGACTAACGATACGAACTGCCCTGCTTCCTTCGGCATAAGCAAAGGGATAATGCGCTCCACTTCATCGCTCTTGATATCATTTATCTGCTCGGCATTATATCCGTTTTTTGCCCCAAAATCATTTAACAACCATTCTAACTCGTCCAGGGTAATTAACTTTTCATCAAGCAAAGCCTGCACAAACATCAGGTAGTGACCACTCTGTCCTTCTTCCGCTGCTTTCAGTTCGGGAGATACGGTAACCGAATCTTCCTTTTCCATGACAAGCTTTAACTGTTCCCGCTTGAGCTTGCCGGACTCTATCAGATAATTTCCTAAAATGTATTCTACCATCTTGCTTCCTCCGCTTTATGTTATTGGAAAATTCCTGATTTTAAGATTATTTCACGCAAAAAATTATTTACTCTATATAGCATTTAGTATACCTCTAATAAAAAAAAGTGTCAAGGAATAATATCCTTTCAAAGGAGAAATGATAACAAAAAATAATAAAAACAGAACTTGTAAAATAAGGAGGTCACTTATGGTAAAGCGAATCAAACAGACCATGGATGGCAATCAGGCTGCCGCCCATGTAGCGTATGCTTATTGTGAAACAGCCGCCATCTATCCTATCACTCCTTCTTCTCCCATGTCGGAGCTTATGGATGAATGGATGGGACAAAATCGGGAAAATATCTTCGGAAAAATTCCCATCATCTCGCAGATGCAGTCCGAGGCAGGCGCCGCAGGCGCCGTTCATGGCGCTCTTCTTGCAGGCGCATTGGCTGTCACCTTTACCTCCTCTCAGGGACTTCTCCTGATGCTGCCGAACCTCTACCGTATTGCGGGAGAACTGCTCCCCGGGGTTATCCATGTGGCGGCAAGAACGATTGCAACTCATGCGCTGTCCATTTTTGGCGACCACTCCGATATCTATGCCTGCCGTCAGTGCGGCGCCGCCATTTTTGCCGAATCCGGCGTACAGGAAGTCATGGATTTGTCTCCCGTAGCGCACCTCTCCGCTCTGGAAGGGGGCATTCCCTTCATAAACTTTTTTGATGGCTTCCGCACCTCTCATGAACTGCAAAAGGTGTCCGTGTGGGATTATGAAGATCTAAAAGAAATGCTCCCTACGGCGGCTCTGGACGATTTCCGCGACCGTTCCCTCCATCCCCGCAACGGTCGCATCTATGGCTCCGCCCAGAATCCCGATATCTTCTTTCAGGCAAGGGAAGCCTCCAATCCCCAATATCTTGCCCTGCCGGACATTGTGGAAAAAAATCTGCGCAAAATAAATGAAAAGCTGGGAACTTCTTACGGACTCATGGATTATTTCGGACACCTAGACGCCACCCATGTCATCATTGCCATGGGAAGTGTCTGTGAGACCATCCGGGAATATCTGGCGGCAAATCCCGAAGAAAAATACGGGCTGATTTCCCTGCACCTGTACCGCCCTTTTCCTTCCGCCAGACTGCGTGAGATCCTGCCTGAGTCTGTTCGGCAGATTTCCGTTTTAAACCGTACCAAAGAGCCGGGAGCTCCGGGCGCTCCCCTGTATCTGGATGTGCTTGCCGCCCTGCAGGAAAGCCCTTTTCGGGATGTGCCCCTTTATTGCGGCTGTTACGGCTTAAGCTCCAAAGACACTACTCCCGCCCAGATTGCCGCAGTTTATGCAAACCGTGACAGGCAGTTTTTTACCGTGGGCATTGAAGACGATGTGACCGGGTTATCCCTGCCCTTATGCCCCATTCCCGACACTTCCCCGAAAGAGACTCTCTCCTGCAAATTCTGGGGGCTGGGAGGGGACGGCACGATAAGCGCCACCAAAAATATCATCAAGATTCTGGGCGACCATACGGATTTGGAGATTCAGGGATATTTTGAGTATGATTCCAAGAAATCCAGAGGGCTCACCATCTCCCATCTCCGCTTTGGCAGGGAACGGATTCGCAGCGCTTATCTGATTCACCGGGCGGACTTTGCCGCCTGCCATAATCCGGTGTATCTGCATAAATATAATATGGCACAGGAAATTAAAGAGGGCGGCGCTTTTTTGGTAAATCTCCCAAGATGCCCGGAAAGCTCTTCCCCGGAGAGTTATCCGGAAGCATATCTCAGGAAATGTTTTTCGGAATCCCTCTGCGCTTACCTTGCCGCGCACCGGATTCATCTTTATCTGATTGACGCCGACCGTATCGGCAAAGAAATCGGTTTAAACGGTAAGGTGAACACCATCCTGCAGGCAGCGTTTTTTAAGGTGATGGAACAGTTTAACCTTCTTCCCTCCAAGGAAGCGAAGCTGCTGATGGAAAACGCCGCCCAAAAAAGCTATGGGAAATTGGGAGAAAAAATCGTAAACATGAATAAAGACGCCATTCACAGAGGCTTTGCGGAAGTAAAAGAGATTGCTATACCTGATGCGTGGAAGCTCCTTGAAAATACGGAGATATCGGAAAATGCGCATCCTCTGGACAATTCTCCTTTTCCTGACCGGCAGGTTTTATTGGACTATGTAAAACAAATCCAGCAGCCCGTGACAGACCAGAGGGGAGATTCCCTTCCCGTATCGGCATTCCTGCCCTATGCGGACGGTTTCACGCCGCCCGGAAGCAGCGCCCATGAAAGAAGAAATGTGGCAACAGAAATGCCCTTATGGCATCCCGAAAACTGTATTCAATGCAATCGCTGCTCCTATGTCTGTCCTCATGCGGTCATCCGCCCCGCCGCCATGACAGAAGAACAGTCACGAAATGCCCCCAAAGGCATGCAGCAGATTCCCATTATAGGTATGGGCGGCGCCAATGCGGATTCGGCTCCTACCTCTTTTTCCGTTGTCATTTCTCAGGTGGATTGTACCGGCTGCGGTTCCTGCGCCGGTATCTGCCCCGGTAAGGGAGACGGTAGAAAGGCGCTGACCATGCACCCCGTCCACGAACACAAGGAACATCAGGAGTGGTTTGACTATGCAAAATCCCTGCCTGCTGCAGCAGGCTCCTGCGCCGCCGCAAAATTCGGCAGCCATACCGTAAAAGGAAGCCAGTTTCTGCGCCCTCTGATGGAATTTTCGGGAGCCTGTGCAGGATGTGGTGAAACTCCCTATGTAAAGCTGTTGACACAGCTCTTTGGTCCCAAAATGTACCTTGCAAACGCTACCGGGTGCTCTTCCATTTGGGCAAACTCCTCCCCCACCACAGCCTATACCCTGAATCAGGAAGGCTGCGGTCCCGCCTGGTCCAATTCCCTTTTTGAGGACGCCGCGGAATTCGGTTTCGGCATGTTGATGGCACAGGAAAGCCGGGATGAAGTGCGGCAGGGAAAAACCGTCCAATGGGTTTTGGGAGGGGACGGCTGGGCATATGATATCGGCTTTGGGGGAGTGGACCATGTGCTTGCCAGCGGGCGCAATATCAATTTAATGGTTCTGGACACGGAAGTTTACTCCAACACCGGCGGACAGGCTTCCAAGGCGACTCCTATGGGTTCCACCGCCCGCTTTGTCTCCGGCGGCAAGAAAACCCGCAAAAAGGATTTGGCTTCTATCGCCATGACTTACGGAAATGTTTATGTGGCGCAGATTGCCATGGGTGCAGACCTAAACCAGACCGTTAAAGCAATCACGGAAGCCGCCGCCTATTCCGGTCCTTCATTGGTCATCGCCTATGCCACCTGTATCGCCCACGGCATAAAAGCGGGTATGGGCAGCACCCAGCATGAAGAAAAAAAGGCCGTAGAGGCAGGCTATTATCACCTGTTCCGCTACGACCCTTCCCTGAAAGCTCAGGGTAAAAATCCTTTTCAGTTGGACAGCAAGGAACCTTCGCTAAACTATGAGGATTTTCTCGCAGGAGAAAACCGCTATGCCCTTCTTGCCAGAAAACATCCCGAAGAGGCCAAGTCCCTTTTTGCCAAAGCTGCTAAAGAATCTCTGGAGCGATTCGAGTATCTGAAACGCCTGGAAAAGCTTTTTGAGCCAAATGAGAACGGTAGGTAAAGCGCCTCTTTGGCATGTTACCACGCTTTTTCCAAAACCGTATGATAGTCTACGCTAAAGGGATTATCCTCTCTGGTTTTCAAATCTTCGTAAACTGCGCGGCGTTTTGCACTGCTTTCTTCCGCCCAATATTCATAGCCGCGCAGATAACTTTCCACCAGCTCATCCCATGAGCTGTACATAGGCTGGAGTCTGCCTGCAATTTCCAGAGATTTATCCAGTGCCTCCTCCTTGGTGTAATAGCCCGCCACATAATAAAAACTCAGTAAATTCAGAGCCCTGCAGTAATCCCATGCATCTATGGCATGTTCTCCGTATTCTTTGTACATGATATAAAGATTCACAAGCTGCACAGCTTCTTCTTCGCTTAAATCGGAAATATAGAGAAGATAGGGAAGATAATCCTCTTCATCCAGCTTATCCATCTCTATATCCTCCGCCAGATATTTTCCGGAATTCACAAACTCGGTTCTGTGTCCCTCTTCCAGCGCCCACGCAAGGGTACTGTCAGCACTTTCCCTATCGCTGACCCCCCATTGGCTTTCCAGCGCGGCAATCTGAAGCTTTCGTGTATAGTCATTGATGGGCATACCACCGAATTCCGTATAATCATTACCGTTTAACTCTGTCAAAATAGCGTAGGACGCGTAAAACCACCGCAGGGTGTCCGGCGTTTTGAGTGCGTCCGGCTCTTTTCCGGCGCATCCCGTAAGGACTGCCGACAAGACAAGAACCACCGCCAATATAGTGGGGAAAAATTCAGGTAAACGAATATCGGGGGTATGCTGCCGATCAGAGTTCCAAAGGTTGTCAGGATTATGAGAATGACTTGGATTTTTCATGGAGAAATCTGCTTTCTATGCAAAACATGATTGTGCTATATTATACCACTCTATCAAACGACCCAGATCGGACTCGAACCGACGACCTTCGCCGTGACAGGGCGACGCTCTAACCAACTGAGCCACTGGGCCATATGGAAATCCCTGCACGGGATTTTAAGTGGATCTTCGGGGACTCGAACCCAGGACCGACCGGTTATGAGCCGGTTGCTCTAACCAAC
>JAMPEB010000037.1 GCA_023665475.1 Lachnoclostridium sp.
TTGCACCGGGAACTAAGGTGTATGAGTTGGTGGAGGAATTGGCGAGGTATTTGCCAGAGGAGATACAACAAGATATTTTATAATTTATTGCAAAGGAAGGGGAAAATTATGATTGATTTACTAAAAAGATGAAAAAAGTTTCGACAACAAAAAGTGATAATCCGGTGGATATTTATAATGGATTGGATAGAACAAGCGTAGCAGGACCATTAAGGACATCTCAAGAAATGGTGTTGACAAAATGGTATGATGAGAAAATGGAAGAGCAGGATGTTATTATTAAATTACATACTGGGGAAGGCAAAACATTAATAGGATTATTGATATTAATGACAAAAATGAATAAGGGAGAAGGCCCTTGTATTTATGTTTGTCCCAATAAGTATTTAGTACAACAGGTTTGCAAAGAAGCTACTAAATTTGGAATCCCGATTTGCACAATTGGTGAAAATAATCAATTACCAAATGATTTTTTGGCGGGGAATAGAATTTTAGTTACTCATGTGCACAAAATGTTTAATGGAAGAACTATATTGGGAACGGGAAATTTGTCTAAAAAGGTAGGAGCAATTGTTCTTGATGATGCTCATGCATGTTTGGATGCAATAAGAGAGTCCTTTGTGATTAACATTAAAAGGAGCTCCAATACGGAATTATATACAGAATTATTAGAGTTATTTGAAGATGATTTAGTAGAACAAGGTGAAAGAACTTTTTGGGATATACAGAGTAATGAAGATTATGAAAATCTGATGATGATTCCATACTGGTCATGGATAGATAAAAAATCTCAGGTATTACAAATTTTGGCAGCTAACGAACAAAATAATTGTATAAATTTTGTGTGGCCATTAATTAAGGATAATCTGGATAAGTGTCAGGCGTTTATTAATGGTGGGGAATTACAAATAATGCCATTAGTTGCACCTATTGATATGTTTGGCAGTTTTGCAAAGGCAAAGCATAGAGTATTGATGTCAGCAACAACACAAGATGACAGTTTTTTTGTAAAGACATTAGGCATATCAATAAATGCAATTAAAGATCCTATTGTTAATGAAAAACTGAAATGGTCCGGGGAGAAAATGATATTAATTCCAGAATTGATCTCTGACAGTTTTACAAGTCCGAGGCAGGACAAATGAATACTCATTGTGGTTGGTTTGAAAAGGAGTATTCAGATGCAAAAGTATACAGAGTAATGGTTATTCCAACCCTACATTTGGCATATGATGCAGATTTTACGCATGATGTAAAAATTATGCGTAAGAACAAACTGCTACTATTAAGAAAAAATATTGTAGGTTTTCTTAAAGAATTAAAGGAATATGATTTATTTAACTTAGATGATGCTTTTGTTTACAATTGCCTTAAGGCGCACGATTTAGATGATGATAGCATAATTTCAAAATATGCAGAAGATGTTAAAAAACATGAAAGATAACACATGTAAAAAGAAAGCGCCTTCTATGGTAAGAGGAGGCGGTTTTTTATTCATTAGAAAATTGCAACAGTGTAAATCACTTAGGGAGAATGCAGAGCATTCTCTGAAGCGTTGCTGCCGAACAACGCTTTTTTATGTGAAAAATTAGAAAGAGTACATTGATGGTTTGGCAAAAATGGAGTAGGAATAGCACATAAATTGTGATATGATAGTTGAGAGAAACATTGCTAAAACATCAAGGAAAGGCTGTGAAAGAGGGACGGTATGCCTGCAAAAATGACAGAAGAGCAAAAGAAAATAAGCGCGTTGGCGAAGCAGATGTTAAAGCTGGCGCATGATGATATTCTGGTGCATCTGCGTTTCTTTGACAGGGCATTAGGGGAGCTTGTCTGGGCGGAGCGGCCTCACACAGACTGTTTTGCCACGGATGGGAAAAACTGCTATTATGACCCTTTATTTGTCCTGCGGTCCTATCAGGAAGACCCCAAATCGGTTGCCCGAAGTTATTTGCATCTGCTGCTCCATTGTATTTTTTCCCATAGCTTTCAATATGATAAATTGGAAACGGATTTGTGGGATTTGGCGGCGGATATTGCTGTGGAAAATGTGATTCTGGAGCTGCGGCTTCCAAGCGTGGCACTAGAACAGGATGAAGCGATGCTGCGAAAACTGCGGATTTTGCAGGAGGATGCAGGAGGACTTACGGCAGAGCGCATTTATCGGTATTTTAGAAACAGTCCGCCCACCGAAAATGAGAGGGAAGAGCTGAACAAACTATTTTGCAGGGATGTGCATACTCTTTGGAAGCCCAAGGAAGAGCTGGAAATGACCATGGAGCAGTGGAAGAAAATCAGCGAGCGCATTAAGGCGGAGTTAAAATCTTTCACAAAAGCCAGAACGGGTGCGGAGACCTTGGAGAAAAATCTGGAAGAAACCACAAGAGAACGATATGATTATAGTGAGATTCTGCGGCGTTTCACGGTGACGGGGGAGGACATTACCGTAAATGATGAAGAATTTGATGCCATTTATTACACTTATGGGCTGCAGCACTATGGGAATCTGCCTTTGATAGAGCCTTTAGAGTACAAAGAAGTTCACAAAGTGAAGGAATTTGTGATTGCCCTTGATACTTCGGCATCTTGTAGGGGCGCTATTGTGAAGGCTTTTTTGCAGAAAACCTATTCTATTCTCAAGGGAAGCGAGAATTTTTTTCACAAAATAAATGTGCATATTATCCAATGTGACAGCGAGGTGCAGAGCGATACCAAGATTACAGGGGATGAGGATTTTGAAAAATTCATGCAATATGGGAAGCTGAATGGGTTTGGGGCAACGGATTTCAGACCGGTGTTTGATTATATTGATGAGTTAAAAACTAGGGGGGAGTTTGAAAATTTAAAAGGACTGATTTATTTTACGGACGGATACGGCATTTATCCGGAGCGTATGCCGGATTATGATGTGATATTTGCATTTTTGGACGAGGATGACAACCGGGCGCCTGTCCCGCCTTGGAGCATGAAGGTAGTGTTAGAGAGTGAGGGGCTGGAAGAAGAGCAGAGAGAGGTATCATGATGAATATTAAGCAGGCAAAGGAATATATCAAGCATTCTGTTACTTTATATCTAAAGAAAGATGAATTCGGAGAGTACCGGGTGCCGGTGGTCAGACAGAGGCCGATTTTTCTGCTGGGAGCGCCGGGCATAGGAAAAACTGCCATTATGGAGCAGATTGCGCAGGAGTTAGGCATTGCGCTGGTGTCCTATTCCATGACCCACCACACCAGACAGTCGGCGCTGGGGCTTCCTTTTATTACGCAGAAAAATTATGGAGGCACGGAGTATAATGTTTCGGAATATACCATGAGCGAAATTATCGCATCCATTTATGATACCATGGAGGCCAGCGGCATTCGGGAAGGCATTCTGTTTTTGGATGAAATTAACTGTGTGTCGGAGACTCTTTCCCCGTCCATGCTGCAATTTTTACAGTATAAGACCTTCGGCCGCCACAGTGTGCCGGAAGGGTGGGTGATTGTCACGGCAGGAAATCCCCCCGAGTATAACAAATCCGTGCGGGAATTTGATGTGGTTACCATGGACAGGCTAAAGCTATTGGAGGTGGAGCCGGATGTGCGCATCTGGAAGGAATATGCTTCCGACAGGCGTATTCATGGCGCCATTGTCAGTTATTTGGATTTAAAAAAGGAACATTTTTATTGCATGGAAATGACCACCAAGGGGCGCAGCTATGTGACGGCAAGGGGCTGGGAGGATTTGTCCCAGATGCTTTACCTCTATGAGGAAGAGGGGCTTATGGTGGAGGAGAGCCTGGTGGGGCAGTATATCCGCAATGACCGCGTGGTCAAGGAATTCAGCGCCTATTATGATTTGTACAATAAATACAAGAAGGATTACAAGATAGAGGAAATCCTGCAGGGGCAGGCATCCGAGCAGGCGATTGCCAAAGCTTCTGCAGCGGCTTTTGACGAAAGGCTTTCCCTGTTGGGAATGCTCCTTGACAGGGTGCAGGCGGATATAAAGGAAATCATGGAACAGGCGGCGTTTGTATCGGATATCCTTGCACCGCTGAAGGGAGTCAAAGCTATGGCGGAACAGGCGGATACGGCGCAGATGATTGCCCGGCTGGAGCTTCTTGCAGAGGGGCGTAAAAAGCAGTTGGAATCCCTGCAGAGCGCAAGCACCTTGTCGGATGAGGATAAAAGGAAGCACAGGAAGGTTATCCGTTTTTTGGAGGATGCAAGAAAAGAATTGTATACAGGGGATATAGCGGATGGAGAGGCGGCGTTTGCCTTCTTGAAGGAAAAGTATGACGGCACGGTATCGCAAATGAAGAAAGACACCCTTCAGGTACAGGGAGAGCTTCATGCCTTATTTGCCTTCGTGGAGAAAGCATTTGCGGAGGGAAACGAGATGCTGATTCTGGTGACGGAGCTTACCGTGAATCAAAACAGCGCCCGCTTCATTGCCACCTTTGGAAGCGAGGATTACAAGCGCCACAATAAGGAACTGATGTTAAGCGAGAGAAGCGAGGAGATTAAAGCGCAGATTGTGGAACTTTTGGAATAGGGAAAATATAAAGGTTACGGAAGGATATCATTTGGTATGCAGGAAAAGGAATTAAAGATTGCAGGAGGAAGCCTGTTTTATCAAATACAGAAAAATCAAGTGTGCATTCTGCGCTGGCAGCCGGATGCCTTGATGGGGGATTCCGGCGAAGTATGCGTTCCGGCGCAAATCGAGGGAATGCCTGTGACGGCGCTTGGGAAAAAATCATTTTTAAGTCAAAAACATTTGAGGAAGGTGATTCTGCCGGATACGATTACAGAGGTGGGGGATTGGGCGTTTGCCTATTGTAGCGGACTGAGAGAAGTGGAACTGCCGAAAAAGACGGTTTCTTTCGGAAAATCCGTTTTTTTGGAGTGCGATGCCTTGGAGTTTTTAACAATTCGACTGATGGTGGAAATGGCAGCAGGCTGCCAGTGCAGTTATGGGAAGGAAAGCAATCCTTTGGAAAACGGTTTGCATTCTGATATTTCGGGGAAGCAAGACTACGAGAATGCCACGGAGGGAATGGGATATTCAAAAAAGCGATATTCCGAGGAAGAGTCTGAGTTTCAAGGCAGGATGACCGCCGCCCTTCTGGCGGCTGCCGTGACGGTGGGAGAAGCCTATTATCTTTTGGATATCTGCGAGGCAGGAAGCAGGGAATGGCTTGCCAAGTGGGATGCAAGGATGCTGGCTGTGATACATACACCGGATCAGGATGGCTTTTCCAAGCAGATACTCTGCGGGGAAGAGGACTATGGAAGTACGGATTTGAATGCCTATATGAGCCAGCGCAGAAAAGTGAAGGTGCGGCTGATGCTGCTTCGCCTGCTGTACTCCTATGGTTTGGACGAGGATATCAAGGAAGAACTGCGGACTTACCTGAAAAATCACACCAAGGGCTGCGACGGCGAGGAAGCATGGGAGGTAGTGCTTAAGGAGCATGGGGAGGACAGGGAGTATTATGCCTTGTTTGCGGAATTGGGCTGTGTCACGGAGGATAATCTGGATGGGATTCTGCAGGATATTGGGGAGGAATACCCGGAGATGAAGGCATATTTTATGAGGTATAAGGCGGAGAATATCGGGTATGGGGATTTCTTTGGGGAATTGGAACTGTGAGGGAAGTTATATATGATAAAGGGTATAAAGATTGAAAATTAGAAATTTTTAATCCCGGAATTTGTGACGCTGCGCGTTCCAAAGTTCCTACTGATTAAAATGCCGCTTGCGCGGCTGAATGGGAGGCAATATGAGTATAGAGGAAGCAAGGGAACTGTTGGCATATCATTCGTGCAGGAGTGGCAATACCGATGATCCCAAATGGATAAATGGTTTCTTGGGAAGTTTGCGACCGTTTAAGGGTGAATTAATTGAGAATAATTTTATAGAAGTTATGGAATGTATGAGGGCTCTTCAAGATGAATTCAATCAAGATAAGATTGATAAGAATATTTTGTCAGATATTGTAGCAATTACCTATTTAGCCAGAGTTTGGGCATCACCGGATGGGATGCTGGGGTCTAATAAATTACTGTCTGAGGAGCAAACAGCCAAATTAAATCTGTGGGCAGATATGATACAAGAGGCTCTTATGTGGCTGTTAGACGGCGCGCCGGAGGAGGCATTTTGGTCTTATGAGATGTATTTGGAAGGGAAATTATGATGATGCCGAAGCAGCAGAAAAGTGAGGGGGAAGAGGTTGTTAAAAAAGATGATTTGAAGTACAATTATGGAAGGGAAAAGCAAAATTAAGTAAAAATGATAATTTGAGAACGGTTTATGGGACAGTGTATATTGTACAATTTTTTTAAGAAGCTCCTAGATTGCAAAACTAAACCTGTACTTTCAGAGGAATTTCACATAAAAACAAGGAGGTGAAGCGATGCGGACTATTGAAACGGTCATTCAGAAATTAGGATACAGCAACTCAGAAAAATTATTCTATTTATCTGATATTGATAAGTGTACTGATTTGACATGGCATGACAGAAGAGTCCTGCTCGAATTGGCTCCTTATGCTGCTTACATTGTAGATGGCAGTGTGCTTGTGGTGTTTTTTGATGATTTAAACAGCAGGATAGATGCAGACCTTCATAGAAAGATATGGAATGCACAGATGCCTGTGGTCATTTCTGATGAAGGCAATGTTATTAAAATTTATAATGGTAAAAGCATGGATTTAGGCACTGACAAAAAAATCAGATTGAAAGATGTTGTTTCCTATGACTTGAGCCAATGCGATGAAAAAAGGGAATTTTCGTATTGGAATGTTACAAATAGTTTATCTTTGGACCTCTACGAAAAAAGTGCGAGTACGAAGAATTTAAATGAATTTTTAATTGATAACCTCAGGTACATTACCAAAAGACTGAAGGAGGAATATAAAATTTCCTTTGCAAATAAGTTGATGTTAAGAATACTTTTTATTCGATATCTGATTGACAGGGGCATTAATATCGGATATATGGGTCTTGACGAAAATGTTAAAACATCGCAGGAAGTATTTTTAAATATTATTCAAAACAAAGATGATTTTCTGAAATTAGTTAAATATTTGAAGCAAAAATTTAATGGCAATCTGTTTGAAATGGATGAACAGGCGGAAAGGCGTGAGATAACAGACGAATCCCTTGCCATGTTATATAGCTTTTTGACAGCTAAAGAAGAACTGAAAACAGGTCAGTTGTGCCTGTTCCCTTTCTATGATTTTAATATTATTCCCATTGAATTAATCAGTAATATTTATGAGATATTGTTGGGAAAGGAAAAGAAAGATAAGGACAAGGCTTTTTATACACCGGAATATTTAGCAGATTACATCGTAAGTCGAACCGTTGGCAGTTATCTTATGAAAGAAAAGGAGTGTAAAGTATTAGATCCTTCCTGCGGTTCCGGTATTTTTTTGGTTAAATCGCTCCAAAAGATATTAGAGCGAAATGCAGAAGCGGATGGCTTTTTGCAAGACAAAGATAAAATGAATGCATTGGTGAAAGAGAATATATATGGCGTGGATTACAATGAGGAAGCGGTAGATGTTACCATTTTTTCTCTTTATGTTACGCTTTTTGATTATCAGAACCCTAAGAGCTTGGAAAAATTCAAACTGCCTTTGTTAAAAGATAAAAATATTTTCTTTGGTGATTTTTTTGATGAAGAGAAAATGAAGGTAATTGAAAAGATAAATTATAAATTTATTTTGGGAAATCCGCCATGGGGCAGTGTTAAACAGCAGAATTGTAAGAAATACTGTGCGGATAGAAATGTGGTCGCACAAAATGGAGAAATTTGTGTAGCGTTTTTGACGAAGGTTCAGGAAATCGGAAAGGAAGACACAGAATGTAGTCTGGTAATTCCCTCAAAAATATTGTATAAGGGAAAGAGCCCTTCGGTAGCTTTCAGAAAAAGATTATTAACTAACACGCAGATAGAACAGGTGTTAGAGATTTCAGCCGTAAGAAAGCAGATTTTTAAAGGCGCGATAGCTCCAGCAGCAGTGCTTTCCTTTGTGTGCAAGGAAAGCTCATTAAGCCATAAAGTGGAATATATAAGCTTGAAGCCCAATAAATATTTGAATTTATTTGGGGTAATTATGATTGAGCCAGATGATGTCAAGTATGTGAAGCAGTCATTATTTTTAGAAAATGATGATTTGTGGAAGATATTGGTTTATGGCGGATATTGGGACTATGAATTGTTTGAAAGTGTATGTGAAAAATTTAAAACGATTAAAAGTATAGCATCAGAGCATAATTTAATCATGAAAAAGGGTCTTCAGGATAACGATGGCGATAAAAAGGATTCTTCACATTTAGTTGGTAAAAAAATCTTGGATTCCGAAGAATCCGTGGATCATTTTTATCTTAATGAAAGTGCATATTCCATTTTTGATAAGAGAAAAATACATCGTCCCAGAGACCCACAGATATATGAGGCGCCATATGTTCTGTTTAAAAAGGGGCTAGATTGCGCGGATTATTCTATAAGGGCAGTATATACGGAAAAAGACTTTCTTTATAGAGAAACGATAAATTGCATAAAAGGTTCCGAAAACGAAAAGAAAATCCTGCTAAATATGTGTGGTTTGCTCAATTCGTCACTATTCTCTTATTTCAATCTAATGCTAGGCTCTTCCGCAGGAATAGAGAGGGAACAGATATTTTTAGACGAATTGGCAGATTATCCATACGCGTATAGTGATGAGCTTGTGGAATTGGTTGAGAAGGCGCAAAGGGCAGAGAGTAACAAAGCTTTTGATGGGTTGCAGGATGCATTAAATGAATGTGTCTTAAAGATGTATGGCCTGCAAAATAATTATTTTGTCAATTATGCTTTATCTGTCCAAATCCCTATTCTTTGCGGAACATATCAGGAGAAAAAATGTGGTGTGAAAATGCTGGAAGAGTATGCATCTGTTTTTTCTAAGATATGGGATGTCCATTTCGGGCAGAGTGAGGTTTGTCATACCATAACCCTTTATCCGGACATCAAGGGAAAGTTTGCTGCTTTACAGGCAAAGCTTTCATTTGAGAAGACGGAGGAGGATATTTGTGTCATTGATAATGTTGATGAAAATGTTAATCTGCTTACGAAATTTATGATTTATCAGTTGAATGACTGCTTTTTCCAAACCAAAAACATTATAGAGTTTTCCGAAGACTCATTTGTAATTGTAAAGCCTATAGAGTCCAAGAATTGGCATCCTGCAATGGCGGTAAAAGATAGCCACAGCATCTTAAATACAGTGCTTTTGGGGAAGGAGGACTGTAGATGAGCGGTACATTAAACAAAGATATTTTGGAGGCATTATATCAGGCGAATTTTGAGAAAATTGCAAATTATATTTTTGACATATGTGAATTGGTTGTAGGGGATTATGAGAAAAAACAATTAAAACTGCCCAATGATGAAAATAAAATTAGAAGCATTGTGCTGGAAGAATACATGAAAAAGCAAAAAGATGCCTATGGTATGTCAGATTATAGGTTTGAACTTGAAGTACCGGAAAACTATGCCGGGGGCGGACAGCATATCGGCAGGGTAGATATTCGTATTCTTTTAAAAAGCGATTTTGAAAAGGAAGATGCATATTATGTTGTAGAATGTAAGCGGATAGACGGAACCTCTGATTTGAATAAAAAATATGTAAAAGAAGGAGTTGCCAGATTTATTACACAAAAATACTCTTCCTATTATGGCAGAAGCATCCTGCTTGCATTTGTTGTAAAAAAGATTGATATGTCTGCTAATGCACGGTCAATTGAAAAAATTCAAAATGCGGATTTGGACGAGCATATGCATGGTGATTTTGAGTTTATAAAAAGCAATGGTGTGGCAGAAAGTTATAAATGCCTGTATCAGATACAGTCAGGCGAGGTAGAGTTACGGCATATATTTGTAGATTATTCGGGGATTATGCAGGAGTGAGGTTTTGGATGGGCTAAAGATTCCTGATTATCATATGGCATCTGCTCCATAACTCACCTTTGTATTGAAAAACATTGGCGGCGATGTTGTCTTCTGTAAACCCTATTTTCTTATAACAATGTTTTGCCGTAATGTTTTCTTCAAATACATTTAATTGGACTAAGTTTACATTTGTTATGTTAAAAGCATATTGTAAAGCTAATTGCAACATTTTTTTGCCATAGCCAGTTCCTCTTTTTTTAGGGTCAACTATAACAAATTTGAAAAATCCCGTGTTATCGTCAACATTAATAGAATAGCAGAAAAAACCTATTATTTTTCCATTGTCTTCTGTTGCTACATATGCACTGTCAGTCCAATCCACTGCGCTTTTCTTTAAAAATTTGTGAAGATTTTCTTTTGTGACAGGGTATGGAATGAGATTAGCGCACCATAAAGCATGGGCTCTTTCGTCATCAATCCATTTTTCTATATATTCATAATCCTTGTGCTCTATGTATGGTCTTATTCTCATATATACCTCCGCATACCACAGGTTTTGCCTGTGGTACTGTTGATTGATTACTGCTATTATATTACCACGAATGTATACATAATTCTATCAATTCTTATCAGATTCCTTATGAAATGGTCGCTTCTGTCTGCTGAAATTGAAGCAGAAAAATTCCCCTTATTGCAGAACACCATAATTTAAGATATAATATACGCAATAACACCAAAAAAGCGAGGTTGTATTTATGACATTGGAACAGGCAAAGGAAAAGCTTGCAAAATATGGGCAGGAGCATGTGCTGAAATATTATGACGAGCTTTCCGAGGAGGAAAAGAAGGATTTATTGGAGCAGATAGAAGCTACGGATATGAGTATTCTGGATGCCTGCAGGCATAAGGAGGATTTGGTAAAAAAAGGCGTTATCACGCCTTTAGCGGCTATGGAACTGCCTGAGATTGCGGAAAACAGAGAGCAGTTTACTGCGCTGGGGCTTGATGCTATCCGCGCAGGCAAGGTGGGAGCGGTTCTTTTGGCAGGGGGCATGGGAACCAGACTTGGCTCGGACGGACCAAAAGGAATCTACAATATAGGAATCACTAAGAAACTGTATATTTTTGAATGTCTGGTCAATAATCTCATGGAGGTGGTGAAGCAGGCGGATACATGGATTCATCTCTTTGTGATGACCAGCGACAAGAATCATGAGACTACCATGGATTTTTTGCAACAGAAAAATTACTTTGGATATAATGCGGAGTATGTGCATTTTTTCAAACAGGAAATGGCGGCTGCCACGGATTATGAAGGAAAGATTTATTTGGAGGAGAAAGGGAAATTATCCACTTCGCCCAACGGCAACGGCGGCTGGTTTGTGTCCATGGAGAAGAACGGTATGCTGGATATTGTGCATGAGGCGGGTATTGAGTGGCTGAATGTATTTGCCGTGGATAATGTGCTGCAAAGGATTGCGGACCCCTGCTTTGTGGGGGCTGTGATTCAAAAAAAATGTGCAGTGGGCGCTAAGGTGGTGCGTAAGAATGCACGGGATGAGAAAGTGGGTGTCATGTGTCTGGAGGATAGCAGACCTTCCATTGTAGAGTATTATGAATTGACGGACGAAATGATGGATGCAAAGGATGAAAAGGGTGAGCCGGCATATAATTTCGGGGTTATTCTGAATTATCTGTTCAGGGAAACGGAGCTTGAGAAGCTGGCTGCGGGCAATATGCCCCTGCATATTGTGGAGAAAAAAATTCCCTGTCTGGATGAACAGGGAAAGACCATAAACCCTGAAAACCCCAACGGATATAAATATGAGAATCTGGTGCTTGATATGATTCATCAAATGGATAGCTGCCTTCCTTTTGAGGTAGTGAGAAACAAAGAATTTGCACCTATCAAAAATGCAACCGGGGTGGATTCGGTGGAGAGCGCAAGGAAGCTTCTTGAGGAAAACGGGATTGAATTGTGAACGGAATGAAGATTTTCTGAGGTCAGAAAGAACCTGACCTAATAAAATCTAAGTCATTCCGTATGCATGCTTGGAAGAGTGAATACAAAAAGAGGTAAGCGAAAGAAGGGAGAAAATAGATGAGTATTTTGGTGACAGGCGGCGCAGGATTTATCGGGAGTCATACCATGGTGGAGCTGCAGCAGGCAGGCTATGATGTAGTAGTGCTTGACAATCTGTGCAATGCAAGCGAAAAGTCATTGGACAGGGTGGCAGCCATTACCGGAAAAAAGGTGCCTTTTTATAAGGCGGATATCTTGGACAGGGAGGCTTTGGAAGAGATTTTTTCTAAAGAAAAAATAGAAGCGGTGATTCATTTTGCGGGGCTTAAGGCAGTGGGGGAATCCGTGCAGAAGCCTTGGGAGTATTATGAGAATAATATTGCAGGCACGCTGACTTTGGTGGATGTGATGAGAAAGCATGATGTGAAAAATATTATTTTTTCCTCCAGCGCCACCGTATATGGCAATCCTGCTTTTATCCCTATTACAGAGGAATGCCCCAAGGGTCAGTGTACCAATCCTTATGGCTGGACCAAATCCATGTTAGAGCAGATTCTCATGGATATCCAGAAGGCAGATTCACAGTGGAATGTGATTCTCCTGCGCTATTTTAATCCTATCGGGGCTCACCAAAGCGGAACCATGGGTGAAAATCCCAACGGCATTCCCAATAATCTGATGCCCTATATTACACAGGTTGCAGTGGGCAAATTAAAGGAGCTGGGAGTATTCGGAAACGACTACGATACCCATGACGGAACAGGCGTGAGAGATTATATTCATGTGGTAGATTTGGCAAAAGGTCATGTAAAAGCATTAAAGAAGATTGAAGAAAACGCGGGGCTTAAGATTTATAATCTGGGCACGGGCGTGGGTTACAGCGTACTTGACATTGTAAAGAATTTTGAGGAAGCAACCGGCGTAAAGATTCCTTATGTGATCAAGGAACGCCGGGCAGGCGACATTGCCGCCTGCTACGCGGATGCCTCAAAGGCCAAGGAAGAGCTTGGCTGGGAGGCAGAGTTTGGCATTAAGGAGATGTGTGCCGATTCATGGCGCTGGCAGAAAAATAATCCGAACGGCTACGCGGATTAAGGAAGCGGAACCAAGCCGGCTCATTATGCCACATAAAGATACATGAAGATAAAGTGGCAGATGCTTCCGCCCATAACGAACAGGTGGAAAATTTCATGGGAGCCGAAGTCTTTGTGGAGGGAATTAAACACAGGAAGCTTCAAGGCGTAAATAATTCCTCCTACGGTATAGATGATGCCTCCTGCAAGAAGCCATGCAAAAGCGGCGGCGGGAAGGGTGTCTAAGAGTTGTCCGAATACCAGCACGCATACCCAGCCCATGGCTATATAAATGACGGAAGAAAACCATTTGGGACAGGTAATCCAGCAGGCTTTGATGAGCATGCCCGCAAAAGCGATGCCCCAGACCAGAGCCAGCAGTCCATATCCCTGTCTGCCGCCCAATACGATAAGGCATACGGGGGTATAGGAGCCGGCAATCAACACAAAGATCATCATATGGTCTATCTTGCGGAAGATGCGAAGTTCTTTTCCCTCTACATTTACGGAATGATATAATGCGCTGGCCCCATAAAGAAAAATCATGCTTGCCATAAAGATACACATAGCGGCAAAATGGTGGCTGCCTGCGGAGCCGCTTGCCTTTATGAGTAGCGGGATAGCAGCGAATACTGCCATAATCATAGCGACAAAATGGGTAATGGCGCTTCCGGGTTCTCTGATTGTAATCTGCATAAGGATTCCTCCATTCATTTTATGATAAATTTGTCTGAGTTTTTCCGCTTTGCTTCATTTCGCCAGCAGTGCGTGATTATATTATTGTGCTGCATTTTTAACTATATCATACCTGTTGACACATATTTTAGATATAAATACCTTGAAAACAAAAGCAAATATTTTGATAAGTAGTATTTAAAACCACATATAAATTAAGACAATACTACTACATGTATTGCAAATAGTCAATACCTAAATGAAAATAATTTTTAAGATTTAATAGGGGATGTGTTTTGAGTCGTTAAAAATCTAATCTTCTTCTATCACTTGAATTTCCAGATAATCAAAATCAATGGTTTCCATAAAGTTATCCTGATGAAATCTTGCCTTGGCATGACGCTTAAATTCCGCCACCGTCTTGTCCAGCCAGATAGGCTGTCCCAGATCAAAATGAAGGCATACCTTCTCTAATGCGCCAAATATCTTGTGGGTGCGGGTATCCCGAGAGTCGTCCGCAATCACGATATCCTGAAGCATACGGTTATCCTTAAAAGTTTTTGCCCATAAGCGAAACATGGCGGCAGCCTCCTTTCAGTCGTTTTAATCTGACATTTTCTTATATTAACGGATTTTAGCGTAAAATGCAAGGAATGATTTTACGGATTCCGGCATAAAGATAGAAGGTGTGTAGCACATGAATGATAAATTATAAAGAAGGATTAAATTTTTATGAATAATATACATTTTTGTGAGTTTTTATGTTATACTGATACAAACATACTATATGACAGACAGATTGAGGGAAGAGAGATGGAATTTTTGACAAGCAGTGACGGCATTGAGAGCTGGCGGGAAGTTACATTAGTATATAATGCGGCGTTGCGCCAAGTGGAAACAAAGCTGGAAATCCTGAATGATGAGTTTCAGCATGTACATCAATATAATCCGATTGAGCACATAAAATCACGCATTAAGACGCCGGAAAGTATCGTCAAAAAATTAAGACGGCATAATTATGAGTCCACCATTGAAAATATGGTAAAATATGTGAATGACATTGCGGGTATCCGTGTCATTTGTTCTTTTACATCGGATATTTATCGTATTGCGGAGATGATTGGCGACCAGCAGGATGTAAAGGTGGTTGGCGTAAAGGATTATATTACTTTTCCCAAAGCAAGCGGATATAAGAGTTATCATATGATTATCACGGTGCCGGTCTATCTGTCCGACCGTACCATAGAGACCAAGGTGGAAATACAGATTCGTACGGTAGCCATGGATTTCTGGGCAAGTCTGGAGCATAAGATCCATTACAAATTTGAGGGGGATGCGCCGGAGCATATCAGAAATGAATTGGTGGAGTGCGCAAAGCTGGTGTCGGATCTGGATGCCAGAATGTTGTTTTTAAATGAGGAGATTCTTGCCATCAGTAAGGCGGAAGAAGATAAGGAAGATGAGTAAGCCACCTTATAGAAATGCCGGAAAATGCTCGCATAAATGAGGAGTGCCCAGACACCTTTCGATGCCCGGGCTATTATGAAAAATTTATCTAATATGCTGTTTGTTTGATGTAAATAAAGTATACCAATGAAATGTGAATAAAATATGAACGGGATGTAAAGAGTTAGTGAATCTTACAAGACATGGCTCAAAATGGGAAGAAAACTTATGCATTTTGCACAAATTTGACAGAATCCAATCAAATGAGATTTGCAGAATGAAATCATTTCTGTACTTTTGGTTGTCACAACGCTGAAAAAATGTTAAAATAGAAATAAGTATTTGAACGGAACAGCAGAAACTGAATATGCCGGAGGGAAATTATGGATACTTTTATGGACAAATTGGCGCAGAGATTGAATGCGCAGGAAATGATTGATGCAAATTCCGCAGCGGATGTAGAGGAATTGAACAAATTAAGGGGTCGGATAAAAGAGTATGACGAATGTCTGGAGCAAATGAGGGAAATCAATCAGGAGCTTTGTGCCGTGAATGAACAGATGAGCAGATTGGTGGGAGATACCATTACTCCGGAGCTGCAGAGGCTGGTAGAGAGCAGTATAGCCAAGATTGAGGGAGTTCAGGTAAATGTTTCCGGCATTGACGATTTGGTACAGGAAAGCCGTGAGCAGCTTCAGACGATTAGGGATATGGGCAGCATACAGCTTCAGCGGGCTGCGGATGAAAGCGGTTCCCAATTACAGAAGCTTGCGGAGGAGAGCAATGCCCAGATAAGAAAGCTTGTTCAGGAGAATACGCTTCAATTTCAGAAATATGCCGATGAGAGCGATGCGCAGATGCAAAGGGCTGCGGAGGAAAGCGGAGCCAGACTGCAGCATATGGCGGAGGAAAGCACTGCCCAGATGAAAAAAGTGGCAGTGGAAGCCAACGCCCAGATGCAGCAGAATATGGCAGAGAATGCTTCCAAACTGCAAAAAGTAATGGAAGACAGCAGCATGAAAGTGCAGAGAGTGTCGGAGGAGAGCCTTAGAAAACTCCGTGAATTCCAGCAGCAGGGGCAGGATACGGAAGAGCTCAAGCAGATAATGCAGGAAAAGCTGGAAAACACCAATGACTGCGTGCATCGGGAATGTGTGAAGGTTTATCGGAATGTGCAGGCAGTGGTGCTGGAAGAAAGCGGAAAGCAGGCAGAGAGTTTAAGCGAGTCCTCCAGAAGCACAAAGGCAATCCTTACCAAGATTATGGGACTGTCTGCGGCGGCGGTTGTATTTTCCCTCATCAGTGCAGCAATACAGATTCTTTCCATGCTGCATATTATCTAAATTGATACAGAGTGATATGAAAAACAGGAAAAGAGTATGGCAAAGGAATTGTGGAAACCGGGCAATATGTTGTATCCCCTTCCGGTAGTGATGGTGAGTGTGGCGGCTCCCACCGCGGTTTCCGCGGGAAAATATAATATTATCACATTGGCATGGGTGGGGACGGTTTGTTCCGAGCCGCCCATGGTATCCATATCCGTGCGGCCGGAGAGATATTCTTATTCCATTATCAAAGAAACCGGCGAATTCGTAATCAACCTTACCACCAGAGAGCTGGCATTTGCAACGGATTACTGCGGTGTCAAAAGCGGTCGGGATGTGGATAAGTTCAAGGAAATGAAGCTGACGGCGCTTCCCGGCAATAAAGTCAAAGCGCCTCTTATCGGGGAAAGCCCGATCAATCTGGAATGCAAAGTAAAGCAGATATTGCCTCTGGGCAGTCATGATATGTTTGTGGCGGAAGTAGTCGCGGTACATGCGGACAGCAAATATATGGATGAGCAAGGGCGTTTTCGGTTGGAAAAAGCAGACCCTATTGTGTATTCCCACGGTGCGTATCTGACCTGCGGGGATAAACTGGGAACCTTTGGTTACAGCGTCCGTAAGACCAAAAAGCGGCAGTGACGGATTAATGTTTCTGATATTTATCATGGGAGTCTAACAGACTCCCTCTTTTTATAGCGTCGCTGCCATAACGGCTGCGAATCCGATCAAGGGCAGCATCCAGCTTTTGATGTTTTTCCCTTGTGGGGTCGGTATAATCAAAGATGTTTAATTGAACGGGCTCATCTTCCGCCGACAACTTAGAGGTGCGGACTCCCAGCAGGCGTATGGGAACATGGTTCCACAATTCGTCAAAGAGGATACAGGCTTTCTCGTAAATCAAGTCTGTGGAAGCCGTAGGAGGTTCCAGAATCATTTGATGGGAAGCCGACTGAAAAGTATTGTACTTGATTTCCGTGCAGACAAGCCCTGCGAGCCGGTGGGAGGAGCGCAGTCTCTCACCCACGGATTCACTCAGGTGAAGCAGCGCCTTACATGCCTCTTCTCTGGATGTAACATCTTCAGGCAGTGTAATGGAATTACCGATTCCTTTGACTTTTGCGGGCTCGGGCGTTACTTCCCTGTCGTCCTGACCGTTGGCATACTGCCAGAGAATCAGACCGTGGCTTCTTAAATGCGCTTTCAGAATCTGCGGGTCGGCGGCTGCTAATTCCCCAATGGTGAGAATGCCGAGCTTATGCAGGGTTTCCACGCTGGAATGTCCACACATAAACAGGGAGGAAACCGGCAGGGGCCAGAGCTTTTCCCGGATTTCCCAAGAGTATAATGTGTGTACCAGATTCGGTTTTTTAAAATCGGAAGCCATTTTGGCAAGCACTTTCCGATTGGAAATCCCGATATTTACCGTAAAACCGAATTTTTCATAAATGGAATTTTTGAGAAAGACGGCGGCGGTCTCCGGCGAAGCATATTTTTGGGAAATCGGGGTATAATTCATATAGCATTCATCAATGCTTGCCTGCTCGATATCCGGGCAGATATCGGAAAGATATTCCATAAGCAGCCCGCTCATATGGCTGTACAGAGCGTGGTCGGGAGCAATATTTACGAGGTTTGGACATTTGCGCAGAGCGTTTACCACAGGTTCACCGGTGGTAATGCCGTACGCTTTGGCAGGAATGGATTTGGCAAGCACCACACCGTGGCGTTTTGCAATGTCGCCGCCGATAATGGAGGGAATCAGGCGGATGTCCTGCGTATCGCCCCTGCGGAGACGGTCAAGGGCAGTCCAGCTCAAAAAAGCGGAATTGACATCAATATGAAAGATAATAGGCTCGGCGGTGTTCATAAAAATCTGACGGTCTCCTTTCCCGGGCGGATAGATATTGCCGCAAAATGTCCTTATCTAATATGATAACCTTTCGACAAGGTCTTTACAACAAAAAAAATTACTGATACAATAACTTATTATGGCAAAAAAAATTACAAAATATTTCAAAATAATACAATTTACATATGTGAAAATGACATTGCTCACACTACTTTTGTGTACGCTGTTTGTGGACGGATATACCGGTTATCAAAAAACCGGAGACAACTATTTCCATATTAAAATCAACGGAGAACCGGTTGGAATCACTGCGGACGCAGAGCGCGCGGAAGAGTTGTTTGTGGTTGCGCGCAAAAATATTGCAATGCAGAGTGAGGAGTTAACATTCATTGACGCCGAGCTGGTTGTGGAAGGCGAGGAAGTGCTTTTCGGAAAGGTGGACGACGAGGAGTCCATTCTGTCCCGCATGGAGAAAGTCTTGCAGAAGAATGTGCAGGAGACTTTACACCGTTCTTATACCATGAAAGTAAACGAATATATGGTAAATCTTGCCTCCATAGAGGAAGTGCAGTCTTTGCTGCAGGCGGCGGTGGGAAAATATGACACGGAAGGGAAGTTTGCCGTAAGTTTACGGTATGACTCGGAGCGTGAATTTAATGTGTTGACTGCGAGTATAGAAGACTCCGGGCTCAAAGACGGCGATTCGTATGAAAACGCTGCTTCTATCAACGGAGGAGCAGAGGCGGTTTTCTTTCCGAAAGAACAGAAGGTTGAAGTCACTGGGGAGATGGATTTTGAAGACTACGATTTAGGTATTAAAGAGATGCATTTTTCAGAGCAGGTGGAAATTGTGGAAGCTTATCTGCCGGAGAGCCAATTAACTCCTTTGGAGGCGGCGATTGACGAGGTCATCAAGGAACAGGAGACGCCCGGCGTGTATGAGGTGGTGTCGGGGGATACGCTTTCCGAGATTGCGATTAAGGTCAATATTCCCATGGACAAAATTATAGAAATGAACAACGAAACTCTGGAAAATGAAAATTCTACCATCCGGGCAGGGGACAAGCTGATTATTACGGTGCCCCAGCCGGAGCTTTCCGTGGAGCGCATGGAAGAAAATTATTATGATGAAATTTATGATGCGCCCACTGTTTATGTGGATAATAACAACTGGTACACCACCCAGACCAAGGTATTGCAACAGCCTTCCGCAGGTTTCCGTAAAATTGTGGCAGATGTGTATTTCGTGAATGATAAAGAGGTTTCCAGGGAAATCTTAAAAGAGGAGATTGTTCAGGAAGCGGTTGCCAGAGTGGTGGAGCGGGGAACCAAGATTCCGCTTACCTATATTTATCCTGTTTCCGGCGGAAAACTGACCTCCCGGTTTGGGTACAGACCAAAGCCTAATGCGAAGGGCGCGACTTCCAATCACGGCGGCGTGGACTGGGCGGTGCCTACCGGTACGGCGGTTTTTGCCTCCTGCAGCGGTACGGTGTCAAAGGCAGGCTGGGTCGGCACTTACGGTTATGCGGTTTACATCAATCATGAGGACGGCAGTCAGACCAGATATGCCCATTTAAGCAGAGTGCTGGTAAAAGTGGGGCAAAAGGTGAAGCAGGGCGAAAGAATCGCGTTAAGCGGCAATACCGGCGCAAGTACGGGACCTCATGTCCACTTTGAAATCTGGATAAACGGCAGCCGGGTAGATCCTTTGAAGCACCTATAAAAGTCTGAAATTAGTATTTTGCTTTACAAAGATAACAAAATATGGTAAAGTGCATTATAGGATTTTATATTATCATAAAATAAGCAGCAGTACCGTAGGGGTATGAAAATGGAACAATATGCGATTAAAGGCGGTAATCCGTTGGTGGGCGAAGTGGAGATTGGCGGAGCCAAAAATGCGGCTCTTCCCATTCTTGCGGCAGCTATTATGACGGATGAAACCGTATATATGGACAATATTCCCGATGTGAGGGATACGAATGTATTAATGAAGGCAATGGGCAGTATCGGTGTTTCGTGCAGGCGGGAAGAGCGGCACAGAGTGGTGCTGAATGCTGCCAATATCAATAGTCTGATAGTAGAGGACGAAAATATTAAAAGAATCAGGGCTTCCTATTATCTGATAGGGGCGCTGCTGGGGAAATATAAGCACGCCGAGGTGAGTCTCCCCGGAGGCTGCGATATCGGCTGCCGTGCCATTGACCAGCATATTAAAGGCTTCCGTGCTTTGGGAGCGGAAGTAAAAATCGAACACGGGCTGATTAAGACAAAAGCGCAGCATCTTGTGGGCAGCCATATTTATATGGATGTGGTCAGTGTGGGCGCGACCATCAATATTATGCTGGCAGCTACCATGGCCGAAGGGAGAACCATTATCGAGAACTCTGCGAAGGAACCCCATGTGGTGGATGTGGCAAATTTCTTAAACAGCATGGGCGCCAATATCAAAGGCGCAGGCACGGATGTGATTCGCATTAAGGGTGTAAGCAGGCTTCACGGTACGGATTATGCCATTATTCCGGACCAGATTGAGGCGGGTACTTTTATGTTTGCGGCAGCCGTCACCAAGGGAGATGTGACGGTAAAAAATGTGATTCCCAAGCATTTGGAATCCATTACGGCAAAGCTGAACGAATTGGGCTGCGAGGTGAAGGAAGAGGATGACTGCCTCAGGGTAGTGGCAGCTAAGCCGCTTCAGCATATGCATGTAAAAACCCTGCCATATCCCGGTTTTCCTACGGATATGCAGCCGCAGATGACGGTGGCGCTTGCCCTTGCCAAGGGAACCAGCATTGTGACAGAGAGTATTTTTGAAAATCGTTTTAAATATGTAGATGAACTGACCCGCATGGGTGCCAATATCAAGGTTGAAGGCAATACCGCTATTATTGACGGTGTGGACAAATATACCGGAGCGAGTATTTCCGCACCGGACCTTCGGGCAGGCGCGGCGCTGGTAATTGCGGCGTTAGCTGCGGAGGGTTACACGAATCTGGATGATGTTCATTATATTGAGAGAGGCTATGAGGATTTTCACTTAAAGCTTCAGGGATTGGGCGCCCAGATTCAATTGGTGGAAAATGAGAGGGAGTATCAGAAATTTAAGTTAAAAATAGGATAAAAACCTCTTGACAAGCAGATATAGGCGTTGTATCCTTATGTCATAGAACGAAAGAGTTTTTGTTCCGCAAAATTGCATAGAGTTTCTCTTATTCAGAGTTGGTGGAGATACATAGGATCGATGAAGCCACGGCAACC
>JAMPEB010000038.1 GCA_023665475.1 Lachnoclostridium sp.
GCTGCGAAAGCCGCCGTACATCTTAAAATTTTCTTGAACATAGAAATTCGCTCCTTTGTAATGTGTATACAAATACTCTTTTATTATATTACTTTTATTTTTTGAATTACAACATTTTTTGAAAAAAGTGAAAGATCACCATAAGGTCAAAAACAAGGGAAATACATATCTTTTCACACTACACCGCCACCGGAATATTCAATATCTGCTCCCCCGTCTCATATCCGTCCACCCTCACATCATCCCTTGTAAAGCGATAAAAATCATGCACATCGGGATTCAGCCAAAACTTGGGAGCAGGCTTTGGCTCCCTGCTTATCAGCTCTTTGATAATCGGAATATGCCTATCATAAATATGGGCGTCCGCAATCACATGGACAAGCTCTCCCACCTGCATGTCACACACTTGCGCCAGCATATGCATGAGCACCGCATACTGCGCCACATTCCAATTATTTGCCGTCAGTACATCCTGAGAACGCTGGTTCAAAATGGCATTGAGCACCGGCTTATCCTCCCCCGCCCTCTGGGTCACATTAAAAGTCATACTGTAAGCGCAGGGATACAGCCGCATTTCATGCAAATCCTGATGCACATAAATATTCGTCATAATCCTGCGGCTGAAGGGATTGTTTTTCAAATCATAAATCACCCTGTCCACCTGATCCATCATACCTTCTTTATACTGGTGCTTTACTCCCAACTGATAACCGTATGCCTTGCCGATGGAACCGTCCTCATCCGCCCACTCGTCCCAGATATGACTGTGAAGGTCGCGGATATTGTTGGACTTCCGCTGCCAGATCCAAAGCATCTCATCCGTAGCGGATTTCAGTGCCGTGCGCCTTAAAGTAATTAACGGAAATTCTTTGGACAAATCGTAACGGTTCACCACGCCGAATTTCTTGACGGTATATGCCGGTGTTCCGTCCTCCCAATGAGGCCTCACCTTCTCCCCCTCCGTACTTGTCCCGTTTTCCAAAATATCTTTGCACATATCAATAAATATCAAATCCGCCTGACTCATTTCCGCTCCTATCCGTATCCATTGAATTTTAACACACTTATGTTTTTGCATGCCCTAACTGATTAATTCTCCAATTTGTCACAAATAGAATTAATCTGATCCGCCAGCCTTGCCATATCCTTATTCGCCATTCCGTCATTCCTGCCGATAACCGCCGCCAGTCTCTGGGCTGCCGCAACAAGCCTTGCATAAACGGGCGATGCCGGCCTTGCTTTCTTCTTCACCATAACAGGCTCGGCCTCATATGTAAATTTATTGCCGATTAAATCAAATTCCGTCCCGCTGTAAGGGGCATAAACCCTCTGCCCATGTTCTAATTTTAAGCATTCCGCAAAGGACAGGCATACCTTATCCTCCCCATGCACCAGAAATACCTTCTTAGGCTTTTCCTCAAAAGAATTAAGCCACTGAATCAGTCCGTTTTTGTCCGCATGACCGCTTAAACCCGCTATCTGCCTGATGTCCGCACGCACCTGAATGGACTCGCCGAAAAGCTTCACCTCATCCGCGCCTTCCACAATAGCCCTGCCCAAAGTACCGATTGCCTGATAACCCACAAACAAAATCGTACATTCCGGCCGCCAGAGATTATGCTTTAAGTGATGACGGATACGCCCTGCCTCGCACATGCCTGAGGCAGAAATGATCACCTTGGGCGTACTGTCAAAGTTAATCTCCTTGGATTCCTCGCTGGTAATGGACAGCTTAAGCCCCCTGAATGCAATAGGATTGATGCCCTCCCTCACCAGTGACATGGCATCTTCGTCAAAACAATCAAAACGGTTTTCCTGAAAAATCGCCGTGGCTTCCACTGCCAGCGGACTGTCCACATACACAGGAAAATTCTCATGTCCTTCCACAAGACGCCCTACTTTTACTTTTCTCAGGAAATACAACATTTCCTGCGTTCTTCCCACCGCAAAAGAGGGAATTACCACATTGCCGCCTCTGTCAAAAGTTTCTTTCAAAATCTTAGCCAGTTCCGTGACATAGTCCACTTTCTCTTTGGTATGCAGCCTGTCCCCATAAGTGGATTCCATCACAACATAATCCGCCTGTGCCGTAGGAATGGGGTCCCGCAAAAGAGGCTGTTCCTTGTTGCCGATATCTCCGGAAAACACAATTTTTTTCGTATTGCCCTCTTCCGTCAACCACACTTCAATACTGGCGGAGCCCAGCAGATGCCCGATATCCGTAAAGCGGATTTTCACCCCTTCACATACCTCCACCACACTGTCATAATGACAGGGAACAATGCGTTTAATCACTCCCTCCGCATCCTCCATAGTATAAAGCGGTTCCTGCACATTACTGCCTGCGCTTCTCTTTGCTTTTCTATTCTTCCACTCAGCTTCCATCATCTGGATATGTGCACAGTCACGCAGCATAATGCTGCACAAATCCGCGGAAGCATCCGTTGTAAATACCTGTCCTCTGAATCCTCTGGCATATAAAAGCGGAAGCATGCCGGAATGATCTATATGGGCATGAGTCAAAAAAACATAATCTATCTTTGCTTCGTCCACCGGCAGGGGAGCATTCTCAAATACATTGATGCCCTGTTCCATGCCATAGTCCACCAAAATATGTCTGCCGCCCGCTTCCAGATAATGACAGCTTCCCGTCACCTCATGGTCGGCGCCGATAAATACAAGTTTCATCCGCACACCCTCTTCCCATATTGATATAATTCTATTGTATTATGTTATGGGGCGATTCGCAAGAAAAACTTAATTGTATACACAACTTCCGAAAAATTGCTCAAAAATGCCACAAAAGAAATCTGATTTTTCTGTTGACATTTGAGAGGCAATATAGTATATTATTATTTGTCCGCAAGATATAGGACATATGCGCGAGTGGCTCAGCGGTGGAGCACCTCCTTGCCAAGGAGGGGGTCGCGGGTTCGATTCCCGTCTCGCGCTTTTTTATTGCATTTTTTCATTCTCTTTTCCTATTCCTTTACTTCCACCTGACACATTTTCATGGTAAGCAGCGCGGCCTCATGGCTCTCGGGAGTCACGCCCGCACAACAGGATGCATCCACACTTACTTTGATTTCCGGATAAACAGCCTTGATAATCAATGCATTGGAAACCACACAAATATCCGTGCAGAGCCCGACTATCTCCACTTCCTCCAGATGATAATTTCGCCAGTTCAAATATCCGAAAGTCGGCTTGTCAATATAAATGGCGTCCTCCACTTCCAAACCTTCCACAATTTTCCAGCCCCCCGTGCCCTCTATGCAATGCTCCACCGGAAGATGCTTTCCTTCATTGGTCTGCAGATAATCTTTCTGATGCGTGTCCCTTGTAAAAATAATCTCGTCCCCTGCCTCACGGTATTGCGCAATCTTGTTTCTTACCTTCTCCACGATTGCCCGAGCTTCTTTCGTGCCCAGAGAGCCGTCTACAAAATCTTTCTGCATATCCACTACGATTAAGGTCTTTTTCATTACAAAATCCTCCCATCTCTCATCTAATCGGAACAGTAATTTCATTATAATTCATTTGAATCCAAAATACTACCATAAAAAATAGCAGGGTCATAAACAGACCCCGCTATCTGCGTCAAAAAATCATATTCTCTTATACCTGAAATCTGCCCATCAGCTCCTGCAGATTTTCTATGCTTTCCAGCACCTGTTTTGCTTCTTCCGTCACATTCTCGCTGGAACTGTTCATCTCCTGCAGATTGTCATTTACACTGCCGACCGCCTTTGAAATTTCGTCTTGCGACTCACTGATTGTATCAAAGAGCGAACTGATATTGTCAATAGAAGTGCTTACCGTCTCTGCGCTGTCGCCAAGTTTGATGCTCGCCTGAGCATAATATCCGGCGTCATTCTTATAATTTTCTGCCAGCATCTGCAGCTTATCATAGTCCGCCAAAACGGTCTCATTAATAAAAACTAAAACCTGATCGCTCTCTTCGGACAATGTGTGCACACTGTCAAGCACTTTAAGAATTAAATCATTTACTTTTCCGATTTCCTTGGCGGTATCCTCGCTTAATTTTTTAATTTCCTCCGCAACCACCGAAAATCCTTTGCCTGCTTCTCCCGCCCTTGCCGCTTCTATGGAAGCGTTCAAGGCAAGTAAATTGGTCTGTGCCGCAATTCCCTGAATGGATGTTGAAACCTCTACAATCTGTTCGATAACCTTAGTCCCCTCTATCGCTTCCTCCAATTTCTCCTTACTGTCATGGGCTACACGAACCGCATTGTTTTTCCCTTCCATCATTTCCGGCACAATCAAATCCACCCGCTCCATAACCTCGTTCGTCCTGTCAATCATCTTCTTTGTATTATCTGCCAGCTCATCACTAGCCGCAATGGTTTCCTTGCATTTCTCGTTAATATGCAGGATGCCCTCTGTCTGTGAATCCATATTTGCTCCCGTTTCTTCCATGGCAGCGCTGATTTCCGTGATATTGTTGCTGATAGAAGCGACTTTGCTGCTGGCGTCTTTCATCTGCGTATAAATACGCCCCGACTCTTCCTTCGTCTGTCCGATTACCGTGATAAAACCTTCCTTCATCTCATCAATCAAATAACTGATTTCACTTACTTCATCTTTTTGTTCCTTGCAGTTATTCTCTCCGATGATCTGATTCTTTATAAAGCTCTTCATACTCACAATAGGCTTCAGATTTCTCTTCACCGTATTAGACATCAGAATAAGCACGATCACCAAAGTCAAAATTCCTATCACCACAGTTATAACAATACTTTTTATAACCTGATTCCTCACAACAGACTGGTTTTCCACAATACCGAAAATCCATCCGGTCTCTTCAATTGTGGATGTGCTGATATATTTCATCCTGCCGTCATAATCTTTCAGCTTCGATACCTGTTCGACATTTACTCCCAAGGCGTCATTTAAAATCGTATTTCCTTCTTCCCTTGGCAAAAAATCTTTATTATTATGGCAGACTACATTTCCCTCTGCATCCAGCAAAAATCCCTCTATATCTTCACTGTTTCCGACATTTCCTACCAATTCCGTCAGGGTGTCTATGGTAATATCCGCCAGCATAACCGCCTGCCGCCCCTCAATCATAAGAGGCTCCGCAATACTGACAATCATCTGCCCGCTGGCAAAATCCTTATAAGGCGTTGTGTAAATTAATGTGTTTTGCTCTATTGCCATCTTCCACCAGCCTCTCGTGGTGGGGTCTAAATCCAATTTAGAATGGTCCGCCGGAAAAACTCCGCCGTCATAGCCGAAGCAAATATAATACATCAGGGCGTTTTCATTTTCCGCTAAAGATCCTTCCAGATAATCCATAATAACTTCCGTATCAGCATTATTCATATATGCAATAGCATTGCGGAGCGTATGTACAATATTACCCTGCTCCTTCAGCCATTCATTTACCATATTGGCATTATTCTCCGCTTCCGCGCTCACATAATCCCTTGCCTGTTTTGACATATTACTGCTCAACAAATTAGCCGCCGCCACTTCGCATACAATAATGGTTAAAACTAAATACAATGCTGTCAGCAATGTTATGTTTCCTCTGATTGTCTTTTGTCTTCCTTTTTTCATACCGCATACTCCTTTGTATCTTTTTTGACATCAGTGGTTACTGCTTGTAAGTAGCCATACTCCTCAATCTATTTTAATCTTTTGCGAAGGAAAAGGCAAGCCCCCTTTACCGGGCAAGATACTGTTCTGCCTTTTATATATCATAAAACATATCACACTGCAAAACAGATGCGCTACCATTCCAAATCCAAACATCATACAAATAAAAGTCATACTTGGTGCAAATACGCCTTTTAACATCAATCCATACACAATCGGATAATAAATCAGATTTACAATCACCGATATAACAAAACAATAATATGTTTTTCCATAACCGATTAATATATTATCGAATAAGACCGTGTAATTGTATGCAAGATAAAACGGCATTAAAATCACTAATATATGCTTAATCGCCTCATAATTTTCAATTCCCATAATATTTTTTAAAAACGGATTTAACATCGGAATAAAACATAACCATGCCAAAAAGGTTATCATTATGACTGCATTATACTGTTTCATTTTCATTGTGGTTAATCCATCCTTGCAGTCCTTTTTTATCATTTCTGCCAATGCAGATATCGGAACCAGCATCAATCCCCATATAATATTATTCGCCGTCCAATAATTTCCCTGTTCCGCTACTGCATTAACCATTTTACAGACTATAGCGGAATAAATAATATTATCTAACAATATTTGCCATCCGCTGAATAAACCGATAAACAGATACTTCCTCACAAATGATTTTTCAATATGAAAAGAAACTTCCATCAAATGTTCCCTGAATACCACAACCAAACATAATATAACGCATGCGGAATTTACTGCAATGTTAGAATATGCCACACCATCCACACCAAACTTCGGAATCAGAAATACATCTCCAATCACTGTAAACAGCGTCCTTAAAATAACCATGGCATATATGTATAACGGCTTTTCCAACACCACAAACAACACATTTACAAAGCTGACTACATTTGCAATAATAAATCCGATTGTTTCCAGCCTGAGATATCTCGTCACTTCCTCTATCCGGTCAAAAACCATTGCCGATACCATATGATTGCAATACATAAGAATGATAACCGAAAACAAAATATACACAATATTAACTATCAAAAACAACTGAAAAATTCTCTCTTTCAGTTGTTCCTTATTTCGCATGCACTCATTAAGCAACGCAAATAAAGGTACGATTAAAAATGCCTGTATCGTCTCATTAATTAAATCAAACCACTCAATGTGCCCTGCAATGCTCAAACCGTCTGTCGACGGACTGTTTACAATTAAGTTTGTCCTTACAAGCGTATAGATAAATGGAATAAAACTAAGCAGCATCAAACTGCAGAACAAATTAACAGAAAACTTAGTCTCTTTTTTCTCCATATTTTTACCCCTTATCAAGTTTTCTTTCCCCATCCTTTTTCTTCTAAATCTCACACCAATAATGCGAAAGATTCGTTTCCCCTCTGTTCACTGTTCCATATTATATCACATTTCTTCTATACTTCCACCTAAAGTTTAACTTTTTAAATTCAACCTTCCTGAATAAAATCACCCTGACTGTCTATATTATTCTTAGGAAAACATCAAAAAAGGCAGCCGCTCTATAAAATAACGGAGGTCACTATGACACAGCGCATCCCAAAGCACATTGGCATAATCCCGGACGGCAACAGACGCTGGGCAAAAGGAAACGGCTTTCAAAAAGAAGACGGATATGCCTATGGTTTAGCGCCCGGTTTGCAATTACTGCGTCTCGCACAGAAATACGGCATTCCGGAAATAACCTACTACGGTTTTACTACGGACAACTGCAAACGCCCAAAAGAACAGGTTTTGGCCTTTTCCGATGCCTGCGTGGAAGCGGTACAAATGATTGCCAAAGAAAACGCCAATCTGTACATTGTGGGAAACACCAAGTCCTCCTGCTTTCCCAAACAATTGCTTCCCTATACAAACGCCAACCGAAAACCTGTGCAAAACGGTGAAACTACCGTAAATTTTCTGGTGAATTATGGATGGGAATGGGATATGAAAAACGGATGGGCGTCCCGGGACATCCCCAGAATAGACTTGGTCATCCGCTGGGGCGGGATGCGGCGTTTGTCAGGCTTCCTGCCGCTCCAGACCGTATATTCCGATTTTTATATCGTAGATGACCTGTGGCCGGATTTTCAGGAAAAACAGTTTTTGGATGCGCTGCAGTGGTATCAAAAACAGGACATTACTTTGGGCGGTTAACTGCAAAAATCAAGCACTTCCTCCCATTTCAGGTTTCCCCCGAACAAATCAAGAGCGCTTCCCACGGTGACATTGACCCGGTTTTTTCCAAGGGTTTTGATAAGTTCCAAATCATAGAAATCATGCACTCCGCCGGCATATGTCACCGGTCTTTGGGAAAAACTGCCCAGAATCCTTACCAGCTCTTTTTCAATTCCTTTTGCCATGCCTTCCACATCCACTCCGTGAATCAAAAATTCATCGCAGTATCGGGACAGCTTTTCAAGCAGGGAAAGCGAAACTTCCTCCTCTGTCACCTTTTGCCAGCGGTCCGTCACCACAAGATAGGCGCTACCATGTTTTTTGCAGCTTACATCCAGCACCAGACGCTCTTTTCCTACTGCCTGTGCCAATTCCTTTAGCCTGTCAAAATGAATGCGCCCGTCTTGAAATACATAGGATGTGACAATTACATGGGAAGCTCCTGCCTCTAAATATTCCTGTGCCGTCTGCGGCGTGATGCCGCCGCCTATCTGAAGCCCTCCGGGATATTCCTTTAGCGCTGCAAGCGCCTGCTCCTTCGTGCTCCTGTAATATTCGCTGTCGGCTGCGTTCAGCAGAATCATATGTCCTCCCCGAAGTCCGGCGCCCTTATAGAGCCGGGCAAAGAAAGCCGCATCCTGTTCCGCCACAAAATTTTCCCTTGCTTCATTGTTTTGGTCTTTTAAGCTTCCGCCCACAATTTGCTTTACTTTTCCGTTATGAATGTCAATACATGGTCTGAATTCCATTTTTTGGCAGTCTCCTTTTTTGCATTCTGCGATTAAACAGAATCTGTTTTATTCTGTATTTCATTTTAGCATAGTTTTTCAAAATTCACACATACTATTTACAGGCGAGTCGAATTCTGCCCGAATGCGGCTGCCAAAAAATGTAAATATATCACTGAAAAATTGAAATGGAGGATATTATGAAAAAGAAATTTTCAAAAAAAGTCCTTGCATTAGGCATTATCCTTGCCTATATGTGCATGGCTACTGCTTGTAACCGCAACAACAGTAAAAATGACAATAATTCCGGCAGCATGGCCGGCAGCGGTGCCCAGACAGAAAGCGGCACCGCTTCTACTACTCCGGGAAATAACAACAGCGGCAATAATAATACCGGAAGCAATAACACAAATAACGGCAACACCACCGGCAACGGCTCCGACAACAGCAATATGAACAACAGCAGCACCGGCAGCGGCACTGTAGACGGCGGCAGTAACGGAAGAAACGATATGCTGGACGACGGTCATGACAACAGCATCGAAAACGGCATTAACAACAACGGTTATGACAACATCGGTAACGGCTCCGACAACAACAACGGCACTTATAATAACAGTGTCACCGAAGGCACTATGAACAACGGAAGCAACAATACCATAGGCAATCTGATTGACGATGCCGCAAACGGCGTATCCGATGCAGTCAACGATTTAATGGGGAATGATAATAACAACACAAACAGTAATTCCGGAACCAGTGCCAGATAATCTGCCGGCAGGCTCTTAACGCAGAGAAGGACTGTCTCATTGTTGATTTACAACAATCTGACAGTCCTATCTGCAATATGGATTTCGTTCCTATTATTTTTTCTTCTTTTTCTCCGGCAGCTCCGCCCACATCTCGCTTATCATCTGCTGCAGCTTTTCCCTGTCATCCAAAATCGTACAGGGAAGCATTTCCTTCGTCCCCTCATAAGGCAGCGCGGGTTCGCTGTCCGGCATATATTTTTTGCTGGTTTCGGTTATCTTGATCAACAATTCTCCGGAACCATAGATTCCTCCGAAAATTCTTTCATTGTAATAAAAAATATATCCACCCATCATAGGGATATTCCGCACTCCGGGAAGACCGGAGAGCTGGTCCATGACATATTCCATCATCTGCTTATTTTGTTCTTTCCCCATAGCCTATACTTCTTTCCTTTTTCTTAATGAGATTCCACTACATCGCTCATATTATAAAAACCGGCTCCCCTGCCTGCCAGAAATTTAGCGGCCTGAACGGCGCCTTTTGCAAATACTGCTTTGGAGTATGCCGTGTGGGAAAAGGTAATCACCTCATCCTCCCCGGCAAAAATAATATCATGATCTCCTACAATGGTTCCTCCGCGCACTGCGCTGATACCGATTTCTTTCTGCGGCCTTTTCTCCCTTCTCGCGCTTCGGTCATATACATATTCATATTCCCCGCCAAACCCCTCATTGATGGAGTCCGCCAGCGCAAGAGCGGTGCCGCTGGGAGCATCTACCTTCTGGTTATGGTGCTTTTCTACGATTTCGATATCGAAACCTGCCGGAACCAAAATTCCGGAAGCCTCTTTTAACAGCTTGAGAAACATATTGATGCCAAGGGACATATTGGCGGATTTTAAAATCGCAACCTTCTTAGACGCCTCTTTGACTTTTCCTATCTGTTCCTGCGTAAGTCCCGTGGTGCAAAGCACACATGGAAGCTTATGCGCCACACAATAATCTAACATTTTATCCACTGCTGCAGCAGCCGAAAAGTCAATCAGGCAGTCAGCTTCTATATTACAGTCGTCAATACTCGTAAATACGGGATAAGGGTTATGTCCGTCATCTCTGGCATCAATTCCTGCCGCCATCTGCATATCGGTATCTTCGGCAATCATCCTGCTGATGACCTGACCCATTTTTCCGTTACATCCATGCATGATAATCTTTATCATTATATCCTCTTTTCTATGCAAACCCGCCTTTTTTAAGGCTCTGAACAGTTACAGGATTCCATATGCTTTCATCGCGCCGGAAAGCCTCTCTACATTGGCGTCTTCCATATCCGTAAGGGGCATTCTCAAAGCGCCGGAACACATTCCCATAAGATGCAGGGCTTTCTTTACGGGAATGGGATTTACCTCACAAAACAGGGCATTGCACAAATCCAAGGCTTCCAACTGCATTTTACGACTGCCTTCCACATCTCCGTCAAAAAATTTCTGACAGATTTCATGGGTCTGCCGGGGCGCTACATTGGATAGCACGGAGATGACGCCCACGCCGCCCAAGGAAAGAATCGGCACAATCTGGTCGTCATTACCGGAATAAATATCGACATAGCCATGGGAAAGCGCCGCCAGATGCGCTATCTGACTGATATTGCCGCTTGCTTCCTTGACTCCCACAATATTGTCCACATCCTTGCAGAGCTTTATGATTGTTTCAGGCAGAATATTGCAGCCTGTACGACTGGGTACATTATATAGGATAATGGGCACTTTTACGGATTCCGCAATCGTCTTAAAATGAGCATACAGCCCCTTCTGGGTTGCTTTATTGTAATAGGGCGACACCACCAAAAGACCATCCACTCCGTATTTTTCCGCCTCCGTTGAAAGATACACCGCCGTCTCGGTACAGTTAGAACCAGTGCCTGCGATTACGGGGATTCTCCCGTTCACCGCTTCCACACAATATTTAATGGTCTCTAAATGCTCTTCATGGGTCAGAGTGGACGCCTCTCCCGTAGTGCCGCATACAATAATGGCATCCGTGCCGTTTTCAATCTGAAACTCAATCAACTTACCAAAGCTTTCATAATCCACAGCGCCATTTTCTTTCATAGGTGTAGCGATTGCCACTCCCGCTCCTTTAAAAACTGCCATTTCTTTTCCTCCATTCCGCCTTATCAGGCTTTTGCACAACTTATGCCGCATTCGTTCAAAGAAGAATAGAAACGCCGACGCTTATGGCGCCGGCGAATGATATACACACGATATCCTCATGATAGCGCCCCATCTATTGCTAGATGACAGTCATAGAGTTCTTAACCCTATGCCCAAGAAGAAATTTGCAGATATCTCTTCTTTCGGCGTCCTCCCCTTTCTTTTTCCCTCCTCTGCGCCTGCCGCATCAGAAAAAATACTCTTGAAACACGCAACCTCTATCTTCTTTATTTATACTCATTAACGAAAATATTTTCCATAGCATAGATTGTATAACGAGTAATCGCCCGATTAAAAATATTGAAATCGGCATACAATCGCGTTTATGAGTATAACTGTATCATAACATCTTATAGCGGGTCTGTCAATGAGTTTATTCCCAGACCTTAAACTTTACCGTCTCGATTTTGGAAACTTCATCCGCCAATATGCAGATTTCATCCTTTAAACGAATGCCTGTCAGAATCACACTGGTCTCATTGCGGCATTCCAATATGGATTTCAAATCTTCCACTGAAATAATGTCGTTTTCCACAAGCCCCAATACTTCATCCAGAATTAAAAGATCACATTCTCCTGTAGCAAGCACTTTTTTGGCAAAACCGACTCCGTTTTTGATATTTATGATTTCATCCTGCTTCTTCTTCCCCGTAAGCTCTTCAAAAATCTCGTCTGATTTTTCAAAGCGGAACACCTTGATCTCCGGTTCCATTCTCCGCAAAAAGTCGGAATCTTCCAAGCTTTTTCCTTTTAAAAACTGTATGATCACCACTCTTTTGCCTTCCACGGCAGCCTGAACAGCCCTGCCCAAAGCAGCAGGCGATTTTCCTCTGCCGTCTCCGGTATAAATGTAAATCATCCCTTTTTCCATATGCTACCTCTTAAAATTGTATACAATGGATTCATTATAGCACATCTTCCATATTTTGGCAACTTTCCATTCCTTCGCTGACGATTTCCAATTTACTTACGGACACCTCAAATGCCACACGCTTTTCCACATGCTCCTCATCCAGTTTTTTCATGTATTCTCTGCTCTGTATTCTTCCCCATACCGCGCAGCGCTCTCCCACTTTAAAATTATTGGCATAGCGTGCATTGCGCCCCCAACAGATGCAGGGTATGTAATCCGATTTCCCGTAAGGGCGGTTCACAGCTAAAAGCAAATCCGCAATTTCCCTGCCAAGAGGTGTCTTCCGATATATGGGTTCCTTACAGATATAGCCGTCCAAAAAAATCTGGTTCGTCTTGGAACTTTCCTCCAGTTCCTCTATAAATTCCAACTCCCTCGCAAAAACCGATAAAACCAGCCTGTTTTTCCTCTCCTCATGACGGTTGTAGGAACGGAACTGGCCGTTTACACAAATCAACATCCCTATATAATCGGCGGACACATCCATAAGCCGCTCCGACACCATCACCGGAATGATATCATAGCTTTCGCTCAGCCGCTTGACCCGCACATCCACCATATAGAATCCTTCCCCAAAAATTTCGTGGCTAAAGGAAAATTCACTTACTATCTCCCCCATAACCGTTACCTGATTGTTTTCGATTACCTTATCTGTCATTCTTGTTCTCCCTTCTTACACTTTAAGATTTTTTCCTGTAATCCAACTTGTAATGCACTACTATTTATACTATATTTTTGCCCAAAATAGTATCAATTTTCATCGCGTTAATCGTCAATTTTCGCACATTTTTACCGTTTTCCGATATTTTTCTGACTTTGTCGCGCTTTTTCCGACACGGAAAAACAGGTTCTTTGATATGCTCTTTTTGGCTTGCGCCACAACAAAAATAGTGCTATACTGTAACAGTTTGAGTGCAATGCACTTGAAATCAATCGACAAAATTTGCATTGTTTGAAAAAAATACAAGTATTTTTCATTCAGATTTGAGCCGCCAATCAAAAGGAGGCGGCATGGAGGATAGTATGAAGCAAAAAAGAGAAGATATCAGAAATGTGGCGATTATCGCCCATGTTGACCACGGCAAGACCACTTTGGTGGATGAGCTGTTAAAGCAAAGCGGAGTATTCCGCGCCGGACAGGAAGTCGCGGAGCGGGTTATGGACTCCAACGATATTGAGAGGGAACGGGGCATTACCATCTTATCCAAAAATACTGCCGTAACCTATAAAGACACTAAAATCAACATTATCGACACTCCGGGACATGCTGATTTCGGCGGCGAGGTAGAGCGGGTCCTGAAAATGGTAAACGGCGTGATTCTGGTGGTGGACGCCTTTGAGGGCGCCATGCCCCAGACTAAGTTCGTCCTGCGAAAAGCCTTGGAACTGAAACTTCCTGTCATCGTATGCATCAACAAAATCGACCGACCCGAAGCAAGACCTGACGAGGTGGTGGATGAGGTTCTGGAATTGTTCCTTGAATTGGACGCCGACGACGCCCAGCTTGACTGTCCTTTTGTCTTTGCCTCCGCCAAAACCGGCACGGCTTCCATGGACGCCTCTCAACCCGGAACCGACATGGAGCCTCTGTTTGAAACCATCGTGAATTATATTCCCGCACCGGAGGGTGACCCCGAAGCGGGCACGCAGGTGCTTATCAGCACTATAGACTATAACGAATATGTGGGGCGCATCGGTGTCGGCAAGGTAGACAACGGCATTATCAGGGTAAATCAGGAAGTCGTTATCTGCAACCATCACGAACCGGACAAACAGACCAAAGTAAAAGTCAGTAAACTATATGAGTTTGACGGTTTGAACAAGGTGGAGATCAAAGAGGCTGCCATCGGCTCCATTGTAGCAATTTCCGGCATCGCGGATATCCATATCGGAGACACCCTCTGTTCCCCCGAAAACATCGTACCCATTCCTTTCCAGAAAATCAGCGAGCCCACCATTTCCATGGAATTTATGGTAAATGACTCTCCCTTAGCCGGTCTGGAGGGCAAATATGTTACCAGCCGCCATATCAGGGACAGGCTTTTTCGGGAATTAAATACGGATGTGTCCTTGAGAGTGGAAGAAACAGACTCTCCCGACCGCTTTAAAGTGTCCGGCAGGGGTGAACTGCATCTGTCCGTATTAATCGAAAATATGCGCCGCGAGGGTTTTGAATTTGCGGTCAGCAAGGCGGAAGTGCTCTATCATACCGATGAAAACGGAAAAAAGACGGAACCTATGGAGCTTGCTTATATTGATGTGCCGAACGAGTTTACCGGCGCCGTTATCGAGAAGCTGGGACAAAGAAAGGGAGAACTGCGCAATATGGAAAATATTTCAGGCGGCACCTATACGCGTCTGGAGTTCTCCATTCCCGCCAGAGGCCTGATCGGCTACCGCGGGGAATTTCTGACGGACACTAAGGGAAACGGCATTTTGAACACGGTATTTGACGGCTATTCTCCTTACAAAGGCGATATTCAGTACCGCAAACAAGGCTCCCTGATTGCCTTTGAGGCAGGAGAATCCATCACCTACGGACTTTTCAACGCACAGGAGCGCGGAATCCTTTTCATCGGTCCCGGCGAAAAAGTATACTCCGGCATGGTGGTAGGTCAGACCGGCAAAGCGGAAGATATCGAAATCAATGTCTGCAAGAAAAAGCAGTTGACCAACACCCGCTCTTCCGGCGCAGACGAAGCGCTGAAGCTGACACCTCCCAAAATTCTTTCTCTGGAGCAGGCGCTTGATTTTATTGACACGGATGAGCTGCTGGAGGTTACTCCCACCAGTCTCCGCATCCGCAAAAAGATTCTTGACCCCACTTTGAGAAAACGGGCAGCTATTAACAAGAAATGATCAAGACGAGTTTGTCGTGATGATTTGGTAAAGGTAGTATTTAGTTTACTGTGTGAACTAATATATTTCGTAGAATAAGTTGATTTATGCAGAGACAAAAGGTTCACACAATGAACCTTTTGTCTCTGTTTGCTCCCTCATATTAATCCTCCATTCCGTCTATGGCAGCGGCACAACCAGGCATGAAAATACTGCTTTAACACCTTTAGAACTCCTTTTTCTGCATTTTTACCATACTCTTATTGACAATGGTTCCATCAAGACATATAATTTTATCATAGTCAAGGTTGTTCAAGCGAGAGGTCAAACGAGTACCAATCACACTAAACAATTCTTGGCTTTTTTGTCTAATGACAGTGCTTTCATCATAACCGCTATAATACAGACTGCTGCCAATTGCGGTTTTCTGTTTTTCGCCCAAACCACTTCATGAATAATCAAAATGAGCTGTACTTGTATCATACAGCTCATTTTGTCATTATACTATTATATTCTTATATTATCTATAAGAATTTTTTCTTTTACAAATCATCATTCCTGCAATCATAAATATGCACATCATCATAACCACTGCCGCCGATTGTGCCGGCTGGTGAGAGTCTCCTGTTTTGGGAGAAAGCGCCTTTGGAGCATCGGATGATGCTGTAGCTGTAATGTCATTGTTGTCATCGTTATCGTCATCATCATCGTCCGCTTCCTGTATGGTGAACTTGGTTGATGCCACTTTTCCGTCCGTATACAGGACACGGATATCATGAGTGCCTACAGGCAGCGATTCCAGATAAGCTTTCTTCAAGGTTACAATGGTACTGCCCTCCCGCACTTCATAATTCGCTGCATCTACAATCCTGCCGTCAACCTCCACAGCCTGAAAAAACTTATACACCCCGTCTGTAGTGATTGTCAATCCGCTCTCCGAGCCTGCCTCATAAGTTGCGTCCTCTCCGTCGATAACCACATAAAATCTTCTGTAAAGACATTGGTTGCAGGCGCTGTCCATATCATTGTCATATATATGGAAACCATCTATAACCGCAACGCCGCAGGCACAATAGAATGTATGCTTCTCATTGGTGCTGCTCCAATAGCCTGTACCTATGTGGTTAGAAACATTGACAGGCTCCTCAATGGAGGATAACTCAGCCTGACAAGCACTGTCACCATAATATTTTCCGGCGCACTTAGCGCCAGAACAGGTCCAATACTCCACGCTGCCCGTTGACACACAAGTGGCGGCCACCGCCTCATGATGTTGGATATCAATATGCGTATGTGCAAGCTTAGGTATTACAATATTTTCACTGCCTGTTTCACCGCAGAGGCACTGTTCATGTCCCAGCCCCGTCTCATCTTCGGTAGCTTCCCTGTCCACAACTACACGGAAAACATGGTCGGCTCTGTCAGTCTCCACATTGCAGACAGTACATTTTCTCCAATGCTGGGTATCATTATGGCTCCATGCTCCCGGAGTGTGACCGGTTGCCTCCACTGTCACTTCCGTAAGTTCAGCCGTACCCGCCTCATCGCTGTAGTTCTTACGACATTTACTACAACTATAGTGCTCCACATTTCCGGGGGTTACACAGTCGGGTTTCACTTCGGCAACATGTGTCATATTATGGGCATGAGTTACTGTAACCGTACATCTTGCCGTCTTTTTCCCATCTTTTGTGGTAACTGTGATGACGGTTGTTCCTTCTTTCACTGCCGTCACTGTTCCGTCTGCTCCGACAGACGCCACGGTCGGAACGCTGCTGCTCCACTCCACTGCCTGATTGTCCGCATTTGTAGGTGCTATGGTTGCCGTCAATTGCAAGGTGCTATCTTCCGCCAGCGAAACAGTAGTATTGTTCAAAGTCACGCCTGTTACAGGAACCTCAATCTTAGGAATCACTGTATTTTCCTTGCGCTTTACACCACAATCACATTCTTCATGCTTCAGCCCCGTCGCATCCTCGGTGGCTTCCTTATCCACAACCTCATGGAAGTCGTGGGTCGCCTTGTCAATCTCCACATTGCAGACTGTACATTTTCTCCAATGCCAGGTATCGTCATGGCTCCATGCTCCCGGAGTGTGACCGGTTGCCTCCACTGTCACTTCCGTAAGTTCAGTCGTGCCCGCAGCGTCACTGTAGGTCTTATTGCACTTGCTGCACCTATAATATTCCACATTTCCGGAATTTACACAGTCGGCTTTCACTGCATCCACCTTCGTCATAGCATGGGTGTGGGGCAGCGCCGGGATGACCTCACCCCCCCCGAAGCTTCTTGCCGCAGACCGTGCAATAGGTATCGCCAGTATAACCTTCCTTCCCTTCCTCTGCAGCTTTTGCGTCTCTTATCTCTGTTGTGCCGTGTTCTTCTGTGACACCTTTTTTAATATCCTCGTCTGTAACCTCCGTTGTACCTTCTGCATCCGAAAATTTCTTCTTACATTTACTACAGGTCCAGTACGCTATATTTCCTTCTTCCGCACAGGTGGGTTCCTTCGCTGCTGTTGCTGTCAAGGAATGACTGCATGTCACGGTAATGGTACAGGATGCCGTCTTTCCTCCGTCCGCAGTAGTCACTTTAATGGTTGCGGTTCCTTCTTTTACTGCCGTCACTGTTCCGTCTTCCCCAACAGAAGCCACCGATGGGTCAGTGCTGCTCCACTGCACTTTCTGATTGTCCGCATCATCGGGCGCAACGGTAGCGGTAAGCTCCAAGGTATCGCCCACTTTCAAAGAGGCTGTGGACTGACTCAGGGTCACGCCGGTTACGCGAATCACCTTAACAAGCTCTACTTCCCTGTATGTATCCGCTTCCGCGTCCGGAGCCGTGAAGAGATTCAAACGCGCCTTTCCGTCCTCATAGACCATTGCTCCATATATATAACCATCGTTTTCGTCATATGTATATACTTTCTTAATTTCAGCACTGTCCAGCTCAGCACTATCCAGATTCATAGAGTACACATTTAATTTATCGTTAAAGTAAATGGTATCATTCTGTCTGGAAAGAAATGCATATGCTGTTGTATAATAAGATAACTCTTGCCCCCACACATTCCAATAGGAATCATTATTATATATCACAGTCTCTGCGCCATTCGTTCTCCTGACCAATTGAAACTTTCCATTCACATTTTTCACATAAATATAATCATCATGCCCAACCTGAACAATCTGGGAATCCACACCATTCCACCAATAAGATGTATCATCATATTTTGAGGAGTTGCATTCAACATTATCTACCCAGCCATTATGTTTTTTGGTCCCCCTGTTCCCCATTTCTGTGTCACTGAGTAAAAAATATGTATGGCATGCCCGTCCCTCTCTATTCCATGTCGGGTCATCCCATGTGACATCCACATGATACCATGCGTCATCAATCGAAACCACATTCCACGCGTGGTTCATAGCTTCACTAGAACAAATATAAGATGTGATGCCGACTCTCTTAAGCAGCTCCACATACGCCAGTGCATAACCCTGGCAGACCGCCTTGCCGTTTACCAAAGCACCATAAGCATCATAAACATTAGGGCAGCTATCTAAAGTGCTCGTGCCCGCCAGATATTCCGTATACGCATATGCGCAGTGCTGTGCCAGATAATCATGCAGTACCAACGCTTTCTCCACATCCGACATTGCATCCGTAACAAGCGCTACAGCCTCATTCACCTTCTGCTCAAACTCCTGCTTCTGCTCATCGGTGACAGTCTTGTAAGAAAAATTAATCTTGATAATACTAGTGCCATCATGAGATAAACCATACTTCTTGTCTACATAAAACAGACTCGGATTCTCATTAATAACATCGGCAAATAAATCTTTGATTTCCTCACTGTCATCCAATAAAACCCCATATTCGCTCACATTCACAGACTCCGCCCCAGCCCTCAGCGCCTCCAGAATCTTTCCCTTAATCTCTTCCTGTGGTATCTCCGCATAGGCAGCAATGCCATAAGCTTCCAGAGCAGGAGTTCCAAATCCTCCCTCCTGATAAACCCTGCCGTCGGCATCCTCGATTACAAGCAGTTCTTCCACACTTTCATCACTCATAAGAAGTGTAACTGTATCTGCCAATATATCAGAATCCGAAACCGAATCATTCCCTTCCGGCTGCTTTGTGCTTTCCAATTGAGCCGTTTCCGTCTGCGCTGCGCTCTCCGCCCCCCCGGCTGCCAATGCCTGAGCAGGAGCCATCCAGCACAAGAGACAGGCCAGCGCTAAACTTAACAGCCTCTTTCCATCTCTGTTCATACTCTCCATCTCCTTTTGATTTTAATGCCTTATTTTAACCGACATTTCCTAACATAAATAAATATCACACATACTCCTTTTTGTCAAGTTTCGGAGGCTGATTCGCTTGTATTCGGCTCTTTTGTACTTCTGCCTTATTTTTTACGCTTTCACTGATTTGAGGACTGATCTGTTATTATTTGTCTGACTTTTTACCGTATTTTTATTGACAATGGTTTCATCAAAGCATACAATTTTACTATAGCCAAGGTTGTTCAAGCGAGAGGTCAAATGTGTACCAATCACACTAAACAATTCTTGGCTTTCTGTCCATTTCCTCTTGGCTCATGCTCACCCTGTCCATGTCTCTCCTTTTCCCACACTTTCAATAAACTTGCCCTTTATTTCTCAATCTTTACTTCGCAATCATCTCCTCAATAAAAATCCCATACCCTCTGGCAGGGTCCTGCACCAGTACATGAGTCACCGCCCCGATAAACTTACCGTTCTGTACAATGGGACTGCCGGACAGGAACATGTCAATACTAATGTAAAAGTTTTTTCCGGATTTTGGAA
>JAMPEB010000039.1 GCA_023665475.1 Lachnoclostridium sp.
ATGCGGGCATCAATCTAATGTATTTTCCTTTTGATGATAAGGCAGTGATTCCACAGTTTACGGAGGCTGCAAGGCACCCTCATGTGGAAGAAACCGGATATGTTCTTTACTATACAAGCCAATGCCCTTTTAATGGGAAATATGTTCCCATTGTTGAACAGACTGCTTTAGAGAATAATATCCCATTTAAGGCAATTCATATTCAAAGCAAAGAACAGGCACAGACCGCACCAAGTCCATGCACATCTTATGCAATGTTTTATAATGGAGAATTTCTTACAAATGAGCAATTTAATGATAAGAAGTTTTTGAAAATGATACAATCAAAATAGATAAAACAGGATTTGGAGAAGGAAACAGGCTATGGCTAAAAAATACGATTTCTTTTGGAATACGATGAAGTTATGTGATTGGGGAAATGAGGGGGATGATGATAAAGTATTAGAGCCTGTGATTCAATATCTCTCCAAGCAGGATGACTCTCTTATTTTTAAGTTTGATGATTTAATGATAGAACTGTTACATCAATTAGATACAAAAAAGCTGTTGGAACAATGTGAGAAGGTTGAGCCGCTGACAAGTGATGATTCCTTTTTGTATTCCAGATGTGTTGCCTTGATAAATGGACCTGCTTACTATGAGAAGGTCCTGCTGGGGGAGGAAGAAGGTGTGTGGAGCATGGAATTTGAAGCGTTGCTCTATGTTCCGCAAAAAGCATGGGCATTAAAACATAACAGCCTTGTTGACTACTATCCTCATTCTTTTCATTATGGAGCTGATAGTGATCAAGCCAATTGGAAGAATATATTATTAAATTATTTGGTTTTCCTTGTTTGCATAATCCATTTTCGGTTTGGCGTTATAACTGCTGCGGTTCTGCCTGTACTGCTGATAATTTTATCTTGGCATAATTACCGCCATAGTGATGAGTGGAAGACAACCTTTATGCTGGAAGTCCATTTATGGGTATCTACGATGACAGGCATTTGTTTGGAGAGGTATTTATATCTAAAGCATGTTTCCGATGATGCGGAAAGTGCTATGATTCTTGGGTTGATGATTTTAGCCGGTGTTTTTTTGGTTTCCATTATAGGAGCTATTACAACATTAATTAAATATTTTTCGATGCGGAAACCAAGCAGGACATAAAAGGTTATTGGAAATAGAAAAGATTTTTGAATTGGAGGTTGAGAGCGGATGGTATGCTATATGGAATGAAGGAATTGATAAAATCAGGTATTGCAAAAAAGAGCCGCCACAGTCAATTTCTGCAAATATTCAAGAAATGTATTGAAATGAGAAAATAACTTTTTGTTTGATAAGAGATTAGGGAGTTATGGGGAAAGGAACATGAGGAGGAAGGAAAATGCGATTGGTATTACACTTGAATGCCCGCTTTCAGCCTAAGCACAGATTTGAGCTGGAGGATGCCCTGCAGGAGATTTTTCAGGAAAACAAAGCGGGGGAGGTAACGGGCGGCGGAACATCCTTAAAGGAGAACGGCGAAATAGATAGCTGCGATATTGAAATAGATTTTTCGGATGGCGAGAAAAGTGTGGAGTGGCTTGTGGGTCTGCTCAATACCATAGGCATTCCGAAAGGCTCTATTTTACAGGGAATCGAGCCGCCGATTCCTGTCGGCACATTGGAGGGGCTGGCGATTTATCTGAATGGAACCGACCTGACGGAAGAAATATACAAAAGCTGCGATATCAATTATGCAATCGAACAGTTGGAGCAGGCGGTGGAGGGTATCGGACATATGTATAGCTATAGGGAGCTCAATGAGTTTACGGCACTATACTTTTATGGGACATCTTTTTCTGTAATGAAGGAAAAAATGGACTCCTTTGTTTCAAGCTATCCGCTATGTCAAAAGTGCCGCATGGAGCAAATCGCATAATCAAAGGACATGTGGATTCTATATAAGGATTTGCTATATATAAGAATTGGCTCATGATTAAGGAGATAAGTTTGAAAATAAATTTTTAAACTCTTTATTCATGGCAAAAGAATCCTTGTAAAGCATAAATTCTATTGTTGGTAGCAGTACCGCAGGCAGAACCTGTGGTACATGACAACAGGGTTTGCGAAGCAGTTCCTGTGTATGTGGGGGTATACAATATGGATTTCAATTGGATTAATTGGGGCAATATAGCGGTGGTGGGATGCCTTATCATAATTAACCTGATTGCTGTAAAAAAGGGAGTATCTGAAAATTTTTGCAGCAGATATCCGGCTGTCAATGTTTTTGAGCAAATTGGGAGATATGCAAGTATGGCTCTTATGATTCTTCCGGTTTTTACAAAAGGATGGAAATTTGGTTTTCGATCTGGACTAGGAATGTTTATTTGGGTGGGCGGCTCCGTTTTGCTTTTGGTTATTTATGGATTGCTCTGGCTCAAGAAATCTACGGGTGGTGTCGGCATTCTCTATGGGCTGGCGGTTGTCCCTGTTATATTATTTTTGCTGAATGGTATTTTGCTTCGGCATTTTACATTGGTTGCCGCTTCGCTGATTTTTGGAATCTGCCATGTGGCGATTGTTAAAGAAATGTGTGCAGAGGTGTAGCTATGTCATTGGAAAAGTTTATGATTATTAGTTAAGAGTTATGAAAGAAGTAAAATGCATTTGAGATTTGAAAAGGAGTTTTTTATGAAAAAGATAACAAGCATTTTTATGATAGCAGTGATGGTTTGTTCCCTATCTGGCTGCTCACAGGAAAAAACAGACCTGCAGGAAAAAACAAACCTACAGGAAAAGGCAGACCAAGCAAACCAGCAGGAAGGAAGCATCATGCCCGTAGAGGAAACGATTCCGGAAGAAAAGGAAAAAGCTTCTGCTGGCGGAGAGGATAACACAAAGCCGCAGGGCGAAACTATTCAGGAAGAGGGAAAAATTTCCGACAGCGAGCGCGCAGATCAGAACAAAGCATATGGCGAGATATTATGGGATGTATATTATTTGGGCGAGATTGAGGGAATAGAGTACACAGCACCCAACCGGGAAGGAAATAAAAATGGTGATTTTGCCATTTATGATATAGATGGTGACGGCTTAGAGGAATTGTTGCTTTCGTTTGATGGGGGAAACATGGCCTCAATGTCGGAGTACATATGGGGATATGAAAATGGAAAGACACATGTGGAATTAAGCGAATGGCCTTCCATGAGGTATTATAATAATGGAATAATTGAAGTTGACTGGTCCCATAATCAAGGGTTAGCAGGAGATTTTTGGCCATATTCGGCTTACAGCTATAATAGCGAAACGGATGAGTACCAAAGATTTGCATCCGTGGATGCGTGGGATAAAATTAGTACAGAGGTAGAAGTTCGAGCAGATGGGGAAGCATTTCCAAGCAGCATAGATGCAGACGGTGATGGAATTGTTTACTATGTTTTACCGGCAGATTGGGATGGACATTATGATATGACACCTTTGGACGGCAAAGATTACGAAAGCTGGAGAAACGATTATCTTGATGGAGCAGAGGAAATAAAGGAAGAGGTCATCATGTTTCAGCCATTGAGTGAGGAAAACATATCCAAGCTGGGAGCTCCGAAACCGGATATCCAATTTCCGGAGCCGCAGGGGTGAATTGTTCCCGCTGATAAAAGTATAAGAGAAGCAAGTAAATACATATAAACCAAGCAAACCACTTTCCCTTTGAGGTATTAGACATGCTATATCAGATAATTGCCATTTTGCTTATGCTTGCCTTTTATGGAGCATATTTTATAAAACTTTTCCGCCAGCGGAAGCAGGGGATACAAACGGATTTGCTGGGAAAAGGAAAGACAGGATTTATAAAATTTATTGAGGTTACTTTGAAAATTGTGACATATATGGTTCCGCTTGTTGAAGGAATCAGTATTTTTCTAAATACATATATGGATTTCCTGTGGCTGCGGGCAGCAGGGGTAATTTTAGGAATCTTAGGAGTGGGAGTGTTCGTCGTATCGGTAATTACAATGCGCGACAGTTGGCGCGCAGGCGTGCCGAAGGGTGAAAAAACAGAGCTTGTGACATCGGGCATCTACGCATATAGCCGCAATCCTGCATTTCTGGGATTTGATTTCATCTATATTGGCGAGCTTTTGATGTTCTTTAATTGGTATTTATTTGCGGTTACTTTGCTGGCAGTTATTATGCTGCATCTGCAGATTGTTAATGTGGAGGAAGATTATTTGATTACAGCTTTTGGCGAGGAGTATTTAGCTTATCGGAAAAAGGTGTGCAGATATATTGGAAGGAAGATTTGAGTATAGAGGAAAATAGAAATTTGCAAAATTAAATGGGAGGTGTTTCAAATGCCCGCATTATCCATGTTTTTCGGAATTATTGTACGAATGCAAAGTGAAAAAGGTGGAAAACATAATAAGCCACACATTCATGCTTTATATGGAAATGATGAAATTGTTGTAGGGATAGATGGAGAAATTTTGGAAGGAAATTTTCCCAATAAACAAAAGAAACTTTTGTTAGCTTGGATGGTGATTCATGAAGATGAATTAAAAGCAAATTGGGAATTATTACATAATGGAGAGGGTTATTTTAAGATTGAACCATTACATTAGATATGGAGGTGTCTTGTTATGTTAAGGCCAACTGCAATTCAAGTGGAAGTGATTTGTGCTTATCAGATATTAGTAGTATTTGATAATGGTGAAAAAAAGCGCTTTGATGTTGAGCCATATATAAAAGGTGAATGGTATGGACAACTGCGGTCTTTGGAATATTTTAATCGTGTTTCTACAGATGGGTTTACAGTTGTTTGGCCCAATGGACAAGATATATGTCCGGATGAATTATATAATCTGGGAGAGCTAGTGTCATAGTTTATACAACAGGGTTTTGCCCTTGCAAAATTGCTAAATAAGTGTAGTTAAGTAAAAGGAGAAATTTGAAGTGAAGATACGCATTATTGGCGGAAGTGGTTCAGGCAAGACCTATTTAGCAGACAAGTTATCAAAGGAATACCATATAGAGCATTATGATTTAGATGATTTGCAATGGGACAATAAAGCTGAAGAATATGGAGTTAAGAGAAATCCGGATGAAAGACGGGCGATGTTAAAAGAAATTCTGGATAAAGAGGATTGGATAATAGAGGGTGTTTATTATGCGTGGTGCAAGCAGTGTTTTGCGGATGCGGATAAAATTTATTTGTTACAAGTACCAAGACATACATATAAGTACCGTATCATAAAAAGATTTATAAAAAGAAAGCTTGGACTTGAAAAAGGAAAAAAGGAAACCTTGAAATCACTTAAGGACCTGCTTAAATGGGCTGATTCCTATAATGATAATGATATGCCTAAAATAGAGGAATTAATTGAACCATATGCAGAAAAGATTGTGAGAATGTAGAATCAGAAATTGGCAAGTGCACAAACTAAAATTATTCAAGGAGAAATATACAAATGGATATCATTCAGCTAAAAATTGAAAAGGACAATTCGGTAGTAAAATATATAAAGATTATCAGGGAATTTGATAGCTCCCTGTCTGTTGGGGATATAAAGCGGCGGATAGAAGAGAATGATTTTGTAATCGGGTTTGACTTGGAGTATTATGATGCTTTGGAAGAGATAAACGAAATTGATAGGAAAAAACTTTTTCGTGATATGCTTCAAAAGCTTTGTCAAGCCGGAGCGCAAATTTACATATATCAAAATGAGGAATTGATATCCTTAGAGCAATTAGATAATTGGCTGGAAACCTTAGATGAAATAAGTCAGCAAGTAGAGCAGGATATAGACAGAGAATCAGAACAATAAAAATAGACAAGGAGGATAAGCAATGGCAGTCAGAGGATTGGGAAAGGGATTGGATGCGCTGATTCCAAATGCGGTTGGCGAAGCAAAAATAAAGAATGAGGCAAAGCAGGCTGCAAATCCGAATACGGATGAAAAATCCGGTCAGGAGGTAATGGTTAATATTACAAAGGTGGAGCCCAACAGGGAGCAGCCCCGCAAAAATTTTGACGAGGATGCCCTGCAGGAATTGGCGGATTCCATTAAGCAGTTCGGGCTGCTGCAGCCGATTCTGGTACAAGATAGAAAAGACCATTATGAGATTATTGCCGGAGAGCGCAGATGGCGTGCTGCGAAAAAGGCGGGGCTCAAGGAGATACCTGTTATCATCCGCAATTATACGGAGCAGGAAATTGTTGAGATTTCCCTGATTGAAAATATACAGCGTGAGAACCTAAATCCCATCGAAGAGGCGCAGGCTTACAAGAGGCTGCTGACCGAATTTAATTTGAAGCAGGATGAAGTGGCGGAGAGGGTTTCCAAGAGCCGTGCCGCTGTCACCAACTCCATTCGTCTTTTGAAGCTCAGCGATGAAGTCCAGCAGATGGTGATTGATGAAATGATAAGCACCGGTCATGCGAGGACTCTTTTGGGAGTGGAAGACCCGGAGGAGCAGTATAATCTGGCGCAGAAGATTTTTGATGAAAAACTCAGCGTCCGTGATGTGGAAAAATTGGTAAAAAATCTGAACAAACCCGAAAAACCTAAAAAGCCGGATGATAAAACCATGCAGGTGATTTATCAGGATATCGAGGAAAAGCTGAAGCAGAAGCTGGGCACGAAGGTGATGGTTTCTTCTAAGGGTAACGGCGCCGGAAAAATTGAGATTGAGTTTTATAATCATGAGGATTTGGACAGGCTGTTAGACATGATTGGAAACGCATAGGGAAAAGCAATCGAATTTGGAAATAGGGGCAAAGCGATGATTATATTGATAACAGGTGCATCGCATACAGGTAAGACGGCGCTTGCTCAGAGGCTGCTTGAAAAATATAAATACCCATATTTATCAATAGACCATTTGAAGATGGGGTTAATCCGCAGCGGTTACACGAACCTTACTCCAGAGGATGACAATGAGCTCACAGATTATTTGTGGCCTGTTGTTCGTGAAATGGTGAAAACCGCCATAGAAAATCAGCAGAATCTTATTGTTGAGGGGTGCTATATTCCTTTTGATTGGTCGAAGGACTTTGGCAAGGAATATCTTGAACATATAGAGTATTATTGTCTTATAATGAGCGAGAGCTATATAAAAAGTCACTTTGCTGATATAAAGAAATATGCGAATGTCATTGAAACCCGCTTAGATGATGAAGGGTGTACTTTGGAAAATGTTTTAGAAGACAATGCGCGATTTTTAGAACTGGCTCAGAGGCATGGTGTGGATTATATACTTATTGAGGATGAGTATGGGATAGTGGACAAAATTGCTAATGATGAAGAAGCTTTGCAATATTTGAGCAGTTGATAAAACAAAATCGGGAAGCCTATGAGGTTCTTGAGAGGATATAATTATGATAAAAGCGGTTGAAAAAGAAAAGATTCCCGAATGTGTAAAGGTGATTCATGACAGCTTTATTACCGTTGCGGATGCGTTTGGGTTCACTGCGGAAAACGCGCCGGAGTTTACAGCATTTGCGACAACCGAAGAGAGATTAAACTGCCATATGTCTGAAGAGCATAGACCTATGTACGCATTTTATGACAGTGATGTCATAGTGGGCTATTATTCGCTTTTATTACAGGAAAATAAGGAATGCGAATTATGTAATTTGTGCGTAATCCCCTCATATAGACATAAGGGGATAGGAAGAGAGCTTCTGCTACATGCATTCATGACGGCGCAGGAAAAGGGCTGCAGCAAAGTGAATATAGGAGTTGTTGATGAAAATACCGTCGTAAAGAAATGGTATGAGACCTTTGGTTTTGTACATATCGGTGCGGAAAAATTGGATTTTTTCCCATTTACTTATGGATATATGGTGAAGGAGCTTTAGATAACGCGAAAGTGGAGGAAATTTATGATAGACACATCAAAAAAATATTGGACCGGTGATAAGGAGGGTGATATTGCCGAATATCTCCAGCTCTATGCGCAGGACAGTACAATGGACACAAAGCGTATCATCTGCCACACATGTGGAAACGATACTTTTGAACTGCGGGTGGACCAGACAGAGGATGCGATTGAAGTAGAGTGTACGGAGTGCGGCACAAAAAAGATTTTGTTAGACTGTGGTGATGTGTGGGAAGCTGCAAAGCCCAAGCTGCGAAAGTGCAGTGTATGTAAAAACTGCAAGTCGTATAATGTGAGGGTGGGATTTCAGCGCAGGGAAAACGGAAGCGTAAAATGGGTTTATATCGGAAACCGCTGTACGAACTGCGGGACATTGGGTTCTTACTTAGATTGGAAAATTGATTATGAACCTACGGATGAAATGGAACAAAATATTTGAAAATATACTTTGAGGAAGAAGGCAGAAATATGTTTAATGGCAATGATAGCGCTCTTTTAAGACAGATGGGACTTGGAACAACATTTGACATGGGATATCTGATTATCGCCATGGCAGCAGTGATTGTGATTTTGCTGATTGTGCTTATTTTGCTTTGCGTGCAGATTAGCAAGACGAGTAAATTAAAAAAGCGGCTGGATAAATTCATGACCGGAAAAGAGGGAAAGAGTCTGGAGAAAGAAGTCGAAATTCTTTTTAAGGATAATCAGACCTTGAAGGCAAATGCGGAGGAGAGCAAAAAGGACATTCGGACTTTGTTTAAAAATATGGAGTCCGCTTACCAGAAGATGGGGCTGGTTAAATACGATGCTTTTAAGCAGATGGGCGGACAGCTCAGCTTCAGTCTGGCGCTTTTGGATGAAAATAATAATGGATTTATTATCAATTCCGTACATAGCTCCGAGGGCTGCTATTCTTATACGAAAGAAATCAAGGCGGGTGAAAGCGATATTTCTCTGGGGGCGGAAGAGGCAGAGGCATTGGAGATAGCTATGGGTAAGAAGTAAATTTCCCTTTTTGGAATTGTATACCTGTCAAAAGCGAGTTATAATTGTATTTACAAATAGGGATTTACAGGAGCAAATAGAATTGAATGACAAACTTCAAAGAATATTGGCGGATATAAATAGTTCAACAAAGAAAGTGCAGATTCTCCCTTGTGATTGTGCGGTAAGGCAAAGTGTGAAAGAAAAATACATGGTTCCTTCCGAAAGCATTTTGGGGATATTGCTTGAAAATACAGGCGGCATAACCATAGATAATTGGATAAGAATATATGGCTCCGGAGAACTAAATATTGTTTCCAGAAACGCTTTATTTCCCTATGATGAGTTAGTGATTGCGGAGGATATTTTAGGAGGTCTGTTCATATGCCTGAAAAATGGAAATATTGGGTATTTTGCTCCGGATTGTTTAGATTTTGAAGATATGGAAATATATTTTAACCAGTTTTTATACTGGTGTTTACACGGAGACACAGATACCTTTTACATGGATTATCGTTGGACAAATTGGCAGGCAGATGTTTTAAAGCTTAAACTTGATGAAGGGATAGCCTTTTACCCATTCCTCTGGGCACAGGCAGAAAGTCTTGAGAGCAGAAAACATACTATTATTCCAATAAACGAAATCATTGGCTTGGAGTTGGATTTTTATAAACAAGACCATGAAAGACGGAATGGAATTTCGGTTTATCAAGCAGATAGTTAGGAACATTTTTCCGAAAAGGGAACCGTCGGAAGAGCTTTTGGATTTGGCAGACAGATAAAAATTAGGCGAGGTGGCCACAAATGATATTCCGGCACAGCTTGATAAAAAGTAACGGTTAGATATGTAATAAAATCAACATGCAGATTATGCATTATACAGCTTATGCATGGCAGAAATGGAGGATATCATGATAGACATTAAATTTTTAAGGGAGAATCCCGAGGTAGTAAAAGAAAATATCCGGAAGAAATTTCAAGAGTCCAAGCTGCCTATGGTGGACGAAGTCATTGCTCTGGATGCGGAGAGCAGAAAGGTGAAGCAGGAGGCGGATGACCTCCGCGCATCCAGAAACCGCATTTCCAAAGAAATCGGCGGACTCATGGGACAGATTAAGAAAGCGGAGGTTGCCGGAAACGCAGCGGAGGCGGAAGCCAAAAAAGCGGAAGCGGAGGCAAAGAAAGCAGAGGTAGAGGCAAGCGCAAAAAGGCTTGCGGAGTTGGAAGAGTTAGAGCCGCAGCTTCAGGAAAAGATTACGAAAATTATGATGGTGATTCCCAATATCATCGACCCTTCCGTGCCCGTCGGCAAGGATGACAGCGAGAATGTGGAAATCGAGAAATTCGGCGAACCGAAGATTCCTGCTTTTGAGGTGCCTTATCATGCGGATATACTTGACAGCATAAGCGGTCTGGACAAAGAGAGCGCAGGACGCACCAGCGGCAACGGTTTTTATTATCTGATGGGTGATGCGGCAAGAATCCATTCCGCCATGATCAGTTATGCCAGAGACTTTATGATTGATAAAGGCTTTACTTACTGTATTCCGCCTTTTATGATTCGCAGCAGCGTGGTAAACGGTGTTATGAGCTTTGCGGAGATGGAAGCCATGATGTATAAAATCGAAGGAGAGGACTTATACTTGATTGGTACATCGGAACATTCCATGATCGGAAAGTTTAAGGGTCAGATTGTAAATGAGGAAAGCCTTCCTATTACCATGACTTCTTATTCTCCCTGTTTCAGAAAAGAAGTCGGCTCCCACGGTATGGAGGAAAGAGGCGTGTACCGCGTGCATCAGTTCGAGAAGCAGGAGATGGTGGTATTGTGCAAGCCTGAGGATTCCATGGAGTGGTACAACAAAATGTGGGCTTTTACGGTAGAATTTTTCAGAAGTCTGGATGTTCCCGTCCGTACTTTGGAATGCTGCAGCGGCGACTTGGCGGATTTGAAAGTGAAGTCCTGTGATGTGGAGGCATGGAGTCCCAGACAGAAAAAATATTTTGAGGTGGGTTCCTGCTCTACTTTGGGGGATGCGCAGGCAAGGCGTCTCGGCATTCGTACCAAAGGTGAAAAGGGGACATACTATGTGCATACATTAAATAATACCGTGCTTGCAAGCCCCAGAGCGCTCATTGCGTTTTTGGAAAATAATGTGAACGAGGACGGCAGTATCCATATTCCGGAAGCCCTCCGTCCCTATATGGGTGGGAAGGAGAAGATTCTGCCCAAGGGAAGCGATATCAATTAAAGTGTCATATAATAGTGACTGGGTGATGATTTATTGCAGGAAAGAAGGTGAGATTTTTGCATAAATATCTGCGGGCTATCGGTTTCAGTACCCTTACTGACCGTAAAAAGTTAAAAGAATTGTTGACGGATGTGGTCTTAAATGCTGACAAGCGTAATTATACCATGAATCAGGAACAAGTGATGTTGGGAGAATTTTGCAAAAATTTTGCCGATGGAATGGGGATTGCGGTCTGTGGTGAATTTGATGACAGCGATAAATTTACTTATGATTATTATTATCCATACCTGTCCGGCAGCGGCATTACCAGTTGCGAGGATGTGTCTGTGGAACGCCATGCCGCCAAGGATTCTTATGCGGGGGTTTGTGATGATTTAAAGGTGGGCATTTCCCTGATTTTTTACCTGAGAAATATGATTCCTTATGTAAAAGCGCAGGCAACAGGAAGGCTGCCCATACGGGGAACCACACTTACACTTTCCGGTCTGTCCATAAGCGGTACTATCATGATGCCCATTATGAAGGATGAGGAGCAGAAGCTTAAGGTACAAAGGGATTCTGCCAACCGTAACAGCCTGCTGGCTGCCGCCCGGAAAGGGGATGAGGAGGCGATTGAAACCTTAACTTTGGAGGATATGGACATATATACCACCGTTTCCCGCCGGATTCAGAAGGAAGATGTTTTCAGTCTGGTGGATACTTACTTTATGCCTTATGGTGTGGAATGCGACCAATATTCCGTGCTGGGTGAAATAGTGGGCATGCGCATGGCGACAAACCAGATTACCGGCGAAAAAATTTATGTGCTGACAATTTGCTGTAATGAATTGACATTTGACATTTCTATTAATATAATAGACTTATTCGGGGAACCACAAATCGGTCGCCGTTTCAAAGGTGTCATCTGGCTGCAGGGTTTGATTAATTTCCCGGAGGAATGATTTGCAGATTGCAGATTTTTCATATATGTTGGTGTAGCACAGTGGATAGTGCAGCCGCCTCCTAAGCGGAAGATCGGGTGTTCGAGTCACCTCACCAACGCTTGAGTGCCGTGACCTTGAGGGGTTGCGGCATTTTTGGTTGTGAAGAAGAAATAAATCCGTTATAATAAAATATAAGAATAAGGTATGTGTACGAAACAGCGATACAAGATGCTAATGATAAAATAAGGTGTGATATAAAATAGTATTTGTAAATCTTTGGATAGATATCTGTTGGGGAGATTAAAAAATGGTGGAAAAACATAATATAGAATGGAAAACTCTTTGGAAAGATGAATATCTTGCATGGATTTGTGGGTTTGCTAATTCCCAAGGGGGAAAGTTGTATATAGGTGTGGATGATAATGGAAAGCCCATTGGTTTGCAAAATAGTAAAAAACTTCTAGAGGATTTACCAAATAAGATTCGGGATGCGATGGGCATTATTGTGAATGTTATTTTAATGCAAAAAGACGATAAAGAATATATAGAAATAGAAGTGCCTCCCTATCCCGTGCCTATTTCCTGTAAAGGAGTATATTACTACCGTAGTGGAAGTACAAACCAAAAACTGTCGGGACCGGAATTGGAAAGTTTCATATTACGGCGTCGTGGCGTAAATTGGGAAGATTCGCCAATGCCTCAGTTGACAGCGGATGATATCAGCGATGATGTCATTAAGTATTTTAAAGAGAAGGCTGCAGAAAAGGGAAGACTTGAAAATGAAGTACTCAACGAAAACAAAGAAAGCCTTATAGAAAAACTATATTTGAAAAATGGGAGCTATTTAACAAATGCGGCAGCCTTGCTATTTTCAGAAAAGCCGGAGCGTTGGTTTTTGGGTGCTTATATCAAAGTTGGATTTTTTGAAAGTGATGCGGAATTGATTTATCAAGATGAAGTACATGGTTCGTTGCTTCAGCAGGTTGATAAAGCGATGGAACTTATCTATTTTAAATATTTGAAAGCAAAAATCTCTTATAAAGGAATCCAACGGCTGGAAAGATATCCATTTCCTAAAGAGGCACTTAGAGAGGCGTTGCTCAATGCGGTTGTGCATAAAGACTACAGTGCGAAAATACCAATCCAGATCAGTGTATATGATGACAAATTGTATATAGCTAATGTTGGGATGCTTCCGGAAACATGGACTTTGGAAAATTTGATAAATAAACATGTCTCATTGCCATTCAATCCTAATATAGCACATACATTCTATTTGGCTGGTTTTATAGAAAGCTGGGGACGTGGTATAGAAAAAATATATGAGTCCTGCAAAGCAGATGGTGTGCCAATGCCGGAATATACAGTTCATCCTAAAGATATCATGATTAAATTTACAGCGCCGGAAGACAGAGTCATTACTTTGGGGAAGAACAGGGTGAACGATAAGGTGAACGATAAGGTGAACGATAGGGTGAACGATTCCGAAATCGTTGTTCTAAATTTATTATATGAAGATCCTGCCTATACTTATGCAGAAATTGCTAAGCGTGCAGATATCAGCCGAAAAACCGTTGCTGCAAGAATGAAGTCACTTCAGGAAAAGGGCATTGTAGAAAGGATTGGAACAAATAAGAAAGGGTATTGGAAAATAAATGAATGATCTTAGGTCATACGGAGGGGAGAGTTGTCTTTATCCAATGTTTATCATTGTCAATATATTGGGGAGATTGGACTAGATGCCACAACGCGGAATAAGGGTTCTTTATCTTTGTAAATTGATTTTATAATGAAGTTTTGATACAATGCGAAAAATGCCACGGCAGTATCTTGAAATGTTTCGGAAAAGCCTATAAAATCAAGGTTTCACAGATTAAAATGGTACCTACTACACCATTTTTGAAAGAGCTTTGAAATGACACAGTTCCAATAGAAGGACAGAAAGAAGATAAGACAGCAGTGTCCTTTTAGGAATAGGATAAATGTCTGTTTTGTTAAGAGAAGGACTATGTGCCTTATGCAAATACACTGGTGTCATAAAGTAATACGCCAATAAATACAGATAGCCATATCTCTATTCCGTATAAAGTGAAGTGTGTGGCATTTCAAATATGTAGTTTAGAATTATTACAGATTGCAGAAGCTGAAAACAACATTTTACGATTTGAAAAAATGAGAGGTAAATGAGCATGAGCAAAGGGTGTATTATATCACAGAGGAAGAACCGGAAAAGTGTCGCAAAGTAAGAGGTGTATTTTTAGAGAAAGTAGATTTATAAGATTCACAGGTGATAAGCCCCAAAATGTCTTTGACAAATCCCGAAAAAATGAGTATACTAATTATAAATGTGTAGCGTAATTGCGTAAGTCCGATTTTGCTGCATGTTTATTTTTTTATGTATTAACTTTAATATTATTCAAAAAAGTGCGTGGCCAAAGGGGCGTAAATCCAGCTTCTTCAGCCGCGCATTGTTTTATGTAAGGAGGAATCTTTATGAAAGAGAAAGCAAACGATTTTTTGGAAAAGCAGCCGATTGGAGCGCTGATGAAAAAATATGCGGTTCCCTGTGTGATTTCGCTGCTGGTGGCGGCGCTCTATAACATTGTGGACCAGCTTTTTATCGCCAATGCCAGCTATCTCGGCTCTTATGGCAATGCCGCGAATACAGTGGTATTTCCCATGACAGTGATAGCCTTGGCGATTGCGGTGATGATTGGTGATGGCTGCTGTGCTTTTGTCAGCATTTGTCTTGGCGGGGGTAAAAAGGAAGACGCCCATAAGAGTATTGGGAGCGCAGTTTTGTTGTGCATTATCGGAAGCCTTATCCTTGCTGCGGTTTACTTAATTTTTCAGGAACCCATTTTGACGCTTTTCGGCGGGCGGGTTAACGAGGAGACATTTCTCCAGTCGAAAGAATACTTTTTTTGGATTAGTCTGGGTATTCCTTTCTATATGTTCGGGCAGGCAATGAATCCCGTTATCCGTTCTGACGGAAGTCCTAGGTTTGCTATGATTTCCACTTTGGCGGGCGCAGTAGTCAATATTATTCTTGACCCTGTTTTTATTTTTATATTTAAGTGGGGTATGATGGGGGCCGCAGTGGCAACGGTGTTAGGACAGGTTTTAACGGCGGTATTGGCTGTGTGGTATCTGCGCCATATGAAAGCTGTCAGGCTGGAAACAGGAAGTTTTCATATCCACCGTCAATTGACAGGGAAGTATCTGGCGCTTGGAATCACTAGTTTTTTGTCTCAGATATCTCTGGTTGCAGCTATGGCTGCCATCAACAATATGATTCAAACCTACGGCGCTCTTGACCCTGTGTTTGGGCAGACGCAGTATGCGCAGATTCCGATGGCTGTTGTTGGGATTGTCATGAAGTTCTTCCAGATTGTTATCTCTATTGCGGTGGGAACGGCTGCAGGGTGCATCCCTATTGTGGGATACAATATCGGAGCGGGCAGAAAAGACCGGGTGAAAAGTCTGTTTACCCGTTTGCTCACTATAGAGGCCATTGTGGGGGCTGTTGCCCTGCTGATTGTGGAATTATTCCCCGGACAGCTAATCAATCTGTTCGGTGCAGCAAACGAGAGTGTATATTACACGCAGTTTGCCATAAAAAGTTTCCGCATTTATTTATGTATGATGATTTTTGCCACAGTCAACAAGGGTACTTTCATTTTTCTGCAGTCTCTTGGAAAAGCGGCGGCATCTACAGCAATTTCTCTGGTGCGTGAGGTAGTGTTCGGGGTAGGACTTGCTTTGGTGCTGCCCCGCTTCTTTGGGTTGGATGGCGTGCTTTACTCCATGCCGGTATCTGACATCCTGACTTTCCTGATTGCGGCAGCAATTATTGTACGGACATATCGGGAACTTGCTCAGGTGGGGTAAGAATTTACATATTAAGTTAGCCAAATCCATGCCGCAACATTTAAGTTGCGGAAAAGTGGTGGCGCGCAACCGCAGTTGCGGGTAAAATATAGCTATGTAAAGCGCTGAAACATATCTATATTATTACAGGAGGTATTTGCGGAATATGGCGTTAGGTGAAGAAATCAAGAGGGCAAGAGAAGAAAAGAATCTGTCTCAGGAGGATTTGGCGGAGCAGTTGGGAGTCAGCAGACAGGCCGTGTCTAAATGGGAGAACGGCATGGCATTGCCTCAGGGTATTAACCGGGAGATGTTGGACAAGATTTTGGAACTGAATATGATACGGGAAAGCGAAGAAACCGATGGACCTTCGGAAAGAAAGAAGAAAGCTGTGATATGGAAAATAGGCTGGCTTCTGGCAGCAGTGATGACCATTATTTCGCTACTTTTGATCATGGCGCTTGCCGGACCAACAAGGGAGCAGACAGATGATACAGAAGATCCGATGGCTGAAGGTTCTCCGGCGCTTAAAACAGTACGGTTCTATGATAAGGATGAAAATATTGTGGAAGCGGAAGCTCTGTGGTATAATGCTGCCCGGATAGAGCTCATCCTGCTCCAATGGAAGGGAGGCACGCCGAACAGTGTCAGGGTTTTCCGAATCCCCTCCGGGTCTGAAACAATGGAGCAGATGGAACTGCTTTTGACAAAAAGCATATTGGATGGGGATGATTTTGTTCTTTTGGATGCAGAAATTTTAAAAGATATCGGGATGAGCCATTTGTTCTTTGAGCTGGACTTCGGAACGAATATTGTGACATCGGAGGAATATGATATTTTTTATGATGAAGAGCTTCTGAACGCGGAAAGGAATTGAGGTTTGAAGATATATTCCTAACGGAAGCCGCTTCCGTTAGGCGGCTTCCGTTGGGATATATTTTTTAACAAGGTATAGGATGGTTAAAGCATTGGTATACCATTCAGAACACGCCGGATTTCCTGACAGAGTTTATCCGTATCTATAGGTTTGGCAACATGTCCGTTCATGCCTGAGGCAAGACAGGATGCGATATCCTCGGCGAAAGCATCCGCAGTCATTGCTATAATAGGAATATTTTTGACATAGTCCCGTGATGATTTGCGGATTTCCATGGTTGCTTCCCTGCCGTTCATGATGGGCATTTGCACATCCATCAGTATAAGGTCATATTTACCGTCCGCTGCATTTTGCATCATTTCCACAGCCTGCTTTCCGTTTTCGGCATGTTCGGTAATCACCCCGAACATACCGAGTATCTCGCTTGCAACCTCCCAGTTGATATCATTATCCTCGGCTATAAGTATATGCAAACCTTTGAGATCTTCGTTCTGGGTTTCTGTAATACGGCGGTCGCCTTCTTCTGCCTGAAGCACACGCCCTATCTTTTCGGACAAATAGGACTTAAACAGGGGCTTGCATATAAATCCGTCTGCGCCGCTGTTTTCCGCTTCTTCCTCTATATCCGCCCAATCATAAGCAGTTACAAGTATAATGGATGTGTTTTCACCTACAATATCACGCATGGCGCGTACCGTTTGCGCACCATCCATTTCCGGCATTTTCCAATCTACCAGAGCAACCGCATAATCGTTGCCTGCCTCGTGCCGCTTTTTGACGAGTTCAAGCGCTTTGACGCCGCCGTGTGCCGTTTCTGCATTTGCACCCATTTCTTCCACAACATCTTTTGTGATAGTAAGAAATATCTCATCATTGTCCACAAGCAGCATATCTATCGGCGGAAGCGTATAAATGCGATTATCATCTGCGCCTGTGGGCAGCTTGAGTTTTACCGTAAATGAAGTTCCTTTATCCGGTGCGCTTTCGCAGTCTATCGTGCCGTTCATAAGTGTAACCATCTGCTTCACGATGGCAAGTCCGAGTCCCGTGCCCTGTATTTTGTTGGTACGGCTGTCATCCGCCCGGGTAAACGCCTCAAACATATGTCCCATATATTCCCGGCTCATGCCGATACCGTTATCCTTGACGATGTAGGTAAGCTGTACCATTTGGTTGTCTATATGCTCTTCATACAAGTCAAGTATGATTTTGCCGCCCTCCGGTGTATACTTGACCGCATTGCTTAAAATATTGATGAACACCTGACTGATGCGCAGTTCGTCACCATACAGTGTTTCACAGTCTATACCATGAATATGTACATCAAATTCCTGATTTTTGGACTTTATCATCGGGCGCACGATATTCACCAGATTTTCCACTACTTTGCGCAATGAAAAATGAATCGGAGCAAGCGTAAGCTTACCGCTCTCTATTTTGGAAATGTCAAGCACATCGTTTATCAATGTCAGAAGATGCCGGCTTGACAGCGTTATCTTATCAAGGCAGTCGTTTAATTTTTCTTGGTCATCCGTATGCTTTTTGGCAATATCCGTCATTCCCACAATGGCATTCATGGGGGTGCGGATATCGTGGCTCATGCTGGACAAAAAGTTCGTCTTTGCCTTATTTGCCGCATCAGCCATTTCAAGTGCGTCTTTAAGCGAAAGCTGCATTTCTTCCTGCTGCCTGTTATACGCGTGGGATTTTCGTATGTAGAGAACGAATGCCAGCGCGATCAAAGCGACAAAAACGGCAAGAACTATCATTATAAAATAAGCATACCGTTTTAAAAAGTCTTTAAAGGTAAACTGCGAAGATTTATCAATACTTGCATATTGCAGTAATGTGCCTGTTATTTCCTCTCTGTTGATCTGATTTATCATCTTGTCGAGTATTACGGATAAAACAGCGCTGTCCTGATTTACCAGCAGGCAGAGCTCTTCGGTTTTGTCAAGATAGCTTACATTAAGCTCATCAGCCTTGTCATAACCGCTCAG